>CAYGPK010000004.1:0-151372 GCA_964351975.1 uncultured Methanosarcinales archaeon
TGAAAATAATATTTAGATTTTTAATGAAAATCAAAATTATAATTTCCTTTTTTTTATTGATTATTTAATAACTCTATTAAATGAAAATGAGTTGGTAAAGTTCTCAGACAAATTAACAAATTTAAAAGGAAAAATAGAATTAGGTTACAATAGATATTTTAACCAAAAAAAGAACCTTGTAAAAGTATTCAAATCAAATAATGAATTTCAGATTTACACTCAAGAAGATTTTCAGACAAATTTTAATTTAATCTTAAGAAATCTAATTGATTTAAAAGAAACTAAAAATAAAAAGTTTAATTCTGAATTTAAAAAATTCGAAAAATATTTTGAACATTTTCCAAAAGGAATTTACACAAACAAGAATAAATATATTTTAGAAATTGAAAAATCATTATATCATAATTTAGAATTTGAGACTTTAGATTTTAAAAAACAAAAAACAATATTAAAAGATTTAAACAACCCATTAACTGCAGTTTTAATATTAGATTTAATATAAAATAAAATGAAAGAATTCAATATAGGTCGCATTATCACAATTCTAGAATCACAATCTGTTTTGTGGGATGTTCCAGTTGTAACTTTAATTGCAATGCAAGAAAAAGATCCATTTAAGGTTTTAATGTCAACAATAATATCTCTACGAACAAAAGATGAAGTAACAATTGAGGCATCAAAGAGATTATATCAAATTCTAACCGACCCTAAAGATATATACAATATTACAAATGAACAATTAGAAAAAGCAATTTACCCTTGTGGATTTTATAAAAGAAAAACTATACAAATAAGAAAAATTTGTGAAAAACTAATAAACGAATTTAAAGGAGTTGTGCCAAAAGATATTGACACTCTTTTAACATTTGAAGGCGTTGGCAGAAAAACTGCGAATCTAGTTCTCTCAGAGGGTTATGGAATACCTGCAATGTGTGTTGATGTACATGTTCATAGAATTTCAAATAGATTAGGTTATATTAAAACAAAAAACCCAGATGAGACAGAATTTAAACTAAGAGAAATCCTTCCTAAAAAACATTGGATAAGATACAATTCACTTCTTGTTGCCTTTGGACAAAGTATATGTAGGCCTGTAAGTCCACATTGTACAAAGTGTCCTGTATTAAATTATTGTAAAAGAGTTGGCGTTGGAGATAAACATAGATAATAACAAAATTTACTCTCTAATGAAGTTAACGTCAACATAATCTCCCTTACTCTCAAATCTAATTCTTTTTGGTCCCGGGTTAATATCATAAATAGGAAAATAAGATAAATTTTCATTTAATTTACTACAATCACTACAATCAAATTTAATATAAGTTTCTTTTGGAATAATAATTTCAGATACAAATTTTTGATTGAGATAAAAACTAAAATTAAGATAATCATAACTATCTCCAGAAACATTATAATGATGAATTGTAATATTTTCAATTCCCTCAGGCATATTTACATCCATTGTGATTCTATTACCATTACCTAAAAAATAAACATTTTCAATATTAGTCATAATATCATTACTTATTTTAGTTAATTGTTTTCTATCTAAATTTTGTTTAGCTTCACTTGAAAAAGTAAAAAATACACCTCCCATAAGAAGTATCAAGAAAAATCCAATTCCAAAAATAAGTAAAAATTCTAAAGAGCTTTGAGATTTTTTTTTCATTTGTTAAAAATATAAATTAGGTAAAAATAAAATTTGAAATTATATTTATTCAGTAATTGTAACCCTAATATTACCACTACTTACTAAAGTTAAAGCTGATGTACGAGGATCACTATACTTAATTGTTAAATCTCCTTCAAGTACATCCGATTCAATTAAATTAGTACATTGAAATGTAAATACACTCTCTTGTCCATTAACAAATGAAACTGAAGTAACTGGACCAGTGCCATCTAAGGCAACTCCGCTCGCATCGGTCACATTACCAAAGGCACAACTTTTCCCACCTATTGCAGTAAAGGTAGGTGGTGATGTATTTAAGTCTATTTGATTAGCTCTCGCTCCCACATATCTAACTACAAATTGTAATTGGTCAGAATTAGCTGATGCAACAAGCCTTTGTGCATCCCCTCTAAAACTATTTGTTAAATCTAGTTTATTTGGTAATAATGAACCAAAGTCTACAAAACTGAAAATCAAAGCTCCTACAATAAGAACTACTAAAAGCATCCAACCATAAGTCATAAGAAACTCGATTGCCGCTTGCCCCCTGTTATTTTTTCTCATATCCATAGGTTTTTCAAACTGAAATTGCTTATATAAATTTTTCATCTCTAGCTAATGAATAAATGAAAAATTTGCTAAAAAATCTTTGATTTTTACTTGTAGATTTTTCATCTCTAGCTAATGAATAAAAGTGTGCTGTTATTTTTTAAATTTTATTTGTATATTTTAGATTACTTTTAATCCTAAAAAATTATTCTATAATTAAATTCTAAAGACTTTTTTAAATTTTAAAAACTTAAGATATTTCCAAAAAATCCTAATAAAACACTTGTAAAAGTATTAAACAAAATAATTACAATTAGTATATAAATTGGAAGATATTTAAGAGCTGTATAAATTTTCTCATTCTTTAATTGTGATGTAATTAAACTTGAAAAAAAAGTAATCATAATAAGCATAGCATAAGAAAAAACAATTAAATAATCAACATATTCAGGCCCAATTGCAGAAAGAAAAGAAAACCCACCATCTTGATTTCCTTTAGAAATAAGTGCAAATAAATTTCCAATAAAAGTTAGAAGTGTAATTGCAAGAGCAAAAAGAAGTGGTGCAATAACAAGTGTGATTACTCTAATAACAACAGAGAATCCACCAGTATTTCCTTTGATTTCATCATCTAAATTATAGATAGTTTTTAAATTTTCAGAAATTCTCTCTAGTGGAGCTGATAGATTTCCTCCTCCTTTAACTCCTTCTTCAATTAAAAATATAGTACGATTAATTATAGGTGAATCATACCTTTTTCTAAATTCATAAAGTGCCTGAGTAACAGATTTTCCTGTCATGATTTTTTCATTAATTAAAGTAACTTCGGCCTTTAATGCATCTTGCCCTTTTCGAACTGATTGAATAAGAGCTTTTTCAAGAGAAATCCCTCCTTTCAAATTAGAAACTAAATTATCAATAAACTCAGGCAAGTCAGCTTCAATTTCAACTTCATTTTTTTTAACTTTAGAATCAATGAAAAAAAAATATCCAAAAATTGTACCAAGATAAAATATTAAACTATACAAAAACCAAGAAATAAATATAATAGCTACTTTCCATCCAAAACCTTTTACAAAATAATTATAGAAAAAACTATAGATATAGGGATATGTAAATAAGTAAGCAATTAATGCAATTATTGTTGATAATAAAAATAAGTTAGAAATTATAGTATAATTAATATTGTCAAAGTAAATTTTAGAATAAACATTCTCTAGTTCCTTTTTAAAATGTAGAGTATATATTTTTTCAGGTAATAGAATCTTCCCAAATTCTTCTTTTGTAAGTTTTTTTAGACCTAACATTTTTTAATTTTATAGAGTTGCTTTTGAAAATTCAAATGAACTTTTTGCCAAACATTCACACGGCAAAGGGACATTCGCTTTGCTCAATCCCTTGTAATCTTTGCTAATCATTTTTAACATATTAATTAATCTTTCCATTTTTATAAAGTAGCCTTTGAAAATTTAAATATACTATATGATATATATTGAAATCCAAACATTAATAGAAAAACAAAAATTAAAACAACTTTTAATAATTCAGATGTCATTTCAAGTATTGCTGCAGCTAAGATAAAAAAGGTAACACCTAAAGATGGAAGCACAACTCCAAGTAATAAATACATCATAATTGTAGGGTTTAATTTTTTTGAAAAAGCCCTAATGTCAATAATTTTTTTTTCAGATGCATCATCTACAAAATTATCCAGTACTGTTCTTAAATCAATTCCAATATTCAAACTATCTTTTAGTTTTTTTAAAAGAATTTTCATACTCTCAGAGGCGCAAAAACTTTCACTCTCTTCAAGAGCTTGTTCCAAGTCCTTACCAGTATTAAATTCCGTATAAACTTTTTTAAAAAATCTACCTCCTGGTCTTTTTAACCTACTTAAATTTTGAATGGCATTACCAAGGGGAAGACCAGACTCAAGACTTACTAAAAAATACTCTGAAACAAAAAGTAAATCACCATCTAATTCTCTCGCGGTTTTTCTAATTTGAACATCAATATAACTAAACCAGAAACGATATAAAAATGGAATCATTAAAATAACAAAGAGAACTCCAAATGAAAGATATAATAAATTATTTTTAGTAATCATAAATGCAATTATAAAAAATGCAATGGCACTCATAATTGTCATAGTAATTGTTTGGTAAATGTATTGAAAAGGTGTTTGTTTACTATTAGCTTTTTTAATTTTATTTTTTAATTGGGGATTTCGTTTTACAATTCCTCTAATAATATTTGTAACAATCATTTCTTTTTTTCATTTGGAAGTTGAAGTTTCATTTTATTTTTAATTAAGTTAACTAATTTATTTTTATCGGTATAATACATATTAATAACTTTACCAACTCTATCAATATCAGTAATATTTAACTTAGAAAGATAATCTAAAATCATAGAACGCTCTTTTATGGTTTCATAAAATTCTGACTCAGAAACCCCATAAAATTCTTCAAGTTTTTTTAGTAGTGTATCAGGTTTATTTCTAAATGTGTGAGTTTTAGTTTTAGGATTGTACTGTAAAATTACTCTTTGATCTCCAGCTCCATCAACCTCTGCAATTTGTAGAGTAATTCTTTTTCCAGTTTTACGATCTCTGTGTTGAACAACAATTAATCCCAGAGCATTTAAAGAAATTTTAGGAATATCAATTGGTTGATTTGAAAGACGAAGAATTGTTTCCTCAGCAGTATTTGCGTGAAAAGTTCCATAAACACTATGTCCTGTTCTCATAGCTTCAAATAAAACTTCAGCTTCTTTTTTCTTACGAATTTCTCCAATAATAATCCTATCTGGTCTCATACGAAGTGAATTAACAATTAAATCAAGCATTGAAACTTCTCCTTTACCTTCTTGATTAGCATTTCTAGCTTCCATTGGAACCCAATGAGCATAATCAGGCAATCTAATTTCTCTAGTATCTTCAACAGAAATAATTCTTTGAGTTGCAGGGATAAATGAACTAATCGCATTTAGAAATGAAGTTTTACCTGAACCAGTTCCACCAGAAACTATAATTGATAACTCATTCTCCATTGCAACCCAAATAATTGCAAGGGCAATAGATGATGAAGTTCCACTCGTAATTAAATCAGATACAGTCCAAGGTTTATCTGAGAAACGACGAATTGTAATTGTACTTCCTTTTTTAGAAATTGTATCAAGTGTCGCATTAACTCTGTGTCCACCTCTAAGATGTGCATCAAGAAGTGGAGTTAAATTCGAGAAAAATTTCTTATTCTCAAGAGCAATACGCAGAGCAATATTTTTAATTTCCTCATCAGATAAAAATTTTAAATTAGTTTTAAGCCAACCTTCTTTTCTATGATAAATCATAACAACAGCCTCAGACCCATTAATTGTAATTTCTTCTAAATTAGGATCAGAAATTAAAATATCAACAAAACCCAAATCTAAACTTTTTTGAATAATATAAGTTACAATTTTATCTTTTTCTTCAAGGCTTAACATTGGCAGATAAAATTTTAAAAGTTCTTGAACTTTTGCAATATATGCTTTTTTCATATTTTCATAAGTAAAATCTTCATCTTCATCCTTATCAAAAATTCCTTCACGAATCAAATCCTCTTTTATTTTCTCAACAATAAATTTAGTATAAGGTGCAGTTTCAAGTACTCCTACTTCGTAAGTTGCAATAAAATCAAAATCATCTTTATAGATTAAAATAGGAATATTAGAATTTTCAAATTTAATATTGTATTGATCGATAATGTTCATTTTTATAACACCTCATAAAAATTAGTTTTCAAAAACTCATTAAGAATTCTATTTTGAATTGTTGTAACTTTCAGCTTTGCTGAATGTTTAAAAATTTTATTTGAAATTTTTATATTGTTCATTTTATTTCTTATTTTTACTCTTTAACAAATTATTCACTTTATCCATTATAACTTTTTTTTCAGAGTTATCAATATGAAGCATTTCTAAATAAAATGTAATCTTTTTATATAAAACTGATATTTCTTTTTGTTCATTTGTATTTTTTAATCTTTCATAATAATTATTTATTTCAGAAGTAATCCCATTATTAACATTTGAATTAGAACTATTATTTTTATTCTCTAAAATCAATTTAGAATTATCTATTTTATTTTTTAGATTCTCATTAGTACTTTGAGATTGTGGTTTATTTTGAAAATTTCTATTTAGATTTTCATTTTGTGTGTGATTAAGATTATTTTCTTTTTTTTCTTGAACATTAAACTTCACAAGACTTTTCATATCATTTAGTATTTCATCTTTTTGAGATTTAAATGTGTTTGGAACCTTGTTTAATTTATCTGCTAAATCTCTAAGAATATTAATATCATACCTGTTTGTTTTTTTAATATGTTCAACATAGTCTCTAGCTTCAAGAATTATTTTACTTGAATTATAAGATTCTAAAAATAAATTAACATTACTTGTTAAAAGAAGATTGTTAATGGAATCAAATATATTTCCGATTTGTTTATATATCTCAATTTTCTTATCAATAAAAATTTCAGGAATTTTATCAAATTCAATTAGAATCTCATCATAAGTTGTAAGGGCATTACTAACATCTTTATTTACAAAATATTTATGAAAATCATCAAATAACTTGTAAACTATTTCTTTCTTTTCTTCAAATTTTTCTATATACTGTTCTTCAAGATATTTTTCCACTTTCATTAAAGTTTTTGCAACATAGATTCTCTCCTGGATTAATTCTACAAAAAAGATTTTAGGAACTTTATCTATAATATAATTTATCTTTTCAACTTTATCTTCAATAACGGTGATATTATCCTTTTTAATCTCAGACTTCAATTCTTCAACTTCTTTTTTTATAGTTTCTTTGATTCTTTTAATTTCGACTTCTTTGATACTTTCTAATTTTTCATTAAGCATAATTTCTCTTCTTCTAATTTCAAAGTTTAATTCAATTTTTTCTTTAGTAAATTCTTTAGGAAATGCTCTAAAAATTTTTAAAACCTCTGTATACAATGAAATAGCTTGAGTAAAATTTCCAGAAGATATAGCATTATCAATTTGAAATATCTTATCTCTGATATTCTTACTTAGATTTTGCATATTTGAAGTTATATTTTTTAAAAACTCATCGCTATATCTATCTCCAATATTTTTAAGTGCACTTCCTGATGTCTTTTTTATTCCTAATAGTTTTTTAGGTAGATCTTCATCAAATTTTTTTAACTCAGAATAAATATGTAAAAGAGCTTTAAAATCTTCTTTTCCAGCATCTTTTATAACATTTGCAATCCTATCTTCTACATCTTTTTGAAAATCTAAATTATCTGCTTTGGGTTTTAACTTTGAATTTGTATTTTTAGTTTTTTCATAACCCTCTAAAAATGAATCAATATCTATTACCATTATCTATAACTCCCTCAACTCCAATTTGTATTTATCCCAAGCTTTACTAACTTTTGTTGATTCATATCCCATATCTTTTGCTTTGTCTTCAAATAAATCTTTAATCTCAGTTTCATATTCTTTAAGAAATAAGGGCCATAATTTTGCCATTCTTTCGTAATCTAAATTCTTTTTCTTTGCTTTTTCTATAAAAATTTCCTTTAAGTTTTCAACATTAATTTTTTCTTTTTCAGCTGCTTTCTTAGAAGATTCAGTAATACTCAAGTATCCTTCAAAACCTTTGTAATGAACTTTTATAACATCATATTCATCAAGAACTACAATCCATCTCTCAACAATCTCTTGAGGAACATTTAAAGTATTCTTTAAAAAAGTAATTGAACAGTTATTATTATTTTTCACCAATTCAACCAAATCATCAACAGGAGTCGTAAGAACTTTACCTAACATATAAAATTAACAGAAATTAGGGCATTTATTTGTTTATACTAATTGTAAAGTGATAATTTAAACTCCTTATTTAAGAATTCATTTTTTCAAATTTCTCAACTTCTTTCTTAAGAAAAACATAAAATGTAATATATATTAAAAAATTTATAAGCAAATACCATCCAAACATAATTAAAACTAGATTAAGTAGACTAATTAATTGTTCATAAATAGGTAAAATAGTAATTACACTAACAATGTCAACTTCACTATTGTTTAATATATTTGAAATGAATTCAAGTGCTAAATTTGAAGTTATGAAATATATGAAAATTCCTAAAATTAAAAAAGTTGGGATTAAATTCATCAAACTATGTTTTGAAACATAATATGGTATATGTAATAAAATCATTTCTCTTTTGAAAATTTTAAAGTGAGCATAGTAAAATAAGACTCCTAAAATATAGAACAAAATACCAAATAAGAAATATTTCATATAAGAATTAGTTTTCTTATCAATTGTATTTTCAAGCTTCTCTATAGTATTAATATTTTCTAAAGAACTACTTAAATTAATTGGTACATCCATTTGTGCTGAACTTGTAATATTATCAATATTTGTCAAGAGATAATCGTATTCAGTCATAATAATTACGTTACAAACTTCAGATAAATTCAAATCTTGAGATTTACAATCTTCTCTAATTCTTTTAATTTCATCTTGTTTGACACTCACATTTTCATTTAATAAATCATAATTAAAAATCTTATCATAACCCTCAGGTATTTCACCTTCTAAACTCGCGATAGGTATTTCAATATCTCCTAATTGATTTTTATTAAATTCATTTTTCATAACACTTAATAAAATATCAGTAATTTTAACTTTAGATTCATCAGATATATTACTTTCAAGATTCAAATTTTCCCATATTAATTCAACGTCTTCAAACTTCAAACTTCCAATAATTAATTCTTTTGAAATTTCATTTTCACTAACTAATATGTTTAAATAAGCATCATTATCTATCTCAAATAAATTTTCAAAAATACTAATATCAACGACTTCAAGCAAACTTAAATCAATACCTAATTTTTGAATTTCTTTATTTAGTATACTTAAAGGGATAGGAGTTTCTACAAATTTTCCGTTTTCTTTTTTAATTTTTTTATAAGTTTCAGAAATTAATAACTTAGAAATAAATTCTTTTTGTTCAAAAGAAAGACTCTCAAAATTTAGACTTTTTGATATTAAATTAATATCATTAAGAGATAGATTTTGTATTTGAATTTTTTTAACTTCAGTATTGTTTGATAATAATACACTAATTTTTTCTCCATTTAGAATCTCCAAATTATTTCCAATTACTTCATCAACAGTATTTGCAAGCATATAATCAACACTGGGTTGTATAGAATCAACAATATTATTACTACTTATATTTATAGCAAATAATATAAGACCAATACTAAATAATAAAACTGCAGTTGAAACAAAAATATTTGTTAATCCTTTAAATACATTAGTCCAATTTCTTCCCGAAAAATAAATTAAATAACCAAAAAATATAAAGACAAAAGATAAAATTATTTTACTTTTGTCAAAAGATAAATCTAAAATTTGATTTTCCATAAAATTTTGCATTATTGGGAAAAAATTTGCCCAAAGATTATAAAGCCCAATTAGTATAATTAAAACTCCACTTACAATAAGTCCAAACCTAATCCAAAACTCTTTTTTAAACTCCATACTCTATTATTATAACTTATTTTGTTTTGTTTATATTAAATTAATATTTATTCTTTCTCTAGTTAAAAAGTATTTTTCTAACTTAATTCTTCTAGGGTTTTTCTTAAGAGTCTTAAAACTTTAGTTCTTTCATGATAACTTAAAATTACATTTCTAAGCCTAAAATTTACAATATCTTCTTTTTTATGAGCAAGACCCTTTTGTTTTAATTCTTTTAGAGTTGTTGGATGTGACCAATTTAATTGTTTTCCTTCATCCATTTTCTCATCTTCTATTAAATGAATAGTTGTAATAATCTCCTCATCTTCTAGAAATTCATTAATTTCTGAATTAAGTCCTTTGAAAACTTTTCCTTCTCTTAAATCTCCATTATGAATATTTAAAATTTGAGTATGTGAATTTCTAAATTTAACAAAGTCAATAAAACTTTTAGGAAGTAACTTTGTAAAATTATTACAAATAATAAAATCTGCTTCAAACTCTTCTATAAAAATTCCTAAAAAATCAAAATACTTCTCTTTATTTTTTTGAAAAACTTTATTTTTATCAAATATATATGTGTAGAAATTATCTAAATCTTCAAATTCACTAGGAAATTTCCTATCAAGTACTAGAAACACATCAAAATTTTTATAATTCTCAGCAAACATTTTTGCAATGTTAACTAAATTTGATGATAGAAACACAATTGATTTTCTATTACTTTCTTCTTTCATTACTTAAAATAAAGAAAAAATCTTTATATGCTTTAGCATTGAGAATTATCTATGATTAAAAAATTAATGAGAGAGAATCCAAAAGCACTTGCTTTTTCTTCTTTTCATTTAGTTCAGTCTTTTGCAATTTTTTTAACAGTTCCATTTCTTTCATTAATACTTTTAGAGAACAATTGGTCAACTTCAGAAATAACTTATTTTTTTGCATTATTTACCTTTGCAATGTTTTTGTTCTCACCAATAGTTGGAAGACTATCCGATGAGTTTGGAAGAAAAAAGATGATATTATTTGGGATTTTAACACAGATACTATTTTTCATTATATATTATTTATTCCCACAAAGACATGATTTAGTTTTAATGTCAAGAGTTTTAGATGGTATCGGTTTTGCCTGCGTTTCAGTTGTTGTTTTAAGTGCTTTTGAAGATATGATTGATGAGAAAAGAGGAGTTTGGACAGGAATATTTATGAGTTTGGGAATGGTGGGATCATTTTTAGCTCCAATTATTGCAGGATATGTTGCTTCTTGGTATGGAGCTAAAATATTACTTTTAATTAGTGTATTTTTCTTAATTATTTCATTTATTTTTTTATTTTCTCTTCCAGAAAAAGAAAGAGAAAAAAAGAAAGTTAAATTTAATGATTTTGATCCATTTTCAGAAATTTTCAATTTTTTAAGTTATAGAAAATTAAAAGCAATGGCATTTATAGGAATTCTAATGAATGCTAAAGGGGAGATATTTAAGATATTCTTTCCAATTTACGTTATTGTAGTTTTAAATTTACCAACATATTATTTAGGATTTTTTTTAGCAATACCTGCATTTATGCATATTTTTCAATTTTATTTTGGAAGAATTTCAGATACAATATCAAGTGAGTTTGGAGTAATTTTAGGAGTTTTCATATCTTCTGTATCTATGATTTTTCTTCCATACATTGGTTCAAATTTATTTTTACTTGTAATTATACTTATAGTTTATGGAATTGGTAGCAGTATTTGGAATGTGAATGCCTGGTCTTTAATGGGAGGTATTGCAAAAGAGAAAAATATTCAAGGAGAAATAGTAGGTTCTTATTCATCATTATCAAAATTAGGTGTTTTTTTTGCAACATTAATTAGTGCTTATTTTGTAGCATCTTTTGGAATAACTGCAACTATTCAATTCTTTGCAATAGTAATATTTTTTGCAAATATAATCGTATATTTCATATTTAAACCAGTATTTTTAACAGGTAAAGCTAATAGTCCATTTTCAAAATACTTAAAGAAACATTTATAAATTTGAAAATTAAATTTATTTTATGATAGAATTAGAAGAGATAGATAAACTTGCATTTAATCAATTAGTTACATTATTAAGGGATTTTTTAGATGGAGCTCCAATTAATGAGTTACCTTCCAAATTTGAGAAATTAGATTCAACTTTAGATAAACTTACACAATTATTAGCTAAATTAAAAAATAGTTTAATAAATCCACATTCAGAATCTCTTAATTTACTATCTTTGTTGAACCTTTTAAATCAAGAAGACTCAAAATTAACAGATAATGAGAGAAGCATTATTCATAATTTATTATTTAATGCACAAAATTTAGTTCAAACAATAGATTCTTTTACACAAATAGATAAGAAAGATATAAGTAAATTAGGAGAAGAAAAAGTTAAATTAAATTCATATTTTAGAAATTTTATATTTTATTTAGAATCTTTATTAAAAATAATATAGATTAAAGAATAATTTTTTACTCTTTCTTCTTCTCTTCTTTAATATCTAATTTTAATCCTAATTCTTTAAGTAAACTTGAATCAATAGTATTAGGAGAATTTGTTAATGGACAGAACCCGTGTTTATTTCTTGGAAATGCTATAACTTCACGAATACTAGATTTTCCTTCAAGTAAAGTAATAATTCTATCAAGACCTAAAGCACATCCTCTGTGTGGCGGTGCACTAAAATTATACGCTTTAACAAACCAACCAAATCCTTTCTCAATATCTTCTTTACTAAATCCACAAAGTTCAAACATTTTACTTTGAAGCTCAGGCAGATAAATTCTTTTAGCACCTGATGCAATTTCAACACCATTGTAAACTAAATCATAACAATCAGAAACAAGACCTAATAACTTTTCTTTTTCTTTTTCTATATCTTTAACAGAAATATCAAGTAGATATTTAACATCTTCTTCAAGAGGCATTGTAAATGGGTTGTGTTCAAAATCTAATTTATTAGAAGTTTCATCCCAGTGAAAAAGAGGGAAATCAACAATCCAAGTTAAAATATGTTTATCCTTATCCATCAAATCAAATCTATCTGCTAAGTGACGTCTCAAATTATCTAAAATACTATTGGTGTTTGCAAATGAATCTGAAACAAAGAACAATAAATCTCCATTTTCAGCTTTAAATGAGGAGCGAATATTTGAAAGTTCTTCTGGTTTAAAGAATTTACAAATAGAGCCTTCAATTTCATTTTCCATAACTTTCATCCAAGCAAGACCTTTTGCTCCCCAATCTCTTTGTGAAACTTCAATTAATTTATCAATATCTTTTCTAGTTAAAAGTTCTTGTCCATTTGTTAATCTCAATCCTTTAACAAGACCACCGGATTTAACATTGTTTGCAAAAACTGAAAATCCTGAATTTTTAACAATTTCTGAAACATCAACTAGTTCATCCATATTGATTCTTAAATCTGGTTTATCACAACCAAATCTGTCCATAGCATCAAAATAACTTAACTTTTGAATTCCTTCATTCATTTCAATTCCATAAATTTCTTTAAATGATTCACTCATAACTTTATTTATAAATTCAAATAATTCTTCTTGTGACAAAAATGAAACTTCCATATCAACTTGTTTAAATTCGTATTGTCTATCTTTTCTTAAATCTTCATCACGAAAACAAGTTGCAATTTGATAATATCTTTCAAAACCTGCAACCATTAAAATTTGTTTAAACATTTGTGGAGCTTGAGGAAGAGCAAAAAAAGCGCCTTTATTTTTTCTACTAGGAACTAAAAAATCACGAGCTCCCTCAGGTGAAGATGCTGTTAAGATTGGTGTATCAACTTCAATATAACCCTCAGCATCAAAAATATCTCTAATTTTTTTAGTAAATTTACTTCTATTTCTAAGAGTTTTATACATTTCAGGTCTTCTCAAATCTAAGTATCTGTATTGCATTCTCAACTCTTCATTAACTTCACTTAAATTTTCAGAATCAATCTCAAAAGGTAATGTCTCAGATTTAGAAATAACTTCAAAAGAATTAACAATAACTTCAACTTCACCTGTTCCTAATTTTTTATTAATTGTCCCATCTGGTCTTGGTCTAACATTTCCTTTAATTTGAAGTAAGTATTCACGTTTAAAGTTCTCAGCTTCAGAGAATTCTTTAGTTACATCAGGATCAAAAACGATTTGTGTAAGACCTTCTCTATCTCTTAAATCAATAAACTTCTTTCCACCGTGGTCACGAATTCTTTGTGCCCAACCAATAAGCGTAACTGCCGCCTTATCATCTTTTATTCTTAAATCATTACAAGTATGTGTTCTTTCCATATTTCTATCTAGAATATGTTAAAGAATAAGATTTTATAAATATTAGGATTTAAATTCTTAATTCTATTTAAATATTTTATCTAAATCAGTTTTTTTAACTATTTTGTATTGTCCTTCTTCTAAATTAAATTTTTTCAATTCCAAATTCCCAATTTTTGTTCTTTTCAAATTAATAACTTTATAATCCTTAATCTCAAAAACTCTTCTAACTTGTCTTTTCTTACCTTCATTTATTGAAATGGTATAAGTTTTATTACCAACTTCATTAATTACACATTTACTTAATTGATATCCATCTAAGACTAAACCGTTTTCAATTGCATTTTTATCTTTGTCATCCAAATCTTTATTTAATAATAACATATATTCTTTCTTAATTTTAGAACTTGGATGAATTACTTTTTGTGAAAATTCACCATCATTAGTTAGAATTATTAATCCCGTTGTGTATTTATCAAGTCTTCCAATACTAAATAAATTAGACTTAGAATCAGATTTAGAAAGTAAATCAAACACATTAGAAGGATTATGTGGATCATCATTAGAACAAACAACACCCATAGGTTTATTCATAATAATATATATTTTATCTTTTAAATCAAAGGAAATTTTAACATCATCAATTTTAATTTCATCGGTTTCAGAGCAAGTATCACCTAAAGAAACAATCTCATTATTAACTTTAACACGTCCTTCTCTAATTAATTCCTCAGCTTTACGCCTTGAAGTATACCCAGATACTGAAATAAATTTTTGAACTCTAGCTCTCATTATACTAAAGCAGAAAATACTTATTGATAAGGTTTTGGATAAAAAATTAAGAAGATTATAAAGTTATAAGATAGCTAGCAAGTCCAACTAATGATAGCAGAAATCCAAAAATAACAATAAATACAATCCAAAGAATCCAAGCTAAAATTGCCTTTAACCACTTCAATCTAAATATTTCGTGGAAAGCCCAGATAAGTAATACCCATCCAATAAAAGGACCAAAAACAGGAAAAATTATTTGCATTACTATTCCTAAAACTGATGCAATAAGCATAACAATTAAGGAATTTAAAATTGACGCTCTTCCCCCTAATAGAGAAACGGCAAAATATAAAGGAAGTGATGAAATAATTAAAATAAATATTAATATTATAATTGAAACTATATTTTGTTCTAATACCATAAAAAATTTACAATCTCCATTCTTATAAACTTTGCTAAGAAAAGTAACCAAAACCTTTAAATATGACCCTTAGGTATTTTAAATATGACAAATTTTAGTAATAAATATGATTCAAAAGAGGCAGAACCTCGAATTAGAGAATTTTGGGAAAAAAATCACATTTTTAAATTTGATAAAAATACAAAAAAAGAAGTTTTTTCAATTGATACTCCACCTCCAACAATCTCTGGAAGAATGCATATTGGACACTCATTTTCATACTCTCAAACAGATTTTATTGCAAGATATAAGAGAATGAAAGGATTTGAAGTTTACTATCCTTTTGGAACAGATGATAATGGACTTCCAACTGAAAAACTAGTTCAAAAAGAAAAAAAAGTAGATTTAAGAAAAGTTTCAAGAGAAGAAGCAATTAAAATCACAATTGATTTTCTAGATGAAGAAAGACCTCATTTTCTTCAAGATTTTAAAAATGTAGGATTATCCTGTGACTTTGATTTAGCTTATTCATCAATTAATGATTATTCAAGAAAGATTTCTCAAGAATCATTTTTACAATTAGCAAAGAAAGGTTTAGTATATAGAAAAGAAGGACCAGTTTTATGGGATAGAGTTTTTCAAACAGCGATTGCTCAAGCAGAGCTTGAAGATAAAAAAGTAAAGTCAACTTTAAACTATATTAAAGCAAAATTTGAAAATAGTAAAGATACTTATTTAATTTATGCAACAACAAGACCTGAATTACTTCACGCATGTGTTGGAATGAGTATTGAAGATGAGGGAGAATATGTTAAATTAAAAGTTGGTAATGAATATTGGATTACTGGTGCTCAAACTTATATTGAAAAATTTGCAAATTTTGAGTATGAAGTTGCACAGTTATTAAAAGGTCAAGATTTAATTGGAGAAAATGTAATTATCCCAATTTCAAATTTAAGTGTTGAAATAGGACATGACATTTCAGTTAAAGCAGAGTATGGAACGGGAATTGTTTATTATTGTACTTATGGTGGGCTGGACTGTGTTGAATGGATGGCAAGACACAAAGATGTTAAACCAATTGATTTGTTAGATAAGAAAGGAAAATTAAACAAAAGAGCTGGAAAATACGAGGGCTTAACAGCGTCAACAGAAGGAAGAAGTAAAATAATTAAAGATTTAGAAGAAGAAGGTTCTTTAATTAAAAAAGATAAGATAGAACATATTGTAAATGTTGGTGAGCGTGGTGGAGCAGAAGTTGAGTATATTATTTCAAAACAATGGTATGTTTCTTATTTAGATAGAAAAGAAGAATTTTTTGAATTTGCTCAAAAATTAAATTGGTCTCCAGAGTTTATGAAACATAGGCTTGAAAATTGGATTAAAGGATTAAATTGGGATTGGGGATTTTCAAGACAGAGAAGTTTTGGAATTCCAATTCCCGTTTGGTATTGTAGTAAATGTGAAACTCCTATTTTTGCAGAAGAATCTCAATTACCAGTTGATCCAACATCATCTAAACCAAATAAAAACTGTAGTTGTGGAAATAATGAATTTATAGCAGAAGAAGATGTATTTGACACTTGGTACACATCAGCATCATCTGTATTTTTAGCATCTAATTTAATGAAAGGAGAAAAAGTTTATGACAAAATTTATCCAATGAGTTTAAGACCTCAAGGTCACGACATTATCAATTTTTGGTTATTCTATTCTATGGCAAAAACAAACTTAATCTATGGAACAAACCCTTGGAAAGATGTGACAATTACAGGTTGGGTACTTGCTGCTGATGGAAGTAAAATGAGTAAATCAAAAGGAAATACAATTGCTCCACAAGAGATAGTTCAAAAGTATTCAAATGATGGATTGAGATTTGCTGCAGCAAGTGCAAAGTTAGGAGCAGATATGCCATTTCCAGAAAAAGAAGTAACTTCAGGAATTAAAGTTGCTAACAAATTGTATAATGCAAACAAATTTGCAAGTATGCTACTTGAAAATTTCAAAGATAAAGATAGAGAATTTAAATTTGAAGAATTAAAGTCAATTGACAAATGGATTATTGCAAAACTACAAAATACAATTAAGCTTTCCCAAGATGGTTTTGAGAAATATGACTATTCAAGAGCAAAATCAGAATTTGAGATATATTTCATGAGAGATTTAGCAGATAATTATTTAGAAATTGTAAAAACAAGACTTTGGAACCCAGATAAATACAAAGAAGAAACTAAAAAAGCTCAAAAAGCAATTTATTATGCTCTATTAAATTCATTAAAAGGGTTTGCTCCATTTATGCCATTTATTACTGAAGATATTTATCAAATATTCTATAAACAATTTGAGAAGGAAGAGAGTATTCATAAATCAAATTATCCAATATACAATAAACAATATGATAATAAAGAGATAATTGAAAATGGAAACAAATTTGTTGAGATAGTTTCTGGAGTTAGAAAATACAAGTCAGAAAAGCAGTTATCTATGAAAGAAGAACTTGATAAAATTGAAATTACAGCAGACAAACAATTACAAGAATTCATAAAAGACTCTATTGAGGATTTGAAATCAGTAACAAGTACAAAAGAAATTACCTTCAAAGCTGGAAAAGAATTTCAATTTAAAATTAATTAAACACTATTTCTTAAGTTCAATTAGTTTTATAAATAATAGAAATGATAAAGAGTTATGCTAGATGCTCTAAAAAAAACTTTAGGATTAGACTCTCCTAAAGAAGTTCCAAAAGTTTCTACAAAAATTGAACCTAAAAATGGTTCGGTTGAGAGAGTGAGAGAGGATTCAGAAGACTATTTAATTATAACTTTTCCTTATCCTTTAAAAATTCCTCAAAAAAATGAGCTTTATAGAATTAAAAAGATTAAAGTTAAAGTTAAAAATGATAAAAAGAGTTTAAATTCTATAAAATCTGATTATCCAAAAGGAGCTAAAATGAATTTTCACGGAGCTTTATTTCCTGCAGAAAGTTTATTATTAAAAATTATCTCAGACGTAATTAGGGGGAAAGATTTATCAAAAGTTTCAATTAGATATCAAGAATTTCAATTAAATGATTTATACTGGTCTTATACATTTCCCAACTCATTTAAAGGGAAAACTTTCAATTTAAGTAATAATCAAGAGCTTAGTTCATTAGAAGATCAACCTTTACTGATGTGTAAGTTTGAACCTAGTTTTTTTGAAGAAGTTGGAATAGTTTCAATTGATGAAAAAAATAAAGAATTACCTAATGGTTTTTCATGGGATAAGTATAGAAAAATTTCAAATCAATTTGGTTCTATTCAAAGGTTTGAGCAAAGTAAAGCTTGGCTATATATCGAATTTAGTAAAGAGAGTAAAAACTTATTTGGAAATGATATCCCTAACTTTCTTTTTTTATGTACTCAGACTTATAATGGAGAGAGGATATATGAAGATGGATTTCAAGAACTAATTAGAAATCAAGAAAATTTAGAACACCCAACTTTAGGAATTCCAGTTAAATTAATTGACTCAGAAAAGCTTGCTTCAGCTTTGACATATATAATTTATGGAAATTCTCCTAAAGTTGTTGATGGCAAAATAAATAACAATTTTGGAAAATTGAATTTACCTAAAAATACATTTATATTAATTTCTACTAATAATTTTGACTATATAGATTTCAGTAAAGGTGAAATATTTTTTAATGAAAGTAGAATAAAAGAAAGAGTTGATGTCCTAGTCTACAGAACAGAACCACCAAGATACGATTAATTTAATTAACGATTATTTCTATCATTATTCTTCATAGTTGAATATTTCATAAAAACATATACACATGCAAAAATAAACATTATAATAAAAAGTCCTTGAAAACTTTGATTTAAATCAACAACCGCCATAATTAAATCTAAAAAGCAACCTTTAAATATTTATCCCTTTATCTTTTAATTATGACAAATTACATTATACTTCTCCCTCCATCAGAGGGAAAAAATGAAGATGGAGAAAAACAAAAAATAAGTCTCTCGTTTAATTTAGAAAAAGAAAGAGAAGAAGTTTTTAATAATTTAATTAAAACAATTGAATCTGAATCAGAATCAAAATTAGAAAAACTATTTGGTGTTAAAGGAAATAATTTACTAAATGTTTTAGAAATCAACACTTCTATCGCACAATCACAAGTCACAAGTTCTGTATCGCGTTTTAGTGGCGTGATGTTTAAAGCAATAAATTTTGAAAATATGACGAAAGAGCAAAAAGAAAATTTCAATAGTTCAATTTTATTTATTGATGCTCTTTTAGGATTAATAAGACCTCAAGATTTAATCCCAAATTACAAATTAAAAATTAGTGCTAAATTACAAAGTTTAGATTTAACAAATTTTTGGAAAGAGAAACTTAAAAATATATTAAAAGAGGAATTAACTGGTAAAATAATTATTGATATACTACCTCAAACTCACAGAAAAGTAATTGATTACAAAGATATTAACTCAGAGCATTACAAGATAATATTTGCGCAATTAAAGAATGGTAAATTAAAGCAAACCGCTCATTTTTCAAAAGAATTAAAAGGAGAATTAATTAATTACATTTGCGAAAAAGACAAAATAACTAGAGAAGATTTAGAAAATTTCAATCATAGTAGTGGGTACAAATATTCCAAAGAATATTCAAATGAAAATGGAATTTTCTATATTAAGAAATAGTTTTATAAATATTAACTTTATTACAATATTATGGCAAATTTAATAGCACTTTTAAGCAGCGGAAAAGGAACGTGGGCGCAAGTTAATTCTTTAATAAATGCAGAGAAATGGGATAAAGTTTATTTAATCTGTAATGAATACGCATACGAGAATTATGATGCTAAAACTGATAGAGCTATGAAATTAAAATTTGATGAAAAACATCCAACTAAAAGTTTTGAAAAATTAGCAGATTTTTTCAAAAAAGAAATCAAAGATTTCGAAATTGCTTTAAATTTATCCTCAGGGACAGGACTTGAACATATGACAGTTTTAAGTGCAATTTTAAGAGCAGGGTTAGGAATTAGATTTGTGTATTTTGATTTTAACGAATTAAAAGAATTTGAAATTTTTGAACAAAAATTCATTCCAGAAGAAGAAGAAGATCTATAATTTTTTACTACAAAAATTTATATAACTTCAAGCTTTCTAAATATTATAATATAAGATTTAAAATGACAAAAGAAAAAAAATTTATTGTAGTTACAGGAGGAGTATTATCAGGTTTAGGAAAAGGTATAACTGCAGCAAGTATAGGTTTTTTTTTCTCAGAAAAATATAAAGTTTGCCCAATTAAATTAGATGGCTATTTAAATGCTGATCCTGGAACTATGAATCCAATTGAACATGGTGAAGTTTTTGTGCTTGATGATGGAGCAGAAGTTGACATGGATTTTGGACATTATGAAAGATTTCTAGGACAAAGTTCTATTAAAGATCAAAGCATTACTATGGGAAAAATTTTCAAAAGTATTAGAATGCGTGAGAGAAGAGGGGATTTTTTAGGAAAGACTGTTCAATTTATTCCTCATGTAACTGATTTAATACAAGAAAAGTTAATTGATGTTGCAGATAAAACAGATTCAGATATTATAATTATTGAAGTTGGAGGAACAATTGGAGATTTAGAAAATGAACTTTTTGTAGAAGGGATTAGACAATTAAAAAAGAAAGTAGGAGAAGAAAATATTTGTTATGTTCATTTAACATATGTTCCAATTCCCTATGGTGTTAAAGAGCAAAAAACAAAACCAACTCAGCAAAGCGTTAGTATGTTGAATAAAAAAGGAATATGGCCAGATTTTATTGTTGCAAGGTGTAGTGAAGTTTTAAGTGAGAGCTCAAAAAAGAAAATTTCATTATTTTCAGATGTTGATTTTGATGATGTTTTTTCTGCTCCTGATTTAGATTCAATTTACAAAGTTCCACAAATTTTTGAAGAACAAAATTTAATTGAGAGAATTTGTAAAAGGTTAAATCTAGAAGTACCTAAAAAAAATAAATTAAATCTTTGGAATAAGCTTTTAGATTCAGAAAAAACTAAAGAAATTACAATAACTATTGCAGGAAAATATTTAGATTTAGAAGACTCTTATGCAAGTGTTGTTGAAAGTTTAAGACACTGTGAATACAATTTAGGTGTTAAAGTTAATATTGAATGGCTTGATACATCAATAGAGATAGATTACGATTTATTAAAAAAATCAGACGCAATTATTGTTCCAGGTGGATTTGGATCACGTGGTGTTGAAGGAAAGATTGAGGTTATTAAATTTGTAAGAGAAAACAAAATACCTTATTTAGGAATATGCTATGGATTACAACTTGCAGTTATAGAATTTCTAAGAAATGTTTGTGGGGTTTCTGATGCAACTTCAATGGAACTTGATGAGAATTGTGAAGATTGCGCAATTACACTTTTAGATGAACAAAGAAAGATTGTTAAAAAGGGAGGAACAATGAGACTAGGTTCATATGAAGCAAAATTAAAAGAAGGAATTATTAAAACTTATTATGAAAAATTTAACCTAATTAATAATGATAAAGTTTTAGAGAGACACAGACATAGATTTGAAGTTAATCCAAAATATGCACAAATTATTGAAAAATTTAAAATGATAATTTCAGGAAAGTCAGAAGAAAGAGATTTAGTAGAATTTATTGAATTACCCAAAGAAATACATCCTTATTTTGTTGCAACTCAAGCTCATCCAGAATTAAAATCTAAACTAGAAGTTCCTGCTCCTTTATTTTATGGATTAGTAAAAGCTGCAATGGATAAAAAATAATGTAGATTTTTTTACTTAATTTGAACAAATTTTTCAATTGAATGTCCAGAGATACTACCTAGAAATATACTAATAATTAATCCAAAAATAATTATATAATTTATTTCATTAATATCTTGAATAATTCTCATTATAGGAATAATTAAAGATCCTAAGACTATACCCAATAGAACATATAATGTTAGAGATTTATCTTTTTTGAATAAATATGAAACTAAATTTGAAATAAAAAAAGCACCAAGAACAGCTCCTATTAAGAACATAGTTAAAGTTTTAAAATTTACAAATAAATCCTTAACTGAGTTAATAATAAATTCATAAAGTCCTAATACTAGAAGTACAAAAGATCCTGAAATTCCTGGTAAAAATAAAGCTGAAACTGCAAGAAATCCTCCCAAAAAAATATAGAAATAACTAGGGTTTAAGATTTCTTTAGGTGATAAGAACAAAAGAGCAAAACCAAAGAAAAAACCAAGTATTGCAAAACTTATATTTTTAGCATTGTGATTATCAATGGTTTTATAGATTATTTTTGTTGAAACTAGGATTAATCCTACAAAAAATGACATTAGATAAATAAAATAATTTTCAAGTAAATAAGAGATAATATGTGAGCCTAAAATTATTGATGTAGCAATTCCTAAAAACAGTATTCCTAAAAATCCTAAATCTAGTTTTTTTAAAATTTCGGATCTTATTTTTTTACCTTTATTTATATTATTATTAAAATAGCTTTTAATAAAATTGATTTTGTTCTTAAAATTAAAATTTGAGATAGCGCAAATTAATCTCTCATAAATTCCAGTAATAAATGCAATTGTTCCACCTGAAATCCCTGGAACTAAATCACATATTCCCATCAAAATTCCCTTTAGAAATAAGTTTAATTTATCTTTCATTATTCTAGAAACTCCAAAATTTTTTCAAATTTATTAAATCCTGCAGATTCATTAATATGTTCTCCATTTTTAATGATTTTAATTTCAATTTCTAAATTCTTTGCTAACTTCAAAGAATTTTCTAGGGATACATAAGGGTCATTATCCGAGTTGAACATAATAAATTCACTACAATTAGCTTTAATTTTATTCCAATCAAATTCTTTAGTTGTAAAAGTTTTATTTATTTTATCAAATTCAGGATTTCCAATTAATCCTAAAAAACCAGAGACAAAAATACATTTTTTTATTTCAAAATCTAGATTTTCTAATATAGAGAGAATAAATGCTGGACCTAACGAATGTCCAATAAAAATAGTATTCTCATCAATATGTTTTTTATAGAAATGAAATACTTCTGTCCAACTTTCTAAAGATTGATTTTGTGGAGTTGGAAATGTTGGTATGAATACTTCATTTCCTTTTTGTTCTAAATATTCTTTTAACCAAGGAAACCAGTTTTCATTTGGATTTCCAAAAGAACCGTGTATTAAGAAATATTTCATTTTTAGATGTTAACAATTTCTAAATTATCCAAACTCTCAGCTAATTTGTAGATTTTTTTAGGAGCATTTTCAATAAATATAATTTTAGGTTTTTGTGAAGACATATAGAATTTCAATATATCGGCATCAGTTGGTTTTTTTAAAAAATAAATCGAATCAAATAGTATTTTTAATTTGTTGACTGTAAGAGAAACATTGTATTCAATTGTTTTTTCTTCTTTATTTTTATTCTCAACTTTTAAATAATTTTTTTTAAAATAATTTTCAATAAAAAGTTCAGATTTACTTTCATTAGAATGATTAGAATTATTTTCAAAAGGATTAACGATTACTTCTTCTTTTTCAACTCTTACCTGTTCTTTAATTTCTCTTGTAATTGGTGCTTTTGTCGGTTGTTTATTTTCAGATTTTTTTTCTTCTGTTTTTTTAACAGGATTCAAAACTTCTAAAATTTGTTTTTTAGTCTCACTAATATCTCTTAGATACCATACCCAAAATTTAAGTACACTATCTTCAAAATTAATTTCAAGGGGAATTGCAAAATCTTTTATTCTCTCAACTGCGAGTCTTAGCTGAATCGATAATGAACTATCATTAACAACTTGACTATTTTTAAGCATAGTAAATATTTCTTTGTCATAACTGGAAAAATGTTTTTCACCAATTTCAATAAGGCACTCACTTTGTCTTGGGTCGTAATAATAAGGGCTTGAAGATAATTTAAAATAAGTTATTGAAATAGTTTTTTCTTTTGCAATTTCAGATAAAGCGGCTGATGCGATTG
This sequence comes from uncultured Methanosarcinales archaeon, assembly GCA_964351975.1. GTDB lineage: Archaea > Nanobdellota > Nanobdellia > Woesearchaeales > UBA583 > UBA583. The sequence goes on from CAYGPK010000004.1 coordinate 24,263, forward strand.
TTGTTGAAGTATCAAAATTTTCTGCAACATTAGTAGGAGTAACATATTTTTTTTCACGAACGTACCTTAAAAGATTATCTTTTGTTAAAATCATACTTAAATAACATTAAGCTTATTTTTAAAACTTTGTTCTTTAAATACAGGAAAGAGATATTAATTTAATAATTTTTATTTTAAAGAAAATACTTTTGATTAGAAAACACACAAGATTTAAATACTCTTAAAATGAAGATTTAATATGAACTTTAAAACACATTTAGAAAATTTAAAAGAAGCTGACCCTCAAGTTTATGAGAGTATTATGAAAGAAGTTGAGAGACAAAAAAATACTCTTGAATTGATTCCTTCTGAAAATATTGTATCTGATGCTGTAATGGAAGCGCAAGGTAGTGTTTTAACAAATAAATATTCAGAAGGTTATCCTGGAAAAAGATATTATGGTGGAAATCAATTCATTGATGAGACTGAGCAATTAGCAATTGATAGAGCAAAACAATTATTTAGAGCAGACCATGCAAATGTTCAGCCATTATCAGGTGCTATTATGAATATTGCAACTTATTTTGCATTATTACAACCAGGTGATACAATTTTAGGAATGGATTTAGGACATGGAGGACATTTAACTCATGGGCATCCGGTAACTCATATGTTTAAAGTTTTTAATTTTGTAAGATACAAAACTGATTTAGAGAATGGTGGTGTAATTGATTATGAGAATCTTAGAGAAATGGCAATTAAGCATAAACCTAAATTAATTCTTGCAGGTTTTAGTGCATATACAAGAACTCTTGATTGGAAGAAATTCAAAGAAATTGCCGATGAAGTAGGTGCATATACAATGGCAGATGTTTCACATATAGGAGGAAGTATTGCAGGTGGTGTTTTAGAAAATCCTCTAGATTGTGGTTTTGATGTTATGACAACAACAACACATAAAACTCTAAGAGGACCCAGAGGTGGATTAATACTTTGTAAAGAAGAACACGCAAAAGCAATTGATAAAGCTATTTTTCCTGGACTTCAAGGTGGTCCACTTGAACATGTAATTGCAGCAAAAGCAGTTGCATTTGGAGAAGCACTAAAACCTGAGTTTAAAACTTATCAGGCTCAAGTATTTGTAAATGCAAAAGCAATGGCGCAAGGCTTACTTGACAATGATATAACTTTAGTTACCGGTGGGACTGAAAATCATTTAATATTACTTGATTTAAGACCTAATGGTGTTAAAGGAAAAGATGCAGAATTTACTTTAGATGAAGTTGGAATTTGTTGTAATAAAAATTCAATTCCAGATGATGAGACATCACCTATGAATCCAAATGGTTTAAGAATAGGAACGCCAGTTGTAACAACTAGAGGATTAGATGATAAGGAATGTTATGAAATAGGAGTTATGATTTCAAAGATAATTAAGAATATGGATAATGAAGAAATTCACAATGAAGTAAGAGCACAAGTAAAAGAAATGTGTGACAAACATCCAATTTATGAAAACTAATTTTTTATTTAATTAATTACTAATTTTCAAACTCTAATTCCAAACATTGTTTCTAATAAGTACCCAATTATAAAACTCACAAAAGCAACTGCCATTGAAATTATTGCCATTTTCCAAAATCTCTTAGAAAATTTTTGATTTGTACTTTTAGCCATAAAAATTGAATATACAATAATTATTAAAATTGCAATAATAAGCATAGCAATTAGTGAATACCAAACATTTGTAAAAATAAAATAAGGCACAACTAAAAGAAATACAGTTACAATATATGCAATACCGGTAAGAAGTGCGAGATATTTAGCTTGTTTATTTGTTTCACCATCTTCTTGTTCTGATAAAAATTCTGATGCCATCATAGAAAGAGCAGCTGCAATTCCAATAATTAGACCACTAACTCCAATTAGCTTAGAACTCCCTAAAGCAAAAGTAAGTCCTGCAAGGCTTCCTGTAATTTCAATAATTGCGTCATTAAGTCCTAAAACAACAGCACTTGCAACATGTTTTTTTTCCATAAATTAAATTTAAGTCTATTACTTTTAAAAACTTTTATATACTCTAAGAGTTAGATATAGATTATGGTAAAAAATCAATTCTTCGTTATTGATGGAACAGATGGGAGTGGGAAAGGAACTCAGTCTAAATTAATTATAGAAAGATTAAAAAAAGAAGGCTACGATGTTTTAGAGGTTGATTTTCCTCAGTATGGACAAAAATCGGCAGCTCTTGTAGAAGAATATCTAAATGGTAAATTTGGAGAAGCAGAGGAAGTAACACCTTATCAAGCATCAATTTTTTATGCTGTTGATAGATTTGAAGCTTCAAAAAAGATGAAGTCTCATTTACAAACAGGTGGGATAATAATTTCAAATAGGTATGTTTCATCTAATCAAATTCACCAATCAGGAAAGATAAAGGATATTGATGAGTTAAATAAATTTTTAGATTGGTTAGATAATTTAGAATTTGAAATATTTAAAATACCTAAGCCAGATAAAGTATTTTTTTTAAATATGCCTTATTTAATCGGACAAGAATTAGTTTCTAAAAAAGAAGAGAGAAAATATATTGAAGGAGGAAAAAGTCATGATATTCATGAATCTTCAAAAGAACATTTAAAGGATGCTTATGAAAGAGCTTGCTATTTAGCAAAGAAATTTGATTATTGGAGAGAAATTAAATGCGTAGAAAATGAAAAAGACATTAGAACAATTGAAGATATTCACGAAGAGATATACAATTTAATTAAAAAAGAGTTAGAGTAATTTTCATTTTTATAGCCCCTTCCAGACAAGCAGAAATTTTATTTAGATATCTTATCAAAATTTCTTAGCACTTGGCAAAGCCAAGTATTCGAACTTTAAGTTCTCATCTTTATAGCCCCTTCCAGATTCGAACTGGAGTCCTCTGGCCCAGAACCAGAGATGATAGTCCACTACACTAAAGGGCTTTGATTTATTATTTAACGTGGCTTGAGCTTTTTGCGAAACCACCACATAAAGCGTTTTTGTGAAATCGCGTTTGGTACACTAAAGGGCTTTAATTTAAGATAAATATTAAATGTGATTTTTATTTTAAAAACTCTTCCTTTACTAGTTTTAACTCTTTAAGAAAAACTAATCTTTTAAAAGTAAAATAAACAAAATTAATAAGAACAATGTTTAGAGCAAGAAAATTAGAAATCGAAACAAACCATAAATATATTGTTATGCTACTTGAAGATGATGCAAAAAAATTAGGTTTGAAAATTGGTGATAGAATAAATGTATTTTGTGATCATCCAACAAATAATAAATGTATTACTATTACATCAGATTTGAATATAATTGATTCAAATTCAGTAAGAAAAAAAAATAATGAAATTAAATTAAAACCAGGTGAAATTGCAATTTTTGAAGAAGCATTTCATAAACTTGGAATTAAAGAAGGTTCCAGAGTTAATATCTCTCCTGCGCAAAAACCTAAATCTATTGAATATGTAAAGAAAAAATTTAAGGGTGAGAGAATTAAAGAAAATGAAATGCTTGAAATTATAAAAGATATTTCTAATAATAGATATACAAGTGTTGAGACAACTTACTTTGTATTAGGGGGAACTGCTCACCCATTTAATGACTCTGAAACCATTGCACTCTCAAAAGCAATGGTTACAGTTGGTAAAGAATTAAATTTTAAAACTAAAAAAAATAAAATTGTAGTTGATAAACATTGTATTGGAGGAATTCCAGGAAATAGAACAACAATGATTGTAATTCCAATAATTGCAGCAGCAGGACTTATAATTCCAAAGACTTCATCAAGATCTATAACTTCTCCATCAGGAACTGCAGATACTATGGAAGTTCTTGCAAATGTAAATTTAGATTTATCTCAAATGTATAAAATTGTAAAAACCGTAGGAGGATGTATTGCTTGGGGAGGTTCACTCGATTTAAGTCCAGCTGATGATATAATCATTAATGTTGAACATCCGCTTGAAATTGATTCAGAAGGACAGATGATTGCCTCAATTTTATCAAAGAAGAAAAGTGCAGGTTCAACTCATATTTTACTTGATATTCCAGTAGGTAAAAGTGCTAAAGTGAAAAATAAATTAGAGGGTTATAGATTAAAGAGAAGGTTTGAAAAAGTAGCAAAAGCTTTAGATATGAAATTAAAAGCTATAATTACTGATGGAAGCGAACCTATTGGACGTGGTATTGGACCATTATTAGAGGCTAAAGATGTTCTTAAGGTTTTAAGAAATGAGAAAGACCAACCTATGAGGCTTAGAAAAAAAGCAATTGAAATGGCAGGATTACTTTTAGAATTAGGAGAGGCTTGTAAAAAAGGAGAAGGAGAGAAAAGGGCGACTGAAATTTTAGAATTTGGACTTGCAAATGAGAAATTTAATCAAATAATTAAAGCACAAGGGAAAAAAGTAATTCCTAAATTAGCTAAATATAGTTATGATATTAAAGCTGAAAAAAACTTAGTTTTAACAGAAATTGATAATAAAAAAGTTTCGAAATTAGCATTTATGCTTGGTGCTCCAAGCGATATGGCAGCAGGGATTTATATACATAAAAGATGTGGTGATAAAGTTCTAAAAGATGAAACAATTATAACTTTATATTCTAATTCAGAACTAAAGTTAAAATATGCTAAGGCCTATTGCGCGTTAAACTCTTGTTTTACTATTAAGTAAAGTTTTATACGAGACACTTACTTGGTGCGTTCTGGTATAGCGTTTAGAAACGCTTATAAATCAATTTACATTTATTTTGGTATATGGCAGAAAATAAACCCTTAGCCTCTGTAGAAGAATATTTGACAGCAGGTGTGCATATTGGAACAAGATTTAAGAATGGATACACTAATAAGTTTATTCATAAATCAAGAGCAGATGGTTTGAAAATCTTTGATTCAGAGCAAATTGATGAAAGACTTAAAATTTTAATCAGTTTAATCTCAAAGTTTGAACCTTCTGATATTGTAATTATGGGAAGAAGAGAGAACGCAAAAAAACCGTTAACTGTTTTTTCAAAAATTATAGGTTGTGACGTATTCACATCAAGATACTTACCAGGTAAACTTACAAACGCATCATTAGATGATTTTAAAGAATACAAATTAGTAATTGTTTGTGATCCATTAACTGATAAAAACATCCTTAAAGAAGCATTTGAACAAGGAATTTTCACAGTTGGATTTTGTGATACTAATAATTTCACAAATAAATTAGATTTAGTTGTTCCAATTAATAACAAAGGTAAAAGATCTTTAGCTTTAGCATTTATGTTAATCGCAAAAGGATACTTAGTAAATAAAGGTTTAATTAAAGAAAAAGACTTCAAATACACTATTGATGATTTTTCTGATGAATAAATAATACACACGAGACACTACACTTTGTTTCGTTCTTGTGCCCCATGGGGGTATATTTTCTTTTTGGGGTATTAGTGTAGCTTGGCCTATCATCGGGCGTTTGGGACGCCTGGACCCAGGTTCAAATCCTGGATACCCCGTCTTTCTATAACAACAAGGATTTGAACGTAGTTCCTTTGGCTTCCAAAAATTTCTATAGATTGATAAGAAGAAATTTTAGAGAGTAAATCCTGGATACCCCGCTCTTTTCTATATCTAAGGATTTGAACTTTAGTTCATCTTCGATGTGCAAGAACTATTTGAACATTGTTCAAATGCGTTAAGAATCTTTGATTGTTGGTGGTAGCAACGTGAGTGTCTAGCATAAATCCTGGATCTCTCGTATTTCTAATCAAATCTTTTATAAACTAATATAAATTAATTATAGTAGATTTAAGGAGAATTTCTATGGCATATTTAAGACAACCAATTATTTCTGTATTAGGACATGTAGACCACGGGAAAACTTCATTACTTGATTTTATTAGACATTCTAAATTAATTAACAAAGAAGCAGGAGGAATTACACAGCACATTGGTGCAACTGAAGTTCCTAAAAAAGATATATTAAATGTGGTAAGAGGAGTATTACCTGAAAATTCAATTAAAATTCCAGGACTTCTATTTATTGATACACCCGGTCATAAAGCATTCACATCATTAAGAAAAAGGGGTGGTTCAATTTCAGATATTGGAATTTTAGTAGTTGATGTTAATGAAGGTTTTAAACCTCAAACAATTGAAGCTGTTGAAATTTTAAAATCTATGAAAACTCCATTTATAGTTGCTGCAAACAAAGTTGATAATGTTGCAGGTTGGAATAGTGATCCAAAGAAAAAATTATTAGACAATATTAATTTACAACAGCAGGGTGTAATTTACAAATTAGAAGAAAAAGTATATGAACTTGTAGGAAAATTATCAGAGTTTGGATATAATTCAGATAGATATGATAGAGTTGAAGACTTTACAAAAAATATTGCAATTGTTCCAATTTCTGCAAAAACAGGAGAAGGAGTTAAAGAATTAATAACAACACTTGTTGGACTTACCCAAAAATACATGCAAGAAAAACTAACAATTACAAATGAAGATATGTCTAAAGGTGTAATTTTAGAAGTTAAGGACTACCCTGGACTTGGAAAAACTTATGATGTTATTTTATATGATGGAGTTATAAAAGCAGAAGATATAGTTCTTGCACTTGATGTTGACGGTGTTCAAAGATCAAGGTTAAAATCTATTTTAAAACCAAATGAACTTGCAGAAATTAGAGATTCATCTACTAAATTTAAAACAGTCCCAGAAGTTCATAGCGCTTCAGGAATCAAAATTGCTTGTCCAGAATTTGACGATATAAAAGCAGGAATGCCAATTATTACTCTAAGAAAAGGAACAAGTGAAGAAATTGTTGAAAAACATATAGCAGATTTAGAAAAAGAAAAAGCAGAAATCACATTTACACATGGAGAAGAAGGAGTTTTAGTTAAAGCAGATACTTTAGGAAGTTTAGAAGCTCTTAGTCATATTCTAGAAGAGCATGAAATTCCACTTCGTAAAGCAAGAATTGGGAAAATAACTAAAAAAGATATTATTGATGCAGGTGCAGATTTGAAAACTAATCCAAAGAACGCTTTAATTTTAAATTTCTCACAAAAAATTGATGATGAAATAAAGGTTATGGCAAAAGAGTATGGAGTTGAAATTATCTCAAATGATATTATCTACAAATTAATTGAAGATTCAGCTTTATGGATTAAAAATAAAGAAGTAGAAATTAATCGTGAAAAACTTCAATCACTAACTATGCCATTTAAAATTAGAATTTTACCTAATTGTATTTTTAGAGCATCAAGTCCAGCAATTGTAGGAGTTGAAGTAACAGGTGGAACATTAAAACAACACGTTAGTTTAATGACAGATATGGGTAGAAAGGTTGGTAAAGTTAAATCAATTAAAGATAAAGATGATAATCTTAAAGTTTTAGAATTTGGTAAACAAGCTGCAGTTCAAATTGAAGATTTAATAATTGGAAGACACGCTCAAGAAGATACAGTACTATATTCCTTTATGGGAGAAGAAAACTTTAGAGCATTAAAGAAAAATACAGATTTATTATCAAAAGATGAAGTTCAAACCCTAAAAGACGTTGCAGAAATAATGCGTAAAGAAGATACACTTTGGGGTCTCTAAGAGACACCCAAGTGTTAAAAAAATTAGAATAAATTTTTGTTAACTTTATGGGGACTGTAGATTTATTCTCTTTTCTTCTTTTCAAATCCCTTAATAACTCTAACATTACCTAAATCAATTTCTTTAGAATCCCAAATTAATTCTCCATCTAAAGTATGAACTTCTCTAACTTTAATAAATGGAACAATATATCTGTTGTTCTCATCATCAAATAATTTACAAGTAACAGTTGAAGTTCCAATTTCAATTCTATTTAGAACTATAGTTTTTTCTTTATCATCACGATCAATAAAAGTTACTTTATGTCCTTTAATTTTATTTTCATAATTTAGGGTAAATAAAAATTTATGTGTATTAAATATTTCCATTTTTTTAGTTTATCCAAAAAGTTTCTTCATTCTCTCAAGTAAGCTTTTATCTTTTAAAGTTTTAGCATAATCGTGTAAAATATTTTTTTGCTCTTTAGTTGTTTTAGTAGGGATTTCAACATTAATTTTAATATACAAATCTCCATTACCTTCATAGTTTAATTGTGGTAAACCTTTTCCTTTTAATCTTAAAATTGTACTAGGTTGTGTTCCTTCTGGAATTTTTACACTAAGAGTTTTATCAAAATGTTTAAAATCAACACTATCTCCTAAAGTTGCTTGAACAAAATTAATATCTAATGTTTTATACAAATCAGCACCATCAACATCGTAATCTCTACTTTTTTGAACATAAACTTTAACATATAAATCTCCATAACTTTTATCCTCACGACTATAATTACCTTTTCCAGAAACTCGCAAAGTAACACCTGAGTCAACACCTTTAGGAATTTTAATTTTGATATTATCTTTTTCATTTTGTGAACCTAATCCATTACAACTTGAACAAGGTTTTTTAATTTCTTCACCAGATCCATTACATGTTGGACAAATACTTTGTGACTTTATCATTCCAAGAAATGATCTTTTAGTTTCAAGAACATAACCTTGACCATTACATTGTGAACAAGTAGAAATGTCAGAAGAATTTTTAGCACCTTTTCCAGAGCAATCTTCACATTTAACTTCACGATTAATCTTAATTTCTTTCTCAACACCAAAATAAACATCGTCTAAAGTAATTTCAACTTCAGAATACAAACTAGTATCTCTTTTTTGTCTTTGGCTTCTACCTCTAGTGCTTCCTCCTCCAAATCCACCAAAACCAAATTGTTCGAAAATATCATCAATATTTATTCCAAAATCTCGTGGATCAAAGCCCTGACTTGAACCTCCCCCAAATCCTTGTGGACCATCAGCACTCCCATAAGTGTCGTATCTCTGTTTTTTCTCATCATCTAATAGAATTCCTGCAGCTTCATTAATCTCTTTGAATTTAGTCTCAGCATCAGCTTCTTTAGAAATATCAGGATGATACTGTTTAGCAAGTTTCTTATAAGCTTTTTTTATATCCTCTTTAGAAGCTCCTTTCTCAACACCTAGAATTTTGTAATAATCTTTTGCCATTTTTTTATTTTATCTGTAATTTATTTAATTTGATACCAGAACGCACGAAGTAAGTGTCTCGTATGGTCACAAAAAATATTGTGAGCGACAAGAACGCACGAAGTAAGTGTCTCGTATCTTTTGCCATTTTTTACCTAATTTGAATTAAGGATTATTTATTTATAAAACTTACCTAAAAAACGCATTATTTGATTAAAATTAAGGATTTGTTAAAAATAGGAATTTTTTATATTCCAAAATTATTAGTTAATTTTCGTTTTCTTAAAAATCAGAGATTTATTCCTAAAATTATAATAAATCATCGTCAAAGTCAATTTCTTCAATATCAATATCTAAATCATCATCATCTAAAGTATCTTTTTTAGTTTCAGGTTTTTTCTCTTCTTTTTTTTCAGCAGGTTTAGATTCAACTTTAGTTTCTTTTTTAATTTCTTCTTTAGAGTCTTCAACAAGCTCTTTTACAACTTCATCAACAGTTTTTAATTCTAACTCAAATACTTGATTAACTAAAACTTGTTTTTCACCTGTCATACTATTTGTACTAGCATTTCCACCAATAATTAGTTTAGAGCCTATAACTGATTTTGAAAAACTTCGGTACTTATCAATATTTTCTGCAAAACCTAAGATTTCATTAGTTTTTTCTTTTGTAAGTTCTTCAGCTCTATCACGAAAACCTACAATTGCAATAGTAGAACTACCATCATCAATAATCATATTAACAATAGGAATTCTTCTTGCTTCAACTTCATCGTGTTGTGCGCATTTGTAAATTCCTTCATCTTGAAATACTTTCTTAAAACATTCAGGACACCCTAAATAAAATCTAGGAATATCAAAATCAGTAACTGTTGCAGTAATTCTAATATTTCTCTCTCCTTCTTCAATTTCAGAAATTTTTTTATCTTTAAAAGAAATATCACTAGTTGGCGTAAATTCTTTTAATTTGATTTCTACACCTTTAGGATTTACTTCAATATCACTATATTGGCCGTAGTGAACTTCAATTCTCTCTGAATTATTATTAACTCTAGTATATGCATTAATTATTTTTAAAATATCACCATCTTGAATATTATCTAACAACTCAGTCTTATCATTCCAAAAAACAACTCTGATAACTCCAGTTTCATCTCCAACTAAAGCAGATTGAACACTACCTTCTGATCCACTTTTTGATGAGAATTCAACTCTATCATATTTTCTTATAATTTTACATAAAAAACTAGTTGGAGTTTTTGGTTCTGTAATTCCTTCAACCTTTGCAAATTCTGCATCTTTTTTTGGTTTTTCTTGTTCAAGTCTAATCCCTAAATCATTCGCTACAATATAAATAGCACCTTCTTCAGAAACAAGTCCAGATAATTCATCAATCTTTTCATTTAAAATTTTAGTAATTTCATCTTTAGATTTTCCTGATTTTTCAATCAATGCTTCTAGAAGTTTTTGTTTTTCCGTCATCCTAATAAAAGTTAGATTTTTAATTATATAAAGTTTTGTATTTTAGTAGTAAAAATTATGCTGCTTTTTTGAAATCTTGAATTTCATTTCTTAAGAAATTGATTGTAGTATTTAGTTCTTTAATAGCTGATTTAAATCTAATTTCTAATCTTGGAAGATTTCGAATTCTACTTAAAACAGGAATCACTTTAGTCATTATTAACGGTTCTGAGTTATATAAATTACTTAATGCTTGAATAGTCCTTTCAAGATTAGAATTAAACATTCTCAAATTAGAGTCTATTAAATCTAAATGTGAATCATTTCTATTTACTTCCATATACCCATTAATCTCTGAAATTTTTTGTTCTAAAGAATCTAAAATTCTAATTACTTGCAATAATTTTTTTTCATCCATCAGTTTTATTCACCTCTTCCTATTAAATCAGCTGTTCCAGCTCCCATAACAGCAAGAATAATACTTGCTGCAACAAGGTTGTAAATTTCATTAAAGGTAAATGGCATGTGCAATTTACCAAATAACAAATTAACCCATATTACAGTTATGATAGAAACACTATATAAAACTAACGCTCTTAATGGCATGAATTTTAAAATAATATGCTTTTGAATTTTTCTAAAACCACTATAATAAAGCATAACAATAATTATAATAAATGCAACAATATAGAGAACAGTTGCTCTATAAAATGTTAAAGTTGGCGCTATATCTGCTGCTTTAGAGAATGCAAAATGTCCCATAACTCCAACAAATGCACCGATAAATCCTTTGAACATATCTCTTTTAGTAACATTTTTCATTGGGTTTGAAACACTATTTTTAAGTTGTTTTTCTAAACTTGCAAGCTCTTCTAAAGCGTTCATTTCATTTTTTGCAAGATCATTATCTTTTTTTAAATCAAGTTCTTCAAGCTCTTGAATTTTCTCTTCTTCACCTAAAATTTTTCGCTCATTAGAAAGGATTTTATCTTGATTCCTTAAAATAAGATCTAATTTATCATTTAAGCTATTCTTTTTAATTGATTGACTTGTACTAGACATTTGATTTCACCTCTAGAAAATTTAAATCAATAACATAAGTTCCTTCTTGAACTTTGTAAATAATTGGTTTCTCTTTTTTCATAAGTTGATTAATATCGATTTCATATTTACCTGGCGCTAATATTCTAATATTTTCTAACTTTAAAATAATAGGTGAGTCAGAATCATTAATATCAACAAAACTTCCAATTTCCTTTAGAATCATTTCCTTGCTTTCTTTAGAGATTTCAATTTGTTCTTTTTCAACAGGGATTTTTTTAACAAATAAAAATAACTTATTTCCGCATTCAGGACATCCTTTAATAATTGCATCAGTTGTATTGTCAAAAACACTATCGCATCCTAGGCATTGGTGTGGCATAATAAGTTTTAGTTCTTTAGATTTATAAAATTATGGTGAAATAGTGTAGTAAATAAGAATAATGAAAATTAATTTAATCTTCGCCACGTGGAGCTAAGATGAAACCAAGTAGTAATTTATCAACGATTTTATATTCGATTTTTAATGGGTAATCATTGTTAAAACTTAACTCAACTGTATTTACAATTTTATCTGCTTTAATGAACTTTTTCAAATAATCCATTGAATAACGACTTAAAAATTCACCCTCTTTTGCTTTAACATCAATATCAGTACTAAAATCAATTTTTCCTGCCATTGAGTTTGTCTTTCCTTCCATTGAGAATTTACCATCTTTTACTTTAAAAGTAACTCCTTCTTCTAGAAATCCTAAATCACTAACTGCATTTGTCAAATTATTTGATGCTGAGACTATTTTAACAGGAAAATCTAAAGATGGGACTTTTTGTAAATTGTCATCAGTAAAATCAATTAATGATAATTCAAATTCTTTTTTATTTTTTCCAGAACTTGTAATTTTAATCTTATTAGCATCATCTTCAAGAGTAATAACTAATTTCGCTTTTTCATCACAACTCTTCAAAACATTACTTAAGTGCTCAAGACTAAGTGAAATTTGTCTATCTTCTTTAACTTGATAACTTTCAAAATTTGTTGATAAAAGTCTAAAAATAACCATCACAACATTATTTGAATTTAATGCAATAAGTTCCATATAATCAGGTTTGAATACGATAGTACCTTCAATAACAATATCTGATACAATCTCCATACTCTTTTTAAGAAGCGTAGGGTTCTCTAATATTAATTCCATAACTTTGTTAAATTAATCTATTATATAAACTTTTTGTTTTTACACATATTACAGTAGTAAAACCTATTTAAGGTTATTAAATAAAATTTAATTTTTTTATTTTAAACTTAGATTTTTTAAAATATTTGGAAAAGGATTAAAATAATGTTCTTTATATGCAATAAAAGTAATATAATACTTAATAATATGAGGGAAAGTGGTTCTTATTTCTTTTATTAATCTATGATATTCTTTTTGATCTTGTGCAACAATATACATTAGTATATCATAATCACCAAAAGTTTTTGTTGAACGAATAATTCCTGGGTGATTTTCAATAAATTTCTTAAACTGTTTTTCATTTTCCTTATCAAAAAAATTCATTTTAATACAAAAAGTATACCATTTGTAATCTAATTTTGAAAGATTGGGTAATATTGTGAATTTTCTAATTATTTCTTCAGAAACAAGTTTTTTAATTCGAATTCCAATTGCATCAGCACTCAAATTAACATTTTTAGCAATATCATAAGTAGATTTTCTTGAATCACCACACAACTCTTCAATAATAGATATGTCTTTTTCATCAATTGAATAATCACTCTTTATAGTTTCTTGCTCTTTTTTATTTAATTTAGGAATATCTTTATTAAAATAATAAGAGAATAAAATAGATTGATACTTTTTAATTTCAAGTAATTCTGATCTTTCAATAATAGTATCTGAGAATTCAGCTTGTAGTTCTGTTATTAATTTGTCTAATTTGTTAATATTTTTTGAAAGCAAAACAATTTCTAAATCCCACCTATCTGAATATTCAATTAAAAAAAGAGTCTCATCTAAAGACTTTACTTTTTCAATTAATTCTTTATCTCTTTTGGATCCATCAATAACTAAAAAAATATGATATGTATTAAATTTAAGTTTTAAAAAATTAAGTCTAGGATAAAATCTAGTTATTAATCCTAGTTTTTCAAATCTCTTAATTCTATAACCAATTACATCTCTTGAAAGTTCAACTTTCTTTGCAATTTGTGAAATAGGAGTTCTGGAATTTTCAGAAAGTATATCTAAAATTTTCTTATCTTTAACATCTAATTTAACCTCTTTATGAGGAGTTTCATTATCAATCCTAGTCATTATATATATTAATTGAATAGAATATATAAATTTTTCGGCAAATAAGGATTTTTAGAGAAGAGATTTCAAATATGTTTTATTACTAATTAGTGTACTGAGGTGAAAACTAAATGAGAGAAAATTATGATAATGAAGAAGATTCTTCAAAGAAAAAAATTATGGAGATGGAGGTTCCATCAAGAATAAGTAAGGGAATTAAAATTGGAGCTGGAGTTTTAGCGGCTGCTTGGCTTTCAACAGGATTTTACTTTGTAGATCCTAAAGAAGAAGGTGTGGTAACCCAATTTGGAAAATATATAAGTACAACAAATTCAGGATTAAATTTTAAAATTCCTTGGCCAATTCAGGAAGTTTCAGTGCCAGAGGTAACTAAAGTTAGAAGGTTAGAAATAGGATTTAGAACTATTGATCAAGAAACTTCACAGTTTGAAGATAAGCTTGAAGAAGCTCTAATGTTAACAGGAGATGAGAATATAGTTGACCTTGAGTCTATTGTTCAGTACAAGATAACTAATTCCAGAGATTATCTATTTAATTGTGATGATGTAGAAGGAACACTTAGAGATGCATCTGAAGCAAGCATTAGACAAATTGTTGGAGATCATGGAATTGATAAAGTTCTTACGACAGGTAAAGGAGAGATTCAAGAAAAGATTAGAACAAATCTTCAGGGAATTATGAATAATTATAGGTGTGGAGTTAATATAGTTGCAGTTCAACTTCAAGATGTTGATCCACCTGCGCAAGTTGCATCAGCTTTTCAAGATGTTGCAAGTGCAAGAGAAGATAGAGATAAATCAATTAATGAAGCAAAAGGTTATGCAAATGATATTATTCCAAAAGCTAGAGGTTCTGCTGCTAAATTAATTAAAGATGCAGAGGCGTATAAAGAAAGAAGAATAAAAGAGGCGAGTGGTGATGCTCAGAGATTCGTTGAAGTTTTAACTGAGTATTCAAAAGCACCAGATGTAACAGCAACAAGAATGTATTTAGAAACTATGACTAAAGTTCTTCCTAATCTTGATATAGTTGTTACAGGTCCAAATAATTCAATTGTTCCATTATTGGGTTTGAATAAAAGTAGTTTAGGTTTAGAAGAGGTATTAAGAAAATGAAATTAAAAACTATTAGAAATTGGGGAATTGCATCTTTGGTAGGACTTATAGCTTGGAATTCAGTTTCATATAAAATTGATGAAACAGAGCAAGCTGTAATTACTAGGTTAGGCGATCCTGTAAAGATAATTCTAGGTTCTAAAGAACATGGAAAAGAAGACAAAGAAAGGTTAGAAGCAGTTAGAGATTGGAATAATTCCCAAGAAAGACCTGTGAATGATATTGAATCTGGAGCAGGCTTATATTTCAAATGGCCATTAATTGATACAGTTCATAAATTTCCAGATGTGATATTAGAATATGATTCAGCTCCAACTGAAATTGTTACAAGGGATAAAAAGAGATTAGAAATTGACACCTATGCAAGATGGCAAATTTTTAATCCCTTATTATTTATGAAAACAGTGGTAAATGAGAATGGAGGGAGAGAAAGATTAGCTGACATTATTTATTCAGGTGTAAGAGAAAATGCTGGAAAAGTTAATTTAGTTGAAATAGTTAGAAGCTCTAACCAGGCAATTCAAACAACTGAACAAAGAGAATTTGATAAAATTGAATATGGAAGAGAAAAATTAATGGAAGATATTACAGAGTTATCAAATATTAAAGCAGCAGATTATGGGATTAGTATTCCAGATGTAAGAATTAAAAGAGCAGATTTACCAGAACAAAATGCTCAGAGTGTTTTTAATAGGATGAAAGCTGAGAGAGAAAGAATAGCTAAAGGATATAGATCAGAAGGTGCTGAGGAAGCAACTAAAATTACTGCTTCAGCTGATAAAGATAGAACTACAATTTTGGCTGGAGCTTACGAAACTGCGGAAAGGATTAAAGGTGAGGGTGATGCTATAGCCCTTAGAACTTATGCTGATGCATATAAACAAGACCCTAAGTTTTTCGAATTACTTAGAACTTTAGAATCCTATCCTGAAACTTTTAATGGAGAAAATAAACCTAAAGTTATGATTCCAATAGATAGTCAGTTTATGAAATATCTACAAGGACCTCTCCAAAAATAATATTTTTATCTTTTTTTCTTTCATTTAATTCGGCAAATAAGGGAATTTAGGAATTTAATTTTATATGTGTAAAATCACATATAATATTTACAGGTGATAAAAATGTCAAAAGAATATACAAATTCAAAAGATGAAAGTTTAGTTTGGGCTGCACCGGCAATAGGTGTAATAGGAGATTTCGGAGGTTCAAAATCTGAAGAAACGTCACAAGGTTTATTTTCAATAGGAGACATAGGAATTTCTCTTTATGGAGGAGGTATTCTAGGTTTAGGAAGTAAAGTAGGTTTATATGGAACAGCAGGATTAATTATTGGAGATGAGCTTGACGTTGGAATAGGAGGAGGAGTTCATTTTGGAAAAGTTTTTGGTCTAGGTGTTATTTTCCCAATATTTGGAGGTCGTAATAAAGATATTTCTACAGCTTCGGCAGTAATTGAAAATGTAACGAATTTATATCATAGTACTCAAGTATATGCAATGCAAGCAATAGAAAAAATAGATGGTTTAACAGGTGGTTTAGAAAAGACTTTAACTTTAATTACATAATTAACAAATTTTATAAATTTCTAATTCTTTTCATACTTATGGTAAAAATAAATGACAAAGCTCCAGATTTTAAAGCAATAGCTTTAATTGACTCTGAAGAAAAAGAAATTTCATTAAAAGATTTTAAAGGTAAAAAATTAGCATTATACTTCTATCCTAAAGATTTAACTCCAGGATGTACAACTCAAGCTTGTAATATAAGGGATAATTATTCTTCACTTGTCTCACATGCAATCACTGTAATTGGAGTGTCAAAAGATCCAATTAAATCTCATATTAAATTTGTTTCACAAAAAGAACTTCCTTTTATGTTAATTTCAGATGAAGACCTGAAAATTAATAAAGCATACGGAGTTTGGGTAGAAAAATCAATGTATGGAAGAAAATACATGGGAACAGATAGAAAGACTTTTCTAATCAATGAAGATGGAATTATTGTAAATATTATTGATAAACCGAATGTTGGTGAACACTCAAAAGAAATTATTGATGGGTTTAAATAAAAATGCCAATGTGTACAGGTTCTCGTTATGTTCCAATTTCAAAATCTAATTCTGATGTTCTTCCTACAAATGTTATTAAATTTCCAATAGAAAGTTTTGACTCTAGAACTGATTATATTGCTTCTCTTGAAGCTCAAGGATATGAGGTTAAAGTAGGAGGAGTTATGCCAGATAAAGTTGATGCTAGAAAAAATATTCTTTACAATGGGTTTGTTGTAGCAGAAAAGGTTATTTGGTTTCCAGAGTCAACTAATAAACCTCTAAATTTGGTTGCTAGAATTAGAAAAGTATTTACTAGTTAATTATATAAATATTCAAGTAATACTACTTTTATGCTTTTAGAAGTTAGATTAGAAAATCCTATAGTTACTATTAAATTTGTTGAAAAGAGACCATCTTTTAAAGATAAGTTTAGTAATTTTATTTCTTCCACTAATTATTTTTTAAATAGTAACATTTGTAGTTTATACAATTTCGGAAAAACTACTTTTCAATTAGAAAGTGAGCAAGAGAAATTATATAGACAAAATGAAGATAGATTAGCACAGAGGGAAATTTGGTATCAATTAGCACAGAAACAATTAGGTTTAGATAATTGGGATCAAAGAGAATTAAGAAAAAAGGTGATTAGAAATGGGAGATATTAGATTTGCTCATCTTGCAGATTTACATTTAGGAGCTTACAGAGAGAAAAAGCTACTAGATTTAAATTTCAAAACTTTTCAAAAAGCAATCGAAAAAGTTATTTTAGAAAAAGTAGATTTTTGTTTATTTGCAGGTGATATTTTTAATAATGCAATGCCACCAATTGAACTTGTTGAAAAGGTAGCTAAAGAATTAATAAAATTAAAAGAGAGTAATATCCCACTTTACATTATAGGTGGTTCTCATGATTATAGTAATACTGGAAAAAGTTTTTTAACATTACTTGAGACAACCCAAATTTTCAAAGATGTTTGTAAGTTTGAATACTTAGATCATAACAAGGTAAAATTAAATTTCACAAAAGATGAAAAAACAAATACTATTCTTTCTGGAATTTTAGGAAAGAAAAATGGGCTTGATAAAAATATATACACAAATATAAACCAAACAAATTTATCAAAAGAAAATTTTAATATTTTTTTATTTCATTGCACTTTAGATGATTTTAAACCTGATTTTATGAAAGCTGTAAAAACAGAAGTAAAATCTAGCTACCTTCCAAAAGGATTTGATTATTATGCAGGTGGACATGTTCATACTCATATTGAAGGAAAATACGATTCAGGAATACTATCATTTCCAGGTCCACTTTTTCCAAATAATTTTTCAGAATTAAAAAGGGAAACGCCTAGTTTTAATTTATGTGAATTTGATTTTAAAACTAGAGAAACAAAAATAAAAAGGATCTTTATTAAAACATATGAAAAAGAATATTTGAAAATAGAGATCAATGGACTAAATCCAGTTGAAGCAAAGTCTCATATAGAATCTAAATTAGAAAAACTAGATTACAAAGATAAAATACTTTTAATTGAGATATCAGGAATAGTTGAAGGGAAAATAACTGATATTAATATAAATAAAATTATTGCAAATTGTTATGAGAATGGTGTTTTTGTTGTTTTAAAAAATACTTATAAATTAACAAGTTCTGATTTAAAATTCGATTTAGAACTTGTTAAAGATAATGTATTAGATATTGAAAATGAGATAATCTCTGAGATATTAAAAGATTCAAAAGATTCATCCTATGAAACTAAACTTATAAAAGCTTTACTTGGACTAGAATTAGGGAAAATAGAAGGAGAAAAAGTAGCGCAATATGAAGAAAGAGTAACTGATGCTATCTCAAAAAGTTTAAATACTTTATAGTATTACTCGTTTTATGAAACAAGCTTCAAAATCTCCAAAAATTGAGATGGATTTAGTTGAATATGCAAAAACAGATAGAGGTTTAATTCCTGTAATTATTTCAGGTAAAATTTTAGCAGTTATACAATATAATCCTGCAATGATTTCTTTAAGAAACAGAGTTAATTTTATTTCTGATACTTCAGCACTTGGAAAAAGTATAGCAAATGATGAAAGAGTACAAAATGTAGTTGAGTTATTTCCTTCTATTATAGATTTGTATGAGTCTCAAAAGAGTTTATCAGATTTAACTGCTATTTATTCAATACCCAAAAAAGCAGTAAATGACAAAAGTAGAGTTTCAAATGATAACAAACCTCAAGAACAAGTTAAGTTTTCAAATGTTAATTCTCTTCCTTTGGAATTAAATCAAGATAATGTTTTAGCTTTTCCATTAGAAAAAACTCAAGAGAGTTTACCTTTAGTTGGCTATAGTACTGTAGCACCAATTAGATACACAAATCAAGTTATGAATCAACCATTTTATTTTCCAAGTTTTAATAGAGGTCTTGTATCAAAAATTCAAGAGGCTAATGATAATAATTATGGATTAAGACAAAGAGTTGATTTTTCAAGGCAAGGTTCTTATTACCATAGATAAAGTTATTTTTTAACTTTGTGAATTTCTTCCCATAAAACTTCTTCTTCAAGATAAAGAGGTTCACAAAAGAAAACTATTGCCCATCTGGAGCTAATATTTTCTTCATTAAATCTTCTTTTTTGAGTTACACCATGCCAAGTGGGTTTTATTTCTCCTTTTGTAAATTTAGAAAGAAGATACGAAGGAAAGAAAATTGCTTCATCTTTTTTATGTTCAACTTCTTTTATATCCTCATCGTTAGTTCCTAATTCTAGTCCAGGATGGCTTTCAGCTAGTGCTAATGTAGCAAAACCTTTATCGTAATGTCTCTTTGCTATAAAATCTCCCTCTTTACTAGTGTAATAGCTAAGGAACCTTAAAGTTCCAAACATTTCATTTTTTTCATTAAAAATTTGATTATAAGAACCAGGATAATCTTTATCTATTTCTTTTAAAATTTCTTTTATTTTTTTTTGAGCGATTAAATATATTTTTCTAGTATTTTCAATAAATTCTTTTGTAATTTCAGAAGAATTTTCTAGAATTTTATCAAATTTTTTGTCTGCATCAGGACTATAATGAAAATATTGTTTATTATCTTTTTCACCCTCTTTTTTTTCTTTTCTCTTAAATCCCCTAAGTCTACTTCCTTCATTTGTAACATCTCCTCTTCCAAATTTAACAATTTCTCCTTTTTCATTTTTATAAGGAACATATACTTTAAATTTCTCTTTTTCCTCTTCTTCTTGTTGTAAAAATTCTAGAAAAATTTCAGCTGCTTTATAAAGTTCTTTTTGTGAAATATCTATTGGAACAGAGACGTATTGTTTCTCAATAATTTCTTTTGTTAAATTGTTATAGTCTTTCATTTTTCTTTATAAAACAAATTTTTCTCATTTGCTTCATTCATTACAGATTCATAAATTCTAAGTATTTTTTTATCTTTCATTTTAGGTCTTTTATTATTATCAAGCATTTCAAAAGTTAGTTTATTCTCTTGCCAAGTTAATCCGTCAATTAATAAATTTTGTATCATTGGTTGAAGCTTATCAAATGAATAGACAATTTTAGATTCTTCAGACTTTTGATTTTCATATTCATTGTATAAATTTTCAAATCTTTTTTTCAAATCTAAAGGTAATTGAGAATATAGTTTTTTAGCAGCTTTATCTTCACGCTCTTTTTTATCTTTTAATTTTTCTTTATCAAAAATATAAGTATCTCCTGCATAGATTTCAACTAAATCGTGAATGAGTGCAAATTCAAGCATTTTAGAATAATCTAAATCATTTTCAAACTCATTTCTAAATAACATAACATACATAGCAAGATGCCAAGAATGTTCAGCAACGTTTTCATTTCGATTATTGGAATATTTTAATCTTAAAACTCTCTCAACACTTTTTAATTTATCTATTTCTTTTAAGAACTCTACAATCTTATCAGTTTTTTCATCCATCTCTATTTTCCTCAAATTTTAGTTCTTTAAAAGAATGTATGTCTAAACCATATTTTTTATAAACTTCGACTATAGACAAATTACCTTCATCTTTTTGTTCTAAATTTAGAAATTTTAATCCTTTGTAAACTTTTTCAGCTGAACTACTTTCAACTTCTAGAAATGCTGGAATTTTTGGCCAAAAATCTATTGCAAATTCTATATCTTCTAAAACATATAATTCCCTTTTTCTTTCTTGATAATAAATCCCATTAAATCTAAATTTAGATAAAAATTGATTTGCTTTCTCAAAATTAGAAACCTCAAATTCAATTTCCTCAGTCTTATCAATTCCACTTCCTGATTTTTTCTTATATGCTAAAGTAATTTTATTTCCTTCATCTCTTAGTCTTATATGTTCTTCTTCTTTAGAGTTCTCATCATCAATTTTATAAGACCAGATTTTAAAAAATTTCTCTTCTTTTTTAGCACCTAATTTATCTAATTTTTCTCTAAGATTATTAACATCTATTTCTAATACTTTAATTTCATATTCAATATTATTCATACAATATTATGAAAATCATTGTTTAAATATTTTTGTAAAAGAAATAATATTTATTCATTAAACTGATTCAAAAATTTCTCTTCCATTTCGTGCATATCCCCAGGGATAATTATACAAAGAGGAGGTTCAAAATTTCTGTGTTTATCAATTTTAATTAAAGAACCAATAGAATCATAAATAATTTCTTCATCGTCAAATCCTAATTTAGAGCAAATAATTGCAGGAGTATCTTCATCAATGTTCATTGTATCTTTTTCTTCAGCTTCTTCTTCTTCTACCATAATTTTAGGAATTTTAAGTAAGAATTCAAAAGCTTCGTGAGCTTTTAGAAATTTACTGTGACCTTTATATGCAACATCATTACTAGGGTTTAAATCTAGTAAAAATAATGAATGAGCTCCCATTTTGTAATTGTCAGAATAAACTAAATATGGACTTCTGGGCATAAACTTTTCTGAATAAAATGGAATAGAAGTTATTTTTCCAAATTTGTAAAATTGTAAACCAGTTTTTGTAACTAAATTTGCAATTGAGATATTATTGTAAACTTTTGATTCAACTTTAAGTTCATTGCATCTTAAAAGTAAATCAGTATGAGTTGTTGCAATAAGAGGATCACCAAGTACAAGTAATGCAATTTCTTTATCTTTTGCAGGTTTTAAAATCAAATCTTCAATATGGGATTCAATTTTCTCTCTATCACAGATTTCAATTTCTTTTCCTAAAAATTTAGATAAATCTTCAAATGAATCTTGATAAAAAGAGGTATAATACTCTAAAAACACTTTATCACATTTTTTAATAACTTCAATCATTTCAAAAGTTATATTTTCTTTTTTATATCCAATTCCAATTAAATGTAACATAAATATAGTAGTATTTATCATTTTATAAGTTTTATAGTTTTATTTAATACAAATCTTTAAAAATAATCAAAATTAAAATAAATTAAATGTTTAACATAAAAGAAATAGTTTCAGACAGATTAACTTCATTTCATCTTTTTACTCTTGTTATTGTTTTTTTATTAATTGGAACTGTTTTTTTTGCTCATATTGAAGGTTGGAGATATGTAGACGCATTTTATTTTAGTGCAATTACATTAAGCACAGTAGGATATGGGGACTTAGCACCAAAAACTGATTTAGGAAAAATATTTACAGTATTCTATCTACTTTTAGGAATTGGACTTATTTTTAGTTTTATCAATTCAATAACTCAAAGTGAAATAAAAAGATTTATTAGAAAAAAACACAAATAATTTCTTAAACTTTAAAAATAAAGTTTGATTAGCTATCTTATGAATAATTTAGGTTTTAGTTATAAACAGATTAAACTAAGAACTGAAAGTGTGAGAGTAAATAAAGAATATTATCCTGATTCTAAAATTCTAGTTGATAACGCTCATGATTTAGTTGTATTTATAGAAAAAAGACCTAAAATACCTTCTAGGATATTGGAGATGGCAAGAGAAGGGGTTTCTTCTGCAAGAATAGCTCAAAGTTTAAATTTGGAAGGAGGATTTTGGAGAATTAGTGAAGTAAATAAATTTGTGGCTATTCAAGCTGTAGAATATTTTTTATATGGATTTCAAGGAGATGATGAAATGCCTGCTTATGAAGGTAGATTGTTTAGAGCTAAAATTTCTGAAAATAAAGTTAATAATATATTTCCAGTAGGAAACTTACCTAATTATCAAAGCTGGAATGCAAATGAAAGAAGTTTTTTGATTAGATCATATGTAGAAGAGGGTTTAACCCCATTAGAAATCGCAGAATTATATCAAGAAAATCCTGAATTTACAACTAGAGAAACAAGATCCATTATTTCTTATTTTGATTGGTTAAGAAAGGCTGAGGATATTAAACCTCAAAGACTTAATTGGAGAGGAGAAATAGGTTTAAGAGCACTATGGCTAAGATATTTTAAAGAATTAGAATCAAAAGATAAAAAATTAAAGAGGGGTAATTTATTAGATATTGTTCATCAATTGAATCAAGAATTTTTTGCAGATGAAGAAGTTATAACTAGAAACAATCTTAATTTATTTTATAATAAAGAGTTAAAATAATTTTTGAGAACCAGATTTTTTTTGGATATTATTATGGAAATACTTTGCCATGAATCAGAATTTTAAAGAACAACAGAACAGGGATTTGAAACTCTCAGCTATGCTGAGTAACCAAAAATTAGAAAGTAATTTTTGAGAACTCTTGGCTTTGCCAAGTGTTAAGAAATTTTTATGAAACTAATCAGAAAAAATTTCTGCTAACCAGAATGTAATTCGATTTGAAAAGACGGCAGAACTGGGATTTGAACCCAGAATTCCCTAAGGAACAAGATTTCAAGTCTTGCGCAATACCGGATTATGCGATCCTGCCAATATCTTATAATAAATAATATTGAGGAAATGTTTATATATCTTTTTATACAAATATGAATATGTTTTACCTTATAGAGCTATTAATAACAATTGTAATTGCTTATTTCTTTTATGTTCAAGAGAAGCCAAAATTAAGATACTTGTTTTATGGATACTTCTTTTTCTTGTTAAGTTTATTTCTACAACTACCTTTTAGATACTTAGAATTAAGATTTAGGGGGGATTTTGATTTTCAGTTAATGTCACAAGTTTTAATTGCTCCATTTGTAATTGCAGTATCAGAAGTTGCTAAGTATTTTTCAATGAAGAATTTTTTAAACACTAAAAGTTTTAAAAATGGAATTTTTTTTGGAATTGGTTGGATTTCATTAGAATCAGTTAATTTTATCTCATTAACTTTTTTTACAATTATTTTTTCATATTTTAATTTTGATTTTAATCCTGCTTTATTATTAAATCCAGAATACGGAATAGTTAGTTTTCTACTGTTATTTGTAATAAATCTTGCAATAACAATATTTGTAATAAAATCTATAATTAGAAAAAAATATTATTATCTAGTATTTGCAATGGCATATAGTTTAATTGCATATTATGGTTTATTACTGTTAAAAGATACAGATAAATTAATATTCACATTTGTATTGTTAATAATATCAACATATATATTGTTCAATTATAGAAAAGTAGTTTAAAATGTTATTTTTATTAAAAAGAAAAGGAATCAGTGAGATTATCTCGTTAAGTTTATTATTAGTAGTGGGTATTGTTGCAGTTATATCTTTTCAAACTTGGTTTAATGCTTTTGGTTCAAATATGTTTGCAGATATAGAAACACAGTCACAAGATAGTGTGAGTTCTACAAAAATTGAAAATGTTCTTGGAAACAGTCTTTATTTTAGAAATTCTAAATCAGAGAATATTTCAATTTTATCAGTTGAAATGGATGGAATTGATTGTAATTACACTGGTTTAATAGAAGAAGGAGTTCAAGAAATAGATATAACTAATTGTATAAATAATTTAACAAGAAAAGCTCCTGAAATAGTAGTATTTACTGATAAAGGTATATATTCAAAATATATTTATTTAGAAAATACAAATATTACTTATTATAATTCTTGTAGTTTAGATGGGGTTAGTTTAAATCATAACCAAAATTATACATTTTATAATTCTTCAGAGGTTTCTTTTGATAGTAGTTGTAGTAGTGAAGTTAGAGTATGTAATGATGGAAGCCTAGAAGGAAATGTAAGTTATAATTCTAGTAGTTGTACTATTAATTCTCAAGACATAACTCCAGATAGTTTCACATTTAACACTCAAACAGGAGTTGAATTTAGTATTTTATCAACTTCTAATACAGTAACTCCTCTTAATTATGAGGGTTCTCTAGATGTTAATATAACTGGAGATGGAAATCCACAACTAAATATAAATAGTGGTGGGTGGACTAGTAGTGGAACAATTTCTCCAACACAAACTTTAGTTGTAAGACTAACTTCTTCAAGTAGTGGCTATCTAAATTCAAGTATTGCAACATTAAACATTGGAAATTTTACAACAACTTTTAATGTTACAACAAGAGACATTATTTATTCACAAAAATGGCAAGCACAAGGTAGAATTGGTTCTTGTGGTTGGAGTACATCACCTTGGTATTGTTTTGATAGTAATCCTGGTTCAGCCTGTTGGCAAAGTATTTCTAATCCTGGAACTTGTATTGTAAATGAGACATGTCCTTGGACCGGAGTTTCAGGTAATGCTGCAGGGTTTTGTTAATTATCAAACTTATTTTTTGAAAATTTAATTAATAACTTTTATAAATAATCTAACTTTAATCAAATTATGACAAATTTATGGCATGATGTAGATAGAAAGAAAGTTGAAGAGTTCAATGTAATTGTTGAATGTCCTAAAGGAAGTAGAGTTAAATACGAAGTTGATAAAGAAACTGGTCTTATTATGTTTGATAGAGTTTTATACTCTCCAATGCACTACAATAATAACTACGGTTTTATTCCACAAACACTTTGGGAAGATGGAGACCCAGTTGATGTTTTAGTTTTAAATGAAGAAGCATTACTTCCTGGATGTCTTGTTAAATGTAGACCTATTGGAGTTCTTGATATGATTGATTCAGGTGAAGGTGATGCAAAACTACTCGCAGTACCCGTAAAAGATCCAAGATGGAATCACGTTAAGGATATTAAAGACGTATCTCCTCATTTTCTAGAAGAGGTTCAAGAGTTTTTTAGAGTCTACAAAAATCTTCAAAAGAAAAAAGTAGAAGTTGGTAATTGGAAAAATCAAAGCGAAGCTGTTAAAGTTGTTCAAAAATCTTTTGACTTATATGATGCAAAATATCCAAAAAAATAATTCTATTTATTCCTTAAACTTATAAATATTTAATTCTTATTCATATTATGAAATCTTGTGAAATGTGTGGAGATGAAGTAAATACCTTAACTTCTATTAAAGTTGCCGGCTCTCTTATGCAAGTTTGTAATTCTTGTAAATCGATGGGAAGTGTAGTTTCAAATAACAATGATAACTATTCACATACTTTTAAAAAAAGAATTAAAACAAATGTAGTTGAAAATATAGTTTCAGATTATGCATCAGAAATTCAAAAAGGTTTAAATAAAAAAGGTTTGAATCTTCACCAACTTGCAATGGCAGTAAATATTAAAGAAAGTAGCATTACTAATTATTTAAAAGGTAACATTAAACCTGCAATCTCAGATGCTAAAAAAATAGGACATTTTTTAGAAATTTCTTTAGTTGAAGAAGTGGATAGCTCAAGTTCAAATGAAGATTATTTCTCACAAGAAGATTCTTCAGGAAGTTTGAGTTTAGGTGATTTAATAAAAAAACAAATGGAGAATAAGAAATAATGGTAGATATTCAAGCTTTGATATATCAAATTTTAACTTTAAGTTATTTAGGAAATGAATTATGGAGAATAATATATTTCATTGTAATTATGTTATTTACTTATCCAATTGGAAAATTATCAATTTATATTATAAATCATTATTTAATTAAATGGGCTCAAAAAACAGAGTGGAAATTTGATGATATATTTGTTGAGAGTATAAATCCTCCAATTACAATGTTTGTATTTGCTGGGGCTTTTTTTTATGGTTCTTCTTTTCTAAATCAAGGATCTTTTGATATAATCTTTACAAAGATATTTAATTTTTTAATGATCATTCCAGTTGTATACTTTTTAATTAAATTTTCAACAGGAATTTTAGGTTTATATCTTAAAGGCGAAGATAGTAAAAAACATATTAATACAGCAGCTGTTGATTTAATGATACAAGTAATAAGAATTTCATTGTTTATTATAGGTATATTATTGATTTTAGGAAATTTAGGATATAATATTTCAGCACTACTAGCAGGATTAGGAGTTGGAGGTTTGGCATTTGCACTTGCAGCTCAAGATATGTTAAAAAATTTTTTTGCAGGAGTTTCAATAATTTTAGATGGAACTTTCAAGAAAGGTGATAGGATAAAATTTCAAGGACAAATTGCATTTATTAATGAGGTTAAATTCAGATCTACAAGATTAAGAACTTTAGATGGAACAATAATAACTGTTCCAAATTCAATGCTTTCAGAAAATATGATTGAAAATATTACAGAAGCTCCTAAGTATAAAGTAAATCAAGTTATAGGTGTAACCTATGGAACTTCTCTTAAAAAATTAAAACAAGCAAAGGCAATAATTGAAGATATCTTAACTAAGGATGAAGATACATTAGAATTTTGGGTTTTATTTGATAATTTCGGAGCATATTCCTTAGATATCCAAGTAATTTATTTTATGAAATATACATATGCAGATTGGCCACAACGTGGAATTGCAAAAGAGAGAATTAATTTTGCAATGAAAGAACAATTAGAAAAAGCCGGATTAGAATTTGCTTTTCCAACACAAACTTTAGATATGCCAGATTTAAAAAATTTAAGTTTACCAAAGAAAAAATAAATTTATTTAAACCACTTTTTTGCGCTTTCTCTTCTATGTGGGCAACCCGGCCAACAACATGGTCTTTTCTTTCCTTCTAGTAATTCTTCAGATAATCTTCTTAGATGTTCTGTTCTTGTTTTATCTAATTTAACAATTGTAACCCAACAAATCCACTCATTACGAGCTAAATGAGTTAAACTATTCCATTTTTCAAGAACCTTTGGATTGGAATTTAAAACTTTCTCTAAATCCTTAGGCATTTCATGTAAAAAATTAGTATCTATTTTTTCTTTTGTCATTTATTATCACATTAGAAAGCAATTATATAAATCTTTTTATTAATATTTTGATAGCCATATTCTAAGATTTTTAGAAAAAGTAATCTTTATAAATTCATTCTCTTTACTTTTAATTATTCAGTACTGCGTGAATAGTACAACGGCTAGTATCCCGGCCTTCCAAGCCGGTGATCTGGGTTCGAATCCCGGTTCGCGCATTTGTTTAAGGGATGAGAACTTTTAGTTCCTTTGGTGCCAAGAATTACAAAGTAATTGTTGAGCACGAATCCCGGTTCGCGCATCAAAGCAGAGGACACAGGTGCCTCCTACTTTTTCTTAAATTTAAAAAACTTTATAAATATTAAAAATTAATTAGTTGTATGAGTATTATAAAAAGATTTTTTTCATTATCTTCTTGGTCTAAAAAAAAAGAAGTTTTACAACCTAAAATTCCTTCATTATTTAAAAAAATAGAAGAAGAAACTGACATTCATAATATAGGAAAACAATTAAGTTATTGGGTTTATCCCGATTCTAAATCAAAAAATTTAAAAGAAATTGATTTAAACGAAATAAACGATTGGTTAAATTATCTTAGAGAAAATTCAAATAATCAAAATGAGCTTGATGAAGCAGAAAAAATTTTAGAGAATTTAATACAATTTTTAAAAAAGAGCTATAGTCAATTAAAATTAGAGTTAATTGATATAGGAAAAGAAATTTATACACTAGATAAAAATTCTAGAGGATTAGATAATTTAAATTCTATTAACTCTACTAATTTTTTAAGAGAAATAAAAAATAATCTTCCTCTAAGTAAGGCTTATGTTTCAGATGTAAATCCTTCGATGCCATTAAGTAATCTTTCAAAGGAGATTCAAGCTAAAATTTCAATTTGTATTACAGTTTTAGGATTCACAAAAAATATAGGAGTTGTGATTAATCAGATAAGCAGACTCTCTAATGGTGTAAAAGGACTTAAAGAAGGTAGAGATATGGATTTAGCACTTGGAGAAGAAACTGAGTTTTGGAAAAGAGAATATTATTAATTTAGTTTTTATTAAGTTGTAGTTAATCTATTTTTTTCAGGTTAAATAGTAATTATTATAAATTTAAACTCATTACTGAAATTATGTTTTTAAGTACTGAAGATATAATAAAGCGTGCCGTATTAAGGACAGTTAAACATATTCATGACGAAGGTTATTCTAGGTTAATATTGTCCGGCAGGAGTCATATTGTAGCAAAAAATTTTTTTGAAGCAGGCTGGAAACATATTTATCAAAATGATAATTTCCCCGAATTTGATATTTTTGATGCCGAAATAAATGCAGTATTATACAAAGGTAATGCTTTAGAATTACCTGATAGGTTGAAACTAGTTTCAACTTATATTGAAGAAAAACTTCCTAATTTAGAAAAATGTAAAAACGATAAACTAGGATATTTAGAAGAATTTTCAGCAAGTGGTTGTAAGTATAGAACACTTAAAGAGAGATTTGGAATGTTAGGTTTTACTCATTTAAATTTTAATTACTTTCTCTGTAGATCAATTTTAGAGGATGATGTTTTTATTGGTGATGAGGATAATATGCAAGTAGCAAACTATTTATATACTCTTACAAATAGCTTAAATGGGATTTCTGGTTCAAACAAGTCTAAAATTGAACTGGTTTCAAATGCTAAAGAAACTATTTATGGGCTCTCTAGACACATTGAAAAAAGATAATTCAATTTGGAAGATAAGTACATATAAATGAAATAGAATTAATTTGACTCTATATACAGAAATCTTAATTTTTGTTCACAAAATGAGCTTTTGCATACTAAACTGTGTCTACTTCTGATTAACATTATATCTTATTAATTATTTTAAGTCTTAAATACCCCAACCTTTAAAAACTCATATTTATTACTTTTATCTAATATGGCAGACCTTAAAAGGGAATATGTAGTCCCACTAAGACGTAGAACAAGTACTGCGCCAAAGTGGAGAAGGAGTAAAAAGGCTGTATCAGTGTTAAAAGACTTTATCCGTAAACACATGAAAACAGAAAATGTAATAGTTTGTAACGATCTTAACGAATACGTTTGGTCAAAAGGTGGGAAAAATCCTCCTGGTAAAGTTGAAGTTATTGCGTTAAAAACTAAAGTTAATGGAGAAGAATCTACAATTGTAAATTTACTTTCAAAAGGAATTGATAAGCAATTAGAAACATACATTAAAAATGGACCTCAAAAAGCACCAGCTAAAGCTGTAGATGCAAAAGCTGAAGAAAAAGTTGAAGAAGCTAAACCTGAGGTTAAAGAAACAAAAACAGAATCAAAGGAAGAGGTTAAAGAAAAATGAATGAAAAATTAATTGCTGAAATTAAAAAAGTAAAAGAAATTGAAGCACCAGAATGGGCTCCATTTGTTAAAACAGGAACAAGTAAACAAAGACCTCCTGTAGCAGAAGATTGGTGGCATGTTAGAGCAGCATCTATTCTAATGAAAGTTAATAAATTTGGCCCAGTTGGAACAAATAGACTTGCTAAACAATACGGTGGAAGAAAAAATAGAGGAGTAAGACCTGAAAAGAAATTCTCCGGTTCAAGAAACATTGTAAGAAAATGTTTACAACAATTAGAGAAAGCTGGATTAATCAAACAAATTAAAGAACCTAAGTCAGGTAAAATCGTGACTAAAGAAGGTAATGATTTATTAAAGAGGGTTATGTAAAAATGGAAGCATTAATTATTAATTATAGAAGAGGAAGAAAAACACAAACAACTAACCAAATGGTTATCCTTGTTCCTAAATATGATAAAGATAAAGCTAAAACTTTAATTGGTAAATCAGTTGTTTATACTTGTGAAGGTAAAGATAAAAAACAAATTATTGGAAAAATTACAAACATTCACGGAAATAAAGGAGCAATGAGGGTTCTTTTTGAAAGAGGAATGCCTGGTCAAGCAATTGGTCAAACTTTAGAGGTGAAAGCATAAAATGGCAAAACTTAGAAAATGGTGCGCTTATAGAAGGCTTGAAAGACCTTATACAAGATGGTCAAAAGCAAGAAAAAAAGCTTTTGTTAAATCAAGACCAGGTAAAAGTGTTGTTAAATACGATATGGGAGATACAACAAATGGGTTCGCTCAATTCCCTATTCACTTACAATTAATTTCAAAAGATGATGCTCAAGTTAGAACTAATGCAATTGAAGCATCAAGAACAACAGGTCTTAAAAGATTAGAAAAGAAATTAGGGAGAACTAGATTCTATTTTAGAATTAGAGCAGTACCTCATCAAGCAATTAGAGAAAATCCACTTGCAGCAGGTGCTGGAGCAGATAGGCTTTCAACAGGAATGAAACACTCCTTTGGAAAGATTATTGGAACAGCGGCAAGAGTTTTTGCAGGAAGTTCAATGTTTGATTTGTACCTTCCTGAAGGAGAAGAAAACTTTGGTCGTGATGTATTAAAATTATTATCCAAAAAATTACCAGTAAGAACTAGAGTTGAAGTTTCATATCAAAAAGTGGTTAAGTTAACACAAGAACAAATTGATGCTCAAAAAGCATCAGAAGCAGAAATTGATGCAAGAGAAGCAGCAAAAGAAGCAGCAGCTGAAGCAAAAGCTGCAACAGTAAAAGCTGATGAAGCTAAAGCTGAGTAAAAGAACATTTTATAAATTATTATTTATCTTTTTTATTTATGGCCTCGTAGTCTAGTCTGGATATGATATCAGCCTTCTAAGCTGAGGGTCGAGGGTTCAAATCCCTCCGGGGTCGTTTTCTATTAAAAAGGGATTTGAACTTAGTTCATCTCCGATGTGCAAGAACGAATGAAATGAGTGTCTAGCATAAATCCCTCCGGGGTCGTTTTCTATTTTAATTTTATACAAAAAAGAATTTTAGATTTTAATTTCAAGGCACTAAATTTCTTTGAAATTTATGTTCCTTAACATAAAGCGTTGCTGTGGCATCGCGTTTGAATCCCTCCGGGGTCGTTTTCTATTTTGAGAGTTCTTGAATTTTATTTTTAAGTCTATTATGATTATTTTTGAATTGCTCAATTGTTATTGTTTTTCTTTTATACAATTCAATCTCAATATTATCTTTTTCATCTCTAGGAATTAAATGAAAATGAACGTGAAAAACAGTTTGTCCTGCACTTTTACCATCATTTTGTAAAATATTACAAGCTCCATGAGTCTCCCTTATAGCTTTGGCATTTAATGCGATATGTTCAATTAAATCATGCTGTACTTCTTTCGGTAGATTTTCAATACAATCGTGATGTTTTTTTGGTATTACTAAAACATGAACATCTTTTCCTTTTGGAACATCTTCAGATAAAAAAGATATTGTATGTTTTGTTTCATTAAGAATTAAAAAAGGAAATCCACAATTATGTTTTTTTGTCTTTTTAATAATAAAGTCACAAAATTTGCAATCCTTATGAGTTTTAGATTTAATTAAAAATTTTTCATAATTATTAGCAAAGTTAGGAATGAGATTATGAATATATTTAACAATACTAGAATTATATTCATCCCACCTCTTTGTTCCAAAAACTAACTTAGGTTTAACTTCGTTATTATCCAAAATTTTTGTTTTTTTACCTAAAGTTACTTCATTAAATAATGGAACTTTAATTCCAAAGTGTTCTTCAATATACTTTTGATGATTTATGGACATTGCTATAATTAAATCATTTTCATCAATTATTTTTTTACTGATTTGACGAGGTTTATGTTTTGTTGGATCAATTTTGAATTTTTTTAAAGTAGTTATAACAATTGAATCAATATCACTAGATTTACAAGCCTTTATTCCAGCAGAACTAACTTTTATTTTCAGATTATTTTTCTTAGCGAAATTTCTTAAAGAGTATTCAGCACTTAGACTTCTAAAAACATTACCACTGCATACAAAAAGGACTTTTATCATATTAGTATTTTAATTTATTACTTTATAAATATTTTTCACCTAAGAAAAACTTTATAAACTAAATTAAGTTTTTTTATTTATCTAATATAGATGTTTTGGGCATTATTTTCTATTATCCTCCGATGGTGTAGCCCGGCCAATCATTTCGGCCTTTCGAGCCGAGGACGTGGGTTCGAATCCCGCTCGGAGGGCTTAAATGTTATTTTGAATCTTTTAATATAATTTAGTTATGAAATCTGGATTTTATTGTATACACTAGTGAATACATCTGTTTTTATATTAAAAAAGTTTAGAGTGCGTAAGGTCTAAATTCTTTTTTTAGATCCCTCCCAATTAAAAATGGCAACTAAAAAAGCAGCTAAAAAAGTAACTAAGAAAGCAGCACCTAAGAAAAAATAAAATCTTTGTGTTTTGTAGTATTTATACTACATTTTTAATTAAATATTTAAACAAATCAAATTTATTATTCTTATGCAATTACCAAATTTAAAACATTTCTTTAATGAGTATATCAAAGTTAGAAGATCTAAAATTCATGGAAATGGAGTTTATGCTAAAAGAAATATCAAAAAAGGAACTAAAATTATTGATTATATTGGTAAAAAAATAACCCACGAACAATCAGAAGTCTTATATGAGAAGATGCTTAAAATACATAAAAAAAATCCAAAGAGAGCAAGTGTATACACATTTACAATTGATGATAAATATGATTTAGATGGTGATGTATGGTGGAATTTAGCAAAATTTTTTAATCATAGCTGTGATGGAAATTGTGAATCGATGCAAGAAGATGATAATACTATCTCTCTTTATGCCCTTAAAAATATCAAAAAAGGACAGGAATTAACTTTTAATTATGGTTATGGTGTAGATAATTACAAAGATCATCCTTGTAAGTGTTATTCTAAAAATTGCGTAGGATATATCGTTGCACAAGATCAATGGAAAAAGCTTGAAAAACTAAAAAAGAAAGAATCAAAAACTATATAAAACCTTGAGCCTAATTTAAATTATGAAAAAAAACAAGAAATTTCAAGTTTTTATTTGGAATGAAAAAATTCACACTAGTTTCACAATTCTTTTGATAGTTACAGTATTTCTTTTGGCAACTGTCGGTTATGTTCAAAGTATTAAAATTGACAAATTATCAGGTAAGTTGGCAGAAAGACCATTTTTAGATGAAGAACTATCTTATGATTATGACATAGTTACTTTAAATGATTTTTTTAAAGACACACAAGTTCCAGAAAGTATAGCTGTTATGAATGCCTACCTTATTGAAGAGGGTTATAGTAAAATATTTATAACTAAAGGATTTATTGAGGGTGAAATTATAAAAAATTGTAAAGTTGATAATAGAAAAATAATTTGTGATTATGAACTTGTAAGATTTAATCAAAGAAAAGGAAAGTATATTGAAATAATTACAAGGCAAATTCAAAAAGAATAAATTTAATTTTTTTTTTCTTTAGATCCAAGAAGTGCAGCTTGTAATATTTTTTCACGAACCTTAGAACTTCTTTTCAATTGATCTAAATAAGATGCAGACTCAATTAATTCATCAAAGAACTCATAAGTTGCTTTTTCTAGATTTTCAGAAGTATTCATTTTATTATCTTTGTATTTTAAAGAAATAATATAGTTATCATCTTCAATATCAATTAAGAAAAAATAATCTTCAAGTTTTACATAAGTTGCTTGAATTAAAATCTCTTTAGAATAAATTTCTTTGTTAATAGTTATAATTGATTCATTATCAGAAATTTTAAAATTTTGTTTCATTAATGTTTTCAAGTTCTAAAGGTTTATAAATATTGTTTTTTGAGATATAGTATGAATTTAAAACAAGAAGGGACAGATTATGATTTGAATTTCTACAGATATAAATTATATGATAAAAATACAAATACTTATCTTTTAACTTTAGATGATGGAGGATTTCTATTTATCAATAAAGAAAGTTTAAATCAATTAAAAAAAGGAAAGATTGAAGACAATGATTTGTATTTAAAATTACTTGAAAAAGGTTTTATAGTAAATGATTCTAATTTTGATTCTATAGTTGAAAAGACAAAACAAAGATATGCATTTTTACAAAATGGAACTTCATTACATATTGTTATTCCAACAAGCAGATGTAACTTAGGTTGTACTTATTGTTTTGCAAGTCCAGATAAAATTGATGCAAATAAAGATGAAACAGACTTAGATGAGAAAACAGCAAAAAAAATTGTTGAATTTATTATGAACTCTCCCTCAAATGCAGCAACAATAGAGTTTCAAGGTGGTGAAGCAATTGCGAGATTTGATTTAGTAAAATTAATGTCTGACTATGCAATAGAGTTAAACAAGAAATTCAAGAAAGATTTAAGATTAACTATAGTTTCAAATCTAACAATGATGAATGATGAAATTGTTAATTATTTAATTGATAATGACGTTTCAATTTGTACTTCTTTTGATGGGCCTAAGATAGTTCACGATGCAAATCGTATAATTCATATTAGAGAAGGAAAAGAAATTGGAACATACGATAAAGTTGTTTATTGGATAAATAAAATAAATGCTATGTACAAAGAAAAAAACAAAAAACAAAAAGTAAATGCTCTTATGACAATTACTAAAAATTCTCTTCCCTACTACAAAGAAATTATAGATGAATACGTAAAACTTGGAATTAATATGGTAGATATAAGATCATTAACTTATGTAGGTAAAGCTTTAGATGAAAAATCTAAATCTCTACTTTACACATCAGATGAATTCAAAGAATTTTATGATAAATCTCTAAAATACATTGAAGAATTAAAAACTAAAGATGTATTTGTTACAGAGAGAACAAAACAAATGTATAATAAAAAGGTATTAGAGCAAAAACCTACATATCATACGGATTATGAAAGTCCTTGCGGAGCTGCAACAGGTCAAATTGTATATCATAGCAATGGAGACATCTACACTTGCCACGAAGCTCTTGGTCGTGATGAATTTAATTTAGGAAACGTTTTTGATGATAACTGGGATACAATTTTTGATAAAAGAGAAACAGCAAAGGCAATTCTAAATTCAATGCTTGAGAGTAATGTTAAATGTGACAGGTGCGTTTTCAAACCATATTGTGGGACTTGTATGGTTGAGAATTTCTATCATTTTGGTAAATTCAACTTCTATCCAACAAAAACAAATAAACACCATGAAACAGTATCTCAGTGTACACAGATATTTGATAACGAACTAAAAAAAGAATTAGGATAAAATGAATGAGTTATTAATTTTAATTTTAGGACAGTGGAAATACTGGTTAGGTGGCATAATAATAGGTGTTATAATTTATTTATTTTCTAATAGGTAAATCTATTTTAATAGTTTCAAACAATTATTTAAATCATCTGTAAAATCAGCATCAAATTTGTAATTTTTATCTAGAAAATCAAATTCAATACTTTTAGCGTGTAAAAATTGTCTATCAAGTATACCTTTGGTGCCAAGAATCTCTGATTGTTGAGCATCTTCAAATAAATTATTAGCAAAGCTATTTCCATACATTTTATCACAAACAATAGGATTTCCAATATATTTCATATGAACTCTAATTTGATGCATAAATCCCGTTTTAATTTCAACTTCAACTAAAGTAAACTTCTCTTTTTGAAATGTATACTCTTTTAGAACTTTATAAAAACTAAGAGTTGTCTTCCCTTCAGTTTTAGAAACCACTTTAACTTTCTCTTTTGCACCGTCTGGATTTCTATCCAAATTAATTTCAATTTTCCCACTCTTCTTTTTAAGAGTCCCAAAGCATAAACATTGGTATTTTTTAACAACGCTTCTTTCACGAAAAATTTTATTCAATTCTCTTAGAGCAATTTGATTTTTAGAACAAATCAAAACTCCAGAAGTATCTTTATCTAATCTATGAACGTGAAAGTATTTGAAATCTCCTTGATAATTATTTTTCTCTTTTAGAAACTGTAGATGATATGATAAAGATAATTCATTATCTGTAGCTCCTTGAACAACAACTCCTGGTAATTTGTTTAGAACTAAAAAATCGTTGTTTTCAAAAATTAATTCCATTCCTAAATCTTTAGATTCAACTTCTTTACTCTCTTTAGCTTCACGAAGTTTAATTTCATCTTTCCAAACTTTAATTATATCGCCAGTTTTTAACCTTGAATCACTTTTAATTTTTTTTCCATTTAAAGTAATTCTTTTTTCTTTAAGTAATTTAAAAAGTGTACTATATGAAACATCTATTGTTTTATTAAGAAAATTCTTAGGGCTAACACCATTGTGCTCTTTGGTAATTTTAATTTCGTAAGTCATTTTGTATTATTATAATAAAAGAAGTATGTTGTTATTTATAAAATTAAATACTATAGATTTTATCCAAAATACTCTTTAACTTTCAATTTAACATCTGAAACAGATTTTATTTTTTCAACTTGTTTCACTTTACCCCCAGCATTAGGCATAATCTTAAGTAATTCTGTAATAAATGCGTAGTAGAAAGGAAAAAGTAATACAAATAAAATAATACTAACAAAATTATACAAAATAGGAACGTAGATTATAAAAGTAAAAAACATAAGCATAAAGGTAATTACTCGAATACGTCCATATTTTTGTGCAAAAGAACCTGTTCCAAATCCTGACGCTATAATTGCAAAACCATAACCAATAATTAAAATTGATAATAGATATTGTGACAATGTAACATCAATAGGAAAATTATCTCTTCCTGAAATTAATTGCATCCAAGAAAATCCTGTAAAAATAATTAAAGCACCATTAGAAATGGCATTACCAACTGAAGTTCCAAATTCTTCTTGATATTTATCTGTTATAATACCAATAAAAAAAATAGGAATTAGAATCCATAAAAAATTACTATTTTGAATCCCATAAACAATATCACTAAATAAAACCTTTGCCATTATATAATTTAATATTAATTTTTTTATTTAAAAACTTATAGTTCAAAAATATCTTTTCTCTCAAGTTCTTTACTACAAAATTTTTCTAAATCAGTGATTATTTTATTGGCTTTATTTTTGAGAATATCAAATTCTTTTCCAGAAATAGTTTTTTTCTTTCCTTTTTCAACATCTTTTGACAATGCATAAAATTCTTTAATATCTTTAGAATATTTTGAGATAGGTTTACCTTTAAAAGTTTTTGAAAATATTTCAGGCATTTCTTTTGGTGACGCAGGAGTAATTCCTTGCGACATAATAGCAGCATGAGTAACATCAATAACACTATAATACAAATCTAAAATACTATTTATCATATGTTTATCCGTTTCTTCAAATAACGTTCGTGATCTTGCTAAATAATTATTAACTGCTTCACGTGTTGGTCTTACTTTTCCAATTTCTAATAGGTATTGAAGTGGTTCAACTAAATCTCTATCAAAAATAGGAAGTCCATAACGCAAAACATTAACAATAACAGGATCTCCCTTACGACTCATATCCCAAAAATCACTTAAATTAATTGTCATAAGATGTATTTTACCTTTGGAAATTTCATTGTTTAATTTATTCGTAATAATTTTATAAGCTTCTCTTAATTCAGGTGTTACATAAACTGAAACATTATTTAAAACCACCATTAAATCAATATCTGAATCCTTTTTTAATGTATTATTAGTATTAGAACCAAATAAAACAATAGCACGAACAAGTTCATTCATTTCACCAAGTAATCCTTTAGAAAAATCCCTAGCTAATTTTAAATTTTCAAGATGATATTTTTCTTCATTATTAGAGTTTTTTTTTTTTTGTTTGAAATCCATTTTTACTTTTTACTTTTTAATATTTTCATCTCAACTTTGGCAAGTTCATCTAAAAGACTGAATAAATGTTTACTAACTTCTTTCAAACTAACAACTTGTAAATCTTTCTCA
Organism: uncultured Methanosarcinales archaeon; assembly: GCA_964351975.1. Classification (GTDB taxonomy): domain Archaea; phylum Nanobdellota; class Nanobdellia; order Woesearchaeales; family UBA583; genus UBA583. The sequence goes on from CAYGPK010000004.1 coordinate 63,310, forward strand.
ATTAATTTCTCCTTTAGTAAATAGATCTCAAGTTCACTGGTTTGTAATCTATTTTTCAAATCTGTAACATCAGATTTATTTTCTTTTACAATATCAATAATTTCATTTATTTTGTTATGCTCTTGGTGAGTACTATTCAATTCTTTTTTTAATTCTTTAATTTCTTTTTTAAGATTATCTGATTCTTTTTTAGAAATAGTTCCAGATTTGTGATTAGTATTAAGATTTTTTATTTGTTCTCGTAAGTCACTAGCTAAACTCTCAACTCTAGTTGCCAATTTGCTATGCTCGTCTAGAAAAGTTTCATAATTTTCACCTATCTGTTTAGTCATAGAAGTTAAATCTTCTTTAACTTTTACAAATGATAATCTTATTTTAGAAAATTCAGAGGATATTGTCATGTTATTATTGTGTATTTAGAGAATATAAAGAAATTTTTTAATTTTAAAGTAACTAAAGTTGAAGTAATACCCAGTTAAATGCTGCAATTTCTGATAAAAATAAAAGTAATTTAAATCCAATATTTAAAGTTCTATAAACACTAGGTTCATCTTTTAGAGATAAATAGATAGTATACAAATTAATTATAAATGCAAAAATAATTAGAGAACCACCCCATTTAAGATTTCCAATTAAAAGTAAAAACATACCACAAATAAATGCAGTAAAAGATAGCATTAAAAGACCAGGTCTTATAATTGCCCCTTCTATAAAATTTTCTCTTGAAAAATCTTTATCAGTTAATCCAAATATATATCTTTGATGGATTTCTTTAGTTTTAGGTATTTTTTTGATACTCTTCATAACTTAAATTTTAATGTCTAGAATTTATAAACTTTTCTAACTCTTAGGGAATCAGTTTTTAGAAGTTTTTAGAAAAGTTTATAAAAAATATTCAAGGAATTAGATTATGAGTGAAACTAAATCTGAACCTAAAGAAACTATGTTTGAAAAAGAAATAGCAAGATTACCTCCTGAAATCAAATCAAAACTTGAAAGTAAGAAAGCAACTATTGAAAATTTTTGTAAATTAATTGAAAAAAAATCTAAAGATAAGGTTATGGGATTTTTCATTAGCCCTGAAATAAAAAAAGCGGCAAATGGAATGCCTCAACCAAATTTTGATAAATTAACAATTAATTTTTTACTTGATGATTTTGAAAGACCAATACAATTTTTTGATTCAAGATTATTATTTGAACAAGATTTTGATAAACATTTAATAGAAGAAAAGAAAAAAGACGAGTATGGACAAGAAGATGTATTCTATAAATTAAAAGCTGATGAAAATATTAGCTTTTATGGAACAAGTATTTCAATATTAAGGGAAAACTGTTTTGATGGAATTTATGATGAATTAAAGTCTTTAGGAAGTTCTTTTATTTATTCAGATGAAAGAGGATTTATTTCAGCACTTAAAACAATTGATATTCATAGAAATATGCTTTTACAAAAGTTTGAAAAATACGTAGTTGTTTACGCAGGTGCAGGTTCTTGGCTTCGTGGTGAAAAGTCCAATGATTTTGATGTATTTGTTGTAATTGATGATACCGATGTTAAAAGAATGCCTAGAATGCAAGTTAAAGATCAACTAACAAAAATTATTTGGCAAATGTCTCGTGAAGTTGCAGCACTTACAGGAATTCAAATCCACATTCAAGTTTATTTATTAACTGATTTTTGGGAAGCATTAAAAGATGCTCATCCTGTGATGTTTACATTTCTAAGAGATGGAGTTCCATTTTATGATAGAGGAATTTATTCAGCTTGGAAAGAACTTTTAAAATTAGGAAAAATTAGACCGTCACCTGAAGCAATTGATATGCACATGAATGTTGGAACTCAATTAATTGATAGGGCAAAGAAAATGTTCGCAGATATTGTAATCAACGATATTTATAATGCAGTTTTATCACCTTCTCAAGCAATTTTAATGCTTAAAGGCTATAATCCTACAACTCCAAAAGAAACTGTTAAAATGTTTAACGAAGTACTTTTAGCAAAAGAAAAAGTAGTTTCAAGTAAAGATGTAAAAACTCTAGAACATGCAGTTAATTTATTTAAAGAAATTGAACATAATAAAGATTTACAAGTTTCGGGAAAAGATGTTGATGTAATGATTAAAGATGCTGAAGCTTTTCTAAAGAATATTAAAAAGATGTTTGAAGAAATTACAGCAGATAAAACTAAAGAGTCAATATTAACTTCTTTTAATGAACTTTTAGCTCAACTTAGAACTTTACAAGGGTTTGCAGATTTACCTGAAAAAGAAATCATTATTAAATTTCAAAAAGAATTTATTGACGCAGGAAAATTCCCTTCTTTTGTTAAATCTTCATTTAAAAGTGTATTAAAAGCAAAAGAAGAATATGATAAAGGAAAAATCACTGTTACTGAAGTTAATAAAATTCTAAAAGAGTTAAGAAATATTCTTGCAGAAATTAAAAATTTTAGAGAAAGAACTTTAATGTCTGAAGTTAATAAAAGAAAATTAAATATTTTTTATGATGAGAATAAACAAGCTGAATTATTAAATTATGATTCTGTTATTTATTTAATTGAATTTACAACTGATTCACTTTATGAATTATCCAAAGAAGGTTTCAAAAAATCAACTAAAAAAAGAGATGAGTTAATAAAAGATAATTCTAAGTTACAAATGTTAAAATTAGAAGATAATATCCTTGATAAAGTTAAGAAAGTACTAAATACCAAAGATATTTATTTTTAATTCATTTTTATTTAATTATTTATTAATATTTTAATATTACCACTTATAATTAATAGACAAATTTATTAAGGTATTTTTATAAAATTGACTATGTTAAAACGATTATTATTCCTATTTATTATTTTGACAAGTTTGATTAGTCTAGGTTATTCTTCAACTTGTTCTTTTGATTTAGATTCAAATGATTGTAAAAAATTTACAGAACCATTTAATAATTTTAATTTAGAATTTTCGCAAGCAACTGAGATTAATAATTTTGAAGTAAGTATTTTCAATAAAGAAAACCCTTCAAATATTATTCAAACCCAAGTACTAAATAATCAAATTCGTAATATTGTTCCTTTTACAGAATCAGGAGTTTATACTTTAAGAGTTGAGTTTTATAATAATGCACAAATTAAATCTGAAAAAGAATTTGATTTTGTATTTGATAATTCAAAACCATTTCCTCCATTAGTTAATTTAAATTTAACCTCAAACACTAATTCTTATTTACTTGAAGGATCAGGAGATATAGGTTCAAAAATTTTAGGAATTAGGGAAGATCTAACAGAGTTTCAAACTGATGTAGATTCAAATGGTAATTATCAGCTTTCTTTAAGTTTAAATGAAGGATTAAATTATTTTAGATTTTATACAGTTAATTCAAATGGTATTAAATCTGAACCTCTTGAGAGAATAATAAATTTTGATAATAGTTTAACTACAAATAGTGATGCTACAACTTTTGAAATTGAAAACTTACTTCAAAATAATTTTAGAACATACATTGAAAATGAAAAATACATAACTTCTAAAAGAAATTTTTTAATTTCTGGAAAAGCTCCCGAGAGTGAAAGAGGAAAAACCATTTATGTAAATGGAAATCCTGCATTTGTTGATAACTCTCTTAATTTTGGAGCATTCATATTATTGAATGAAGGTATAAATGAAATATCAGTTGAAACAGATTCAGAGCAAACAACTTTTGAAGTTATTTATTTGAGTCCAAGGTTTAAATTTGAACAAATTAATGTTTCTAAAGTGATAAGTTCTGATTTAGAAATTAGTGGGAAAACGAATTTAGATTTATCTTTTAATCTGTACATAAATGGAGAATTTAAAGAGGAGATAATTCCTAGTAATACTCAATTTGATTATTCAACTTCTGATTTAAAGGTTGGAAAAAATTATATTTATTTACAAGGTTTAAATAGTGAGAGTTATTCGCAAATAGTATATAAAGATAATTTAAATCCTACTATAGAACTTTTAACTCCTGAGCGAATCGCATACCTTAATAATTTAGTATTTAAAATAACAGATGATACAGGAATTGATTCTAAAAATTTAGAAATTAAAATTGGAGAAAAAATTTTCACAAGTGATAATTTGAATATTAGTTCAGATTTTTATACTTTAGATGTATCAACTGTTGAAAATGGGATTCATGATTATTCTATAACAGTTACTGATAGAGCAGGCAATTCAAAATCATTATCTGGAGTTATAAGTATTGATAATGATAATACTCTAATAGAACGTTTTAATTTAAGAGAAGGGTATTTTATTGGAAATAGTTTATTCATTAAAAAAGGAGAGAATCAGATTATTTTATCTCCTTCAAGATACATAGCTTTTGAGAAGATTTATTTAGATGGGGTTGAACAAAACAATTACGAAATAAAAGAAAACTCTAATGTTTATCTAAATTTGGATTTTGAAAATAAAGAGGGAGAATTAGAATTGTTTTTTGTAAATAGTGATCTTGATTCTTCTAGTTTTTTAGTTAAATATTATACTGATGAGGAAAAACCAAAAGTAGAATTAGATTATATTCAAGATAGTTATGCTAAAGAAAATGGAATTATTAAAGTTAGTGGAGAAATAATAGATTCACATTTTGATTACAGTAGTTTAAACTTTAATTCACAAAGTAACTTTTTAAGATTTGGAAATTATTTTGAAGCGTATGTAAAAGAGAATGGAGGAAATTTAGAAATTTCAGGTAGAGATTTCTCTTTTAATGAAATAGAAAATGGTATCTTTGGAGGACTAATAGAAAAAGACATTAGAACAACAGATTTAGAAATTTCAAATGAAAATAGTAATTCCAATTCTTTATCTGGAGCTTTAAAAAATAATAATGCGAATATTAAAAATTTTGTTTACGAGTATGATGGATTTAATACTCAAAACTCATATCTAGGACCTAATTTCAACCTCCCAACAAATCAAAGAACTGGACTTAGGAGTTTGAATTTAAAAGGAATTGAGCAAAGTAATATGAAATTTAATAATATTAAAACAATTTCAATTGGTAATCCAATAGTAAATGAAAACAGTAATGTTGCTTTTAAAATTTATTTTACTGGAAATGATAAATACACAAAAGAATCAAACTATTTTATTCAAGGACAAGTGTTAACGAGCTCAGATTTAACTTCTGTTAAAATTGGTGATAAGAATTGTGAATTTGATGCGTATAATTTTGTATGTTTTGTTAATCTAAATTCAGGTGAGAACACATTTGAAATTATTGCAAAAAATGAAAATACAGAAACAACATCTGATTCATACTCTATAACAAGAGTTGAGAATGACATTGAAAATTCTATAACTGATGTTTCAGGTTATGGAGTATTTAAATCTGGTTCAATATACTTTATTAATTTAAATTTATTAGATTTACAATCAAGCGTTTCTAAAGAGACAATTAATAAATTAGTAATTGATTCAAGAGAAGTTTTAATTGGAAAAAAAACAGGAGAATTTAATATTGCTGTTAATCTAGAAGATAATCTATATGGAAAAAATACTGATGAAATTGAAATTAGTTTAAAATCACAAGATGAATATGGTAATGAAGGTGTATCAAATAAGATAACTTTAGTTTACAACAGAGTTCTTCAAACTATCCTTAAAATTATAGTTGGATAAACTTTGGTTTTAATTCAATCTAATTACTAAAATATTATTTCTCAAAAAACTCTTCATTGAATTCTATATCAAAAGATTTTCTGTGTTCCCAAAGGGAGTATTCTTTTTGGATTGAATTTTCTAAATCTCTGTAATAATCTTTATTTTTAATATTTTTATCTCTTTTTAACTCTTCAAAGTTTTCTAAGTTTATTCTTGAGTCTTTAAGATAAATTTTTTTGAAATTCACAAATATCCAATTTTTATTTTCTGAATATTTAGAAGATATTAGTATCTTAATTACTTCTATAGGGAGAGAATATATTCTAAATTTTTCTAATGGAATGGAATTATAGGAGGTTTTTAGCGATAACATATTTTTCTCTCCTTTAATTTTTATTGCTCCAATTAACAATCCATTAACATATATAAGAAATCCAAATCTAAACTTATCACTCTGATTAAAAAATAGATTATAAAATCTAAGTTCTTTAGAATTACAAAATTGAAAATTTTCGACTGCAAATTCATTAGTGAAAAAAGAGATATTATATTTAGTCATATAATTAATATTAAATATTTTAGATTTAAATATGTTTACATTAATTACGGTGATTTTAGATTATCTAGACTTTTTATTTAAATAACAACTTTTAACTCAAATATATGATATATTTGTGAAAAATGTGTTGTTTCACAAAACATTTATAAATCCTTATTTCTAAACAATACTATGAAAGAAACAATCTTTACAAAGATTATAAATAGAGAAATTCCAGCACACATTATATACGAAGATAAAGATCATATTGCATTTTTAGATATTTCTCCATTTGAAAAAGGTCACACTCTTGTTATACCTAAAAAAGCTTATGAGACAATTTTTGAAATGCCAGAAAAAGAATTTTTAGAACTTATGAAAATTGTTAAAAAAGTAGCAGATCATTATCATAAGGTTTTAAAATGTGGAATTAACATTTGGCAAAACAATAAAAAAATTGCAAACCAAGATGTTCCACATGTGCATTTTCATGTAATTCCTAGAAGACATATTAAAGAAGCTTATAGTTTACATAAAAGAGAAAACTATTTAGGTAATGAAGCAAACAATTATACTATGAGGTTGAAATTATAATGGCAGGAATAGAGTTTTGTTCAGAATGTGGAGCAATTGTAATGGGTAAAAAAGGAGAAGAAGTTAATTGTCCTAGTTGTGGAACACCGCAAAAAGCATCTAATTCAATTAAACTTAGTGAGAAGGTTGTTAAGAAAGAAGAAAAGGAAATTGTAAGTACAGATAAAACTGCTGCAGAAATTCATCCTTTAATGGACTTTGAATGTCCTAAATGTGGCAATGGCAAGGCGTATTTCTGGACAAAACAGACAAGGTCTGGTGATGAGCCAGAAACACAGTTTTTTAAGTGTAATAGCTGCTCTAATCAATGGAGGAACTATCAATAGTGAAACTGAAGGTGATTCAGAATTGGGATAATGTGATAAAATAAATAGAAAATGAAAATAACGGCAAGAGCATTAATACAAATAGCAGGAAAACCAATTGAACCTGTAGAAAAGGCATTAGGATTAGTTTTAAATAGAATTAAAGAAGATGAGAGATGGAAAGTATTAGATTCAGAAATAATAGATCCTGAATTAGATGAAGAGTCATCTTTGTTTTTAGGTATTTTAGAAGTACAAGCTAAATTTGAAGATGCTGAGAAACTAATGGAGTTCATAGTTGATTATACACCTAACTCTATTGAAGTTGAAGACCCATCTGAACTTAAATTTGACTCTGTAGCATTCACATCAATATTAAATGATATGAGTTCACATTTTTTAAAAACTAATATGAAGCTAAGAGAGGCAAATGCTCATTTACATATGTTAAATAACAGATTAAAAGAGTTTGAAAACAAACCTGTTGAAAAAAAGAAAAAATAAACTTAATAATATATTAAAATTATGGGAGAAGATAAGTTTTTCAAATCTAAATATCTATCTACTCTTTTTAATTCTAATATTTATTTAAAACCTCAATATTTTTCAGAAACAAATTCTCATAAAGATTTGTGGGCAAGTTATATAATTAAAGATCTCATTTCTAAAAATATAGATAAAGTAGTTGTTTGTTCTGCTGGAAATTTAGGCTTAGCTCTTGCTTTTCAAGCATATAAACATAATATTAAATGTAGAGTAATTAGTTGGGATTCTCTACCTTTACCTTATTTAAAGCTTTTTAAAAAGTATTCAGTTGAACTTAAACTTGTAAATTCAGTTGAAGAAGAATTTTTAATGCTTGAAAAAGCAAAAGATGGAGGTTATTTTTCTTTAAATTTATCTATTGATGAGAGAAAAACAGAAAATTTAATTGGTGTAGAATCTTTTAAAATAATTGCTCAAGAGATTTCTTCTTTTTTAATTGAAAAACCTGTCGACATTATAGTTTTACCAGTTGGATTTGGGGATTTAGCTCAAGGAATATTAAAGGGTTTTGAAGATCAATTATTAAAAAATTCAATTAAGAAATTACCAATGTTCATTTTAGTTAGAGCAGAGTTTAAAACTGGTAGTGAGGCTAGTTCAATAGTTTCAGACATTACAACTCCTCAAATTAAAGAAATTTTATCGAAAACTAACTCTGAATCTATCTTTTTAAAAAATTCAGAATTTGAAGAAGGAAAGAAATTAGCAAAAGAAATTGGATTAAATTTAGAACTTGCTTCTTGTGGTGTATTTTCTAGTTTATTTAAATTAAACGAAGAAGAAATAAGAGATAAAAATATTATTTTAATTTTAACTGCACTTGATAGGTAGTTATAAAATTTGAATTATTAGAATAATAATTATTTTTCTATAAATTTTATAATTTGTGGTAATGTTTTCTCATATTCTTTCAAATTATTATTTATCTCTGAAACATCTATTTTTAAAACTCCTAATCTAGTTTTTTTAATATCTTCTAAATGCCTATTAATTCTATTTTCATAGAAATCATAGATTGTTTTATCTATCTCTTTAGAATTATTAGCTCCTTTAGTTACTCTTTTAAACCATTTCTCGTGATCAATTCCCTTTCTATTTTTCATACATGATTTAATTCTATTACAGACTTTTTCTTTGTCTACATGCAAGTAAATTATTTTTCCTGAATTTTCAGATAATAAATTCTCAATTTCCTTATAATCTTCAAAACTAGATTCTTTTATTGTGCCGTGATTAGAAAGATGAAATCTATCAAATACAATATATTCGTATTTTTTATTTATATTGTCTAAAATTAGTTTTTTCATTACTTTTAATGATGTTTCAAGGGTCTTATCGCCATTAATTAAATGTCCAATTGTTTCTTTTTCATCTATATTTAATGCTTTAATTTCTTTTTTTTCAAAATATTTTTTTAGTAAATTTTGAATTGTTGTTTTTCCAGAGGTAGAAATACCCTCTAAAAGGATTATTTGTGTTTTCATATTATTGTTTTTAGTTAGAAAAAAATCAGTTAGTAGAATTTTAGATTAGAATAAAAAATTATATTTTTTATGACATTAATAATTGCTTCGCAATTATTTCATATCGTAACACGATATTAGTAAAATCTTTGATTTTACTTCATATCTCTCCAAGCAACTTCGAAAAGTTGTTGAAGTGCTTGAGCAAAAAATGGAGTATTAACCCAAACTCCAATATCGTATGCTGGGTAAATATCTTTATCGTGAAGAGTCATAAATAATACTTCTTCTCCATCAATAATACAAAATCTTGCTTCAATATCTTCTGTGAATCTAACTTCAGCTACATCTTTTAATGAAGCAGCTAAATCTTTAATCTTGTCAGTTTTAGGACAAGCAATTTTAATTGAAACTCCTCTTTCTTGAAGTTCTTCGAAAACTCCTCTTAAAGCTTCAACTTTTCTTAGAAATCCTGTAGAAGTAGTCATAAGAATAACTTCATTTTCAGCACCTTTAACCATAGCTTCAAGGTGATTATATAAATTATATCTTCCTTTAAGAGCACCACTTAAATCACTAGGTTCAACTAATTGAATACCTTGCTCATGAAGTTGTTCCAAATCTTTTAGAACATCGCTATCTCTTAAAGCTTCTAGTTTTTCTAATCTTTCTTCGGACTTTTCTGCAATTCTCTTTTTAACCCTATCAATAACATCAGCAGGTGAAATTGCAATATATTTAATAGGCTTGCCAAGCTTAACCATAACAAACCCTTTCTTTTCAAGTGATTCTAAAACATCATATGTTCTAGATCTTGGAACAACTGCCAAATCGCTTAATTCTCCTGCAGTTGCTACCTTTCTTGAAAGAAGTGCAGTCCAAATTTTAACTTCATACAAATTTAGGCTAAAGTATTGCCTTAACATATTTAGAAACTCTTCCTTTACTATCATTTTTAACTTATTTATACCAATATAGTGACATTTATAAAGTTTACCTTTTGATTCCAACTACTAAATTACATCTGAAATTTAGCATTTAAAACAAGGTAACTTATTTAACCACTATTGATTGACTAATTGGATAGTTAAATTCTAATTATAATCTTTATAAAGTTTTGTATTTGAATTATTTAGTACTAAATTATAATTTTCATTTTTAAGTAGTTATAATTTGCAGTTTAAGTTCTTTTACAGACTTTGAACCATCCTCAAGTATATACGTAATAGGATAGGAAACTTGAGTACAAAAAAGAGTTCCAGAAATACTACATAAATTTGCCTTATCAATAAAATTTTTTTCAGATTCAAGAATATACCACCAACTGTCATCTAGTTGGAATCTAACTAAATTTTTATTTTCTAATCCTTTAAAACAATCATCTATCAAATCCTGAGTCTTTATTTTATCTTCTTTATTAATCTTATTTTTTTCAAAAGTAGCATAATCATCTGAAAAACAATTTCCAGAAAGTATTTTTTTTTGGATAATTTGAGTATTAATCTCTCTTTCATCAATTTCGTAAGTTTTAACTACAAACAAAGTTAAAATCCAGGAGATTAAGATAAGAGAAACAACTAATATAGTAAAAAATTCTTTAATAAGAGGGATTTCTCCTTTTTTACTATTTTGAAATAACATTAAAATATTTGTACAAATCTACTTTAAATATCTTTCTTATTATTTCACAATCAAGAATAAAACGTCTCGAAAGATTTAAAAAGCAAATCTTATTCAGTTTTAATTAGATAACTAAAAAAACTAAAAAATGAAGAGAAGTTCAAGAAGATGGAAAAAGAAAGGCCAGATGAGATGGAAGTGGCAGAAAAAGATTATGAGAGCTCGTAAGAGAAAGATTCGAAATAGCAAATAATGTTAAATCAAAATAATTCTAAAAATTTTTTAATTCAAAATAAACTTAAAAATCTACACAAGATTAAAGATTCTAATAAATACTGGAATATCACCTACGCACAAGGTGAGTATCTATCTAATCTGATTTTAGAGATTAAACCTAAATTAGTTCTAGAGATAGGCACATCAAATGGATTTTCTACAATTTGGATTTCAAAAAATTTAGATGAGAATTCTAAATTATATACAATAGAAGTTAATGATGAGAGATTTGATGAAGCTAAACAAAATTTTATAGATTGTGAGATTAATAACATAATTCAAATTAAAGGTGAAATTTTTGAAATTTTAAATTCAGACGAATTAGAAAACAAATCATTTGATTTCATATTCATAGATGCAGCTCATAAATTTTATATAGAATTAATAAAAAAATTACTAGAAAAAAAGAATATAATAAAAGATACGCTAATTGTTGCAGATAATGTAATTTCACATCCTTATATGGGCACATATATTAATTTTATGAAAGAGACTTTTCAAGAGAATGAGCTAGTTGACTTAGGGGGAGGATTTTTAATCTCTTCTTCTCTAAAATAGACATTTTTAATATTTGGAAAAAAAGTTAATTTTAATATTAGTTCTTCTATGGAATTAAATTCTGTTGTATCACTCATTTTAGAAGAGATTATCTCTAGAAATTTTTCATCAAAGAAAATTCCTTCAAAGTGACAAATTTCTCCTGTTTCATTCATTACTTGAACTTTTTCTAAATGATCAAAAACAACTTCATATTCAATTCCAGAAAATGATTTGAAATCTTTTTTATCTTTTATTTTAATAAAACCCTCTTGTGTTTTCCAAACTGGGATTAGTTCATTTCCTTCTTTTGAACTAATTTTAATTGAATTAATTTTTAGAATACCTTTAATCATATTCATTTTACTAAAATTAAAATTATCTAAATTGTTGATTTGATTAGAAATTTTTTCAGAATCAATTTTAAGATAATAATTACAAGAAATATCCCTATATAGCTTATTGAAATCTAAATCAAAAATTGAAGTAAAGATTATCTCTTCTTCGTACATAGGGTTTAAATGTTTTCTCATTGCAATAAAATCATTAAAATGTATATTTTTTTCAATAATCTTATTTTTAATTATCAGACTTTTTAAGTCCATATTAAATTCTTTTGCAAGTTTCAAATGCGTTAAATCATTATTAGGGACAAAATTACTGATTTGATTAGAACTTATTAATTTCGTTTTAAATAAATCAATTTTTCTATTCTTCAATAGTTTATTTTGTATCTCTGAGATAATTTTTGGTTTTGAAAAGTTACAAAAATAATCTAAATCAGTTATTCCTGAAACTTCGATATCTTTATAATCACTAATTTCAAACTTGGATTTCATTTTTTCAAGAATTTGTAGTGTAGAGATATATTTTTTTTCTAATATTTCATATTCGACAAGTTTCACTCTCTCACCAATTAAAATACCATAAGATAAAATAAAGTTAATAGGGAAATCTTCAACTAGAATATATCTCTTATCTGATAATCTAATTGGAAGAATAAAAACTTTTTCTTCTACTTCTTTAGTTGTGGTTAAACTATCATCTATTTCAGAACCATTTAAATAATTTTTAAGTTCAACTTTCTCAAATAAAAGATTTTTAGAGATAAAACCATACATTAATTCAAGAAAAAATTCACTATTCATTTTAGCTAATTACAATATAATCCTCGGTTTGTGAAATTTTAAAATTACCAAGGTAATTTTTTTCAACAGAGAGGTCTTCATCTTTTTTTTTAACCAAAATTTTATTATTTACAGAAGAAACATCAAATTCTTGAGGAGTTTTTATTGCTACTTCAACTTTGTCTCCAGTGTTAATAGATGTCATATAAGCAACTTCATTTCCTATAGTTCTAGCTTTTATTAAATCAGTACTACCAATATAATACGTTGTTCCCACAAGTGCTAGAATTAAAGCTCCTATTAAAATGAGTTCTTTAACTTCAAATAAAGAATTAATAAGTCCAGACATATATCTATTTTACAATTTTCTTTTATTTCTAGTTTCTTTTTGATTAGTTAGGAGTAAATAGAACTTAAGATATTTTAAAAGAGTAAAAAAGTTTAAATATAGAATACATTTTTAATTAATATGAATGACAAGATTAAAAAGATTATTTACTCTATTCACCCTTTAGAAAAAAAATTACTGCCTTTTCTTTTAATTTTAAAATCAGTAGAAGAAATATCAAAGAAATCAAATTTATCTGAAGTTGAAATAAATACTGGACTTCAACTTTTAGAAGAAAAAAATTATTTAGAAATAGATAAAAAAGAAGAAATTTATGTAGAATTAGATAAGTTAGGAATGAATTATGTTAACTCAGAGTTACCCGAAATAAAGTTTTTAAAAGAGATTTTAGAAAAAGGGAAAAAAAAATCAGAATTAAGTCTATCCGAAGAGGAGATTGTAACATCTTTAGGTATCCTTAAGAGAAATAATTTAATAGATATTAAAAATGAAAATGGGATGTTTTTTAGTGCTAAAAGTGGTGCTAAAGAATTTATAGAGAAATCTATCAATCCTTTAAAGTTATTTAAAGAAATAAAATTAAAAGAGAAACTAAATAAAGAAGAAAAAGAAGCTTTTGAAGAATTAAAGAAAAGAAAAGGATTTATTAAAGAAGTTTCAAAAAAAAGTTTTTCATTTAAATTAACAAAAGATGGAGAAGTTATTGCAAAAGAAATTCAAAAAAATTACTTAAATTTAGAGCTTTTAGAAGCAGTTGATTCAGATATTCTTAAAAGTGGAAGTTGGAAAAATAAAGAATTTAGACACTATGATGTCTCAGTTTCTGCTTCACTTTCAGAGATAGGCCGTAGACATCCAATGCTTGAGGCAAATAATATTTTAAGAGATGTTTTCGTTGAAATGGGATTTAAAGAAATGAGTGGGCCAATGATTGAGAGTGCTTTTTGGAATATGGATACAATGTGGATTCCACAAGATCATCCTGCAAGAGAAGATATGGATACTTTCTATTTAGACAAAGAAGCAACAGTTCCAACTGATTTAGTTAAAAAAGTTAAAGAAATGCATGAGAAAGGAATTAAGAGAACACATACTATGGAAAATGAATGGAGTGAAGATATTACAAAAAGAAGACTACTTAGAACACACTCAACTGCAACAACATTTAGAACTCTTGCAAAACTAGCGCAAGATCAAAAAAAAGGAAAAGACATTAATGGGAAATATTTCTATGTTGCAAATGTATTTAGAAATGAAACAGTTGATGCAACGCATTTAGCAGAATTTTATCAAGCAGAAGGGTTTATTGTTGGAGACGATTTATCTCTTGCAGATTTAATGGGTTTCATTAAAGAGTATTACGCAAAATTAGGGATAACTCAAATTAAATTTAAACCAACATACAATCCTTATACAGAACCTAGTATGGAAGCTCATTATTACGACCCTCTTCAAAAAAAGTGGTATTCATTAATTAACTCTGGAATTTTCAGACAAGAAACTTTAGAGCCACTTGGCCTTAAAAATAAATCAATTATTGCTTGGGGAATGGGAGCATCAAGAGTTGCAGCACTGCTTGCAGGAAAAACTTCAATGCGTGATATAACAGGTGCAACTTGCGACTTTAACTGGCTTAAAAATAGGCCAATTATGACAAGGAGGATAATTCGATAAAATGGAGAGAATTTATGCAGAAGATTGGTTTAAGAAGCACCAAATTGAAATTAAAAACTGTGGAGAAGTTATTAGAGATCTTCAAAGAGAAGGTGTTCAAGGAAAAAAAATTGTTGAAATAGCCTTAGAAGGAATTTTTTTACCAATTGCAATAGATTTTAATAAAACCTTTGATAAAAATGGATTTAGTTTTAGAGATGAAAGAAATAAAGATAGATTTCAAAAGTATAAAGCTTTAATGGTACATATTGGAGTTTCTTTAAGTAATTTTTTACAAGAAGACTCTCCAACAGAAGAAAGGTATAATGAATTTTTAAGAAGAGAAAATGATGCAATTGATGTTTTACTTAATTTAGATTTTTCAACAGTTGAAGAAATCTCTAAAGCACAAGAAGTTCTTAAAGATCAAGATAGTAAAGTTGAACCTTTAAGAGAACTACCACCTTCAAGAGGAGATGTTAAACAATATGAAAATACTTCAATTAAAAAAGGAAGATATGTGGATGAGGCTGCTTAAAAAATGATATTTTTTAAAACAACTAAAATTGCCAAAGTTTTCAAAAAGAGAATTAAGAGTAATGGTACTTTTGATAAAAAGGAGCATTTTTTAAGTGAGGTACGAAATTAAAAAATGGTATATGTAAATACAAAACAATCGCAAATCAACAAGTATGTAGGAAAGAAATTATCAGTATCTGAAATAGAAGAAACCCTAAAAGACATGGGTATGGACATGAAAGGAATCACTTTCACAACAGGCAAGAACGAAACTAAAAGTGGAGTGTCTCGTATGGATATGAAAGGTGTAAGTGATGAGAAAGACCCAGAATTAAAAGTTGAAATTACAGCTGAGAAAATGGATATGGTTTCAGCAGTTGGAATAGCTAGAGCGATTAAATATTACAAAGGACTTGAAACTAAATTACCAGAATATAAGATTGAAAAGGCAACTCAGAAAGTTATAGTTAAAAAATCTGCTAAAAAATCAAGACCTAAAACTGTTTGTGTAATTCTAAAAGATATTAAGATGACACAAGAATTACTTGATGAAATGATTGAAATTCAAGAGAAAATTCACGCATCATTTGGAAGAAACAGAAAAAAAGCATCAATTGGAATTTACCCTTGTGAAGAATTTGATTTTCCAGTAACATTTACAGCAGAAAAACCAGAAGATATCAAATTCATTCCTCTTGAAATGAACAGTGAGATGAATGCAAAACAAATTTTAAAAGAACACGACAAAGGAAAAGAATACGCCCATTTACTTGAAGGTTTAGAGTTTTATCCAGTATTTAGAGACAAGAGTGAAAAAGTCCTTAGTATGCCACCTATAATCAACTCTAATGACACAGGAAGAGTAGATTTACATCACAAAAATTTATTTATAGAAATCTCAGGACATAATCTAACATACCTTGATAACTTACTAAAAATAATGGTTACAACATTTATTGAAATGGGTGCATCTGCGCAAAAAGTAACTGTTGAATATGAGGGAGAAGATACTTATGAATTAAATTTAGAAAATACCGAGGAAACACTTAGTTTAGATTATGTAAATAAATTAATTGGAATTAATTTAAAATCAAAAGATGTTGAAAAATTATTAAACAAAGTAATGTATGGACTTAAAAAAATTGAGGGAGATAAAATAACTGTTTTAATTCCACCATTTAAATCCGATGTTTGGCATGATAGTGATATAGCTGATGATATTGCAAGAGCCTATGGCTATAATAATATTGTTCCTAAATATCCAAATATAAGTTCAGTTGGAGAAACATTAGAATTCTCAGATTTTAGAGAACAATTAACTCAATCAATGGTTAATTTTGGATTTTTAGAATTGTATACTTATATTCTAACCTCTTCTAAAACTCAATTTGAAAAAATGAATTTAGGAAAAGGTGATAAAGAATATACAAAGCTTTTAGATTCTGAAGATCAAGGAATTAATATGACAAGAGTAAGAGTTTTACCTGAAATTCTAGAATCCCTTCATATAAATCGTAAAAATAAATATCCTCAAAAAGTATTTGAAAATGGGTTTACAATTCAAAGCGATGAAAAAGCTGACACCAAAGCTAAAAATCAATTAAACTTGTCAGTTGCAATTGCTGATCCTAAATCTAACTATACACAGATAAAAGCAGTACTTGATACTTTAATGAAATTAAATCAAATAGATTTTGAAATAAAAGAGCATGAAGAAATTCCATTTTTAATACCAGGGAGATCTGCAGAAATATTTGTTAATAAAAAATCCGTAGGATTTATAGGAGAATTGCATCCCCAAGTTCTAACAAATTTCGGACTACTTGTACCTGTAAGTTGCTTTGAAATAATAGTTGATGATATTTTTGAAAAATAATTTTTACTTTTTTTATTAACATAAAATTTATATATTAATATTTCTAGAACTTTATTAGGTTAAGATGAGTAAAGTTAATGATGGTTTAATGACTCCAAGTAAATTGAGAGAAATTATGTTGGGATCACTTTTAGATATTAAAATTGAAGACTTAATTCAAAATTCTAATTCCAAAAAAAGAATTATCTCTAAAGAATCAATCTCTCCAGAAGAGATAGAAAGTTTAAAACAGACAATAAACTTACAAATTTCTTCAATTCTAGAATTTCAAGAACAAAGTAGTAAAATCAAAAGAGCATTATCAATATTAGAAAAAAAATTTACAGAAGATAAAGGGGTTAGAGATTTAATTAAGATTAATAAAGAGATTGAAGCTTTTTTAAATCAAAAAATTTGGTTCAGATATCACAGGTATAGTATTTTAGAAATTCTTCAAGTTCAAATAATTAGATTAACAGATAATACTTTTAATTTAGATTTATTAAAAAAATTAATTTTAGCAGAAGAGAAATTCTCAAATACAGTATTTAATAATCAAGAAAAGAAAATATCAAAAGGTTCCACTCTCTCTTTAGTAACAGCCTCAATGCTACTTTGTTTAGTTATTCCAATTCAAGCTCAAGCAAGTTGTAAAGATACTCTTATTCAAGCAGCAAATACTAACAATATGGTAAGTATAGAAAGTATTGGAGAAGTTTCTCAAAATGTCTCTAATTATATAACTTTAAAGAATGGCATTAAAGTTTTTAATCTTAAAGAAGAAAATAACAGATTTTCAAGTTTAATTGAAGAATATTTTAAAATGTTTGAAATTACTCCTGAAGACTTAGGTGTTAAAAATATTGTTTTTACGCAAAGAATTTCTGCAAGATGTAGTTTTTCAGATTCCAGCGCAGTTCATTTTCAAGAAAATGGAGGAATGGCAGTTTATGATTTTGAGACAATTGTTGTAAAAGTTCCTCAAAAAGATGAGAATGGCAAAATAAGTAATATAAGTCTTTTATATTTTATTGATTCATTAGTTCATGAAGCAACTCACTTCAAACATTCTAAAATAAAATCAATAAATGAGAATTTTAATAATCTTTATAATTTTAATAAAGATGTTTATATAATTTCACAAGATGCAGAAGATAAAGACTATGGTTCTAATAGTATTGGTGAAAATATAGCAGAAAATATTTCAATTGTTGTTTCTGAATATATAAAAATTTATTCGAAAACAGGAGAAAAAATAAATTCAGTTACAAGATTATTAACTTCCTTAGACAATCAAAAACTAGTTAAAGGGGGTTTTGAAGAAGTAAGAAAAAGACTTAGAGTTTTATATGATAATGGTTTTTTTCCTAAGTCTTGGGTTTTTGAGTAATACTATTTATCAATAATTCCAATTTCAACTATTTTTCCTAAATCTTTATAGTATTTTTCTAATGTATCTTTTTTAGACTTGGCTTCTTGTAAACTTTCAGTTTCAAAAGTTTCAATTACTTTTTTTTTATCATCTTTAATAATAATCTGAAACTCTTTCTTTTTAATTTTTTCAGTTTCTTTAATACTATTTTCATTATTATTATTATTCTTACTAAAAGATATAATCACAACTAATACAATTATTAGAAATAAAAAACCAATCCAACTCCCTGTATTACTTGAACTATTTGTATCAAAATTTCCTATTGGTTCATAATTAAATTCTTCATCTTTATTTTCTTCAAACCACTCCCCTAAATCAGCATAACCTAAAGAGATTAATAAAAAAAGAATTAGGAATGTTTGAGATAATTTCTTAAATGAACTAACTAGCATAACTCTTTTTAAAAATTATAATTTATAAATATTCTTATTTCAAATAATCTTAAACTTAATTTATTTCTTACTCTTTTTTGAGATGTATACAAATGATATTATCATAATTACAATAATAACTGAAAATACAATTATTTGATATAAAATTGGAACAACTCCTAAATATGCTAGAATAAATGAGAAAGGGAGTATTCCAATAATTGTTGCAAGAGCATGCGATTTATAAGAAATTTTACTAAATAGTCCTAAAAGATAACTTAAAATGTCAGCTGGAACACTCATTCTAAGAAGTAATACACTAAGAAAAAGATTCTTAGTTGGAAGCATTTTTTCATATTTTGTAATATTATCAATTGAAACTAATTTAGAAACTATTTTTACACCGTATTTTCTAGCAATATAAAATGCAATAATTGAGCCAATACTCCAGGCAATCCAAGTTAAAAACCCATTTAATTTCCAACCAAAAACCATGGACATCATTGGCATAATTGGAATCATAGTAATTGGTGCAAAAACAGTTGCAACAATAATTAATAACATATAAATTAAATATCCAGTTAAATTATTTCCAATTAAAGACTCAAAGAATTCTAAATTTCTTTGTACAAAATAAGAAACTAAAATAAATAATATAATTACAACAACAATGGGTAAAATTTCTTTTAAAATAAATCTATATTTTGAATTCATAACTATATTAAGAAGTAATTATTAATAAAAGTGCCCATTCCCAGACTTGAACTGGGGACCTCTAGATTATGAGTCTAGCACTCTAACCAGCTGAGCTAAATGGGCATAAGAATACTGGATAACTAAAAACAATTATAATTCCTTTATAAAATATACGATTTAAATTTTATTTAACTAAAACCAAAAAAGAATTTATTTTAATTAGTTCAAGACAATTTAATGTGTAATGTAGCAACGCTACCTTAGCATTAAATTAACGCAGAAATAAGAGAAATAAAACTTTTTTATTTAAACGATAGTTCCAAGAACTCTAAACCCAACAAAAGTAAATCCAATAACACCAATTGCAACGATAATTGCGTATTTAGTCATACCCTTAATCAAATTATCTCCAATCTCATATTTAGTGTAAATAGGATCTTCTCCATTCTCTAAATTAGAAACCATATAAATAAGTAGAGCAATAAGCATCGTAATATACAAACCTACAACACTTTGAAAAAGATACGTTGGAATACTCTCACCTAAAAAATTACCAACACTAGCGCCCGCACTTCCAGAACTTGCTGCAAGAGATTCTGTTGCCTTAGATAAAGAACCCATAATCATTGTAACAAGTGAAACAATAGAGATTACAACTCCTGAAATTAATGGTGCTAAAAATTTAGCTTGACCCTTCATACTTCCAAGACTCTCAGCAAGTAAATCTTTAATTCTCTCACCACTCATATGAATCTCACTTAAATACTTAGATAAATCAACTAAAGTTTTACTTGCAATCTCAGGTCCTTTTTCATTTGCTTTAATAAAAATTTTCATACTACTATTAACTAATTCAGAAGGATACACATTAATAGCACCCTTATCAGGGTCAAAAATAGCTTTCTCAACGCTCATTCCATTAAATTTAATATTAGTATCAATATGAGAGAAAAATGCTCCAGTTTCCGTTCCTTTCATAGTCTCAGCAACAGCACCAAATGCAAGTTCTGCAGAGATTCCTTCATTAATACGACTTCCCAATTGAAAAGTTGATGATGAAAATTCAATCTCTAATTTTTTAGTCTTATCACGCAAATGAATTAATTGTTTATATCTATTTCTCAAATAATATCCAAATCCAAAAGCAAATGATAATGGAATAAACAAACTAAGTAATCCTGAATAAGTACCATAAGGTCCATAAGTATAAGACAATCCTTGGTCTGGATTAATATTTTTATATTCTTGAAAAGTTCCAAAAGGACTGTCACCAAAAATACTATTCAAAGCTAAATTTAAATTATTATCAAAACCAGTCATATGAAAAATAACTGGAGAGAGTCCAATTAATAAAAAAACACTAAAAACAATTAATGCTGGAACTTTTGCTGAGAGCAAATAAGTTTTTTTCCCAAAAGTAAATGGAACTTTTTGCATATCTGAAACTCCTTTAATTTTAGGAACTTTAATTGAACTAATTCCTGCGGGTCTATTAAAAATAATTAAAAAACCAAAATAAGTAACACCGATTGGAAATAGTATATTATACAAAATAAAAACAACTTCCCAAGTAGACTTTGGACTACCAAATGATGCTGCAAGTGGTAAAATAATTAAACCTAAAATAGGAAGGACAACACCAATCATATTGAAAGTTGCAACTTTTCCACGAAGTTCTTGGGCAAAATGAAGCATTCTCTCATAACTACCTTGAAGTATTGTATCAAGCGCTTTATCAAGAAGAGAAATTCTTCTAAAATCCTCAGATTCAAAAAGTGAACTCTCAATTAAATAAATAGCTTCTAGAAATTCTAAATTATCATCACGCCAACCTTCTAAATATTTATCAAGTGCAATTTTAATATTTGGATATCTAGCATTATCAATATCCCAAAGCATTCTTTTAAAATCCATAGATAGAGGAGGATTCAAATAATTAGCTGCAAAATTAACTGCAAGCTCTAAATTTGAATTAAACCTCATAAAAGCTACAATATAAAATACTGCGATAATAATTTCATCATTAGCTTTTGCCCTAAGTCTTTTCTCCATAAGTGAAGGGATACTTTGTAGAACAAAATAAACTGCAATACCAACAATAACAAGTCCAAAACCAATAGTAGAGCTACCTACTACAAAAAAAGAAAGCCCAATAATTACTATAAGCAGTGCAAAAAAAATTGAAGTACTGATAACTCCAGCAGGCGTACAACCAAGATGGGCATTAAATAGAGTCTTTGCAACTTTTTCCTCTGTTTTTTTATCAGGTTTAATATTAATTAGTTTTTCAGCAAGATTACAAGTTTTTTCATAAAAAGACATTCCTTTAGGCAGAGATTCAACTCTAAATTGTTCATAATCATTGCTTGAGAAATCATTATCAAAACCACCTGATAATTTATTAAGAGAATCTTTATCAAGACGCGTTTTAAGTTTTTCTTCAAATTTTTTTAAAAAAATATCTCTATCACTACTCATTCTATATATACGTTCTCAAAAAGAGCAAATATAAAGTTATCACACCACCTACAAGGGATGGTGATTGTGAAAGGGGATTAAGTGATAGGGGATAAGTATAAGAGTTTATAAATAATTTAATCTTATCTAAGTTATGGAATTCAAGAAAACTTGTTTTATCTGTGCAGCAAAAGAGTCTAAGCTCTACGATGGAATGTGTATTAATTGTTATAAAGAACAAAATCCACCAATCAAAGAAATAAAACCAACTAATTTTAAAATTTGCAATCAATGTATGAGAATTCATTACAATAATGCATTATATTCAACTGATGAAATTGAAGAGATGTTACCAGTAATTATGAAATCAAGAGTTGTATTAAATGAAGGTTATAAATTAAATGAACTTGAGATAACTGATTTTCAAAGAAGAGGAAATAAATTAACTTTTGATGTTGAAGTGGATTGCGATTTGTTGTAATTTATTATAATTCTCATCGTAAAGTTATAATAAAATAATATTAAAGTAATTCTTAAAATACTAGTATAATGGATTTATCAACTTTAAACCCTTTTAAAAAAAAGGAAAATGAATTTAGTTTTAATAATGATTCAGATCTTCCATCTTTAAGTTCTACAGATAATAATTCAAATAGTTTTAATCCTTCAAACTCACTTCCTCCACTTCCAGATTCAAATAGTTCTTCAAATGATTTTTCTCAAAGTTCAAATTCAGATTTTAATTCTTCAAATTTATCTTCAAATAATAGTTTTAATATGTCTTCTCAAGATCAAAGTAATAGTGATCAAAATGAATTTAAACCTAGAGCTTTTTCAAGTGAAGCTATGACTTCACCACCTGATTTGACTCCACAAGAGGATACTGTTAGTGGAAATGATAGTTCACATTCACAAAAATTAAGTTATGCTCAAAACGAAACTACACTTGCAAAAGTAAGTTTAATGGAAGCAAGATTAAACTCAATTGAATCTAAAATAGATTTAATAACTCAAGTTTTACTTGAAGAAGTAAGTGATGAAACTAAAAAGAAACTAAAGCTAAAATCAATGATGGATAGAATTAGATAATTTTATTTTCTAATTTTTATCCTATTAAAAATATACTAAATGAAGGAGTTCTATATATTTGATTGTAAAAAAAATTACTCCCTGAAAAATCAACATAATCTCCTTGAGTTAGATTTAATATTCTAGTTTCACTTCCAGACATTGGATGAGAATTATAAATATTAACTAAACTATTTGAAACTCCATTTATTCTTAGAAATATATTCGTATATCCATTATTTGACTGATCATTAAGAAAATTATAACTAACTAAGTACCTACCATCAACAGGAGCAGTAAATCTCCCATTTGTGGTATTAAAATTATTTCCTAAATCAACATCTACTGAATCAAATATTTCTTCACCTGAGCTAGCTGTTAAAACATTTCCATTTCCAGATTTATATGCTAGAACTAAAGGAGAATTTTGTTTTATTGTAGTTCCATTTACAGTTAAATTTCCATTAAATATATAATTACCTTCAAATATTCCTGGTAAGATTTCATTAGCGCTATGAAAACCGACTGCAAAAACTAATCCAAAGAAAAAACTTAAACCCAAAATAATACCCAAAGAGATTTTCAATCCCTTCAAAATATCTTTATCCATACTATTTTTTCATTCATTATATTTATATAAATTTGTATTAATTTTTAGAAGATAGACTTAGGTTTTATTATTTATACTAAAGAATTACCTTAATAAATACTAAATCATTCTTAATTATATAATGCACGAAGATATTAAAGAATTTTTTGAAAAATATAAAGTTCCTAAATTTAGATTCAAACAATTAGAGGATGCTATATTCAAACAATTTGTATCAAATTTTGATGAGATAACTAATTTTCCAAAAGAATTAAGAGAGGATTTGAAAAAACACTTTGAAATAAGTAAAATGTTTCTAGTTGAATCTCATAAATCTGGAAACACTGTAAAATTCGTTTTGAAAACGCAAGATGAACAATATGTTGAATCAGTTCTAATGATTCATAATGATGGAAGAAGAACTGTTTGCGTTTCTTCACAAGTATTTTGCGCAGTTGGTTGTACATTTTGCGCAACTGGAGCTAATCAATTTAAAAGAAGTCTAACAGCTGATGAAATAGTTGAACAAGTATTATTTGTATCAAGATATTTAAAACACGAAGATGAAAAAGTAACTAACGTCGTTTTTATGGGAATGGGAGAACCATTTTTAGCATACGATAGTGTTATTTCTGCAATTAAAATTCTAAATGATGAAACTAAATACAACATAGGAGCAAGACATATAACAGTTTCAACATCAGGAATTGTTCCAAAAATTTATGATTATGCAAACTTAGGAATTCAAACAAGACTTGCAATATCACTTCACGCGCCAAACGATAAATTAAGATCGGAATTAATGCCAATAAACAAGAGATATGATTTAGATGAATTAATGAAAGCCTGTGATAATTTTACACAAAAAACAAATAAAAGAATTAGTTATGAATATGTATTAATTAAAAATACAAATGATTCTATTGAAAATGCAAAAGAACTTGTTGAACTTTTAAAAAACAGACTTGCCCACGTTAATTTATTAATATTTAATCCACACGAATTCTCACAATTTGAAATGCCAGATAAAACTACAGTTTTAAGATTTAGAGACATACTTCAAGAAGGAGGAATCGAAGTCTCAATAAGAAAATCTATGGGTGATGATATTTCTGGAGCTTGCGGTCAGTTAAGTGGAAAGGTAATTCGTGAAGGTGACGAATTAGACAAGATTGAAGTTTAATTTTTTGATATTTTTTGCTCAATCTTTTTTAGAAATCTTAGGAACAAGCCACTCGATTCAACGGTGATTGTGACATTGATTAGTAGATTTCTCAGAAAAAAGGTTGGTGGGAAAAGTAATTCGTGAAGGCGACGAATTAGATAAGATTGAAGTATAGACAAAAAAGATTTATAAAAGGTTATGGTTATTACCCTTTTATGACTACAGAAATGATACAGACAACGACAGTAAGTGAACTTGAAAGAATTTTATTAGATACATTAAAAGCAAATTTCCCACAAAGTTTATCAATTCCTAATGGTGAAAGTGAGAAAGTTTATCGTATTTCTCAAAGAGGAGTCATTTTACCATTTAATATTGCTAATTATAGATTTAACCTTAATGAGAGAGAAGAGGATTACTTAATAATGGGGGAATTTAGTTATACGAGTCTTTTGTTTAAATCTATAGCGAATAAAAAATTCAAAAAAATGTTAAGAGAACTTCATGCAAATATAAAAAAAGTAAATATACCTGGAATTCGTTCTGATTCATATGGAGAAAATGCTCCTATCTCAGGAGGATATAGGGCAACATTATATCTTCCTAAAGCTGCTTAGTTTTTACTTATCAACAAAAATAATTCATTCTCAACTTCAAAAGTCTCATAACTCCATTCTTCTTTTTCAAGAAAATTAAAAAACCAATTTCTCTTTTCAATTTTAAATTCTTGCTTTGAAACAAGAGACTTTGTTGGAAATGAAACAACTATTTTTTTCTGTGGCAATTTTCTTAAAATTTCTTTTGAAATATCTTTTTTAACAAACTCGAAGCTATCAAGTGCTTTAAATAAAAATACTAAATCACATTTCTTCAAATTCTCATCTTCTAAGAATTTCAAATTTGTTAAATCATAGTTTTTAGCAATCCCATTTATTTTATTTAACTTAAAAAAATCATTTAGAAAATTCATATCACTAGGATTTAAATCAGATACAAAATAATTCAATTTCAATTTAAATTCATTTTGAATAATTAAATAAGAAATAGGATTTAACCCACAAGCCAAATCACAGATTCCAAATTTAGGTTTGTACCAAGAAAAAATTTTAGAATAAATTTCATTATAATAATCACTCCTCTCTCTACTTGATTTATGATACATTACTAATTTTTCAAAATCAGATTTAATTTGTTTTTCCTTTTTGTTAAAATCCTTTGTTAGAAAACTTCCATAAACAATCCCAATTTCTGAGCGGATATTTTTTAAAACTTCTTTGAATAATTTAGACTTAATAACTTTCTCGCCTTTTTCACTAAACTCTACCTCCAATCGCTTTCGGATATTTCCGTTTGTTAAAAAAAACTTTTCAACTTTTTCTAAAATAAAACTATCATCTAAATCTTCGATTTGTTTTTTAGATTTAATTTCAACACACAACAATTTATTCAAATTTGAATTCATCAAAACTCACCAAGTGTTTTATTTTTATCATCTTTAATTTTAGATTTTTTAGAAACCTTAAATAATGAATCTTTGAAATCAGAAGTAATTCTAATCTCTTCTTTTTCTTCTATATTTAATTGAATATCACGTGCCCGATTTAAAACTTTCTCAGGTATACCTGCAAGTTTACCAACGTATATTCCATAACTTTTATCAGTTCCACCTTTTACAATTTTACGAATAAATTCAACTTCATCTCCTTGCTCACGAACAAGAACATTGTAGTTTGCAATTGTTGGATAAAATTCAGATAATTTATTTAATTGATGATAATGAGTTGCAAAAGCACAATCGCAATTAATATTATTAAGTTCTTCAACAACAGCCCAAGCAATTGCAAGACCATCATATGTTGAAGTTCCACGGCCAATTTCATCAAGTAAAACTAAAGATTTATCTGTTGCATTATTAATAATATTTGCAGTCTCACTCATCTCAACCATAAATGTACTTTGTCCCTCTGATAATTCATCATGTGCTCCAATTCTTGTAAATACTCTATCATAAATTTTAAGAGTAGCGGATTTTGCTGGAACAAAACTTCCAATTTGCGCAAGTATAGGAATTAGTGCAATTTCTCTTAAATAAGTTGACTTACCTGATGCGTTAGGCCCAGTTATAACTTTAATAGTTTCTTCTTTACTAAATTCAATATCGTTAGGAATAAAATCAGTTACAAATTTTTCAACAATAGGATTTCTCCCCTCAACTATTTCAGTTTTATCAGAGCTAAAACTTGGTTTAACATAATTGTATAATTGAGAATTTAGTGAGTGAGTACTTAACACATCAAGCAGTGCAATTTTAGACGAGATTTCTTGAAAACTTTTAGTGTAAGTTTTAAGTTTATTAATTAAATCATTATAAATTTCAAGTTCAAGAGTTTTAATTTTATCTTCAGCATTTAAAATTTGATTTTCTTTTTCTTTTAACTCAGGTTTAATATAACGATTCGCATTAACTAAAGTTTGTTTAACTTGATAATCTTCTGGAACCTTACTTTCTTGAGATTTAGGAATCTCAATGTAGTATCCAAAAATTTTATTATATCTAATTTTAAGAGTTGAGATTTTTGTTCTAAGCCTTTCAGACTCTTCAAGCTCTTTTAAAAAATCTTTAGAATTATATGAAATATTACAAAGCTCTTTTAATTCACTATTATATTCTTTTTTAATAAATCCAATATCTCTAGTATGTGCTGGAGCTTCATCAATTATAACATCACTAATTAGTTTTACAAGTTCAGTTAAAGTATCTAATTTTTTTATCTCTTTAATTAATTTAGATTCGAATACTCTCAAACAAATTTTAATTTCTGGTAATTTTTCAAGACTCAATTTAAGTGAATATATATCTCTTGGATTAACAAGTCCAGAGTTAATTCTTGATGTTATTCTCTCAATATCTGAAAACTCACTTAGTAATTCACGAACTTCATTTCGCTCTATAATTAACTCGTTAAATTCTTCTACGCAAGTCAATCTTGTTTCAATCTCTTTAATATCTAAACTTGGATTTGTCAAATGTTTTTTTAAAAGCCTCGCACCAACTGAAGTTTTTGTATTATTTAAAATTCCAAAAAGAGTTTTAGACTTATCTTTAACAAAAAGATTTTCAGTAATTTCAAGGTTTCGTAAAGATATAGAATCTAAAACCATTGATGAAGTTAAATTAATATAGTTGATTTTATTGATATGAGATAAATCTAATTTTTGTAATTTGTATATATAAAATAACAATGCTCCTGCTGAAATAATAGAATACTCTTTTGACTCAAAACCTAATTCATCTCCTTTGACACCGAATTGTTTTTTTAAAATTTCATTAGCGTAGTTAATATTAAATCTGATATCAGATAAAAAATTATAATAAATATTTGAATTTTTAATAAATTCTTTTAATCCTTTTGTAAAAGAGGACTCACTTAAAATAATTTCATTAGGTGAATATTTTCGAATAATTGTTTTAACATCATCAAGTGCTCTAACCTCAGTTGTTAAAAATTCTCCAGTTGTAATATCAACAATTGAAATTCCAAATTTCTCAGAAATATTTTTGGGCGAATACAAACACATAATAAAATTATTTTCAAAAGATGTTAAGTATTCATCTTCAAGTATTGTTCCAGGAGTAATAACACGAGTAACGCCTCTTTTTACAAGTCCTTTTGCAAGTTTAGGATCTTCTAATTGCTCACATAATGCAACTTTAAAATTATTTTGAACAAGCTTTTTAATATAAGGAGTAATTGAGTGATAAGGAACACCTGCCATAGGCGTTCCACCTCTCTTAGTTAGTGTGATTCCCAAAACTTCAGATGCAGTTTTGGCATCATCATAAAAAGTTTCATAAAAATCTCCTGCACGAAAAAGTAAAATACAATCATGATACTGCGTCTTTAACTCAACAAATTGCTTCATCATAGGTGTTAAATTTGCACTATCTTCCATAGAAATAATTAGAATTGTATGTTTATAAAAGTTTTGTGTTATTTAATTTTTTTAAGGCTTTGCTCGAAAATTTCATTTGGTCTTATTTGTTATAGTCTTATGTTTAAAAAATAATATTTTAAGTAAGCAATATTTTTTTGAATAAAACTAATACCAAACTATTAAATAACCATTTGCACCATTACCACTAATTTGAGCGCTAGTTGATGCACTTCCTCCACCTCCTGGAAAGCTTCCTATTAACCCTGGCCCATTATAAACTATAACTCCACTACCTCCTCCATTTGGTGAATGTCCACCAATTCCAATGTTATTTCCAATTCCATTTCCTCCTGGAAAATTAATATCTCCACCAACCGCATTTCCACCACTTGCCCCAGACTGATCACTTTGACCACCCCCACCACCTGTAACATTAACAATATTATGAAATGATGTTGTCCCTCCAGTTCCTCCATTACCACTACTGACACCAGACCCACCAGTTCCTATAGTTACATTATATATCGTTCCTGGTATTTGATTAATAAATATTTTTTTAGCATATGCCCCTCCACCTCCACCTGAAGTAGTTGATGCTCCTCCTCCAGCCCCCCATAATTCAATCATAAATGTATTTATTCCTTCTGGAACTGTAAAATTTCCATCTGAACTATATGAAACAATATTTGTAAAAGCAGAAATTGGTGCAGAATTAATAGAAGAAGAATCAAAATTAATTGAACTACCTGAAGTTAAATTTATACTCCCATTAAATATGTAATCTCCTTGAAATATTCCTGGTAAAATTTCTGATGCTTGATGAAAACCTACTGCAAAAACTATTGTAAAAAAGAAAAACAAACCTAAAATTAATCCTAAAGAAATTTTTAAGCCTTTTAAAATTTCCCTATCCATTAAAAAAAATTGAGCTTATTATTTATATATCTTTGTGTTAATTTGACTTTGGATGAAAAGTCATTCATTTTTGAGGCTTTCTGTACAGAATCTTTTTTAAAGAAAATTATATAAACTAGTAATTTGTAAATAAGTTATGACAGATTCTATTAACCCTTTTGATGATGAATATCACAAGACATTAAAGCACATTTTAGAAAATGGTGAAGAAGAAACTAAGGAGAGAACAGGAGTTGGAACAATTAAAGTTTTTGGATATCAAGCAAGATTTGACTTATCCAAAGGCTTCCCGCTTTTAACTACAAAAAAAGTATTTATTAAAGGAATTATTCATGAATTACTATGGTTTTTAAGAGGAGAAACCAACATTAAATATCTTGTTGATAACGGAGTTGGAATTTGGAATGAATGGCCATTTCAAGCTTATTTAAAATCTAATAATTTAGAAGAAGAATTTCCAAAATATAGTGAAGAGTGGAAAGAAAAGTTAACTTGGTATGTAGAACAAATAAAAACAGATGCTGAATTTGCAAAAAAGTGGGGAGAATTAGGACCTGTTTATGGAAAACAGTGGAGAGACTTTAACGGATTTGATCAAATTAAAGATGCAATACAGCAACTTAAAACAAATCCAGGTTCAAGAAGAATTATAGTCTCTGCTTGGAATCCACCTGAAGTACCTGAAATGGCAAAATCAGGGTTACCACCTTGTCATTGTCTATATCAATTCAGTGTAATTAATGGAAGATTATCTTGCCAATTATACCAAAGGAGTTGTGATACATTTTTAGGTGTTCCATTTAACATTGCATCATACGCATTACTTACAGCAATATTTGCTAAATTATGTGGTTTTGAAGTTGGAGATTTTGTTCATACATATGGAGATTTGCATATTTACAAAAACCACATAGAACAAGTTAACGAGCAACTATTACGAGTGCCAAGAAAAGCGCCTGAGCTTGTGATAAAAGATAGGGGACAAAAAAACATTGAGGATTTTAAGTTTGAAGACTTTGAAATAGTAGATTACAATCCACACCCACCAATTAAAGCACCAATTGCAGTTTAATGAGATAGAATAAATGAATAAAATAAAAATAATCTGCGCACTTGCAGAAAATAGAGTAATTGGTAATGATGGAAAAATTCCTTGGTATGTTCTTCAAGATTTTAAACTCTTTAAAGAAGCAACAACAAATCAAATTGTAGTTATGGGTAGAAATACTTGGGAATCTCTCCCTGATAAATTTAGACCTTTACCAAATAGAATTAATTTTGTAGTATCAAGTACTTTAAGAGAAAAAGAAAACTTTTTTGTTGTAAATTCAATTCATAGTGTGATTAGCATTGCAAAAGCAAATTATGAAGATAAAGACATTTTTTTAATAGGCGGAAGCAGAATTTACGAAGAAGGATTAGAACTTGCAGATGAATTATACTTATCATATATAAAAGGAGAGTTTGAAGGTGATACTTACTTTCCAGAATTTAACAAAGATAATTACGAATTAATAGAAGAAAAAGAATATGAAGGTTTTGTGTTTAGAAGATTTAAAAAAATCTAATCAAGCTCAAGAACATTATCTTGTCTATATTCTTTTCCAGCCTTTAATGCAATCTCTGCTTTTTGTAGTTCACATCCAATATCAAGGGCGTGAGATATATCAGAAATTTTCATTTCATCAGCAATTTTTCTATAAACTTCCATTGCAGTTTTACCTTCAATAACTTCTAATTTTTTCCCGTTAACATCCATATGCTGAGCAAATATCAAACCATTATTAATAGTAATAACAATAGTTCCAAAAGGATCAGGATTCCATTTAATTTTAGATTTTTCAACTTCAATAATATCAGCTACTTTGTTAAAAGACCTTTCATAGTAATGTGCACTATTTGAAATAATAATTAAACTCCCCATATCAATACCAACTTCTTGCGCAATATCTTTTTGTAATTTTCGCAGAGCAAAAGCATTTCTTGGCCAAGCGCCATACATATCGTTACTTCTAAAATAACATGTCAAATACAATTTATTATCTTGAACAAGAGCTTGAACTAAATCTAAACAAGGAGCTTTAGGATTTTTATAATCAGTCATAACATCCCAAGTACAAGCAACGGCGCGCCTTGTAAAATTTTCTTTTTTTAACTGCTCTACTATATTTTTTATTTGATCAATATTTCTAAATTTCATAAGTCTTTGTCCATAAGTATAATCCAAACCTTCAACTTCATTAGGAGTTGTAACTTGAGGAATATAGTCTTTTAATTCATCTTTTGTAAAATCAAAATTTTCAGACCAAAGTGGCTCATCAGGATCTTCATCTTCAACAATTGAAACAAGAGAAATAACTTCTTTTTGCATATCTCCATATTGTGATTTTTTCATATCACCAAACTTATCAATAGTTTTTAGAATCTTTGGCCAAACATCTTTAATATGAGATCCACGAACTTTAAATCCACAATGATCTGATGGAAAAACCTCAGGAATTTTTAACTCAGCTTCAGGAAATAATTCAAACTCACCATATGGTTCTCTTTTTTTAATATTTTTCAAATAATTATTCAATTCATCAGGATCTTTAACAGAACGTAAATCGTGAAATTTCACATTTTTCAATAAATTATCAATAGATTCTTTAGATACTTCATCATCAATTTTAGAATAATGCTCACCTATAACTTCGTTCTTTTCATCAACCCCATTTTTAAATAAATCAATTAAAGCGTTAGAACAATGATTCAAATCAACACCAACAATAACTAAATCAGTTATATTCTTATTCGCAAGCAAATTTCGAACAAGTGCAGATAACCCTTCTTCACGTGAATACATTTGACCAATAGAATTGTATAGAGAAGAATCAATTCTTTTAATATAAATTTCTTTTTTTGCCCAAAGTGTAACAATACCAATGTGATTCTCTTTATTTTCTATATGAAGTAAATCAGAAAAATACCCAGGCCAGACTTTAGACATAGCAGACATAATAATTTATTCTAATTAATATTTAAATAGTTTTCTTTATTGAAACTTCAAATCATTAACTTTATAAATAAAATGGTATATATATAAGTAGAAATTAAGAAAAAGACATTATTTGACTTTTTTATTTTATTTGAAATTTATTTGAATGAAGGTTTGTTGGTTATATATGTAACCAGGTAATTTTGATTTGTTCATTTAATGTTTTATTCTTAACTCTGTTAATTATACGAGGTATAAAAAGAAAATGACAGTAAAAATGTACGCAGTTGGTGGAGTTGATGAAGCCGGCCGTAATATGATGGCTTTTGAAATAGAAGATGAAATTATCATTTGTGATATGGGTTTACAATTAAGTAATCTGGTATTATACAATGATGAAGTAGATAGAATGAGTCTTGACGATATGGTTGAGAAAAACATTGTAGGTGATCCAAAGATTTTAATGGATAAAAAGGATAAGGTTAAAGCGATTGTAGTATCACACGCTCATCTTGATCACGTTGGTGCAGTTCAATATATGGCATCATTATTTCCACAAGCTCCAATTTATGGAACTCCATTTACAATTGAAGTATTAAAAGTATTAATGAAGTCACAAAGAAATGTAATGGCTCCATTAAAGAATAAATTCATTAAAGTAAATGTAAATTCAAGTTTCACAATGCCTTCAGGTATGGAAGTTGAATTAATTAATGTAACACATTCAATTCCACAAACAGCTCTTGTTGCAATGCACACAAAAGAAGGAATTGTATTATATGCAAACGATTTTAAATTTGATAATAGGCCTGCTTTAGGTCAAAGAACAAATTATGAAAGAATTAGAGAACTAGATAAAATAGGTGTTAAACTATTAGTTGTAGATTCAGTAAGATCCAATCTTAAAAGAAAAACTTTATCAGAAATTGTAGTTAAAGAAATGCTTAGAGATATCTTTATTGAAACAGATATTGTAAATACTCAAGGTGTTTTAATTACAACTTTCGCATCACACATAACAAGATTAAAATCTATTATGGAATTAACACAAGAACTAGGAAGAAAATTAGTATTTTTAGGTAGAAGTATTGCAAAATATACAAAAGCTGCTAAAAATGCAGGAATTATTGATTTTAGAGAGAAAGATGTTATTATTTGTGAAACACCAGCAGAAGTTAACAAATGGCTTGACATAATTAATAAAAATAAAAAAGATTATATTGCAGTTTGTACAGGTCACCAAGGTGAACCTAATGCGGTTTTATCAAAGATTGCTGAAGGAAGAACTCCTTTTGAATTAAAAGAAGACGATAAAATTATCTTTTCATCAGAAGTTATTCCAACTCAAATTAATATTGAGAGTAGGCAAATTTTAGATGCAAAACTTGAAACTTATAGATGTAAAATCTTTAAAGATATTCACGTATCAGGTCACGCATCAAGAGAAGATCACAGAGATCTTTTAAGTATGATTAAGCCAAAACACATTGTTCCAGTTCACGGTCATGTAAGACTTAAAGAGGGAATGATTGAGCTTGCAGAAGAATTAGGTTACGAGCAAGGAAAGAATTTATGGGTAATTCCTGATCAAGGAATCTATGAGTTTGATTAAGGTTTAATTAATAATTTTTCAATTTTTCAACAAATTTATAAATATTCTAATATTATATTAATTATGACAGAACAAATAAAAGTTGATTTACATAAAGCTAAAATTTTTACACCCTCTATTTTATCTACAGAATTACATAATCCTGTATTTAAAGGAGTTCAAAAAAATCAATTATTAACTGATGTTACTGAAATAATGATTCTAGGTTATAATAGTCTTTCTAAAGATTTACCTACCAGAAAGTCAGATTAGAGCTTTTAAGATTAACTTTTTAAACTAATTTCTGTTTCTTAAGGTTAAGATGCTAAAAAAAGACAAAGATACTTATTTTAAATTTTTTTTAACCTTTGTTTTATTTTTTTTTGTTTTAACATACGCTGTAGTTAACCAAGATAGTATTGGAAAACAAATAGAAATTGTAATTGATGGAAGTAGTATATTTGCTCAAGCAACAACTTATCAAATATTTAAATCTGAAAATTTTACAGCAAGTTTTAATGAACATACATATGATATCGAGAAATTAATATTTATGCAAATAAATCAAGTTAGAGAGGATAATGGTTTAAACAAATTGAGTTGGGATCCTTTACTTGCTCAATTGGCAAGAGATCATAGTTATGATATGGCTTTAAATGGTTATACCAATCACACAAATCTATTTGGAGATGGACCAACAGAGAGAGCAGAGAAATTAGGAATTAGAACAAGAATAAGAGTAGGAAATAAAATTTATACTGGTGTTTCTGAAAACATTGGATTTATGCCACAAGGAATTGTTCAAGATGTAGGGGTTTTAATAACTCCTGAAGATTTATCCTGGGGGATGATTTATAGATGGATGTTAAGTGAACCTCATAAAGATAATATCTTAGAAGATGATTTATCCTACACAGGTGTTGGTGTTGCCTATGATGGTCGTGGAAATTACTATATTACTCAGGATTTCCAATGAGTCCAATTAGTTTTAAATTCACTTGAAGTTATAGAAATAGATTTAAAAATAAGGAAGTTAATATATATTTATGAAAAAGATATTATTTATAATTAGCATTTTAGCACTTGCAGTTTTTGCAAGTTGTAGTTCAAATACACAAGAAGAACTTCCATCACAAGAACTTCCTGTAGATAATGGAGATGATTTAGCAACTGGAACCTTTCCAGCAGATAAGTCAACTTCAGAGATTTGTACCCAATCAGGTGGAACCTGGATAGAATCAGCAAACGAATGTGAAGGGATTTCTCCAAACCTTTGTCAAGAAATGGGTGGAAACTTCAATGAATGTGGAAGTGCTTGTAGAAACAACCCAGAAGCAGAAATATGTACTCTTCAATGCGTAGCTTATTGTGGGTTTGAGTAAAGCCTGAAAGATTTGACTTATTTGTCTTAGAATAAATACAATTTATTCTTGTATAGTACATTTATAAATATTTAATTAATTTTTTACTTATGAATACCTTAGACAAATTCCTCCTAAAAGAGGAACGTACTTTTAAAAATTATGATAATATAAGAAGCGAATATTTTCATTTCTCTGATCAAATTAATTGGACACTTTTTTTACCATGGAATACAAGTATAGAAACTGCTCTAAAAGTTGGGATTATTCCAAAATTTGGAAGAGGTTTAGTATATGAAGGACCAAGATCTTTAGTAGGAATAACTCCTGAAATAGCAGTTGATGCTATTCAAAGATTAAAAAAAGATTTAGAGGAAAAAAAAAATTTTTATAATTTTCCAAAATTTAATTTATGTCTAGGATATAGTGTTGGTATTTTGCCTGCTTCATATATTTGTACTGAATTTGAAATAGAAGAACTAACACTTTTTGCTCCAGGAGCAAAGTTAGGTCAAAATATTTGGGAATCTTCTTTAACAAATTGGGTTAGAGAAGAAGTAATATCTAGAGGAATTTTAGATCATGAAGAATTTGATTCTAGAATGCAAGGAATGAATCCTATCGATGTTTCTAAAAGATTTCCAGAAAATACAACTATTATTTATGGAACTTCGGATAGAGTTTCTCCAGTAAAAAATGTTGAGAGTCTTATCAATTCTTGTAATAAAGGAGTTAAAGTTATCAAATTACCCTTACAAGGACATGTAACGACTATTTTATCTTCTAGATTTCTTTTTTAGAATAACCAAGCCCTCAGGCCTGAATTTGAAACTCTTGGCTTACCAAGTGTTAAGAAATTTTAAAAGTATAAATCAGAAAAATTTCTGCTAATGCTACAGAAATCTATGATTTCTGAGCGTCCAAGAATTTCTATAATTCGATAAGAAGAAATTGTTGAGAACCGGGTACTGGGTGAAAATTCTAACCCTCCGACCGGGATTTGAACCCGGGTCACAGCCTTGAGAGGGCTGCATGATTGGCCGAACTACACTATCGGAGGATACATAAACTAAACTAGTTCACTTTAAAAAGGTTATTAAAAAATTACATTTGAAAAGTGAAAGATTAAGTTTATATAGTTTGAAAACCATAATAAATCGGTGATGCCAAATGTTAACAAACTATCATGAAATAAATGAAAATGAGACAGTTGAGACCTTTTTAAAAGGAATAAACGACAAGAAAAATTCACATTATATAATACTAACAGGAGGCGCTGATTTCGTTGATTTTAGAACAATTGCTCTAAAAGTTCGTGATCCAAATGAAAAATTAAAACATATTAAAAAAACTCTTTCAAAAACATCTAGTAAAGATAAATCAGAGCATTTAATGCAAATGATTGAATCAGGAGATAGAGTAATTAAGACAAATGATAATGTATTTGATTTTATTGATGCACTAAAATATATCTTAGAAAATCACTCAGAGTTATTAGACGTTGAAGTTAGAACTTTAGATAGAAAAGAAATTTTTGCACTAAATGAAAAGGATATGATTTCAACAGCAAAGAATTTACTATTAAATAAAAATGTAAATCTATTGCCTGTAATTAAAAATTTAGAAGTTGTTGGTGAGATTAGAACTTTTGATTTATTAGCAAGTGATTTGTTTCAAACAAGAGGAAGCTCAAATGGAGATTTATACAATGAGAAACATAAAAATTCAGTTCTAAATTTATCAGTTGATAACATTATGAATAAAAAACCTCACACAATAGAGAAAACTGCAAAACTAAAAGATGCAGTTGA
The DNA here is from genome assembly GCA_964351975.1 of uncultured Methanosarcinales archaeon. Taxonomy (GTDB): domain Archaea; phylum Nanobdellota; class Nanobdellia; order Woesearchaeales; family UBA583; genus UBA583. Next base: position 100,696 of record CAYGPK010000004.1, read on the forward strand.
ATTTATGATAAATAAAAGCCTTCCATCAGTAATCGTAACAGATAATGGAGAGTTACATTCAATTATCTCTCACAAAGATATCTTCAAATTAATTAAAAAAGTTGCAAATAAAAAAAAATATTTAATTGAATTTACTGGTATTTCAAATTTATTTGAAGACGAAGTAAGTTTAGTTGAATCCTTCGCTGAGAAATCAATGGATAAAATTACAAAGATGAGTGATTATGATTTATTGAAAGTTTCCTTTAAATCTATGGGTAGTATGGATAGTCATCAAAGAAAAATTCAAGTTCATCTATTAATTTCACACGGTAAAAAAGTAATTACAATTCAAAATGAAATTTCAGCTGGAACCTCTGATGAAATTACAAATGATAAAGTTAAAGGTAAATGGAACATTCCAGCCTTAGTTCAAGAAACTTTTAAAAATCTAGAAAAGAAAGTTTTAGATGAGAAAAGAAAGAGTAAAAGATAATTAATTTAATTTATTTTTTATTTCTTTAATATTACCTTTAAATTGAATTGCTTGCATTCCTATTTTTTTAGCAGCTTTAACATTTTTTTCTAAATCATCTACAAATAGACATTCTTCAGCTTTCAAATTTAATTTATTTAAAATCAATTCATAAATTTTTAAATCAGGTTTCATTAAACCAACTTCAAATGATTTTATTACAACTTCAAACTTATCATTTAAAGAGTGCTTATCTAAAAATTGTTCAATTAGACCTTCCGTTATATTTGATAAAATAGCTAATCTATATCTTCCTTCTAAACTTTTAATTAATTCAATAATCTCGAAATTATATTCATCAACTAGAATTAACCAATCTTCTTTATGTTTATTTTTTTCAACATTAAAAAACTTTGAAGATTTTTCATATAGAATTTCAACTGAAACTTTACCTGTAACTATATCTTTAAAAAGTGGACTAACTATTTCTTCAATCCATTTTTTAGAGATCTCTGCAGATTCAATATTGTAGAATTCACTAAACTTTTTAGAAAGCCAATCAAAATCCTTGGATTTAGAAATCACTCCACCAAAATCAAAAATAACAGCTTTAATCATATTTAATATTTGAATTAAAACTATATAAATATTTACTTAATTCCTAATTCTTTTTAGTAGTTTAAATGTAATTTAAGAAGAGAGTTTATAAAAGAATATTTGTTACTATTAAATTATGAATATAACTATTGCAGCTGGAAAAGGAGGTGTTGGAAAAAGTACGACTATCGGATCTTTTGCATTAGGATTAGCAGCTTTTTCATATCAAACTTTAGCAATTGATCTTGATGGTGGATATGCACTCTCACGAGTTCTTGCTCTTAATCCTGACAGATTTAAACCAAATTTAATTCAAGATACAGATATTTCTAATTTAAAAATTGCTCCTGTTCGAAGATATGAATTTGAAAATATTTTAGATGTTAAAAACCAAGGAGGTACAGTTCAAGACTACTTAAATCAATTTGAAGATGAATATGGTATTTTGGCTTTTTGTGATATGATAACAACTTTTTTTGGAGTTCCAACAGATGTAGATAATACTGCAAAATTCATTTCTCTTTCAAAACTTTTAAGAGAAAGTTCAGAACTAGGTTTAGATGAGGTTTTAATAGATATTGAACCAACTCAAGGTTTAGAAAGATTATTAGGTTCTATTCATTCTGTTCAAAGAAGTATCACCAATCTTCAAGGAACAGGTTTAATGACTCTTACTGCTTTAGGTACAAAATGGCCTGATATTAAGACTTTTCTTAGAGGAGAATATATAAAAAAGGGTATTTATCATGCAGATAATATGGGCAAGACAATTGATATGTTAAAAAATTCAGATACATATTTAATTTGTAAACCTGATAAAAGTTCAGTTGATCAAATGCTTAATGAAGTTACAGATTTAATTTCAACTTTAGGTTCTACAGTTAGAGGTTATGTTATAAATGACATAAGAGAAGAAGACCATGAACCTAAACAAATTGAAAGAGTAGAGAAAATTTCAGGTTCTAAAGAAGTAAGTTTATTTAAGTTTCCTCACGATTTGGCTTTATGTGAAGGAGGAGCAGTTAAAAGAAGAGAAGCTTTAAGGCAATATGGCTATAAGATTCATGGTGAAAGACAACTATCTAATCCCTAATTCTTTTAACGTCTTTCTTCCAATATGCGTTGTATTTAGAAAATCTTCATAGAACTTTTCTCCAAAACTTTTTGCACCATCTAAACATAATCTCAAATATTCTTCTTGGGTTGGTGATTCAAACTGAAAATCGTATGCTTCATAATGTCTTGCCCTAAACGTAAATGCCCTATGTAATTTACCTTCATAATCATAAGTTTCAAGTTCAAACAATTCATAAGAACTCTCACGAGCTTTCAAATCTTCAAAATGTGTTTCATCCATATCAAAAACAACTCCATTCATTTCTTCGTAATATTCACTTTTTTCAATATTTAAAACTGCAACAGGAATATTATTAATAATACATCTTTTATTTTTAGTAGGCAAATTAAAAACTCTAACAAACCCCTTTATTTTAACAGGAATAATATTTGTTGCATTAGGAACAGTTCTTCTAATTGAATTTTCATTAACTAGTGAGCCGTATCCAAAAATTTTTATGTTTTTCATTCTTCAAGATTTTTTAATTCTTCTTCAATATCTTTCTTTAAATTCTCAAAGTCTTCTTTTATAATATTTAAAATTAATTCACTTCTATCTTTCCAATAATTATGTTTAATTTCATTTCCAAGTTGAATTATAGAATTAAATTTTGAATTTTTAATATCAATCTTTTTAACTCTATTTAAGGCTTCACCTAAGATAATCAATTCATATAATAAAACTTTAATTTCTTTTTTATTTTTTTTTAAATCTTTCAAAGTTAAATTTTCTGTTTCTTCAAGTAGAAATTTTACATTATTCAATGCATCTTTTAGAGGTTTTTTTATTTTATTATTTAACATTTTAACAAATTATTATCTAATATATAGTTTTTTAATTCAGATTTCACTTCATGTCTTTCTCCTATATCAATTTCTTTATTAAATATTTCTTTAAGATAAGCCCCTAAAGCAAAAATAGTAATAGCTCCCTTTTTTTGTTTTACTTTAAAATCTACAATAAAATCAATATCTGAATCTTCATTTTGTTCATCTTTTGCATAAGATCCAAACAAATATATTTTTTTCACTCCAAATTCTTCTTCTAATTCAGTTTTATGTTTAGAAATAGTTGCAATAATATCTTCTTTAGTAAGTTTTTCCATAATTGTATGTAGATTTAGTAATTTATAAATCTATTTTTTATCTATAATTTTTTTATTTTTTAGAAATTTTTCAAAAGATTCATCATCTAATAAATTAAGTGAATCTTTAGAATTTTTAAGTTTGTTTAAAAGTAATTCAGTTACAACATCATTCATAACTAAAAATAAATTTTGTTATTTAAAAAGGTTTATTATTTGAAAAAAAGGAAATTAGAATTTAGGATAAATTTATTTTTTCTTCTTCTTATCAGACTTTTTATCATCTTCTTTTTCAGAAGATTCTGCATCAACTACTTTTTCACCATCTTTAGTTTCATCAGATGCAGCGCCTTCAGCGCCTGCTTGATTAGCGTACATTTCAGTAAAAACTCCTTGAGCATCTTTGTTGATTTCTTCCATCTTAGCCTTCATCTTTTCAACATCTCTCTTCTCAGCCTTTAATAACTCATCAAGTTCGTTAATTTTAACAATAATAGGTCCAACTTTCTTTTGATCAAGTTTATCCTTGTTCTCTTCAAAAGTTTTCTTAGTTTGATAAACTAATTGTTCAGCTGAGTTAACTGTTTCAATTTCGTCTCTCTTTTTATTATCTTCATCAGCGTACTTTTCAGCATCTTCTTGCATCTTTTTAATTTCTTCTTCTGTAAGGTTAGTTGAGGCAACAATCTTAACGGATTGCTCTTTACCAGTACCTAAATCTTTTGCTGAAACATTAACAATACCATTAGCATCAATATCAAAAGTAACTTCAATTTGAGGAATTCCTCTTGGCGCAGGAGGTAGACCATCTAAGTTAAATGATCCAATAACTTTATTATCAGTAAACATTGCTCTCTCTCCTTGACCAACTCTAATTGTTACAGCGCTTTGGTTATCCTCAGCAGTTGAATAAACTTGAGATTTCTTAGTTGGAATAGTTGTATTTTTATCAATCATCTTAGTAAAAACACCACCAAGAGTTTCAATACCTAGTGATAAAGGTGTAACATCTAATAATAATACATCCTTAACTTCTCCAGCTAAAACTCCACCTTGAATTGCAGCACCAAGTGCAACTGCTTCATCAGGGTTAACTGATTTATCAGGATCTTTACCACTAATTTCTTTAACAAGTTCTTGAACTGCTGGAATTCTTGTTGAACCTCCAACTAAAATAACTTTATCAATTTCTGAGATTTTAAGACCAGAATCTTTAATTGCTTGTTCAGTTGGTTTTTTTAACTTAGCTAAAATATCAGAAATTAAAGTATTAAATTTAGATCTTGTAATTTTCATTTCAAGATGTTTAGGTCCACTAGCATCTGCTGTAATAAATGGTTCTGAAATATCAGTTTCAAGTTTAGATGATAATTCCATCTTCGCCTTTTCCGCAGCGTTTTTTACACGCTGTGCACTTTGTGGGTCAGCCTTTAAATCAATTCCGTGTTCTTTCTTGAATTCACTCGTAATATATTCAATTAAAGCATCATCAACGTTATCTCCACCTAATTTATTATCTCCAGCTGTTGATTTAACTTCGAAAATACCATCATCAAGTTCTAAAATTGAAACATCAAAAGTTCCACCACCAAAATCAAATACTAAAACAGTATGAGCATCCGCCTTATCAATTCCATAAGCAAGTGCTGCTGCTGTTGGTTCGTTAATAATTCTCTCAACTTCAAATCCAGCAATTTTACCAGCATCTTTAGTTGCTTGTCTTTGTGCATCTGTAAAATAAGCTGGAACTGTAATTACAGCTTTTTTAATTTCTTTTCCTAAATAGCTTTCAGCATCTTTTTTAATTTTAGATAAAGTCATTGCTGAAATTTCTTGAGGAGAGTATTTTTTACCGTGAATTTCAACATTATAATTTTCACCCATATGAGTTTTAATACTTGAAATTGTATCTTTTGGTTTTACAATTGCTTGTTTCTTTGCAGGCTCTCCTACAATTCTCTCACCATTTGCTGAGATATGAACTACACTTGGTGTTGTTCGTGCTCCTTCTGCGTTTGGAATAACTACAGCTTTACCACCTTCAATAATTGAAAAACAACTATTAGTTGTTCCCAAATCAATTCCCAAAATTTTTTCTTGTGCCATTTTATATTATTTTTTACTATTCACTTAAATTATTGCTAAATTTAAGTTTTTGATAAAAGAATTAAGCTATTTTTATTTATAAAAGTTTCGAATTTTTTATCAAAATAAGTATAAAATTAGATTAATTTAGGATTTGTGAAAATATATCTACCTAACTAATCCTTCATCAACTAAAATAGGATATTCATATCCTGTGTCCTCATAAGGTAATTTAACACTTCCAATATTCTCAACAGTTCCTAAATCGTTGATTTTAACGTATTTATCTGAAACAGTATATAAATTATCATCCATAAAAAGAATCCTTTTAACGTTAAATGGACTATTCCAATAATAACTATTACTTTCTTCATCTTCATTATGACTAATTTTCCCTCTTTCTTTAAATCCATTTTTAGTTATAGTAAATATATATGCTCCATTCCAAATTTTATTTCTAAAATAACCTTCATCATCTTCTTCGTATTTTTCATTTACTTCACGAATAGGCAGAGCAAGTAAATTCTTATCTTTATCAAATAAAAATGCTTTATGATCATCTAAAACAGTAGAATAAGATCCAGAATCCCCAATTGTAATTGTATCAACTTGTGTTGGTCTTTCAATATCTGAAACATCAAATAAGGACAATTTTACTCCTTTAGTTACTATATTGCCTCTATCATCTTCATTAGTATCTTTTCCAATACCAATTAAGTAGTTTTCATCATAGGGGTGTAGATAATTAGAGAATCCAGGAACTTTAAGTTGTCCTAAAATTTCAGGATTTTCAGGATTAGATAAATCAATTGTAAAAAGAGGATCAACTCTCTCGTATGTTACCATATACAATCTATCATCAATAAATCTAGTAGAGTAAATTTGTTCATTAGGAGCAATTTTCTCTATTTGTCCTATCTTTTGTAGTTCACCATTAAGAACATAAACATTATTATTTGTAATATATCCATCTTCTCTAGAATAGAATTGTGTTGTAGTTGCAACTCTTAAAAGTCCATCTTTTTCATCCATTGAAAATTGATTTAATAATGCTCCTTTAATTTGTCCTCTAGTTTTGTATTCTACATTTCCTCCTGAAATTTCAATTTTATGAATAATTGTTTGGCTTTTTTCTTCTTCAATTTGTGATTCATAATTACTAACTGCGTTTTCTATTTTAGAAATCAACTCTTCTTTTTCACTCTCTCCCATAAAGTTATACATATTCTCTAATATAATTGAAATTTTATCCCAAGCTTCAATATAACTCTCTTTTGAACTTAACTGTAAATTATCTTCAACTTTGGCAATATCATTTTGAACATTTTGAGGTAAAAGCGGAACTATAATTTTAAAGAATCTATCAACTTTCAAATACTCATAATAACTGTATGGAAAATTTTTTTGATATGAGATATAAATATTATTTTTAGAAAAATAAACATTATTAGTGTAACCAAGCATAAAACTCTTTGCTAAAATTGTACTTCTATCATCATTTAAATTAAGCGAACCAATTGTGTGAAAAACATAATTCGACTCAGCATTATCAAAATAATAAACCCCTGGACTTGAAACTCTAAATCCTTTTTCTTTAACTTCAGGAATAACTATATTATCTGAATAATAAACTGGTTGTTTAATGATAAAATAAACTTGACCATCAATCATTCTTGACTCAAAGTAATTTCCATTAACGGTATATTTTTTTAGAATAACTGGTTCACGTCTATCACTAATATCAAAAACTGTAATTCTAGTTATCAAATCTTTAGTTTTACTTGGTGCAAAATCAAATTCTGCAATTTTACTACCTTCTTCATAATCATTACTAAATAAAATTAATCTATCTCCTTGAATAAATAATTCAGTAGGAGTTCCTTCTATTTTTGTTTCAGAATAAATTTGTGCATCATTAGCAGGAAATCCATTAAGAATAACTAATTTATCTTGAAGAATATAATAAATATATTTTCCATCATTTTTTACAATATCACCCTCATCAACATTTTTTACTTGGTTATTTGTTTGAGAAAAATCCTGCGCATAAACATTTGAGTTTTTCGAATTAGAAGTAGAGTCAGTTGAACTTCTAACATTTTCTTCTAAGCTTATTGTTTTGACATCTCCATAAACCCCATTTTCAATATTTATTTGATTATTTTTAATAAATTCCTTTAAATCATAATCAGAAGTAAATTTTTTAATCTCATCACCCCCAGTTAATAAGACTTCAGTTCTCTCTAAATTAGAGTGTGATTCATAGACAGTTTGTTTTGAGCAAGCTCCTAAAAAAAGTAAAATAAAGATAAAACAGATTAGCAAATATTTTTTCATGGTATAATTTAGTGTGAATCCTTTAAAAACCTTTTTTTACACTCTTTAGCATAAAAATTTAAATAAGACAGGATTTAATTTAATATGTTAAAAAAAATACTAGCAATAATATTGGTTATAGCCTTAATTGCAAATATGATATCCTTTGGTATGGGGAAATTGGAAATCACGGTATTTTGGTTTAATATAATGGTTTTAGGTGGAATTAGTTATTGGTTTTATAAGGATAAGAAATAATTTTTAACCTGTTATTTCCAAACTAAATATTTATTAACTTTAATCTTTATTTTAAAGTATGAAGGCAGATGATAAGAGGAAAATTCTAAATCAAACTAAAATTGATTTTTATAATGAAATTAAGTCTTATCAAAATACTCTAAAACCTCAAAAAGAAATTGAAGGAATAGGTTCAGCTCCAATTGTTGGAGAAAAGAGTTACCCAAATTTAAAAATTCACAATATTTCAACAGAACAAAGAGATAATTCATTTTTCAAATCTGGTGAAGTTGTTAAAAAAGATTATAATCAGATTTTCAAATTAAAAGCTAGAAATATATTAGGTTCGACAGAGAGCACAAATATTAGAAATATTAATGATAGACTAAAAAATGAGATTTCAAATGTTTACAAATCAAAAAAAGAAATAGAATTCACATCTGAATTTGAAAAGGAATTAAAATTTGATAAAGTTGTATTAAACAAAGTATCAGGCATAGTTGGTTCAAAAAACTCATTGTTAAATTTATCAGCAAATGAAAATACTACAACTTCAAAGCAAATAGAAAAATATACAGAGACTGACATCAAAGCAAGAGAGGCAATAATTAATCTATATGAAAGAGGAATTAATGAACATCAGATCATTCATCTTTTGGCACTCGGAGAATTTGGAATTAACGTTAATAAAAAACTAGTTCCAACAAGATGGTCTATAACAGCGTACGATCAAACAATTGAAAAATATTTACATAAAAAGATAATCACATACAACACAATAGATAATTTTGAAATTTACTATTATAAAAATAAAAGTGACACACATATTATAATTTTACTTCCAGATACCTATATGGGAGAACATACTGAAGACTGGTACAATGATAGCAACTCAGAGTCAATCTCACAACCACAGGTAGGTGTTGATTATATAGGCTTTGATAATAAATTAAAAACACCTGAACCAAATAATGCTGGTGGATACTATGCAACAAAAATTGCAATTAATGAATTTTTATATAATAGAAAGAAACAAGCGAGCTTTATTGCGATTCGAATAATTAGAAACTATGATGTTCCACTAGGCGTAGTTTTTGTTAGAGAATGTGTAAGGGAATGTTTGAAAAATCAAGTCTTTAAAACCTCTAATATAAAAGAAGTTGAAACATATCTAAAACAATATCCTATTCATTTTAGGCATTTTATAAATTCTAAAGTTCTAAAAGAGAGAAAAGTTCAAACTAAATTAAAAGATTTCATGTAATTTAATTAGTTTCTCTAAGCATCAGATTCAATAGTTTTAATCAAAGAATGAATGATATTAGAAGTATTTGAAAATCCTTGTCTTTCCTCATCCCAAAGAGAATGATGATCTAAATGTCCCGAGAGTATGTCTCTAATTTTTATTAATGAATCTAAAAATAGTTTTTCTTTACTATTTGCCTCAGGAAATTTAATGTATGAAACATTTTTAAGTAATTTATTTAATTCTTCTTCTTGTTTATCAATTACTTCGTTAAGTTGTTTTTCAAGTAAAAAAATTTGTTCTAATTTAGAATAGTTTTCTTCTGAAACAAGTTTAATAGTATAATTTGATATTAAATTTTTTAAATTTTCTTTTCTTTTAATTTGTTTTTTCAAAACTAAAAAATCTTCTCTTAAATTTTCAATATCTGAAATAAACTCGCTTATTTCTTTAGATTTTAATATTAATTTTAATTTTTCATCTTTATCTCTTGATACAAGATAAATTAAATGATTGGCATCTTCTAAGACTATTTCTTCCCCATTAGATAAATTTTGAATAGTAACTCCCCAAAGCCTTGTTTCTAATTGTTTAAGATTCTCTAAAAATAGTAAAAGTGATTTTTTTCTTTCTTCGTGTGTTTGAACATGAGAGAAACGAATTATTTCAGAAATAGTTCCTTTTCTATTATTACCATCTTGCTTAGTTTTTTTAACATTTGCAACTTTAGAAATTAATCCCATAATTATTTTATAATCTGTAAGTATTAAATCTTTTATACTTACTAGATAATAGATAGAAAATTAAGTGATATTTATATTAAATATATAAAAGTTTATTTAGTAACTACAACTCTAGGTTTTTTAATTATCTCATCTTTATATTTAAAACCTTTTTTAACAGTTTTTAATAAAAGACCTTTAGCCATCCCTTTAGAATCTTGATAAGATGCAACTTCATGAATCTCAGGATCATAGAATCTTTCATTTGTATCCATCTCTTCAACACTGTATCTCTTCATAGCTTCTTTCACAGTTTTTTCAATTTTATTAACATCCATTAAGAGTCTTTGTAAATCAACATCAATCTTTTGAATTTTATAACTATCTTGTTTTGCAATTTCAATATCTTCATATAGATTAATTAGAGTTTTTGCCATATCTCTATGAACTTCATCTTTATGACTAAGTTTATCTTTGATATGCGCAGATTTATTTTTAGAGTTCTCAAGTTTAACCTGAGAGTATTTATAGTATAAAGCTTCATACTTGTCATCATTACCAGAAAAAGCTTCTCTTATTTTTTTGAACACCATACTAGAACTTTAAATTTAAGATTTATAAACTTAACTAATTTATTTAATAGATAAATAATTCAATAAACAAAATTAAATAGTTTTATAAATATCTTTTCCTAATTTTTATTATGAAATTCCAATTGATTTGTGAGCTTTTTGAAAATTTAGGAAAAACTTCAAAGAGACTTCAAAAGATTTTATTACTTCGTGATTTTTATAATTTAAACAAAAAAGAAGCTCTATTAATTTTTGACTTAATCTCTGGAAACTATCAAAGAAAAATAGATAAGAGAAGTATTGGAATATCACTAAAAACAGTTTTTTCTGTAATCTCATTTGTTTCTAAGAAATCAGAAAGAGAAGTTGAAAAGTATTTTAATAAAGTAGGAGATATAGGAGAAGTTGCACTACATTTTCTAGATGAGAACAAACAAACTTCTTTTTTATCAAATTCTCTAGATTTAAACCACATTACTACATCTTTTGAGAAAATTGCGAATACTTCAGGAAATAATAAAAATAAAATTAAAAAAGAGATATTAAGTAAATTATTTCTATCTGCAAACTCAAACTTAGAATATAAATTTTTAGCAAGACTTCTAATTGATGATTTAAGAGTTGGGGTTTCAGAAGGAGTTTTAAAAGAAGCACTTGTTAATAGTATTTTCCCACAGATACTTGAGATTAATTTAATCTGTTCTAAATGTAATTATATTAATTTAAATACAAAAAATTGTATTAAATGTAGTGAAATTCTAAGTGAGAAAGAGCAAGAAGAGATAGTTTCTAAAAAATTTGAAATATTAGAAGTTGATACACCAGAAGAATTTATAGGTCTTGAAAATTTTATTGGTGAGAGATCTGAAATTGAGAGATTAAAATTTATTTTGCGAATTGATAAAAACAAATATTTTGTAAAAACAAAAGATCCTAGAATACTCTACAATTTATTTTTAAGCTTGTTTGAAAAATACTATAATTTGAGAAATTCATTTATAGATACATTAAAAGATATAGATTCAGATTTGACAAACTTAGTTGAGCCGAAAATTAATCTGGGGACACCTATAAAATCAATGCTTGGAACAAGAGCAAATACAGTAGAAGATAGTTTTAAAATTTCAGATAAACCAGCGGTATTAGATTTCAAATACGATGGGCTTCGTGTTCAAATTCACAATAACAAAGGAGAAGTTCAATTGTTCTCAAGAAACTTAGATAATATAACAAAACAATTTCCAGAAGTTGTAGAATTCATTAAAATTAATTTTTCAGATATCTCTTTTGTAGTTGATTCAGAGTGTGTTGGTTTTGATTTTGATAAAATGCAGTTCTTACCTTTTCAACTTTTAAGTAGGAGAATTCTAACTAAAGATGTGAATTCAGTATCTCATATCAAAGTTACTTGTAAAGCCTTTGACTTACTTTATTTAAATGGAGAAACTTTAATTGATAAGAGTTATGAAAAAAGAAGAGAATTACTTGAAAATTTATTTGTGGGTAAGGAATTAATTCAAGAATTAAACTTTGATATATCTTCTTTGAAGATACTCAAAAATTAAATAATTTTTGTTGTTGATAAGATAAAAAATTAATTTAATGGTTTTTCTGCAAATGCAATGTAGATATAATTTCCGGAATTTCTATTTGCTGCAAGGTTACTGCTTCTCATTTTAAATCCATTTGATAAAAAGTCAATTGCTCTTGATGAATCATCAGCTGTTTCAGCATTATTTGTGTTAGCATCGATATAATCATTAATTGGGTTAATATGATTTGATCTTGTAGAATCAAGCATTAACCATGAATTAGAATTCCCAGTTTCTTTTATCAAAATAAAAGCCGACTCAAACCCTGTATAAACAAAAGGACCATCTGCATTTCCATTACCTGTATAACTTCCAATCTTACTATAACCTTCAACTGATGTGAATAGATATGCAACGTAACTATTCGTATTTGTATTTGTTGTTGGTGATACTATAAAATGGGTTGAATTAGGAACTTGATCATCCCAATTATCTGTTGAACCAGCACTGTTTTTTGCTCCACTACCTTCAAGTAAAATATAATCAGTATCATCTGCTGTAACAAATGATCTATGCCAAGTTGTCCAACTTCCTGCTGAACTTGTTCTTTTTACAATCATTAAATCCGGTGCAGAAGTTAAATTATGTTCTATTGCTCTTCCTGTTGTACCATCTCCAGTAAATGTTAAAATGTCAAATCCTGATTCTTCTGATTCTTTCCAATTCCAAGAAACATAACTTTTAGTATTATCATTACTTGAACCAGGTGAAGATGCTGCTGTTAATGTAAACCCATCATCTAAAAATGATGTTACAACTCCACCAGAACCAGGAGTATCTTGTCCTCCATTATAATCTGTTGATAATCTATTTGAAGTTCCACGTAGAGTATCATAAAGATTATGATTAGTTGAAACATCTCTTCCTTTCATCCAAACTAAATCTGGACTAAATGACAAACCAGTTACATTTCTTAAAACACCAGATCCTGTATACAAAATAGTATCAAAGAATTCACTAGCATTAATTTTACCAGTAATATTATTTATATTTTGAACTGATAGTGCTTTAAATCCATTAGTTGGTTCATTAACAAAACTTCCACCTGAATTTGGATAATAAGTAGTTGAAGTTCCACTTAAATTGTTTAATTGACCAAAATTAAAATAACCAATTCCTGTTGTTGATCTTATAGATGGAAATAAACCTGAACTTAAATCTGAAAATAAGTAATCAACTCTTTGAGAAACATTATTTAAAAACCATTCAATTTGATTATTATCAGAATTAACTTCTATTCTGATTATGTCTCCTGAAACAAAAGCTCCTTCTGCATTTGTATTTGTTCCATTCCAAATATTACCTCCATTATCATATGTCATAACATAAGTAGGTGAACTCCCACCTGAGTTTGGTGCTCTACCTAAGGCAATACCTGGCTGAATTTCTTTATCACTACCTATTTTGACTTCCCATACCCATTTTCCAGTTGGAGGAATTGCTAAAGTTGTTCGAATTAAATCCCAATTTGCTCCATTATTATTATCAAAGTTTAAATTCCCATTAGATAAAACAATAGTTCCAAAATTATCTAATGGATTCATTGTTGCATAATTATCATTTGAATTATCCAAAGTAACATCGCTTGATGCCAAACTATTAGCTGTAAATTCATTACTATTTCCACTATAATCTCTTCCTAAACTGGTATTGTCATTAAATGGCAAATAAAAACCATTTGTTCCATAACTTCCAGTATATACTTTTGGTTGCCAAACTCCATAAGAATCATTTTGTCCAAAATATTCAGGACCTAGAACTTCTCCATCAATAAAATGAACTTCCCCTAAATATCCTTCAAGGGCATATCTAGGATCAATTTGATTTGTATAACTTCCATCTGTTACACCTCTTCTTAATTGTCCAAAAACATGAGGATAATTGTTATTAAATCCTGTTTCTGTATATTGAGAAGGATAACTACTTGAAGACCAATCAGTAATTTGTACTCCATCAACCCAAATTTTCATTCTATCTGAAGAAGTTGTTTGAGAAGTATCAGCAACTGCAACAATATGATACCAAGTTGAAGGATCTTTAAAAACTACAGCACTTTCTAAATTTGCAGTAATAGCTCCATCTAACCAAAATCTCATACTTCCATTATATCCAAACCCTATAGCATCTGTATATCCTGAATCAGTATAACCTGCTGTAAAAAGCATTTGAGCATAATTAGTTCCACCTAAAGCTCCAGTAACTAAACTTCTTTTCACCCAACCACTCCAAGTCCAGGTAGTTCTATTTCCAGCGCTTGTAAATGTTTTATTTAAATAAGCAGTATCATCATCATTAAATATTAATGATCTACTAAATGGTTGAATACATTCTTCTCCAGCTACAATTTCAGTTGGAGCACAAACATTAAAGCTAATACTTTGTGTTTCATTTTTAGTATTTCCAATACAATTTAGAGTATAAGTACTTGTTGAAGTTATACTTAACTCTAAACTATCACTAGTATTCTTAGTACCACTCCAATCACCTGATGCAATACAAGCTGATGTATACCTACTATCCCAAGTTAAATTAACGCTACTTCCATAAGCTAAAATTTCACTTACATTTGATGTAAGATTAAGATAAGGACTTGGAATTCCCGACATAGGAACTTCTGCAAATGCGATGTAAATATAAGTAGCTCCATTTGTATTGTAATTACCTCCTATATTCCTTATTTTAAATCCATTAGATAATAAGTCATAATGTCCATCCACATCATTATTTGCAACTTCTGCTTGATTTGAATCAGCATACAAATAATGGCTGTGAATATTTGTTGGATCAATTTTGTTATCTCCAATTTGCCAGTTTCCTGTTGAATCAATTCTTTTAACCATAAGATAAGCAGGTTTAAACCCAGTATAAACAAAAGGACCATCAGTATTTCCATTACCTGTATAACTTCCAAATTTAGAATAACCTTCAACTGATGTAAATAAATATGCTATATAATCAGAACTCATTTGATTAGTAGGATTATAAGGAGAATTAGTGCTGTAAACTGAAAAAGTAGTGGAATTAGTAGTATCTATTCTATCAGCCTCAGTTGATTCTCCTAAGTTAGAATCTAAATATAAATTTTTTCCTGAAGCTAATTCTGGGCTCCACACTCTCCAACTTGCTGCTACATCTAAAGATTTTAATAAAATTAAATCAGGAGTTGATGATAATTCATGAACAATATTTCTAGTTCCACTAGTTCCATCTCCTGTATATGTTATAATATCAAAACCTGATACTAAAGATTCTTTCCAATTCCAAGAAACAAAATCATCAGAATTAGCGTTTGAACCAACTTCAGTTCCTAATGTAAAACCATTATCTAAAAATGTAGAAATTCCATATTGTGCTGAATCTTGCGCATTTGTAGCATCAGAGTATAAAACATTTCCAACACCTCTTAATGAATCATATAATCTAGAAGAGTATGTAGCATCTCTATCTTTAATCCAAACAAAATCAGGACTAAATGATAATCCAGTAATATTACGAACTGCTCCATTTCCTGTATATAAAAGCGGTTCAAAATAATCTCTGGGAATAATATTTTCATAGTTACTTCTAATATTATTTACTGTTAAAGCTTTAAATCCATTAGTTGGTTCATATGTAAAAAATCCTGTTGCATTTTCAAAATATGTTGTTGAAGAAGTTTTTTTCTGTCCAAAGTTAACTTCCCAATTTTCACTTCCTGAACCTGAACCTCCTGCAAAGAACCAAGTTTCATCAGTCTCAGAAATAGAGATAGTTCCTTGTGAAACATTATTTTTAAAAAATTCAATTTCATAATCATCAAGATTTAATTCAATTCTTATAATATCACCTTGACTATAAGAACTTCCATATGAGGTTGTTGATCCACTAATTACTTTAGATCCAGAATCTAGATAAGTATAACTAGGAGTACTAATACCTCCTGCAGATAAAGTGAAATCTGCATTTTGAGTCATAATTCCAAATCCAACGTTGTTAGAACCCGTTTTTTCAAATTCAGTAACCCATTTCCCTTTGCTAACTCCTAGAGTTGAAATAGAAGTTCCATCAGCAGCACCAATTGCTGCTCTCAAATTACCATCTGAATAAACTAGATTTGTATCATCATAGATATTAGGATTCAATGTTGCAAAATTATTAGTTGGTGTATCAATAACTTGATCTTCTGATGGAGAATCTAAATAAGTTGCTGGCGAAGTTGGTGGTGTAAACTCATTAGTCCATAAAGCTTTTCCTTTAGTAATTCTAAATTCATCAATATGACCATACATATATGGAGTAGGATTAGCATCTTCAATTGATCTTCCAACATAAAAAGTTGAATAGTCAGTAAAAGAAGAACTTGAAGTAGCACTTGCTTTTCTAACTCCGTTTAAGTATAAACTAAAATTAGAACCTGATCTTACAACAGCTGTATGATACCAAGTTCCTTTTGAAACAGAACCACCACTTAAAGACATACTTCCTTCATACCAATAAAAATTTAATGATGTATCACAATCTCCAATTCCAAAAGTTGCACGATTTGTATTACTCGTTCCCATAGACATAAGTCCAATATTGTTACTTCCAGTACAAGAGGAATTAACATTAAACCACAGATCAATAGTAAAATCTTCTGATCCAAAAGCAAAATCGTTTGAATCAGTAACAGAAAGGTATCCACTATCTTCAAAGTTTAAAGAAGAATTTCCAAATTTGCTTGTAGAAGTACTATGAGTTACAGTTCCAGAAGTTGTAATTGAATGTCCTCTTCCACTCGAATCAATAAATGATGTTGAACCATCACTATTATCAGAATGAATTAATAACCCTTCTCCTTCATCAATATTATTTACTGTAAAGTTATTTTCATTTCCACTATAGTCTTTTCCTAAATCAGTTGATTGATTAAAAGGCAAATAAAAACCATTAATCCCATAAGTTCCTTTTGAAGTATTTAACACATTAAATTCTTTAGGAATCCAATTACCATAACTATCATTTTGCCCAAAATAAGAAGCATCTAATGCTTGTCCATCAATAAAATTAACTTCAGAAAGGTATCCATCTAATCCTAAATAATTTGCAGAGATATTATATTCATAACCTGATCTACTTATCCCTAATTCTGAATTTTGAGAAGGGTTGTTAGAAGTCTTGAAATTTGTGACTTGGTTTCCATCAATATATAGTTTAATCCTATCATCTCCATTTGATAAAGTTGTGTCAACTGAAACTACTAAATTCATCCAAGATGAAGTGTCACGATATAAAGTATTTGTAGTTCTCCACACTGTAGAATAACCAGTAATAATTATTGAATCTTCAGGAATAGTGTAAAATGATAAACTAAACCATTCTGAATCTGTAGTTCCTGAAAAAACTCCCATTATTCTTTGCGCAGAATTCAAATTTCCTCTCTTAACCCAAGCAGACCAAGTCCAAGTAGTTCTATTTCCATCTATACTAGGAGTTCTACTCAAATAAGCACTATCATCATCATTAAATCTCAAAGAATTTGTAAGCAAGTAATAATCATTATTTGAGGAAACTTCTTCTTCCTCACTACCACCCAAACTTACAACAGTCTCAGGAATTCCTTCAGAGAAATAAAGAAATTTAGTATAAACTCCTCTATCAGTATAAATTTTAAGTTCTTGTCTATAAGAAGTTAAATTTTGTGAACAATTTCCAAGAGGTATTTCATTCATCCCAACAGTAGCAGTTGTACTAATACCACAAGATTTATCTCCAATAAAAATATCACTTATACTAAGATTAGTATTATACCCATTTCTAAAATAAATAGTCCCATTTAGATTATCCATAATTTTTGTAAGTGTAATACTTTCAGAGGTTTGTGATTCTGCTTGAGCTAAACTTTTAGAAGTAAAATTAGTATACCAATTCTGTAAAGCAACTCCTGTAACAGTTGCAACAATTAATAAAAGCATAACTGCAACAAGTGGTGCCAGTGCTTTCGTACCAGAACGAAACATAGTTGGGTGTCTTGTATCTTTTTTAGACATTATAATTAAACACAATCAAAGCAGTATTTAAAATTTTCTAATCAACAGTAAATAAAACACTACCATAACAAGCGAAACAGAAACTGAAATTATAATCAATCAACTGTAAACAGTACACTATCGTGTTCTACATCAAAAATTCCAATTCGCGCTCCAGCGTCAAGCCAACCATGAGAATAATTAAGAGCTGCAAAAGCGTTTATGTAATCATCTTTTTCAAAAAAATGCTTCGCATCATCATAGTATCTTTGTGCCATATCGAGATAATCTTTTGCAATAGTATCTAAATGAGTTTTAGAAGGAGGAGATACTTTTAATTTTTTTAAAGCTCTTCCTGTAACATCAAAATACTTCTCCAATTTCTCTTTAGTAAGTACGTTTTGAATCATTTGTAATTTATTTAAATGCTTGAAACTTTTCCTTCGTGTCCACAAGCATTACATTTAAGTAATAAGTTTTCATTAATCAAAATTGTATCAGGACTGTTACAATGTGAACATTCAACAAACTGAGTAAAATATTTCTTAACTGATTTATTAAGCATACTTGGTTGAAATCTAGAATGTAGAATTAACTCTCCCCTCGGATCAATTTCTCCACGAACACCCAATTCTTTTAACATAAATCTTGAAAAATGTAAATTATCTCTTTCTAAATGTTTTGCAATCTCAGTAAAATTTGTAATAACTGTTCTTGATTTTATTAATTTACCACGAACATCAGGCACTACAAATCTCTCTTTTTTATACAGTACTTCAGGCAAATCTGCATACCCTTTATCTAAAAGTGTTTCATATTCTGCTTTATCCATATATAATATAATATAATTATATTTATAAAAGTTGGTTAACTAATTGTATTATGTCAAACACTATTATTGAATCTGAATTTGAAGAATTTGTATTTGAGCAAGCTCTAATAAATGCGATTAATTTTAAAGGTAGTGCAAATCCTAAAGCAATGATTGGAAAAGTTATGCCCAAATTTCCCAAAATCAAAGAAGATATGAATCATTATATGAATTTAATAAATAATATATGTGAACAAGTAAATAAATTATCAACAGAAGAACAAAATAAGAAATTACTAAATCTAAATCCTAATGCTTTAGAAAAAAAAGAAAAGATAATTTCTAAAAAAGATGGTCTTCCAGATTTACCTAATACAGAAAACGGAGTTGTTGTAAGATTTCCACCTGCGCCATCTGGCCATTTACATTTAGGACATTTATTTGGAATTGTTGCAAATTACGAATTTAAAAAAAAATATGGTGGAAAATTCATATTAAGATTTGAAGATACTAATCCTGATAATATTGATTTAAAAAATTATGAAAAAGTAATTGATGACGTAAAGTGGATTTGTGATGATGGAGTTGATGAGATTTATTATCAATCAGACAGATTGCCAATTTATTATAAATATCTAAGAACACTTTTTGAAACTAACAATTGTTATGTTTGTACTTGCGATTCTGAAACTTTTAAAGCATATACTGATAACAAAGAAGAATGTCCGCACAGAAAAATGTCTTTTGAAAAAAAGAAAGAAATGTTTGAGAGCTTTATGAAAGGAGAAATAGAAGCAGTTGTTAGGGCAAATGCGAATTTACAAGATAAAAATCCTGCATTAAGAACTTTCCCATTAGCAAGATTAAATAGAACACCTCACGCAAGAGTAGGAGATAAATACTGCATTTGGCCAAATTACAATTTCGCAGTTTCAATAGATGATTCATTAATGGGTTTAACTCACGTTATTCGTGGGAAGGACTTAGAAATTGGTGAAGAGAGACAAAAGATGATAATGACTGCTCTAAATTTAAAGGCTCCAATTTATTTTCATTTTGGAAGGTTAAATTTTACAGATTTAGAACTATCCAAATCAAAACTTACAAAAAGAATTGAAGAAGGGGAATTTGAAAGTTGGGAAGACCCTAGAGTTCCAAGTATAATCTCATATAAAAAAAGAGGATACAAGGCACTTGCTTTTAGAAAGTTCATACTCTCATTGGGTATTTCAAAAAGAGATAGTAAAATCTCAAGTGAAGAATATCATAAAGGACTTGATTTTTTTAACAAACAAATATTAGAAGAAGAGGCAGATAGATATTTTTTTGTTCATAATCCAAAAAAAATCCAAATTACAAATTTAGAAGATATTAAAGAAAAAGAAATAAAACTTCCAAAACATCCAGATAACAAAGATAGAGGATTTAGAACTTTTAAGGTTGAGATTAATTATTTAATTGATAGTTTAGATTTTGATAATTTTGAAAAAGGAGACTTAATTAGATTGATGCATTTTGCAAATTTTAAGATTATTAAAAAAACAAAAGAGTCACTTGAAGTTGAATTTATTTCAAAAGATTATAATAAAGAACTAAATGTCAAAAGAAATATTCATTTTGTTTCTAGTTCAAATAATGAAAAAGTTGAACTTGTAATGCAAGATAATTCTAAATTAAAAGGAATTTGTGAAAAAATGGATAATCTGAAAGAAGATAGAGGAATTCAATTTGAGCGTTTTGGGTTTGTTAAATATGATTCAAAAAATAAAGAAGGAAACAAGTTGTTCTATTTTACACACAGATAAAAATTTCTTTAAAACTAAAAAATAATCTTAATTTTTTTTAACTTCATCTTTGATGCTATCAATAGTTTCATCTTCATCATCATCAACAAATAACCATTTAACGGCTTTTTTAAATTTACCCTCTTCTTTATTCTGAGATTTTTTCTTAATCTCCTTATTACTAGTAATTACTTTTTTTTCTAATTTTGAAGGTTTAGGGGGTTTTGAACTCTCAAATTCAATTCTTTCATTTCTAGCTACTTGATTACCCAACTGATTGTATAATTTAGAAATTTCTTCCATCATCTCCATTCTTAGAGCTGCATTTTGTAAATCTATCTTTTCATTTAATAATTCTTGAATATCTGAAAATTTAGAATTTAAAACTTCAACATCTAGGTTTGTATTTTCAGTTTTACTTTGAGTATTAGTAATTTTCTTCTTTAAATCTTTTATTTCAGTATGATATTTTTCTAGCTCAAAATTAAATTTCTCCATAAATTTAGAATTTTCTTCAAATTTACTGTTAAAGGATTTTATTAAAACATTAATAGAACGAAACTCTTTTTCCATATTAACAACAAATCTTTCTAAATCAACTTTTTCTAATCTGTTTAATTGAGCTTGAATGTCTATTCCAACTTCATTTTTTTTTGATAATTTATTAAGTTGAACTCTAACGTCTAGTATTTCATTATTAACTTTCAAAAAGTCAGCTTTAACTTTTCCAAAAGATTTTTTAATTTTTTTATCCATTTTATTTGGTTTTAGTATAAATTATTAGGAACTTCTCAGATTTATAAGTTTTTCCCAATTAACTACTAAAAAATGAAGAAAATATAGACTTTTATTTAGAAATGTTTTTAAACTTTATAAAACTTATTTTACTATGGAAGCATCTAAAAAGTATGAACTAATAACTAGAAATTTAACTGAAGTTGTTGATGAGGATAAAATTAAAGATATTATTTCTAAAAGAGATTTGAAAATATATTGGGGGACAGCACCAACTGGTAATCCTCATGTTGGATATTTAGTTCCGATTTACAAGATTGGAGATTTTCTAAAGGCTGGATGTGAAGTAACAATTCTTCTTGCAGATATTCATGCTTATTTAGATAATATGAAAAGTTCTTGGGAACTTTTAAAACATAAAAAGGACTATTATGAGTTTTTAATTAAAGAGATGCTAAAAGCAATTGGTGTTCCATTAGACAAATTAAAATTTGTAACAGGAACAGACTTTCAATTAAAAGAGCAGTACACATTAGATGTATATAAAATGACCGCAATAATTACAACAAAAGGTGCACAGCACGCAGGAGCTGAAGTTGTAAAACAAGTGGATAATCCTAAACTTAGTGGTTTATTGTACCCATTATTACAAGCACTTGATGAAGTTCATTTAGGTGCTGATGTACAATTTGGTGGAGTTGATCAAAGAAAAATATTTATGTTATCAAGAGACTATTTACCTAAAATAGGATATGAAAAAAGAGCTTATTTAATTAACGCACTTATCCCTGGTTTGGGAGAGAGTGGAAAGATGTCCTCATCAGAACCAAATTCTAAAATAGATTTTATAGATTCAGATAAACAAATTAGAAAGAAAATAAATAAAGCGTTCATAAAAGATGGAGTTATTGAAAATAACGGCCTTTTAGCAATTTTAAAACACATATTATTTCATAAATTAGAATTTGATAAAAGAAATTTTGTAATAAATAGGCCAGAACAGTATGGTGGGAAATTAGAATATAAATCTTATGAAGATGTTGAGAAAGATTTTGCAAGTAGTAAATTATCTTCAATTGATTTAAAATCAGGAGTTGCAGAAGAATTAATTTTGTTTGTTACTCCAATTAGAAATAGCATAGAACAAAACTTAAATTTATTTAAATCAGCATATCCAGATCTAGTTTAAATTAGTTTATTTTTTTCACTTTTTCTTTATTTTTTTGATATAAAATATAGATATTTAAATTTTTTACTTTGTGATATCATTTATTTTTTCACTTTTTTTAATTTATTTTCAACTTTTTTTTATTAACTTATAAATGAGTTTAGATTATTATAACATCTCTCTAACTTTTTTTCAAAAAATTGAATAAAATTTAATTTTTTTATCCAATTTTTAATTTTTTTATCCATTTTTTTGATTTTTTTCAACAAAAATATTATTTTTTCCTAAAACTTGATTTATTTTACAATGGTAAAAGCAACGTTAGAAGATAATTTAAATAATCCAATTTTAGGTACTGGGCTTGAGGGCAGTATAGAATTACCAAGTTGGAATTTGGATTTAAGAACTGAAATAAGACAAGATTTAGATGAATATTTGAATAATTTAGGAATTAGAGTTGATAAATCGAAAGCCGAGGATTTTATAGATTTAGCAGAAGATGCAATTACCTTAGGTCAAAAGATACCATATTCTAGAGGATATAGTGGTGTTGATATAGTTAGAGATTCAAAAGGGTTAATTGAAGCAATGAAGTTAAGAAGTAAAGTTTATACTGAAGTTGGTTTTACAGTTGAACTCCCAGACCCAATTAAAGGTTTAAACTATCATGATTTTGATCATAATTCTATTATCTTAAATTATACCTTACCAAATGGAAGAATAATTGGAACTATGTCAATGATTTTAAATTCTGAAGAATTTGGACTTCAATCAGAAGAACATTTTTCTTTTTCTCAGCTAGAAGGAAGAAGAAATATTTGTGAGATGACAAGATTAGCAATTGAGCCAGAATTTAGAGGAGTTAATGATAGATTTATTTTCAAAAGTCTTTATAGAGAAACATTTCATATTGCAAAATTGCTTGGAGCAGATTTTATTATAATGGCGCAATATGAAGGCTTAACAAAACAATATGAAAAATTTGGAAGAACAGTAAGATTAAATGAGATAGATGGATTTGGAAAAACAGCAAAATTAGATAGAGAAAAAGTTACAGTTTTAATGTGGGATTATAAATCTCCCTCTGAGTATTTTGTTGAAGAATTTTTAAATTCTAGTTTTTGGGAGATTAGTAACTAAAATGAATGATATTGCAAATTGGCAAAAAAATTTTGATTATTTTAAATGGTATGATTTTTTTCAAAAAAATAGAAGTTCATATATTGAAACTTTGAATCTTCACGCAAAAATTCTTGATAGTTGTAAACTAATTTTGGATAGTGGATGTGGAACTGGAAATTTATCTGAAGTATTAATAAAAAAAAATCATAAGATTACAGCTGTTGATATAAATAAAAAAGCTTTACAAAATACTCAAAAAAAATTAAAGAGTATAAATCCAAATGATTTTAATACAATACTTTTAGATTTAAGTTCTAGTTCTTTTTCAAAGACTTTAGAAAAAGAAAATTTTGATGGTGCTAGTTCAATGTTAGTTTTACCTTTTGTTGATGATATAAGAAGTTATTTTTGCTCTGTATACAATTCATTAAAGGAAAATGGAAAATTTATAATTAGTTCTTGGTCCTGTGTTGAAGATATACATTATGGAGTTATAGATATTATGGAGAATGAACTATATGATAAAGAAATTCTTCCTAAATACTTAAAAGAATGGAGGTTTCATAACAGGCCTTCAAAGGAATTTGAAAAAGAGATATTAAAAAAAAGAGTTACAGAAAAAGATTTAATTTCATTTTTAAAAGAAGCAAATTTTAAAAAAATAGAAATAATTTCTTCACCTTATGGAAAATATGTTTATAGTATCTTAGCTGAAAAATAATTATTTTGATGTAATCACTTTAGTTGATAATATATTAATTATTTCCTTTTGACTTTTACTTAATTCTTTTTTATTTCCAATATTTTCTAATTCAAATTCACCGAATTTTTCAGAGTAAGTAATTTTAGAATTTATATCAAAAGTTTCGTCATAAATTCCTTTTATGATTGAGCAAATAAAAAAATTAAAAAATTTAACCTTTTTATCATAATATTTTAATGAGTATTTATGAATATTGTTTATATATTTAAAATTTAATTTATTATTTTTTATTTCATAAATTGTTTTTCCAGATCCAACTAAATCTGTTTGCCAAACTACATTTTTAAATAGTTCTTCTTTAACTCCAAATAATTTTTTTTGTAAGTCAACAGAAACAATTCCTAATATATAGCCTAAATCTAGAAAGAAACTTTCATATTCTTCATTCAAATTTTTTGTTAATTCGAAGAAAAGAAAATAAGTAAAAAAAATAGCAGAAACATTCCAAAGTGTACAAGCACCATTCCCTATTTTTAGTTGTTTATTTGTAAGGACTGTTTTGATTGCTTTTGATTGTTCATAAGAATTCAAATCATTAATTCCAATATATTTTTTTATTTCTATCTCTTTATTTTTTTCTTTTAATATTTTTACTTTTAAAAAAATTTTTCCATTTTGAGATTGGATTTCTCCTATAGTTTTTTGTTTGGATATAAGTTCTAAAAATGTTTCTAAAAAGCCTAAGATTATATTTTCTAAAAAAATCTCTGGTTTTTTTTTAAACAATTTTTCATAATATTTACTTAAATTATTTTTATCTATAAAAAAAATAAATTCATTTTGAATTTTATACTTAAAAGTAATTTTCCCAAATCCTAAAGAATTAAGAATATCTATTACTTTTTCAAGTTTTTTTGGATTTTTTTTTAACTTTTCATAAAGATATCTAGAATCTTCTCTTAAACAATTTTTCAATATTTCTTGTGCATCTTTCGATTTTTCTTTGGTTAATATCTGGTGAATAATAGATAAAAAAACATTTGTGGGTGTTAAAAATACTTGTAGAGATTCATTAAAGATTAATCCATTTTTAAATTCAATAGAATTTTTTTTCATTCTAAACTATGAATGATTATCCCCTTTCTATTTCTAATTTCAAGAGGATGTAAATCTTCATTATTTTTAGTCTTTCTCATTTTTGTAATAGTTAAATTTCGTGAATAATCTCCTCCTAAACTTTCATATTCGATATTAATAACTCCATCACAAATATATTCAGAGATAGTATTACTTATAGTTTCATCCTTTTGGGAAATGATTAATGCAGTCAAATTCTCAATAGATTTAAGACGGTTAATAAAAGAATATAGGAATCTCTTTATAGAATACTCATTAACACCTACTTTTGAATTGGTTTCAGGTGTAATATATGATAAAGTTGTAACTGAATCAATAACTACTCTTGTAGTTTTAGTATTTTTAATTATCTCAATTATTTCTTCAACAGTATTTTCAGAAATATCATCTGTGCCAATAGAGATAATTTTAATTTTATCAGTTTTTTCATATTTCTCAATATCCCAATTAAATTGATTTGCTTGCTCTATTAGGGAATTTCTTTTTTCTTCAAATGTAAAGTAAATCCCTTTCTCTTTTTCTTTATTAGATCCATTATAAAGAAATTCTAATGAAAAAATAGTTTTCCCCGTTCCAGGAGTTCCCGTTATTAGTATATTAGAATTTTGAGGAAAGCCCCCTTGTATTAATTCATCAAATCCTTCAATATATGTTTTAATTCTTTTTTTTTCTTTTACCATTTTTAATTTCTAATACTTGTTTGCACAAAATATAAATAAATATTTTGTTTTAGTTTCAATTCTAGTACAAGGTATTGAATTTGACGGAAGCGCTCCTTTTCTAAATTCTCTAGGCATTAAAAAGTATTTTGTTGATTCTCTTTTACCTCTTTGAACAAGTCTTGTAATCTCATTTAGATTCTCTTCAGAAAATAAATGCATTTTTTCCATATTTCCTTTTAACCATTGAACTTCTTTTTGATTCATCTCAAGTGTTACATGAATTTTATCATTTGACATAGTTTTAATGTTTAAAATATTTCCCATAATGATTTATATCCAAAACTAAGTTTATAAATTTAACTCATAATATTATTTTTTCATATTTTTAGTCTTTTTTTATATATTTAAGAATAAAATAATTAAAAAATAACTCTTTTTTATGATTTTTAAGAGTTTTTAAAGTATAATTATATTTTTTTCAAAAAAATTAAAAATAAAATTAGAGTTTTTTACTTAAAGGTAAGGATTTAAAATTAAAATTAGTATTGTTTTCTATTTCCAAATTTTTCAAATCTAACTATTTCAGACATTGGATTCTTTTCAACAGATGGACTCTCAATTGCAAATCCAATTGTAATTAAACTATCCACTTCTCTTCCTTCAGGAACTTCTAAAATTTCATTTAAAATTTTATTCTCAAAAGTATCGATCCAACAAGCCCCAAGTCCAAATAGATGGGAGAGATTTAAAATATTTTGAGCAAGAGCAGCGCAATTTTTAATCGAGTAGTTTTCTCCTTTTTCAGGATATAATTCTAATAGTCTTAGATCATTCTTTACAATTGCAATTAAGTAAGGAGCATCAGCTATCCAATATTGTTGTGAAACTATTTTTGCTATTTTTTCTTTTTTTTCTTTGTCTTGAATTACAATAATTTTGTAATTTTGAACATTTCCTGCGCAAGGTGCATTAACAGCACCTTCAAGAATATTAAAAATTTTGTTCCATTCAACTTTATCACTCGAATATTTTCTTATACTTCTTCGAGATTTAAATTTTTCTAAAATTTCTGATTCAAAATTTTTATCTACTTCTGAAAGATAATTTTGAGTTTCTGATTTTTTATTACTACTAAAAAAATTATTAATTTTTTCTTTAATTTTCTCGCTCATAAACTATATTTAAACTTTAAAATTTATAAACTTTGTTAGTATTAAAAGAAAAATAATATTTATAAACTCAAGTATTTAATGATTAAATATGTTTTTGAAGAAGAAGAAACCTATTTATGAAGAATATATAATAAACTCGAATTATTTTAAAAAATTATATAATATGTATTTAGATAAAAAAGTTATTCATAAAGTTTTAGACATTTTAGTTTTTTTAGCAATAATTCTTACAGTAATGGCTTTTGTTATGGATCATTTATTAGGTATAAATAATATTGTTCTATATACTATTAATAGTTTTTTTGTTTTGATTTTATTTATTTTTATTCTCGAATTATTAAGAGAATATGCTAAGTCACATTCTACAAAAGGATTTTTTAAGCAACACTGGATTGATTTCACCTTAATCTCAGTATTAAGTTTATATTTTGTTGTTGTAACTGTTTTTGGTTTTGCTAAATTTTTTATGCTTAATTTTATGAAAGCAGAAGCAACAGAGGCAAAGTATTTTAGAGCAATTTACAATTTATTTAGGAGATAACTTAGTTGCTATTACTTTTTGTAAAGAAGAGATTTTATAAAGAAAAAACATTTTAATTTACTAATGAGAAATCAAAGAAAAGGAATTGGACCTGTTGTTGCATCAGCATTATTAATTGTTGTTGCTGTTGTCGCAATTATTGGGTTTCAAACTTGGTTTAGTGGTTATTCTTCTAAAATTTTTGCAGATTCTGAATCTAGATCTCAAAATAGTGTTTCAGGAACTGGTGTTGAATCAGTAGTTTTAGATACAATATATTTTAAAAATGCAGGAAAAAAAAATCTTACTATTACAAAAGTTCAAGTAGATGGAGTTGTTTGTAATTCTAGTTCAACATCAGTTGCCCCTAATACATTGGTATCATTTGATTTTTCAAGTTGTGTTACTGATAATGTTAACTTAAAAAGAGAAGTTGTAGTTTTTACAGATGAATCCATCTTTTCTAAATTTATGTTAATTCAAGGTTTAACTAATATTGGTACAAATTTATCAGCATCTTTTTCAGGAACTAGTTGTGGGGTTGGATACTCTAGAATTTATGGTCTTGATGCACTAAGTGACGCTCACGCAGAAGCTCCATCAGAAACAGATTTTACTTATAATTTATGTGTAACACATGATACTTATACAATTGGAAATGTATGTTCTGGAACTTATGAGAGATTATTTTATTTAGGAAACACTTCCAGTTCTCACATTTGGCTTGATAACTCTAGTGCATACCCTGAACCTTGGGTTGGATATTATAATTGGACACCAGTATGTGTAAGTTCAAGTGGTGGAACAACAGATTTAACTTATAGTAGTTCTGATTTATCAAACTCAGGTTATGTATGTTTAGGTTCATATCTTCAAAATGATAGTATTGGTGGACATATTGGAGATTGTAGTGCCTACTCTAATAAGATTTGGTTTAGTTTGAGCTAAATTTAAATTAATTTTAATTAGTAAAGTTTATAATAATTGAATTTCAAAATAAAATATGGATAAGGATTTAAAAAAATATTTTGCAATATCAATTATTTTTATTTTAGCAATTAGTATTCTTTTTATGCTTAAAAATTTTGTAGTTCCAATTCTTACTGGAATTTTGTTAGCATTTTTATTATTTCCTTTATATAGATATATAAAAAAGAAAATTAAAAGTGAGACAACATCAGCAATGCTGGTAATTTTATTTGTATTTTTAGTAATACTAATTCCAGTATCAGCTCTAGCTGGAGTTTTATTAAATGAAGTTAAGAATTTTTCAATTGATGAACAAAAATTAAATGAATATGAATTAAAAGTTGTTGAATTAACTGGAAAAGATTTTTCAATTGATGATAATATTCAGAAATTGAATACTTGGATTAGAAATGAATTTAATAAATCACTCCCAAATGCAGTTTCATATACTTCTAATTTTTTATTATCTGTTTTTATAATGTTTTTTGTTATGTTTTATTTGCTTGTTGAGAAAGAAATGTTCATAAAAGAATTTGTATCGTTTATGCCATTTTCTAAGAAACATTCTAGTGATCTTTTAAATGATAGTGGAGATATTATTAAAGCTGTATTTATAGGTCAAGTTATAACCGCTGTAATACAAGGTTTATTAGGAATGGCTTCTTTTTTAATAGTAGGAGTTGAAGGAGCATTTTTCTGGGGAATTGTTATGATACTACTATCATTAATTCCTCTTGTTGGTGCTTTTCTAGTATGGCTCCCAGTAGGTTTATTTTTACTCTTAGAAGGGTCAACTTGGCAAGGAATATTTGTTTTAGCTTGGGGTGCTTTAGTTGTTAGTCAAATTGATAATTTTATTAGACCTAAACTGGTAAATAAATTTGCTGACATTCATCCTCTTGAAACTTTTTTAGGAATATTTATGGGAATTCCAGTTTTTGGAATTATAGGAATTATTATTGGACCCCTAATTTTATCACTTTTCAAATTGGTTGTTTTAACATATAGAAAAGAATATTAATAGATTACTTACTTTAAGTTCTTAAAAATTTATTTAAACACAGTCTTTCAAATTAGTTTATGAATTCCAAAAAGAAAGCTCAATTATCAATTGAGTTTATGATTATTTTTATTTTTATTTTTATAATTTTTTTTTTATTGGTTAGTTTTTTAATGAGTTTAGTTGGAGATATAAATCAAGAGAAGAATCAGATTTCTATTAATTCTTTTACAGAAAATATTGAGTCAGAATATCAGATAATGCAAAAAGTAGAAAATGGATATTATAGAGAGGTAGAAATCCCTAGTTATATTTTACAAAGATTTAATATTAGTATTGGAGAGAATTACATTTTAGTTATTGATTTAGAATCAAACTATAATCGAAATGCATATTTTAAAACTTTTAGTGGAATTGGCGAAATTGGTAAATTAGAAAGAGATAAAGATGGAAATAGTATAGATGAAACATATTTATTTTTTAGGAGGGAATAAGTTACAAGTAGTAAACAAAAAGTTTTAAAAGTATTAATGAAGAAAATTTAGTATGTTTAACAAAAAAAGTATGAGTTCTCTGATTGCAGTTTCTTTATTAATAGTTGTAGGGGTTGTCTCAGTAATAGGATTTCAAACTTGGTTTCAAAATTTTTCAACAATAACTTTTACTAATGTTGAGTTAAAGAGTAATTCAGAAGAGAGACTAGTTGTTGAGAATATTTTAGGAAATAAAATATATATAAAAAATCCAAACAATTCAACTATTCAATTAAATAAACTTAAAATTGGCTCTATTGATTGCGACATTAATCAAAATCTAAGTTATGGAGTGACTGGAATAGGTATAAGTGAGTGTTTAGCACAGCAGAATTCAAAATCTCAAGAAGTGGTATTATATACCTCAGACTCAGTTGTTAGTAAGAAAGTTTTCATTAGTGATTTGTCATCTAATATTCCTTATTTAAGCTTAAGTTCTAACTCTACTTTAATTCCTTATAATTCTTCAATTAGTTTAAGTTGGGAATCAAATAGTTTAGTTAATTGCTTAGCCAGTGGTAATTGGAGTGGAATAAAAAATGTATCAGATTCAGAATTAATTCCTAACTTGCTAGATAATTCTTCTTTCACTTTAGATTGTACAACTAGTAATCAAGGAAATAAAACTGAGACGATTAACGTTACTGTAACAGAATTACCAATAATTACTTTTAATGCCAATTCTTCAACTTTAGCTTATAATTCTTCAACTAATTTGACTTGGAATGTTTTAAGTGCTGATACTTGTTCTGCTAGTGGTAATTGGAGTGGAAGCAAATCTTTAAGTGGCACATATAATACTGGTAATTTAAATACTTCAGGGAATAGTAGTTATATTTTGACTTGTAGTGGTTTTGGTGGAACAAGTACAAGTACGGTTACAATTTCAGTAGAATCAGCTTTTGATCCTACTTATAATCCTTGTCCAGGTTTTAATATTTCAAGTGAACTTAAATGTGTATACAATTATACTGGAAGTTGGGAAAATTTTACAATTGGTGGAGGAATTAGTAATATAACTGTTAAAGCTTGGGGTTCTTCTGGTCCACAGTTTTATAGTTTAGGAGGAGGAGGTGGGGCCTATATTGAATGGTCAACTGAAGTTGTTGATAATGACACAATTCAAGTAAGCCCAGGATACGCATCAGATACTGCTACTGAGATGTCAGTTTTAAAATTAAATGGTGTTGATGTTTTAATTGCAGGTGGTGGTGGAAAGTCAGGTGGATATTGGAATGGTGGAGGTTGGATTGCTTTTCCAAGAGCAGGAGCAGGAGGAATTGAACAAGGTGAAAGTGCTGAGGAGATGGGTATAGCAACAAGTGGAAAACCTGGAAATCAAACCTCGGATGGTGCTAATGGTTGTTGTACTAATTATAATGATGGAGGTAGTTACTGGAAAAATGATGAGCAAGCAGGTGGTTATTTTAATTCAGGAAGAGTTGCCCATGGGAGGGATTATTCAGGAGATGCTTTTCCTTTTATTTCAGCAACTGGAGGAGGGTCAAGTTTGGTTCCAGTAGGTGGTTCAGGATTAGCAGGTTCAAGATATGAGGCTGGTAATAGAGATGATTCTGATCGAGGCTCTGCGGCAGAAAGTGGAAATTCAGGTAGATTTGTAATTTATTATAGTTAATTTATAATGACAAATCTTCGTAATCATCTCTATTTATTTTTCATTAGGGAATAAACAATTTTAAAAGAAGGAAAAATTAAAATTTACTATGAATAGGCGTTCTCAAACAGCTATTGAATTTATGATTATTTTTGTTTTTATAATTGGACTTATGTCTTTGTTTATGGTAATTATTGGAGCTTACACTCAAGACTTAACTAGAGCTGAATCAAGGGTTGAAATAGATAATTTTGCAAAGAGTATAACTTCTGAATTTGAGATTTTACAAGATGTAGAAGGAGGTTTTAAAAGAGAAGTAATTATACCAAGTAATTTACTTGAAAAATATAATGTTACGATTATAGAAAATTATTTATCTATTCAAGATTTATATTCAGGAAAAGCTGTTGATGAAAATCCTTATTACTACGAGTTATCAGGAGATTATGAATATACTCTAAATGAAGATTTGGATGGTAATTTACATATTGTTTTAACAACACAAGATATAAATAATTTTGATTCATTAAATTTAGATACGCCAGCATCCCCACAATCGAAAGTTTGGTATTTAATTCAAAATAATATTTCTTCAAATTATACTATTGATTATATGCAAGATTTTAATTTAACTTGGGCAAGTTCTAATATTATTTCTAATTGCGTTGCAAGTGATGATTGGGGAGGAATAAAATCTGCTTCTGGTTACGAATTAATTATTGATTCAAAGGTTAACAAACTATTTACTTTAGATTGTAAAGGTATTGCTAATGATGCGACTAACTCATTTAATTTATTTGTTAATTCTCCATTGGGCTCAACATTAACATTTTATTCCAGTCCTTCTGTTATTGCATTTAATACTTCAACTAATTTAAGTTGGCAAGCCCAAAATATGTATGACATTTCAAGTTGTACTGCTAGTGGTAATTGGAGTGGAACAAAAAATGTCTCAGGTTTAGAATCAACTGGAAACTTAATTACAAATAAAACCTATATCTTAACTTGTAATGCTCCTGCAGGAACTGTTATCGAAACAGCTTTTGTTCAAGTTTTACCATTACCAGAAATTACATTTAATTCTGAGTTTAACTCTCTAAGTCTAGGAGAAAGCACAAATTTAACTTGGAATGTTAAAGATGCAACTAGTTGTTTTGCAAGTGGTAATTGGTCTGGAGAGAAAAATATATCCGGAGGTTATAGCACTGGAAATTTAGATACTGTGGGAACTTATACTTATAATTTAGAATGTGAAGGTCCTGGAGGTAATAGTAGTAAGAACGTAGAGGTTGTAGTAGGATCTCAGTTAATTCCCTTTGATTCAAGTTACAATCCTTGTCCAGGTTTTAAAGTTTCAGGAGAATTTAAATGTGTATACGATTATACTGGAAACTGGGAAGATTTTAATGTGGGTGGTGGAATTTCAAAAATTAAAGTTAAAGCCTGGGGTTCCTCTGGGCCTAATTTTGGACCTTATAATGGAGGAGGAGGAGCTTATATTGAATTTGAATCTAATATTTCAGAAACGGATATTATACAAGTAAGTCCAGGATATGCATCTTATAATCCTTCTGAAATGTCAATTTTAAAGTTAAATAATGTAAATATTTTAATTGCGGGTGGTGGTGGAAAACCAGGTGGATATTGGAATGGTGGAGGTTGGCAACAAAGATCTTTACCTGGCGCAGGTGGAATTTTAAATGGAGAAAATGCGCAAAATGATTTTTCAGTACCTAGTTCTACAGCAACAAGAGGTAAACCTGGAACTCCAATTTCAAATGGTCAAGATGGTTGTTGTATCAATTATCATTGGGGGGGAAGTTATTGGCAAATTCAAGATAGTGCGGGAGGTTATTTTAATTCGGGAAAATCTGTTCATGGAAGGTCAAACATTGGCTCAGGAGGAATGGATGATGGTTGGCCATTTAATACTGCAACAGGAGGTGGTTCAAGTTTAGTTCCATCAGGAGGTTTTGGATCAGGTGGTACAACACTTTATGCAGGCAATAGAAATGATATTGATAGAGGTTCTGCAGCAGAAGGAGGTAATTCAGGAAGAATTGTAATTTATTATGGAGGAGAATTTGAAGATATAATTATTGATTCAAATCTTTATAATTATAATATTGCAACTGAACTAGGTAACCCTTGGTGGCCAGTAGATATCTCTATTACTGTAAATTCAGGAGTTACTATAGGTTCAAATTATGCATCAATTTCTGCTTTTACAACTGGAAGTTTACCAACAAATTCTAATGTAACTATTATTAATAATGGACAAATTATAGGTGCAGGAGGCCATGGTGGTGCAGGTTGGCATCAATGTTATGGTGGGTCACCAAGTGATGTTGCAGGTTCTTGGACTGGACGTGGTGCAAATGGTGGAACTGGAATTTATAGTTTAGTTAATTTAGCAATTGAAAATAATGGATTAATTGCAGGTGGTGGAGGAGGAGGAGCAGGCTCAGGAGGTGGAGATACTTGTGGTTCTTATTGTAATTTTAATGGTGGTTCAGGAGGTGGTGGAGCGGGATACCAAGAAGGAACTGGAGTTAATGGAGCACAAGATGGTACTCTTTACTCAGGTGGTATTGGTAGTAATGCTCCAGGAGGTCCAGGTGGAACTGGAGGAGCACTAGGAGCCTCAGGTGGAAGTGGATCAGGTTCAAACGGAGCTTATGGAGGTCAATATTGTTCAGGTCAAAGTGGAGGCCTTGGAGGTTATGCAATAGAGGGTTGGGATAAAGTTACATTACTTGCAGACGTAGGTGATATAAGAGGAAGAGAAGATATTTATAATATAAATATTGATTCTGATACTTATAACTATAATTTAGCAAGTCAATTAGGAAATCCTTCAAATTTAGCAATTGTATTTGTAACTGTTGATTCAGGCGTAACTATTGGTTCAACGTCAACATCAACTCCAGCTTTTACAACTGGAAATTTACCCTCGGGTTCAATTGTTAATTTAGTTAATAATGGTAATATAATTGGTGCAGGTGGAAAAGGAGGGGGAGGTGGAAATGGATTCTGTACAAATGGAGCTCCAACAACAACAGGTGAAAATGGAGGGAATGCAATAGAAGTTTTAAACTCAGAGGTAGCAATAGATAATTCTGGCTTAATTACTGGTGGAGGTGGTGGAGGTGCAGGAGGTGCAATTGGTTGCGCAGGTACTTCAGCAGGCGGAGGTGGTGGTGGTGGAGGTGCAGGATCTAGTAGTGGAGTAGGAGGTGGACCAGGATCAGGTAGTACTTGTGGAAATCCTTCACAATCTGGTTCAGCAGGTTCTTCAATACTAGGAGGTTCAGGAGGTTTAGGTGGAACTGGTTGTTATGGAGGTACTGTTTATGGTGATGATGGAGGGGGAGTAGGAGGAAAAGGTGGAAACTTAGGTGAATCAGGAGCACAATCTATAAAATATTATTGGTCAAGTACTGCTATGACAGGAACTCCTGGTTCTTCCGGTTATTCAGTTAAAACTAACGGAAATAGTATTACTTGGTTAAACATTGGAGATAGAAGAGGACCTATAAATTAATTTAAAATTACTTTTTATTCAAACAAAGAATAAATACAACAAAAATATTCTATTTTTGAGCATTTATTTTTTGTTAAGACAAAGAATAAATACTTCTGAGCTTTTTTTTTGTGAAGATAATGGTTTAAAATCTTTAACAATATTAAACATTTTACGTGCAGTATTTCTAACGTGGTCTAAATCTTCTCCTTCAAAAGTTTTAAACAACAAATTTCCTCCTCTTATTAGATTTTCATTACAAAATTCAATTGTCTTCAAATTTAATTTGTGGGTTTTTCCTTTGTCTAAAAAAGCATCTCCACTAAACTCTGGTGCCATATCAGATAGAACTAAATCAAATTGTCCTAATTTATAATCTAATATATTATCAAAATTATCTTGAATAATTTGTACCTTTTCAGAAAAATCTTGATGTCTCTTAATTTCAAGTAAATCAATCCCTACTAATTGTCCTTTAGTAATTTTTTTATCAATATACTCAAGCCAACCTCCTGGGGCTGCGCCTAAATCAATAATTTTTTTATCATTTAAAATTAAATTAAACTTGTTATCTAATTGTTCTAATTTAAAATAAGATCTTGCTCTAACATCTATTTTTTTAGCTTCTTTGTAGAAATTTTCTTTCTTTCTACCTTGAAAATAAGTCTTTCTTGATTTAGTCATATAATAAAAAGAAGTATATAGATATTAAAAGCTTTTTCAATTAAATAATTCTGTTATTAACAGATATAGTTCTTTTAATATTGAAATTGTTATAATAAATAAAATCAAATATAATACTGTATTTAAGATACAACTTATGGAAAAGACACCCCATATAAATTCCATTATTCTACTAATTATACTTATTAATAATAGTAAACCTAGTAAGATTAAAGAAATTCTAAGTAAATTTTTACGAACAATAACTCTTTTAACTATATATGATAAAGTTACAAGAAGACCAACCATCCAAAGTATAAATATTGTTAATCCTGCTTGATAAGTTCCCATAAAGAAAGTTTTACTAAAACTAAAGGCGCTAAGACCTCCTCCAAAGTACAAATAAAATGTATTAATTATTGTTAGAAGTAATACAATTTGGTATAATATTAATTTATTAGTTTTCATTTTAAAATATTTATCTCTCATTATTATTAAAAATCCATTTCAAAAAAGATTCAGATTTATTTATTTTTCTAATTAGAATTCTAGTTTTTATAACTTGTTCATTAGCATAATTAGAATTGTTTTGGATATTTTCAAGATCTTTAATATCTTTTTGTAGTTTATCCACTGTTTTTTTTAATTGTTGAAAATTATCATGTTTTAAATCTTGAACTTTAACTAGTGTTGAAATATCGTGTTTTATTTCATTCACTATTTTTTCAGTTTTTTCTTCTGTTTTAGCAATTCTTTGCATAAAATATTCAAAAATTGATTATTTATAAGTTTTTGTAATTTTCTAATTTGAAAGTGACGAAATAAAAGTTATTTTAGGTTAATTTTGATTATTTAGTGTTTTTTAACTTTAATTCTGGATTTATAGCACAGAAATATTTATAAAACATATCTAGTTTCTATTAGTATCTATTTATATAGTTTAAAATGGCAAGTAATAAAGAACACTTTAACGTTGTATTCGTTGGTCATGTAGATCACGGAAAGTCAACTACAGTAGGTAGATTGCTATTCGATGCCGGTGGTGTTGATGAGCAAACTATGAGAAAATTAAAAGAAGAGGCTACTGCAAATGGTAAAGCAGGATTTGAATTCGCTTATGTTATGGATAGCTTAGGTGAAGAAAGAAAAAGAGGTGTAACAATCGATCTTTCTCATAAAAAATTCGAATCAGAAAAATACGAATTCACAATTATTGATGCTCCAGGACACGCAGATTTTATTAAAAACATGATTACAGGTGTATCTCAAGCAGATGCTGCTGTTTTAGTTGTTGCTGCAACTGATGGTGTTAATGAACAAACAAAAGAACACGCTTATTTATCCAAAACTTTTGGAATTGAACAATTAGTTGTTGCAGTTAACAAAATGGATATGAGAGAATACGCAGAAGCAAGATTTAATGAAATTAAAGCTGATGTTGAGAAATTAGTTGGAAATCTAGGTTTTAAAACAGTTAGATTTGTTCCTATTGCATCCTTACCAGGTGATAATATTGTTAAAGCATCAGCTAATATGTCTTGGTGGACAGGTGGAACTTTACTAGACATGCTTAATGGTTATGAAACTGGTGAAAAACCAACAACATTACCTTTAAGAGTACCTATTCAAGATGTTTACGCAATTAAAGGTATTGGTCTTGTTCCTGTTGGAAGAGTTGAAACTGGAATTTTAAAACCAAACACTAAATGTGTTGCAGTTCCTGCAAAAACAGGTACTGGAATGGCTGGTGAAATTAAAGATGTAGAAATGCACCATGAAAAAGTTTCAGAAGCACCTCCAGGATTTAACGTAGGATTCTCAGTTAAAGGATTTAACAAAGGAGATATTGCAAGAGGAGATGTTATTGGTCCTATCAATGCACCACCAACATTAGCAAGTGAATTTGATGGTCAAATTTTTGTTTTAAACCATCCTAGTGTAATTACTGTTGGATATTCCCCAGTATTTCACATTCACACTTCACAAGTATCTTGTAGAGTAACTCAAATTGTTAAGAAACTTAACGGTGATATGGCAGAAAACCCTGATTTCATTAGAAACGGAGATGCTGCTATTGTTAAATTTCAACCATTAAAAGCAGTTGTTGTTGAGAGTAAAGATGATATTCCTCAATTAGCAAGATTTGCAATCAGAGACAGTGGAAAAACTGTAGCTGCTGGTCAATGTACTGCTGTTGTTAAGAAGGAATTAAAATTCTAATACCTTTAAAAAATGAGTAAAGCAAGAATTAAGCTAGTTAGTGATGACATTGAAAAAGTTAATAGTTTTATTACTGAAGTTCAATCAATCACAGAAAAGCTAGGAGTGTCATTAATTGGCCCAATTCCTATGCCAACTAAAAAACTAAAAATTACAACAAGAAAATCACCTGACGGAGAAGGTAAAGCTTCTTTCGAAAGATATCAGATGAGAATCCATAAAAGACTAATGGATGTTGAAATCAATGAAAGAGTATTAAGACTTATTATGAAAGTTAATATTCCATCTGGACTTAACATCGAAATTAAACTAATTTAATATTAGTTTCAAAATTCTATTTTTATTTTTAAATAAATTTTTAAATCTATAACTCTAAAATTATCTATGAAAAATTATGTTGTAATTTATATTATTTATTCTAATCAAGTATATTATCTAAGAAAGGTAAAAGGTAAAATAAATAAGTTAGATAACAAGTTAGTTGGTTTAGGTGGAAAAATTGAGAAAAATGAAGATATCTACCAGACATCTATTAGAGAAATTCAAGAAGAAATGAATTTAGAGATTTTAGAAGAGGATTTAAATTATAGGGGGATTTTATATGAAGTTGATGAAGATAAAACTATTCATTTCTTTACTTTAAAAGTAGATAAAAGAATAAAAGAGATGAGTATAGAAAATGAAGGAAATACTAAATATTATCCTTTAAATTATCACAACAAATTTCCTCAAGAGTTTCCAAAAGGTGATGTTGAAATTTTAAATCTTCTTTTTAAGAAAAAATCTTTTTTTAAAGTTAGTTGTAAAGATGGCAGAATTACTCCTCAATATTAATAAATAGTAAAATATTCTTTAAGTTATGAGTAAAGTAGAAACACAAATTATGTTTAATGAATTAATAGATAATATTCTTAAAGAAGATAAAATCACACCAACTAAATTAAATCAGATTAAAATTAATATTTCTAAAAAATATAAATATCATAATATTATTAAAAATCCAGAAATTATTGGTTTTACCGATAATAAAAATAGGCAGAAAATTATCGAAAAACTAAATATAAAACCTATTCGTGAATTAAGTGGTGTAACAGTTGTCGCACTTTTTGCAAAACCGCACGCTTGTCCACACGGAAGATGTATGTATTGCCCAGGAGGAATTGGAAGTCCTTATGGCGATACTCCACAATCTTATACTGGAAAAGAACCAGCAGCAAGAAGGGCAATTAGAAATGGTTACGACCCTTATTTACAGATATTTAATAGATTAGAACACTATATTGCAAATGGACATATTCCTGACAAATTAGAATTAATATTTATGGGTGGAACATTTCCAAGTTTAGACAAAGAGTACAGAGATGAATTTGTAGCTGATACTTACAAAGCAATAAATGATTTTGGAGAATTATTTATTATAGAAAAAAATGGCAAAAAAGAAATTGATTATGATAAGTTTGTAGAATTTTTTGAAATGAAGAATTTAGAATTTAATTCAAAGGAAAGACAAGATAGATTACACGAAAAGATATTAAAATTAAAAGAAGAAAATTCTCTTGATTTAGATTCTCAAATTACCAGAAATGAAAAAGCAAAAATAAGAAGTATAGGTTTAACAATTGAGACAAAACCTGATTGGGCACTAGAAGAACATTGTAATGAAATGTTAAGATATGGTTGTACAAGATTTGAAGTTGGAGTTCAAACACTTGATGAGAATTGTTTAAAAAAAACTAATCGTGGTCATACACTTGATGATACTAAAAAATCTTTTCAAATTATGAAAGATATGTGTTTTAAAATTAATGCGCATATGATGCTTGGGCTTCCCGCATCGAATATGGAAATTGATGAAAAGTCTTTAATTGATTTATTTGAAAAACAAGATTACAGACCTGACATGTTAAAAATTTACCCTTGTCTTGTAGTTCAAGGAACACCATTATACAATATGTGGCAAAAAGGTTTATTCAAACCAATTGATACAATAGAGGCTGCAAAAGTTATTGCTAGAGTTCATGAATTTTTCCCAAGATATGTTAGAGTAATGAGAGTTCAAAGAGACATACCAACAACTGAAATTAATGAGGGAATCAGAAACTCAAACTTAAGACAATACGTTGATGTTGAAATGAAAAAAAATAATATTGAAAGCAAAGACATAAGATCAAGAGAAATTGGAATTCGTCAAATTCAAGGAATTAAGATGGGCAAATTTGAAATAAAACAAGAAGAATATAAATCTTCAAATGGAGTTGAATATTTTATTGATGTAGCTGATGAAAAAGACTCAATGATAGGATTTATTAGATTACGATTTCCAAGTAAAGTGGGATTAAGAACTGAGATTAATAAAGATACGGCATTGATTCGTGAACTTCACGTTTACGGACACACAATCCCAGTTGGAGGAGAGGAAAGTAATGACTCACAACATAAAGGCTGGGGAAGAAAATTATTAGAGAAAGCAGAAAACATTGCAAAAGAGAATGGTTATAAAAAAATGGTAATAATAAGTGGCGTTGGAGTAAGGGAATATTATAGAAAATTTGGTTATGATTTAGAAGGGCCATACATGGTTAAAACTTTTTAAGTTTTTTATTTTTATCTCTTCAAATTATCAAGTATATCTTTAACATTGTAAATTTCAAGTGAATTTGTTAATCCTGATTTAGCTAAATTATGACCAGAGGTTATAACTATTTTATCTTCTTTTTTAATTAATTTTTTATCATAAATAAATCTAATTGTTTGATAAACCATTTTATCAACTGATCTGTATTTTTTCGAATTTTTAAAAGGGAAAACTCCCCAACTAAGCCCAAGTTGTCTTAAGACACTTTCATCACGAGTTATTGCAAAAATTGGACATTTAGGTTTAAATCTTGAAACTTTTCTTGCAGTATAGCCTGATTCAGTAGGTGTAATTATTGCACTAATATTTAGCGCAGTTGATGCAACATACGCTGATTTTGTTACAAACATTGAAATGGAATTTTTAGAAATTTCTTCTTCACTATGTTTATTATCAATTATTGTATTTTGAACCTCTTTATCATACTCATTTGCAATTTTAGTCATCATCTCAACAGCCTTAATTGGATATTTACCAATAGTCGTCTCAGCGCTCAACATAACAGCATCTGTACCATCTAAAATTGCTTGCGCAACATCTGAAATTTCAGCTCTAGTTGGCCTTGGATTATTAATCATACTCTCAAGCATCTGAGTTGCAACAATTACTGGTTTTCCTAATTCATTACAATGTTTAATGATTTGTTTTTGAAATTTTGGAACTTGTTCCATTGGAATCTCAACTGCTAAATCTCCTCTTGCAACCATTATTCCTTGAGAAATTTCAATAATTTCATCTAAATTATTAAGCGCTTCCCAATGTTCAATTTTAGAAATTATTCTAATTTTAGATTTTCTTTTATCAAGGTATTTTTTAATCTCTAAAACATCTTCTTTTTTACGAACAAAAGATGCCGCAATAAAATCAAGATTATTCTTAATTCCAAAATCAATATCTTCTTTATCTTTTTTTGAAATAAAGTTAATTTCCACATTATGTCCTTTTAATGAAACAGTTTTTCTTGAAGATAAAACTCCACCATTGATAATTCTAATTTTAATGTCTTGCTTAATTTTTTTAACAACAACAGCTTCAATATTTCCATCATCAATTAATATAGAATCTCCTTTTTTTAATTTGTGAAGATTTGCATAATTAATTGTAATTTTATTTTTGTTTCCAACTAATTTTTCCTTTGTAAAAATAACATAATCTCCTGCAACTAAATTTATAGAATTATTTTCAACATCTCCGATTCTAATCTCAGGTCCTTTGGTATCGAGCATAATTGCTATCTCATTGCTTACTTTTCTAATATTTTTAATAACTTTATCAAAATATTCGTGAGAGCCATGGGAGAAATTTAATCTTGCCACATTCATACCAGAGTGATATAATTTTTTAATTTGTGAAACAGAATCAGTTGCAGGTCCTATTGTTGCAACAATTTTTGTGAATTTCATAAAATAATTTTAGAATTAATAGTTTATAAATTATTTCTTTAAATCTTAGAGATAAAACTTCCAGAGATAGATTTTATAAAATTAGAGATATTCTCCTAAAAGAAATCTTTATAAACCAGATAATTTTACTTTTAATTTATGAGGGCTTAGCTCAGCTGGTAGAGCACCAGACTGAAGATCTGGGTGTCCCCGGTTCAAGTCCGGGAGTCCTCACTCTTTTATATTCTAAAATAATATATCTATAACCTCAATTCAATTTGAAACTATAACTTTGTTTATAAATAAATTAATCTTTAACACTTTTATGAAAAAGACTTTCATATTTATACTATTTGCAAGTATACTACTTGCATCGTGTAGTGTTTTAAACACTCAAGAAGAGAAGATATCCTCTATAACAATTGAGAGATATGGTATGTTTACAATGCAAGAATACGCATTTCAGAAAATAACAATAAATGAAACTAGTGTTCTATACGAGACATTTTACCCAAACCTGACTAAAACTGGTGAAGCATTTACAAATTTAACTCAAGATCAATTTAATTCATTAACACAAACTCTAAATGAAATTGATTTTAAAAGTTTAAATCCTAAATACTCTTCAGAAACGCCAGTTGCTGATGTTGGTGGGGGTAAAATTACAATTAGTTATGACGATTCATCTAAGATTATAGAAATTGATCCATTTATCTCTCACGGTAATCCAATTGAAATTTCAAAATTAATAGATTCAATTCAAGAAATAACAAATAATGCAAATTTTCCACAAAGAGAAGAATTAAAAACTTTAACTTTAAAATATCAAGGAGTTCAATGTGAAGATGAGTTTTTTGAAACTTGGTATAAAGAAGGAAATATTAACTACGTTCAAGAACCTACAAATGAACACTTAATTCTAGATTATTATTCGAGTAAAGGAATAGGAATATTTGAGATTAGAACTTTAGAGAATGGTGCTGTTTGTGAAGCTTGTGGTGTTTGTAGTGATAATAACTATTTTGAGATAGATGTTTATGAAAACCAGTTAGAAGAATTTGAGTTAGATGGTTGGGTATTAGTAGAATAAGCTTAAGCAGCAAAAGGAATAATTTCTGCTCCATTATGGCTAGAAACTCTATTCTTTCCCAATTTTTTAGAATGATATAGTGCAGCATCAGTATATTCTTTTAAACTTTGTATGTCTTGACTTGTTTCTATGTAATTACCAACTCCTAATGTTCCATTAATTGGTAATCCTCTATAAGAAATATTCTCTCCAATTTGATATCTAATTTTTTCAGCAACTATAGTTCCTTGTATTAAGCTTGTTTGTGGCAAAATAATTGCAAATTCGTCTCCTCCCTGTCTAAACTTTCTATCTGTTGGTCTTAAACTTTCAATTAATAATTCAGCAATATCAGTTAATATTTTATCGCCTGCGTCATGTCCATATGTATCATTTACAGCTTTAAAACCATCTAGATCTAGGTATACTAAAGAAAAATTATTTCCATGTCTATCTGAATCTGTTTTAGCAATTTCTAATTCTTTTTCTAATGCTCTAAAGTTTTCTAATCCCGTTAAAGGATCAGTTAGGGATAGAGCTTCTAATTCCTTTGTTTTTTCTCTTTCTAATTTAAAAGTATATTCTATAGATCTTCTAAATTCTGGGTCAACTCCATGTTTTATAAGCCTTGCTACAATTTCTTCTATAGGTAAAGCTGTAGGTTTATATCCTCTAGTATGCCTAGTAGTACCAGCCATTAAGTTATTTTTCATAATATTACTAATAACATAATATTTATAAAGGTAATTATTGTTGTCACATATAGTAACAATTAAAGAAAAGTTTATAAATAAACAATTATCACTATAAGTAAGTACGGCTTGTTACTCTAAAGCTGATAATTACTAAATAATATTAAAAAAACTTAATTTAGATATAAAATGGGAGATGTAGAATACGAAAAAGAATATGCTCAAAGGAAGAAA
Organism: uncultured Methanosarcinales archaeon; assembly: GCA_964351975.1. GTDB lineage: Archaea > Nanobdellota > Nanobdellia > Woesearchaeales > UBA583 > UBA583. The sequence goes on from CAYGPK010000004.1 coordinate 145,054, forward strand.
AAGCTAAGGCATCTTCATCAAAAGCTAAAAGATACAAAACACATTCAAGAAATATACCATAAAATCATGGGTTCATCAGAGGTAGAAGGTGGAGATGGTTCAGATAGTGATGACTTGGATGAGAAATAATTAGTTGTTTTTACTTCTTAGTTTTATATAAACTTTAAATATTATTTTTTAGGTTTTTATGTATGAAATTTACTTTTAAAAGAATAATCTTATTTTTTTTAATATTTAGTCAAATTATTATTTTAACAAATTTTGTTTATTCTGTAGATGGTGCTTGTTGTTATGATTCAAGTGGAGGAGACATTTATCCATTTACATCATCTGATAGTTGTCCTTCTGGAGATTTTAAAGTTGGTAAATATGATAGGACTAATCCTGACCCAAATCAAAGATTTTGTAGGGCATATGAAAATAAGCAAGTTGGATGTTTAGTGGGAGATGTTTGTTATGATTCAGTTTTAGGTAAGAAATTATATGATATTCCCTTAATCTTAGGATTAGAAGATTTTGATTCTTATTGTGAAAATTTTATCTCAATCTCTGATTCAAGATGTGGGCTAGGTTTAGAAGCAAGTATTCCAATTTCAACAGGAGATACTGGAAGTTCAAATAATGGAGGTAGTGGTTCTGTTTTTGATTTTGAAAATATTTTTAATGAAACGAGTACAGCTGATAAAACTAGAAATTTATGTTCAGAGAGTGGATCTCCATTTGGATTTTATGTAACTAAAGAAAGTTGTGAAGCAATTGAACTTGCAGGAGAGAATAGTTGTTTATTTAATCCTTATTTAGGAGGAAGATTAAATTCTTATTATAGTAATTATGGAGACTTAGGTTTAGATTTTTATGAGAATTCATGTATTCCAAAATCAGAGATTAATGTTTGTTATGATTATAAAACAAAAGATAATTGTGAATTGAATCCGGCAAAAGAATTTAGTTCTTCTTTAGAGTATGGTTGTAACTGGATTGATTCAAAAGAATTTTCAGGAAATATATTTGATAAAAAAGGAGGAATTTGTATTTCAAAGGGAATTGATGAATTTGAAAATTATGATGAAGAGTTTTATTCTTTTAGATTAAATCTGATTTCAAACCCTAGTTTTGAAGATAGTGTTAATAATTCAATTTGGATTTTAGATGAAAACAAAATAATCTTTGATACGAAATCATATCATAAAAACTATTTTTACAAGTTAAGTTCAAATTCACAAATCTCTCAAGAAATTTTTGATTTGTCATCTGAGATATTTTATTCTGTTTCTTTATACGCAAGAATTAATCAATCTTTATCCTCAAATTCAAATTTAAAAATTTTAATTACAGGACTTGATTCAAATGGAGTATCAACTTTTGAAAATACTGTTGTTCTAAAAAAAAGTTTATCTGAAATATTTATTAATAAAAATGTATTTGAAAGATTAGATTTCAACAATTATAAAATTGATACAAATTCAAATTTTGAGAAAGTTAAGTTCACAATTATTTCTGAAAATTTAGAGTTAGACGTTGATGCGATTAGTTTTGAGCCATACTTAAGTGAAGGTGTAGTTGTATCAGATAATATTTTTAAGCCTGTTGAAATTTTAACTTCAAAAGCATCAACTTGTAATTTATGTTTTGATGATTTAAAACTTAATTTATGTACTGAAACAAAATCTAATATATTAGGGGATTGTTCTTATATGGTAACAAGTCCTAAAGAAAGTTATACAAGCAAATTACAAAATTACACAGGTTCACAAAGTAATTTATTCTCAAAAAATGAGCCTTGGGAATCTCAATCTCTTGCAAACTCTAATTTATTTTGTGAAATGTATATAAATGAAAATAATTGTGAAGATCCTGATAATTTTGTTAACACTAAATTTGGAAAAGAGAATTCTTTCTCTGGAGAGACTTTATGTAAATGGGATGCAAGTCTTGGCTGTTTTAAAGATTCAGATAACAATAACTTACCAGATACAATTCAAGGGGTTCCTAATGTTCGTGCATACAAAGAAAACTTAGAACCTATATTTTTAGATTATTTAAATTATTATAGATTTTCAAAAGATACATCAACAAATGCCAATTCAGATTTTGCTTTAGCTTGTGATAGTCTTCCTCCTAACTCCTATATTTATTTTACTGCAAAAACTTTAACTGGTGAAGATGTATTAATTACAGAAGGACTTGAAGAAATGGTTGGCGCAGTTACAATGCATTTGAGTTTTAGTGATTCAAAACTAGAGAGTTGTTTACCTTATGATATTAATAGAAAATTATTTGTAGATTATGAAATAACAAATACTAGTGGAAATAAATTTAATGGAGTTAAAGAATATAACTCAAATGTATTGAAAGGAGATTTCTTAGCTCAGAATTATTTTACAGATATAAATTCAAAAAGTATTTTATTTGATGGAGAAAACGACATATCAATTATTGTAAAAGATCAATCAGGAAATTTTAATAAAAATTGGAAATTCAATTTAAACGTTGATGCGAAAGCACCAGAAGTAAAATTAATTAATTATAATAAGGATGATTTATTAGATATTATATTAGGTCCGAGTACTTACTTTAATTTTTCAATAACAGATTATTCAAATGTGACTTCTTGTAATTATAATTTAATTCCTTATTCAAATGTTGACCCAACTTTTTACAGTGAGGCAGGAGAAATAGATTTAAGTAATCATTCAAAAGAAAATCCCTATGTTAAATTTAAACTTCCTATTTTCAATACTACATCAAATTTAAATTCGTATGATTTAGAAGTTAGCTGTGTAGATTTATTTGGACAAACTTCATCAAACATTTATTCATTTAACGTAGATTTTAGTACTGAAGTAATAGTATTAGAGCCATTATCATTTAGTAATTATCTATTAGATTTAGGATTTTTAAATTCAGAAAATACTTTCACTGCAGTATCTTCTGAATTTGAATTAAATTATTGTACTCTTGACTTTGAAAACTCTGATATAAGAACAGACTCAAATTTAGAAATAACTCAAATTCCAGATGGTCTTGAATTAGAACAATTAGATAATTTAGGATATGATGGAATTAACTTTTATAATCTTATTGAAGGTAATATTAATTTTGCAACAGATGGAATAAAAAAAGGAAAGGTTGTATGTGAAGATGTTTTAGGAAATATCTTTGAAGAGAATTTAGTATATTATTATGATACAGAGAAACCTAATCTTTTAGATTATTCATTAGATGGAGTTGTAAGTAATACGAATACTTCTTATGTAGACGAAAATAATAATTACTATACTCATAGCAGTGCACCAGGAATTCTAAATTTATCAATTGATGGAACTAATTCTTGGGTAGGAGATAGTACGCAAATTAAGTTTGCAGATAATAATGGTATTGTAGAAGATATTACACATAATTTTTTATCACAAGTTAATTTAAAAAATGACTCTTTTGTAGGTAATTTATTAATTCCTCTTAATTTAGGTGGAGTTGTTTTAGCATACAATGGAGTTGAAACAGAAGAAGAAAATTTAAGAGAAATAATTTTAAATGTTAATTATACTGATAAAGCAAAGAATTGGAAAACTGACAATGTGAGTTTCTTATACGATGTATCAATTCCAAAATTAAATTTTGGTGGAGATGTAGCACAGTCAAGTTTTGATCCTAAAATAATTTTTTCAAGCAAGAATAATCCTAATATTATTTTATCATTTAATGCTCCAAGTTATAGAAAATATACTTGTAAGATTAATACTTTTGCAAATTCAGTTCCTGTAACTAGAGAGTTTGAAGGGGTTAATAATTTACAATTTAAATTAAAAGATTTAAGTGAAACTTTAGTTATTAATAAAGATAAATCAGTTCCACTTGAGATTAAATGTAGTGATGTTTACGGAATTAATTTAAATGGTATTTTCAATCTTAAATATGATAATACTGCTCCAATTTTAAGAGCAATATTCTTAGATAATGGGAATGAAAAATTCTATAAAAATGTTGAAAATGCAAGGTTTTCAGACATAATTGATAATTTGGTTTTTGATTTAGTTGATACAGGAGAAGTTGGTTATGTGTGTAGTTACGCTTTTGAGAGTACACAATACTACTCTTGTAATGAATCAATTAGAACTGTTGAATTTGATTTAAGTGGTTATCAAAATACTGAGACTCTTAAAATAGTTAAAGGTACAACTGACACCAGTGATAATTTAAAAACTCCTATTTGTGTTAGAAATTCAGCATTTACATCTGCGCAAGCATCAACAGCGAAGAACGGACAAGAGTTATCAACTAATTTGGTTGTAAGAGGTGTTTGTGAAGATATGGTAGGCTTTGAGAGTATAGGAAAAGAAATTAATGTAGAGATTAATTATATACTCTCAGAACTTGCAAGTCTAGACTTAAAATACGAAGAAGGATTTGCTTATCCAATTGTTAAGAGTTTTGCACCTTTTAATCCTGTAATTATTTCACTTGATCCAGAAGGAAAAGATATTTTAGTTAGTTTAAATACTCCAACTCAAGAAGGAGATTTATATGTTTATGAGTCAGTTGATGGAATTGATTTGAGTTTATTTGAAAATGGTGTTAATGTAATATATGCAATAGCACAAGATTCATCAGGAGGAATTTTAGATAGAATTGCAAAGAGTATGACTGTTGATAATGGAAAACCTAAAACTTTTGTAACAGTTCCTGATGAACAAAATGGAATTGTATATTCCTCAGAATTTGAAGTTTTATTTGGGGCACAAGATAGTGAAGGAACACTTGATAAAGTTGAATTGTATTTAGATGATAGTTTAATATATTCTTCTCAAAACGTATCAAATTATAATAAAAATGTTTTAAGAGAGCCAGATAGTAGTTTGAACTTGTTTTCATTTGATTTACAATCTTATGATGGACAATTAACTTTTAAATCTGGCCAAATAGATAGAAGATACAAATTTACAGTAAAGGCGTATGACTCAGGTGGAAATATTAATTCATCAAATATTGATGTTAGTATTCGTGATGGAGTTAGTATAACTTTACTTGATTCACAAAGTGCATTTGTTGATCCTGGCAAATTTAGTTGGATTACAAAAGATACTACACCTGTATTATCATTTAAAACTTCAAAATTAGTTTCAAGTTGTGATTTATATCCCTACACTGACGATAGATGGTTTGATGTTTATGGAGATAATGTTCAAAAGAGTTTTACTATGAATTCAGATGTGTCAAATACGGATTTATTTAGTTTTGATTTATCAAGTTTAGAAAATTATGATGTAAGTTTAACAAGCGGAAAATCAAGTTTTGTAAAAGTTGTTTGTTTATACAATAAATCTTATTATAATTATACAAGGGAAATTAAATATATCGATTACTTACCTGATTATGTTTTAACTTCCTCTGAAGGATTTGTATTAAACGAAGAGCCTTATCAGTCTTTAATTAATGTAAAAAGTGTAGGACCTTATAGATATATAACTTGTGATTATAGAATTGATGGTGGTGGTTATGAAGAGTTCTCAAATCAATTAGGAACAGTATTTGATAGGTTAGTTGATTTTAGTACTAGGGGAACAGGAGAACACACTCTAAATCTACAATGTAGAGATATAGTTGGAAATATTGGTCCGCAGAAAGAATATAAGTTTTTAATAACTAAAGGTGCTCAGTTAGAACTTGAGGATATTAATTTAAAATTAGATGAGAAAATATTTACTTCAAATGAAGAGGATAGCATATATGTCTCAAATTTAAATAATTTAGATTTATCTTTTAAATTAAATAAAAAGAATGATGTATCTTGTAATTATGTTATTAATCCAACAGGTGGTTTCATAACTGGTTCAATTAACTATCTAAAAAATTTATTATCTATTGGAACAAAAGATATTACAACTTCAAATGTATATGAATACAACGTTGAAGGCTTAGACTTTGAAAATAATGAGAATATACTTAGAATAAGTTGTTCAACATCAGGAACAGGAGACAAATTTGATAAAGAATATAGTGTAATTTATGATGATTCAGTAGTTGACGTTGATGTTGAGAGAGTTGCTATTGAATAAAAATCTTTATAAAACCAAACTCTTTACTTTTCTTTATCCCTAACAGTCCCGTAGTGTACCAGACGCGATTGCACACAAACGCTTTATGTTGTGGTTTCGCACTTTTATGCTCAAGCCACTGTTAAATACCTAAATAACAGTCCCGTAGTGTACCAGACGCGATTTCACAAAAACGCTTTATGTTGTAGTTTCGCACTTTGGTGCTCATGCCACTGTTAAATACCTAAATAACAGTCCCGTAGTGTAGTGGACTATCATCCGGC
>CAYGPK010000004.1:151472-154021 GCA_964351975.1 uncultured Methanosarcinales archaeon
GCCACTGTTAAATACCTAAATAACAGTCCCGTAGTGTAGTGGACTATCATCCGGCTCTTTGGAAGCCGGGACCGCAGTTCGAATCTGCGCGGGACTATATTTTCTAAACAAGCAGATGAGAACTTAGAGTTCGAACTCTCGGCTTTGCCGAGTGACAAGAAATTTTTCAAGTATAGATAAGGGAAAATTTCTACTTTCTTCGCGGGACTACTTTTTCTAAACAAGCAGAAAGACTTCAAGTTCGAATACTCATCTTTGATGAGTACTAATAAATTTTGAAGAAATTTCTGTCTGTCTGTCGCGGGACTACTTTTTTGATAAATGCATCCAAATCTTTTTAAAACCATTTTAATTACTTTATACATCTATATATTTATATTATAGTGGGATAAACTTTGTTACATTAGGATTAATATAACAAATTTATACTTGAAAACATAAAATGGCAAGAACGCACGCAAGAACTAAAGGGAAATCAGGCTCCTCAAGACCTGTTAAAGTAGACTTATCTTTTGTTTCTATAAAACCGAAAGAAATTATAGAAATTATTCTTAAATTAACAAAAGATGATATTAAGCCAAGTCAAATTGGTAGTATTCTAAGAGACACTCACGGTGTTCCTAGTGTAAAAGCTGTTGTTGGTAAATCAATTACTACAATTTTAGAAGAAAATAAAGTATTAAATCCAGTACCTGAGGATTTAGCTGCATTAGTTGTAACAGCTAATAGATTAAAGAAACATCTATCTACAAATACTCGTGATACTCATAATAAAAGAAGTATATTATTAACTGAAGCAAAAATTAGAAGACTTGCTAAATACTACAAAAAAAATGATAAATTGCCTAGCAATTGGAGTTATAATTAAGAAAGATGGCAAAAGTAGTAGTAAAATCAAAGATTAAAAAAGCAAAGAGAAAGTATCCAGTTGATATTGTTGCTCCTGAGTTTTTAAATTCAGTAAAATTAGGAAGTAGTCAAGTAACAGATTTAAACACTTTAGTTGGTAAAACATCAAAAATTAATTTAATGTATATTTCAAATAATGTTAAAAATCAAAATGTAAGATTAACATTTGTTGTATCTGAAGTTGCATCAGGCCTTGCAAAAACTATGGTTAAAAGTTACGATCAGATCCCTTATTATTTAGGAAGATTTGTAAAGCCTGGTTCATCATTAGTTGAGGATTCATTTACTCTAGTCTCAAAAGATGGTAAAAAACTTAGAGTTAAACCATTTATTGTAACTAAATTAAAATCAACTGCTTTAACTTCAGATTTACTTAGAACAAATACTAAGTTAATTTTATCAAATGAGTTAAAAGAAAAAACATACGATGAATTTATGTCTAGTGTAATTAATGGGAACATTCAATTATCTCTTAGAAATTCATTAAAAAAATTCTATCCTCTTAAAGCTTTAGAGCTTAGAAAGGTGGAGTTATTATAAAAAACTTAAAATGGAAATTATAGAAAAATTAGATGAAGGAAATGTATTGAAATTCATGGTTAGTTCTAATGAAGAATCATTATTTCATTTATTTAAAGCTTATTTAGAATCAGATTCAGACGTTGATTTAGTTGGTGTTTACAAGGAACATCATTTAATTGATAAAACTGAGTTTTTTTTAAAAACAAAGAAAGGAAATGCTTTAGAAATTTTTAAAAAATCTCTTAAGGCAATAAAAAAAGATATGGAGAGTAAAAAAGTATAAAATGGCACTTTTTAAAATAGCTAAATTTGCTCCAATTTTCAAAAGGGGCATTATGAATAATAAAATAGAGGTAAGTGAATAATGGCAATTATAGGATTTAGTTTTTCAAAATTTGATTGTGAAAGAAAAAAAGGCAATGTTACAGGAAATATTGAAATTAATCATGCTGTAAATATTGAAAATGTTGAGAAGACAAAATTAGATGTTGGTGGAACTTCAAAAACAGATGTTTTAAAAATTGAATTTAAATTTGATGTAAATTATGGTAAAGGAACTTTAGGTCATATTTCAATTCAAGGTGATGTAATTTTTACTGATACTAAAGAAATTGTTGAAGAAGTTTTTAAAAACTGGGAAGCAAATAAAAAATTGAGTGTAACAGTTAACGAGGAGATTTACAAATTTATTTATAATAAAGGAATTATTAGGTCCGTTGGACTATCCGATAGTCTAAATTTACCTGCTCCAATTCCTGTTACTCCTAAGGCGCTTTTCCAAAAGAAAAAATAAGCCATTCGCAATATTTATAAAGCGTTTTGGATTTCATTTGGTATATATAAAGTCTAACTTTATTTTTATATATACCCAACGTAGCTCAACGGTAGAGCGGTCGGCTGTAGAATCTTTACGACAGGTCATTTGATGACTTGGATGAAATTAAGACAGCTGATCTCTTAAATGCAGTAACCGACAGGTTCCCGGTTCAAATCCGGGTGTTGGGACTCAGAAATTCCGTGAGCAAAAAAATAAGCGTCTGCCCAAGTAGTGTAGTCCGGCCTATCATGATGCCCTGTCGAGGCATCGACCCGGGTTCGAATCCCGGCTTGGGCGCTTA
>CAYGPK010000005.1:0-5335 GCA_964351975.1 uncultured Methanosarcinales archaeon
AGGAATTAAAATGCCATACGCAAAAGGTGGTGTTTTAGGTGATAGGGCAGAAGAAATTAGTAAATTAATTTCAAAAATGTTGTAATTTTAATTACAACGACCAAAAATTATAAATAATTTTTGAGTATGCTTTAAAATTTTTATTTTCAAGCGACCAAGAATTTTTCAAAAAAAATTGTTGAGTATGCTTTAATTTTTTTATTTTTCATTTTATCTACTTTTTTTATTAACAAACTTTTATAAATAATTAATGTTAAAAAATTCTATGAGAAAAGCCTTCCTAGTTTTTATTAGTTTATTATTATTAATTAATACCATTTATGCTTTTGATGTCACAGATTCTACAAATAAAGAGAGAGTATATTTTTCAACTTCTAATTCCTTAGTTAAAGTTTCAACTACTTCCTTAGATGCTAACTTTAGTGTAACTTATACCAATGGAAATTCTTCAACAGTTGAAGTTTATAATTTTACTGATAAAAAAGGAGAATTTTCTATAGTTAATTTTTTTTCAAAAAATAGTTTTGTTTTAGTGAATACCAATTTAAGTATTAAGGTAGGAAGTGAATCTAAAACAATATATTTAGATATAGAAAAACCAGATTTTTCATTTTTATCTTCAAATATTGATTCAGATAATTTAGAAGTGGACTTAGTTTTTAGCTATACTGATAATTACAAGATAGATAAAGTTTTACTTTACAAGAAAACAGGTTCAGATTTAACTTATATAACAAATTTTTCATCAGAAAATACTTATTCTTACAAATTTGAAAAAAGTGGAGATTTAGAATTAGAGTTTCAAGTTTATGATAAAGCAGGAAATACTCAAAATTTTCAAAAAACAATTACAATTCCTGATATAACAAAACCTAAAATTTCAATTTCTAAACTAATTTTAGAAGATGGAAAATATTCTTTATCTTTTATTGTAACTGATGAGAATTTAAGTAAATATGAGATAACACAAGGGACTTTAAAATTAACTAATGAAATATCAGGAACTTCAAGTACTCAAACTGTAAATCTACCATATGAAAGTGGTGAGGTAATTTTTAATGTATATGATAAAGCTGGAAATTTTATTTCTAAGACTTTGACATTAAAATCTCCTTTTGAAAACAAATATGAAAGTAAATTTTCAAATGAGAAAGATTTTAGTTTTATTTCAAATGCTAATACTTGTGAATTGATTTCTGTAGATTCACAAAGTGTAAGTGAAAAATTTGATAAGGATTCAGATGAATATAGTTTTGAATTAGAGATTGACAAAAATAAAAATTATGAGATTGAATTTTATTGTGAGAATTCTAATTTTAAAGAATTCTTCAAGAGAGATTTTTATTATGATACTAATAATCCTGAAAATACTAAACTTAACATTGAAGTAAGTGAGGATGGAAGTTTAAAGCTTTCTTGGGAAGAAGCTACAGATTCACAAAGTGAAGTTGAATATATCTTGTATAGGGATGATGAAGACATTTATTCTGGATCTAAACTTAGATATACAGATGATGAAGTAATCTATACTAAAACTTATGAATATTATTTAGAAGTAGTTGATGAAGCGGGTAATTTTGTTGAATCTAATAAAGTGAGCGGAACTCCTAAAAAAGTAGACATTACATTATTAACTAATTTATTAAAGCAACAAGAAATTGAAACTGATACTTTTAATCTTAAATTAAATACTGATACAAATTCTAAAGTTACAGTTATAATCAAGAATAATTTAAAGGAGATATTTAGAAAAGATTATGAAACAAAAAATAATCAAATAATAAATGAGGCCTTAAAATTAGATAAAGGAGTTAATGAAGTAATTGTTAAGATAACTGATGAATTTTCAAATAACATTGAAGAGAGTTATTTTATAACTTACAGTTCTCCAGTTCTTAGTCAATCAACTAATAATCAACCTGTAGTTGAAACGGTTTCTCAACCTGTTGTAGTTCCCACAATCACTAATGAAGTACAAAAAGAAGAAGAAGTTCCTAAAGAAGTAAGTACTTTTTCTTTTTGGATGTGGTTCATTTTTTGGGTTATAGTAATTGGTATTTGTCTCTATGTAATATTTTTCAAAAGAGACGTATTGCATCAAATAGTTTCAATTAAGAAGAAGAGAAATAGTAATGGGTTTGCATTTTCTAGAAGAAAAGATATAGTTTTAGGTAAAAATCTAGATAATATTAAAAGAGCTAGAATTAATCGTCAAAGAGAGAGAGAAATAGAAAAATTAAGATTAAAGAAAGAAGAAGAGTCAAGATTAAAAAGGTCTAAAATTGTAAGTCAAAAACATAAAGATTTATCACAACCTAGATTAACTCCTATTTCATTTAATTCTAGAGAGAAATCTAAAAAATCTTTCAAGAGAATAAATAAGAATAATCAATTAAGAAATCAAATACTTTCATCAAAATCAAAAGGAAGAGACTTAATAAGCTCTATTAAAAATACCTTTAAATTTGAAAAGAAGAAATCAGGAGTTCAAAAAGAAGATCCTCTTTCAGAGTATTTATCTAGATCTACTAAAAAAAAAAGTTATGAAACATCTTCAGATTACCATTTCAAAGAACAAAAAATAGTAACTTCAAAACCTAAAGAAGAAAAAGTAACTGAGAAAAAAGAGGAAGAACCAGTTAAACCAAAAGAACCTGAGAAATTTAGTAAACTTAGTTTAGATGATTACTTATCAAAGCGAACAAAAAAGAAAAGATTCTTCTTTGCAGAAAAAGCAGTAGAAAAAGACTTAGACAAACGAGAAAGAAATTAGTCCTTTATTTGTTTAATCGAAAAAAGAATAAGTAAGTTTGAATTAGATTGAGATATCTCACTAAAATTTTAGGTAGTTTGATTTAGATTGAGGCAATTTAGTTTGTAACTTAGCAGCGCTACTTTAGAACTAAATTAACGAAAAGCTAAGTTAAAATAACAAAATTTTATTCTTTACGAACTTGAACTTTGGCAGGTCTCACAACCTTCCCATTTCTCACATAACCTTTTTGTAATACAGCAAGAACTTTACCAGCTTCTTTAGAATCATCTTCTATTAAAATTGGTTCATGTTTGTTTGGGTCAAAACTATCATTAACATTAGGACTAAACTCTTCAAATTTATGTTCTTTTAAAGTGTCATTTAAATTTTTATGAATCATCTCAACTCCTTTAACAAACATTTGAGTATTATCAGTCATTTTAAGACTCATCTCAAAATTATCAATTGCAGGAAGAATATCATTTACAAAACCAATAATTGCTTTGTCTCTTATCTCCATTCTCTCAATCTCCATTCGCTTACGATAGTTGTCAAAATCTGCAACAGATCTTAGATAATCATTTTTTAACTCAATTACTTGATTTTCTAATTCTTTAACCTTTTCTGAATCAGAAATAGTTTCTTTTTTAGTTTTAGAAGCTACTTTTTTTGCGGCCTCAGCAACTTTATTTTTTAAGTCCTTTGTCATAAAAAGTGTTAATTAAAAGAAGTTTATAAAGATTATTCTTAATTAGTTTAATCAATCTTGAAAACAAGCAAAAATAATAAATTCTTTTTTTGCATTTAAAATCTAATCGATTTTAAATATTTCGAAAGTATCAATACTACCAAATTCTTCTCTGATATCTTCTTCAAATTTAATTATTAAAGAATCATCATCACAGATAATATTTAAAAAAAATTCTTCAGAATTTAAATTCTTTATTGCTCTAATAATTTCAGGTGTTTTTTTAAGATAATCACAAACTCCTAAAATTTCAGATTTTGATAAATATTTAAATTTAAGAATTGCTGCATATTGAGAAAACCCTAATTTACTAAAGTTAATAACTGGTGTAATTCCTTCAAGAATTCCGTGCTCTTTCATTTTATCTATTCTGTATTTAACTGTATCTGATGATATTTCTAATTTATCAGCAATATCTTTGTATTGAACTCTAGCATCATCTTCTAAATAATTTAGAATTTGTTTATCTTTAGAATCCAGACTTAGAATTTCACCTTTTTTTATTATTTCAAAATCTTTTTTAGTTAAATTTTCATCAAAGAGTTTCTTTGAAAGAGTCTGTTTTTCACTCTCTTTTATTTCTTCAGAACTAATAATTGTGTAATAGTTTGCAAGAACTTCTGAGAACTTTTCTAAAATCTCTGCCATCTTTTCTTTAAACTCATCAACACTTTGTGCATATAATCTAATAATTAAATCCCAACCTTTATTTGATTTTAAAACCCAAATAAGATATTTATTTCCAATATTCTCACGAATAAATTTTTCTCTTGAAACATCATCTTCTAAATTTAGTTTTAATAAAATAATATATTCTTGATAATTAATAGCTTTCTCATTAATTTTTGGAACAAATTTTATAATTAAATTTTCTTTAATTAATCTTTTAATTCTGTAATTTACAATTTCACGACCTAAATCAATTTCTTTAGAAATACTTGATGAACTCTTTCTACCATCTTCTAAAAGTTCTCTTAAAATAAGAACATCTTTATCTGTAATGATAGAGGACTTATTTGAAGGAAGCTTCCAAGAATTTTGCTCTTGTTTTAAATTCTTGATAGATTTATCCTTTGACATAAAGAATTCAGGAGAATATTATTTATAAAGGTTATGAAGTAATTTTATTTGATAATTTAAAATTATTATTTCTTTTATACTATATTATGATAATCAATCACACTTATAAACTTTTAAATATTTATATATTTAAGATGGTTGAATATGTAAATTATGAATCTCCTAAAGGTCCTAAAATGTATAAATTTGGAAAATTTAGTTTTTCAAATATTGAAATTGGACATTTAGCTGGAGCTTTAGTTATGATAACTCTTGCTTTGATGGTTTTAAGAAGAGATATGTTTTTCGTAATTGGACCTGTTAATTTCATACTAATGTATTTTTTTACAGTTGGACTTGGTTTTTTATTACATGAATTAGGTCATAAATTTGTTGCACAGAATTATGGATTCATCTCTGAATTTAGAGGGGATTTTATGATGATGACGTTTGCTATTTTTTTAGCATTTACAGGATTTCTATTTCTAGCACCAGGTGCTGTTATGATATTAGGAAGACCATCAATTAAACAAAATGGTATAATCTCAGTTGCAGGTCCTGCTGTTAATTTGGTATTAGCATTTATCTTCACACTAATTTCATTAATTTTAGCTCCTACTTCAGGTTCTTTAGTGGCATATATTGTATCTCTTGGAATTTGGATTAATGCATTTTTAGGAATCTTTAACATGCTTCCCTTTTGGGTACTTGATGGAAAGAAAGTACTTGCTTGGTCTAAACCTGTTTACTTTAGTGTTATGGGTGCTTTAATT
>CAYGPK010000005.1:5435-99647 GCA_964351975.1 uncultured Methanosarcinales archaeon
AAAGTACTTGCTTGGTCTAAACCTGTTTACTTTAGTGTTATGGGTGCTTTAATTTTATTTTTGATTATTGATTTTAATGCATTTTAAATAATCTTTTTATTTAATTTTTTATCGCCTATCGCCTATCAGAATCACCCTCACTAGTAGGTGGTGATTAACGAAACTTTTATAAATTTGAAAAATCTATTTTTATCATGTTATATCATAATATTGGGAAAGCTGATAGATTTTTGAGAGTTTTATTAGGACTGTTCTTATTAGGAGCAGGAATAGTTTGGTTTCCAAGCTATATTTTAACTTTTTTAATGTTTTTAGTAGGAATATTATCCCTTTCAACTGGAATTGTAGGTTGGGCTCCAGAATACTCCATTTTTGGTTTTTCAACTAGAAGAACAGGTCTTAACAAAATAACTAAAAAAGATATTGAAAAAGCAGTTAGTTCTTATACTTTTAAAGAGGAATTAGCAAATGCAGGGTTTAAAGATGTTAGAATGACTAAAAAAGTAGCTTCAAAGAAAGCAACTAAAAAATCTGTAAAGAAAGTTACATCTAAAAAATCAGTTAAAAAGAGTTCAAAGAAAGCAGTAGTTAAAAAAACTACAAAAAAATTAACTAAAACAACAACAAAGAAAAATAAGTAATTTAAGCATAATAATATTCACCACTTCTTTTCTGCTCTTGATCTTTTACTGAATGTTCTTTATTAACTCTAGGTCTTTTATTTGCTTCATCACGTCTAAATGTAATTCCTAAATCTTTTAGAAAACTATTCATACCTTCTCTCATTGAAACAGGACTACTTGACTCTCCACTAATTCCCGGTTCACCTTGAAATACTAATAGTCTATCTGATAAATAATCCATAAAAACCATATCATGATCAATTATAAATGCACTTTTTTCTTTAAGCATAATAAAATTCTTAATCATTTTAGCAACTTTCAACCTATCCTCAATATCTAAAAAAGCTGTTGGTTCATCAATTAAGTAAACTTGACTATCTGTCAAAAGACATTTAGCAATAGCGTATCTTTGTAATTCTCCTCCTGATAGTTCATTAACTTTACTTTCAAGAAGTGCTGAGATATTAAGTGGATCTAAAACATAAACTTCATAAAAATTATCTGTAAAATTAGAATACTGAGCTAAATCATCTTTAACTAGAACATCTTCTCTTGGAATCATTTGATGCTTGTATGAAACAAAAACTTCCTCTCCAATTCCTTCTTCAGAAATATCAGATACAAAAGTTGTTTTACCTAAGGCATTTCTACCAATTAATCCTATAATCTCTCCCTTTTTGATTTCTCCTGAATTAATTTTCAAATTAAAATCTCCAACTTTAAGTTTTTTTTCATCCCATTTGGCAATAACTTCAACTTTCTTAGATTCTGTAACTGAGTCTTTATCAAATTTAATAGGTTTATCACGAAACCTTACATTCTCTTCTTTTGAATATCCTCCTAAATAATCATTAATACCTACTTTAGCAGCTTTTACACCTGTAAGCATACCATATGCTCCCTGAGCTCCATACATAATATTAATAAAATCAGTTAAATAATCTAAGACCACTAAATCGTGTTCAACAACAAGTGATGTTTTACCAGCTGTAACTTCTTTAATAATTTTTGAAGTATTTAGCCTCTCAAAAATATCTAAATAGTTTGTAATTTCATCAAAAATAAAAAGATTTGCAGTATCTTTTAGAATACATGAACAAATTGCAACTCTTTGAAGTTCTCCTCCTGATAAAACTTTAATGTCTCTATCTAGAATTTTATATATATTTAGTTTTTTAGCGTATTCTTCAATTTTATTTTTATCCGAATTAACTTTAGAGAGTAAATCAACAACTTTTCCTGAGAACACAAGAGGAATATTTACTATTTGTTGCGGTTTAAATGCAACTTTAATCTCTGCTTTTTCTAATTTATTAAAGTAGTTCTGTAGAGCTGTCCCTTTAAATGTGTCATTTAAGAACTTAAAATAATCCTCATCTTTAATCTTCTTTTCTCCAAATTTACTAAAATTAGCTTTTAGGTTATTCGATAAAACGTTAATAACTGTTGATTTACCGATTCCATTTCTCCCCATAATTCCTGTAATTGAGCCGTCTTGAAGTAAAGGTAAGTCAAATATTCTAAATCCATTTGGGCCAAATTGGTGAACTGGTGTTTTATCTTTTAAATCTGGCAAATTAATAATTGTAATTGCATCAAATGGACAAATTTTAGGGCAAATACCACACCCAGTACATAAAATTTCATCAATACCAGCTTTCTTTCCTCCATCGTCTTCGTAAATACATTCAGAATCAGTCATATTAACGGGACACTGTTTCATACATAGCCAACCGCACAAATGAGGTTTACATTTCTCTTTCTTAATTACAGCAAGTCTTGACATTTTTATCTATATAAGAATTAAAAGGGTGTTAAAAGTTTAAAAGAATTTGTTTTATTTACTCAACTTGAATCTTCTTAGATCTATTACTTCTTCCTGAAGATAAGTTAGTTTTATTACATTGTGAACAAGTATATCTGAAATCTGTTCTTTTTGAGTGTTTCTTATTATACCTTTTCCAGGAATTTAGTGCACCACGACTATATCTTCCTGCATTTCCAAGACCAATACCTGTACCAACACCACGAGCATTAAGTCTTAACATTGAAAATTTGGATAAAGGATGAGTTTTATTTCTTCCTCTGTTCTTTTCATTTTTTACTTTTTGAGTTGTGTGTAATTTACACTTAGGACAATACCTTTTCATTTCTTTAGGAACTTTCATAAGTATAAATAACTCTAATCACTTTATAAATATTTCTTATAGCGACGCTATAATAAAATAGTATACAAGAACGAGCAAGGTGAAGTGTTTCGTATAAATATTTCTGATAGGATGGGACATAATAATAATAAGTATAGTTTTTTCATCTGGTTGTTTTCTTAAAATTTAAGTTAGAAAAGTTTAAATACCCTAAAATTGTGAGATATCTATGACACATAAAGTAGGGAAATACACATATAAGTCTCAAAAGGCATATGAGAGATTGTTAATTAGAGTAGGAATGATATTCGTTATTTGTTTATTCTTATTATTTTTTTTAAAAGATAATATGTCAGATGCATTGTTTTATTTTACAACATTTGTTGATGTAGCAATGATAATTCATCTTTTATTTAGATATTTACATTCTAAAAAGAAGATTAAGTACATATTTAATGAATATTAAATTATTTAGTATTTTTTATTAAAAATTTAGAGAATTTTTCTAAGTTATCATATCTTCCTTGTGCAATATCTAAAACTAGACTTTCTTTTTGTTTGTCAGTTAATTTAAGAGTTAATTTATTATCTTCTAATAATGATTCTATTAGCATTAGTCCTGTTCTTTTGTTCCCGTCCAAAAATGGGTGTTGTGAAGTTATATTTCTGAATAAGAGAGCCAAATTATGAAAAAATTCTTTTTTGCTATTATTATATTTTTAATATGTTCTAGAGCAAATTTAAGAGCAGAAGTATTTTGAGTTCCATTATCACCTCCACTAATTTTAATAACCTCATCATGTAATTTAATGATATCTTCAAGATTTAACTTAATCTCCATTTATAAATTTGCAAGTCTTTTAAGTAATTCTTTATTTCTATTGATAACTTTTTTAGAAGAATGGCTAACCGCACTTTTTCCAATTCTATATGTTTTTTTACTATATTTTGTAGTACTTTCTTTTAAGATAGGTTTTTTTGAGATTGTTCTAGAATATGATTTAACTTTAATAGTCTTATTTCCTATTTTTTTAGTATAAGCTTTAATTTTAATAGTCTTTGAATTCATAAATTAATTAGAATTTTTTTATTTATAAACTTAATCTCGAGTATTTTTAAAATTCATTTAATTTTTTTAAATTTATATTTAAATTAGAATTTTTTGATTCTTTGTTGTTTAGCATAGCTGAAAGTTTGAACTTTCGCCTATCTCTTTTTATCATATTTCAGAATCAGAATTGTAAGGAGTATGGAGTGTCCGAGATTTGAACTCGGGACCTCAGGCTTTCTTAGTTTGTGATTTTAATAAATTAAGAACCACTGTCTAAAACGAAGTCATGACAATTTAACTAATTCGTTAAACTTATAAGACCTGCGCTCTAACCAAGCTGAGCTAAAACTCCATTACGAAGTTCTGTATATAAAAGGATGCACGAGCCGGGATTCATGCTCAAAAATCAGAGATTTTTGGCACACCGAAGGTGAACATAGTTCTCATCCCAGCCTTTGCCTTGATGCACGAGCCGGGATTCGAACCCGGGTTACAAGCTTGGCAAGCTCGTGTCATAGCCACTAAACTACTCATGCAATATATGGATTTAATTTAATCCACTTTATAAATATTATGCTAAGTTTTATATAGTAGGTCTTATTCAATTCTATTACTATTGATAGTGATAATTCATTATTTACTAACATAGGGTAGTCATTAAGTTTTTTAATAAAAAAGAGGCAATGACTATATGTTGTAAGTGCTAAATTATAAGAAAAAATAACTAATAATTTAGTATTATTAAAAAATATATATAAAAATGAATAAATTCAAAAAAGCGACAAAAAGAATTACGGCTGTAGCAGCTTCTGCTGTTATGGTAGGTTCAGCTGTGTTTGGAGCAGGTTTAAGTAGTTACCCTGGTAACTTCGTGTCTAACGATAAATTCGATGGACAAGTTGTTGTAGGTTCAGCTGCTGCTGCTTCAGATTCAACTGCTGCTAATTCAATTATTGATGACTTAGCGTCACAATTTTCAGGAAATAACGAACAAGTAAAAATAACTTACAAATCCGGTTCATCTGGTGGTAAGACAGTTAACGCAGTTAAATCAACTAATCAGTTAAACTACGGTGAAACATTAGGTGCTGTTACAGAAACTAGTGGTTTCGACGATGGTGATACAAGTATGCTTCAAGATGAATCCTTTAATAACGGAATTTCAGATGAAGATTACGAACAAACTTTAACTTTAGCTGGTGGAACTTTCAATTACGCTCTTAGAGATGAAGTTGAAGGTGTAGATACAATTGGAAATGGATTATTTTATAATAATGATGACCTATTTGCAACTTATTTACTAGATTTAAAATCAGCAATTAACTTATCAGATTCATCTGCTTTAGATGATGATTTCGTTGGTGAAACATTAACTATTATGGGTAATGAATTTACTATTGGAACAATTACTAAAGCATCCAATGGAGAATTAACTAAGTTAGAATTAATTGGTGGTTCAAATAAAGTATCCTTAGGTGAAGGTGAATCAACAACTGTTACAGTTGATGGTAAATCATACGATGTTTCAGTTCAATCAGTTACTTCAACTAAAGTATTAATGACTGTTAACGGAGAATCAATTTCAATTGATGAATTTGATACAGAAGATGTTGCAGGAATTAGTGTTGCTGTTACAGACTTAGTTGACTCAAGTAGAGATTCTATTAAAGGTTACGCTGAGATTGTAGTTGGTGGTCAAAAAATCACATTAGAAGATGGAACTAAATTAATTAAAGTTAACGATGATGATGTAGATGATCTATACGAAGGTTACGAAGTATATTCAGACTTCAGTGATGCTGGTTCAATGGATACAATTACAATTACTTACAAAGTAGCTGATGATACATTATTAGTTGCTGGTGATTCATTAAAAGATGTTTTATTTGACTCATTCGAATTAGTTTACGAAGGAACAAATAGTCCAGATTACGAAACTTTAGAGTTATCTGTAGCTGATGATGATATTAATGTTGCAGGAACTTTAATTAATGGTAATGACTTTGATAGAGATTTAGTTCACACTAGTGGAGCTTCAGGTCCTGTTTACCTTAAAGGTGATCAAGATACAGATAGAATTTTCTTTGATGGATCAGTTCATATTAACTCAGTAACACCTTCTGGTTTTGTAGCTGCAAATTCTTCAACTGGAACTGCTTTATTAGCAGCTCACAATGGTGAAGTAATTGATACACTTAATGTTTCACTGACTAACACAGTAATTGATGGAAGTGGTTTCTTATTATATGATGATGCTGATGAGCAATACTTATATGAAATTGATTCCGTTGACACAAATGATGTTGAAGTTGATGTTAAAGAATTTTTAGACGAAAAATCTAAAGAAGAATTATCTGGTTCAAAATTCTTAAGTGATTTAGAAGTTACATTATCTGGTTCTTCATTTGCTACTCCAAGTCTAAAATTAGATATGGATGATTTCGGAACTCCTGAAATTGCATTTGCAAACGAATTAATGATGAGTGTTCTTGATTCAGAGAGTGTTTCAACAATCTCAGGAAATTTAACATTTGATCTTGATGCAGCTGATGTTGATGAAGATTCAACTGGGGATGACAATGAAACATACAAAGTTGTGTTTGGTTGGGATACTTCAGATACAGAATTTGATTTAAACGTAGTACATACTAATATTTTTGTTAACGACGGAAACGAAGATAACAGAGATGGTGATACAGATACTAAAACATATGTAACTAAATACGGAACTAAGGTTGAATTCGACAACGATGAAAACACTTGGGTTAAAATTTCCGTTCCAGATGAACAAGTTTACGCAAAAGTTAACTTAGTATTCGGTGGAGAAGGTTCCTCAGTTATGACTAAAACAGTAGATGCTGATATGGTTGATTCTGTTAAAGCAGATTTAGAAGATGATGGTATGACTATTGTTTCAACTGAATCTATGGCTACAACAGAAGTTGAATTTGATGTTTCAGCTCCAGTAATGGATTCTGAAGTATCAGGTATGTCTGATATGATTGTTGTTGGTGGTCCAGCTGTTAATACAGTTGCTGCTGCACTATTAGGTATGTCATACCCAACTATGGGTTCATCTTCAGGTGTTAACTCAGGAGAATCTGTAATTAGATACTTCGAAGCAAGTAACAGTGTATTAGTATACGGTTACAGTGCAGCTGATACAACAGCTGCTGCTAAGAAATTAAACGCTGGTGGCCTTTCAGGTAGCCTTGTTAACGTACAATAAATTTAGAAATAAATTTATTTTTACAAACAAGAACTTGAAAAACATGTAGGTTGCCAGGTTCGGCTTAATTTTTTATAAAGGATTTTTTTAAAATCCTTTTTTCATAAATAAACAAAACTCAATTCTAAATAAAAAATTTCAAAAACATAACTAATTTTACTCTATAGTTAAACAAAGATTTATTTAAGCATAACATTTTATTTCAAATATAATGAAACACTTTAAAGCTATTTTAATTATTTTAATACTAACTTTAACAATAAACTATGCCTTTGCAGAATCATTAGATGATTTCCCTTATAACTTTCTAGAAGGTTCAAATAAACTATTTACAGCAAGAATAGTCATTGGTTCTAACTCTGCGGATTTAAAAGCAGCTAATTCATTAGTGAATCATTTGAATAGAAACTTCGATATTAGATCAGATAATAAAACTCAGATTACATATGGAAAATCTTGGCAGAGATTAGATAGAGCTCAAGTATCAAATTTTAATAATCAATTAAATTTAGACGAATTTCTAAAAGATGCAAGATCCACATCAATTAATAAAAGTCATTCTGAAATAATTTTAGATGATGGTACTATTGATTTGAAGAGTAGTGAAGATTATTCTCAACATATCTATTTTGAAGATAATGGATTTTTAAATCTTCAATACAGTGGAGAAAATAGAGGTAAGGGTCTTCTTAATTTTACAAAAGGGAATTTATTATCCTATGAACTTAAGCTTGATAACTCTATGGACATAACAGATCTAGATCTTAATGATTTAATAGGAAAAGATTTAAAAATAATGGGAAATAATTTTATTTTTTTAAAAGGATGGGAATCCGTTCTTGCAATGTCTACAAGAACTTTTGATAAATTTAAATTAATTAGGGCTGATGACATAGAAGTTCTAAAAGAAGGAGAAGCAAGAATAATTGACGTTGGCCATAATTCTTATAATCTTAAAGTTGATAAAATACGTAGTTCTAGTGTTGATTTTATTATTAATAATGAAGAAGTCTCAGTTGAGTTACAAGAATCAGAGTATTTAGGAAATGCTTCAATTGGAGTTATAAATATAGGTTATAGTAATAATGAAAATGCTTCAAATTATGTAGAAGTTTTAATAGGTGATGTTGAATTAATTCTTCAAGATACTAAAGAGTTAAAGATAAATGGGGAATTGGCATCTGATTATTTTGAAGACCTTACAATTTTAACAACAATGCAGAGTACTTTAGGAGAAGGTTGGGATGGATTTAAATTAACTTACAGATTAACAAATGATGATGGGTTTGCTTTAGAGAAAGGTAAAAGCTTTGATGATCCTCTTTTTAATGCTTTTAAACTTGTATTTAGAGGAAGCAATTATGAGACATTTAGGGATTCTCTGCCAGATTTTGAAAGCTTTATTTATGCTGATGTAGATTTAGATTTAGGTAGAGAGAGTAAAATTCGTGATATAACTTTTACAAATCCAGATAAAATTGATGAACTAGTTGAATTTTTAGGAGAAGAAGGGTATGAGGTTTTTGAGATAACGAATTTCACAACTAATGGTATTATCTATAATACAGACTTTCTAGTAAATGATACAGATATTATCAATTTATCTAATTTAATCTCAATAGGTGGACCTGCAATAAATAATGTTACTGCAAGAATCTTAAATTTATCATTTCCAACCAAAGGCACTAGTTCAGGTGTTAATGAAAATGAAGGTGTTATAAAATATTTTGAAGATTTGAATTCTCTTGTAATTTATGGCTATGATGAAGCAGATACTGCAAAAGCAGTTAATAGATTAAGAAAAGGAAATTTGACAACTAATATTGAATTTATTAAATAATTTGTTTAATAAAATAGATTTTTTTTCAAAATAACTATATTTAATATTTTAAATATTTAATTTATTATTTTTTAAATGGGAAAAATAAATGGTTTTTTAAAAGAAGAACAACCTAGAGAGAAACTAATTAATTTAGGACCAGATAAATTAACCGAAGTTGAACTTCTTGCAATTTTACTTAGAACAGGAACAAAAGATAAAAATGTAATAGAACTTTCAAGAGAAATTCTTTCAAATTTTACAATAACCCAAGTATCAAGAAAGATGTATCAAGAATTATTAACTTTTAAAGGAATTAAGGAGTCCAAAGCAACAACAATAGTTGCAGGATTTGAACTCGCAAGAAGACTATCTAATTCAAAGAATAAAAAATCTAAAATAAAATTATTAAATTCAAAAGATCTATACAACTATGTTAAAGAGGATTTTGATAATTTAAGTTATGAAAGAGTGGGTGTTGTATTTATTGATTCGAAAAATAATGTAATAAAAAAAGAGATTCTATTTGAGGGGAGTGCTAACTCATCAGCAATAGATTCAAAGATAATTCTAAAAAAAGCTTTAATATACGATTCTTGTGGTTTCTTTCTAATTCACAACCACCCTTCAGGAGACTCAACACCTAGTAAAGAAGATTTAGAAGTAACTTCAGATATAAAGCATAAATCTGAAAACCTTAATATTAGATTTTTAGATCACCTAATAATTGGGGAGGGATATTACAGCATATTTGATAACGAACAGATGTGAGTTAACAAAGATAAATGATTTTATAAAAGGTAAACAATAATCTATAATATGAAATTAAAACAAGTCCCAGAGGATTTTATAGTTGATGAAATTTACAATTTAGATGACTTTAAAGGTAGGGAAGAAGATAAAGGACATGATTACTATTATTTTAAATTAACAAAAACAAATTACACACAAATGAAAGCTCTTGAAACTATTTCAAGAATTTTCAAAGTTTCAAGAAAAATGATTCATTTTGCTGGAACAAAAGATAGAAATGGAATAACAACTCAACTAATATCAGTTACGGGAATAAATAAAAGTACTTATGAAAACAATCTTGCCTTTTTTAATGAGAGAATAAATGATATGAACTTAGAGTTTTTAGGAATTTTCAAAGGAAGAGTTAATTTAGGAGATAATTTAGGAAATAGATTTCAAATAACAATTAGAGATTTACAAAAAGAAGAAATAGACAAGTTAAAAGAGAATTCAAAATATGTTGAAGAAAAAGGAATACTAAACTATTTTGATGAACAAAGATTTGGTTTTGCAAATAATTCTCATAAAATTGGCCTTTTCATATTAAAAAACGATTTGAAATCTGCAGTATTTGAAGTTCTAACATCACTTCCACCTAATCCTTCTGATAATTTAAGAGAATTTGTAGAATATATAGAAACTAACAAAGAAAAAATAGTAGATGGAGATAAAGAGATAATAAGCTCAGCAATGAAACTCGTTCCAAAATTCTTTTCAGAAGGAAAATCAATTCTAGCTCATCTTCACAATTACAAAGGAGATTACCCTGGCGCTTTTAGAACAATTCATAAAAAACTAAGAACTTTATATTTTAATGCGTACCAATCTTATTTATTCAATGAAACAATTGATAAGCTAAATAATGAGAATAAACTAGAGAATTACAAAACCCTCCCTCTAATCTCAAAAGAAACTAAGCTTGAAGGAGATTTAAAAGCAATATTTGAAGAGTTTTTACAAAAAGACGACATAAGTCAAGAAAACTTTAATTTAGAACATATGCCTGAGCTAAAACCTGAAACTGAAGTTTCACGTGAAATTAAGTTCTATCCTAAAAAATTTAAGATTACACAAGAAGGAAATGACGAATTAAACGAGAATAGACTATTTGTTAAAGTTGAATTTGAATTAGATTCAGGAAGTTACGCAACAAATGCCATTAAACAATTGTTGAAGTAGTTTTAAATTAATTAATCAAACATTTTTTCAATATTCTTATAAATAAAACTTTTTTCAATATATTATGAAAGAAAAGACTTTAATTGCTATGCCTGCATTTAATGAAGCAAAAGTTATTGAAAAAGTAATTTTAAATATAAAAAAGGAGGGATTTAAGGATATCTTAGTAGTTGATGATTATTCTAAAGATAATACTTTTGAAATTGCAAAAAGGTCAGGTGCTAAAGTTTTAAGATATAAAGAAAATAAAGGTGCTGGCGCTGCAACAAGAACAGCAATTATGTATGCAAGAAATAAGAACTATGATTTTTTAGTATTAATTGATTCTGATGGTCAGCATAATCCTAAAGAAATTAAAAAATTATTAAAAAATAGTCAAACACACGATGTTGTAATTGGTTCAAGAATGAAAGGTGATATTTCTCAAATGCCAGTTCAAAGAAAGATTGCAAATTTTGTAGGTAGTACGGCTACTTGGTTTTTTTTTGGTAAATTTGTTTGGGATTCTCAGAGTGGATTTAAAGTCTTAAATAAAAAAGCTATAAGTAAAATAGAGATAACTTTTGATAGATATGAATTTTGTTCAGAGATAATTGGGGAGATTCACAAACATAAACTTAAATACAAAGAAGTTCCTATTCAAGTAATATACACAAATCATTCAAAAACTAAAAAAGGTCAATCAATTGGAAATGGTTTCAAAATGATTTTCAGATTTATGAGAAAAAATAGATTTTATAGAATTTAAGTAATTATATAGAAAGATGAAAAAAAAACTAATAATTTTTCCAGGAAATTTTTTACCAAATATTGGTGGACTTGAGACTCATGTTGATGAGTTTTCAAAGTACCTTTCAAAAAATAAAGATTATGAAATAACTATTTTTACGCCAAGAGTTAATGGTGGAAAAGAAAAAGAGACAATTCATAATAATGTTAAAGTTATAAGGTATCCTGCATTTTATTTTATTCCTAATTTCCCTATGCCTAAATACTATAGTTTGAAATTTTGGAAATCATATTTTAGTTTATATAAGAAAGATTATAATATAGTTATGACAAGAACTAGATTCTTTAAAAATAGTTTTTTAGGAACTTTCTTTGCAAAATTTAGAATTAACAGAATTAAATTAATTCACGTTGAACACGGAAGTAGTTTTGTATCTCTTGAGAGTAAATTTAAAACAAAAATGGCATATATATATGACCAAATAATTGGAAGATTAATCTTCAAATTATCAGATGTTAATATTTGTGTATCTGAGACTTCACATAGATTTGTTAAAAGGTATTTTCTAAAAAAGGAAAAAGTTCAAATAATTAAAAGGGGAGTTGATTTTGAATTGTATAAAAGTAATGATTTTGATAAAGAAATAAAAGAGAGATTTAAAGATAAAATAGTAATAACTTTTTTAGGAAGACTTTTCAAATGGAAATCAGTTTCAAAAACAATCAAAGCTTACGAATCACTACCTAAGAATCTCAAAGATAAATGTGTACTTTTAATTGTAGGAGATGGAGAAGATTACGACAGGTTAAGACATTTATCAAAAGAGGATTTAGATAAAGGAATTTATATGTTAGGTTCTGTTTCATTTGAAAGAGCAATTAAAATACTAAATTCAACAGATATCTATGTTCATAGTTCTTCCCCTGGTGGCGCACTTTCAAACTCTCTACTTCAAGCAATGATTACAAAATGTGCAATCGTTGCGAGTCCACATGAAGGGGCAAGAGAGGTTATTATAAATAGTCAAAATGGGATATTACTTGAAGATAATACCGTTGAACATATCAAAGAAGCAATTACAAAATTAATTAAAAGTAAGTCTCTAAGAGATAAGTATTCAAAAGAAGCAAATAAATATATATTAAATAATTTTAATTGGAAAAATTCAATTAAACAATACGAAAAAGTATTTGAGGAGGTTTTAAGATAAATGTGCGGTATAAATGGTTTTAATTTTGAAGATAAGAGTTTAATTCAAGTAATGAATAGAACAATAAAATATCGTGGTCCTGATGATGATGGATTTTATACAAATCAAAATATTTCACTAGGCCATCTAAGGTTATCAATAATAGACTTATCAAAAAAAGGTCATCAACCATTTACCTATGAAACTGATAGGGGTTCAGAAAAGAGAAAGGTGAAAATATCATCACCAAACACCAATCGCCAAACAAAATCAGACTCATTAGTAATTACCTATAATGGTGAGATATACAATTATAAAGAGATAAAAGAAGAGCTATTAAAAAAAGGTTATAAATTTAAATCTAATTCAGATACTGAAGTAATTTTAGCATCTTACCATGAATGGGGAGAGAACTGTGCTAAAAAATTTAATGGTATGTGGGTATTTGCAATTTATGACAAAAATAAACAAATTCTTTTTCTTTCAAGAGACAGATTTGGGAAAAAACCTTTATATTATTATTTCAAAGATGAGAAATTTATCTTTAGCTCAGAAATTAAAGCGCTTCTAAAATGTAATTTCATAAAAAGAGAAATAGATACAAAATCTTTAAATGAAATATTTATACATAGATTCCCACTTGATGACAGAACAATATTAAAAGATGTGAAATCTTTTTCTCCTGCTCATAATATGATTTTTGATTTAAAACAAAACAAAATAATTTCATATAAAAATTATTATAATACTAATGAATTAGGAACAAAACAATCAAAATTATCTTATACTGATTCAAAAAATAAACTTAAAAATTTAATTGAAGACTCTGTTAAAAAAAGAATGGTATCCGATGTTCCTGTTGCAACATTTTTATCGGGTGGAATTGATAGTTCAATTGTAACTTACTATGCTAAAAAGTTTAATCCAAATCTAAACACTTACTCAATTGGTTTTGATACAACTAATGAATTGAATTATGCCAAAATAGCTTCTGAACATATTGGAACAAATCACCATGAAATTAAAATTAATAAGGATAATGTTCTAAAATACATTAATGATATGATTTATCATATGGATGAACCAATTGGTGCTGATCCTGGTTTTTTACCAATTTATATATTATCTAAAGAAGTAAGTAAAGAGTATAAAGTAGTTTTGTCTGGAGATGGAGCAGATGAAGTCTTTACAGGTTATGATAGGTATAAATTACTCTACTATGGTTCTAAACTTAGACATTTTGCATTTTTTCATTTTAACAATGAAATCTTAAAAAGATTAAAAGCATTAAGAGGAAAAACTCCTTTTGAATCTCACCTTGAAATTACAAGAGTATTTGAGAAAGAAGAAATTAGAAAACTAGGTTTAAAAGAGATTTTAGATGATAGTGAGTTTAAAGAAATAAATTCCAAAAATAGTTTGAACAAAGTTCAAATTTATGATATTAAAACATTACTTCCAAAAGATTTATTTATGAAAGCTGATAAAATGTCAAGCGCATTTGGTCTTGAGCAAAGAGTTCCATTTATGGATTATAGAATAGTTGAATTTGGACTTAATTTGCCAGTTAAATATAGATTATTTTCTTGGAATGAAAAAAGGATATTAAAAAATATAGCAAAAGATATACTTCCAAAAGAGATATACCAACGAAGAAAGCATGGTTTTAATGTCCCAATTGATTATTGGTTTGAAAACATATTAGGAGTTGAACTAAAAAAATTACTAAAAGAAAATAATCACAATTTATATAAAAAAGATTATGTATTAGAATTATTAGATAGTTTAAAAAATACAAAAGGTGGATTTAAAGCAAGAAATGTTGTTGCTCAAAAATTGTGGACTATTTTTGTATTTGAGGCTTGGTATAAGAGGTTTATGAAATGATAAACAAACAGATTTTATTTCTATTTGATGTAGATGGAACTTTAACTGAGTCGAGAAAAAAAATTCTACCTGAAGTACTTAATCTTCTAAAAGAGATTAAAACTATTGATTTTTGTAAAATTGGATTTGTTGGAGGTTCAGATTTAGATAAGCAAAAAGAACAAATTGGAGAAGATGTTTTAAGTATTTTTGATTATTCTTTTCCTGAAAATGGTTTAGTTTATTATAAAAAAGAGAAATTAATTTTCAATGATTCAGTTTTGGATTTTATAGGTTTAGAAAACTATAATTTATTTGTTAATTTTGTTTTGGATTATTTATCTAAATTGGATATACCTGTTAAAACTGGAACTTTTATTGAATTAAGAACAGGATTAATAAATATTAGTCCTATAGGCAGAGATTGTGATAGAAAACAAAGAGAGGAATTTGAAAAATATGATTTAGTTCATAAAGTTAGAGAAAAAATGATTTATAATCTTAAAGAAAATTTTCTAAATTTAAATTTAAAATATTCAATAGGAGGTCAAATAAGTTTTGATGTATTTCCAATTGGATGGGATAAAACTTATTGTTTAAGCCATCTAGAAGAAGAAGGTTTTGATAAAATTTATTTTTTTGGTGATAAAACTTTTGAAGGGGGTAATGATTTTGAAATTTTTTCAGATGAAAGAGTAATAGGCTATTCAGTAAAATCTCATTTGGAAACTATTTCTATACTTAATGACCTTTTAAAAAGTTATAAATAACATTTATAAAGTTTATTTAAATATAAATATTATGAAAAGAGTAGTAGCTGTATCGGGAGGTTTTGATCCATTGCATATTGGACATGTAAGAATGTTTGAAGAAGCTAAGAAACAAGGAGATTATTTAGTTGTTATTGTTAACGGTGATGATTTTTTATTAAAAAAGAAAGGATTTATTTTTATGTCTCAAAAAGAAAGATCAGAATTAATAGAAAAATATTCTTTTGTTGATGAAGTTTATCTTTTAAATCCAAAAGATAAAGACGATATGACTGTTTGTGAAGCATTAGAAAATATTAAACCTCAAGTTTTTGCAAATGGAGGAGACAGGTTTTCAGATAATATACCTGAAGCTGTATTATGTAAAAAATTAGGTATTGAAACAGTATTTAATATAGGAGGAGGTAAAATTCAATCCAGTTCAGATATGCTAAAAAATGCAATTTCTCAAATAAATTCTAAAAATATTGATAATAGGCCTTGGGGTTCTTTTGAAGTTTTAATGGATACCGAAAGTTATAAAGTTAAAATTTTAAAAATAACTCCCAATGGTATTTTATCTCTTCAAAGACATAAACACCGTAGTGAACATTGGTATGTTGTAAAAGGAGAAGCAACAGTTAGAAATGGTGATAAGACTATCACTTTGAAAGAGGGCGAGCATACATTTATACCAAAAGGAAATTTACACAGACTAGAAAATAGAACAGATTTAGACCTTGAATTAATTGAAGTTCAATCTGGAACTTACTTTGGAGAAGATGATATTGAAAGATTAGAGGATGTTTACGGAAGAAAATAGATAACTTTAAATTTACAAAACAAATATTTATAAATGCCTAATAATCGGTATTATTATGACAAAAATTGCTTTAATTACTGGAATTACCGGCCAAGACGGTTCTTATTTAGCTGAATTATTATTAAAAAAAGGTTATGAAGTTCATGGGTTAGTAAGGAGAAGTTCTTCATTTAACACTGGTAGAATTGATCATCTTCATACTCCAAATGAAGGTGAAAAAAGTAGGATTTATACACATTATGGTGATTTGACTGATGGTAGTTCAATTATAACCTTAATTAATAAAATTCAACCAGATGAAATTTATAATTTGGGAGCTCAATCTCATGTAAGAATTTCATTTGATATTCCTGAATACACTGCAGATGTAGGAGCTATGGGCACTATTAGAGTATTAGAAGCAATTAGAAACTCAAGTAAAAAAATAAGATTTTATCAAGCATCTACTAGTGAATTATACGGTAGAGTAGTTGAAACACCCCAAACTGAAAAAACTCCATTTTACCCTAGAAGTCCTTATGCTGTTGCTAAATTATATTCTTTTTGGATTTGTAAAAATTATAGGGAAGCCTATAATATTTTTGCAGTAAATGGTATCTTATTTAATCATGAATCTCCTAGGAGGGGTAAAAACTTTGTAACAAGGAAAATTACTAGAAATTTATGTGAAATCAAATTAGAGAAAACTGAGTGTTTATACCTAGGAAATTTAGATTCAAAAAGAGATTGGGGTGATGCAAGGGATTATGTAGAATGTATGTGGCTTATGTTACAACAAGAAAAACCTGATGACTTCGTAATTGCAACAGGAGAAGCACATTCAGTAAGAGAATTTGTAGAAGAATCTTGTCGAAACTTAAATATTGATTTAGAATGGAAAGGGGAAGGATTAAATGAAGTTGGAATTGATAAAACTACTCATAAAGAAATTATTAAAATAGATCCAAGATTTTTTAGACCAACAGAAGTAGATTTATTGTTAGGTGATGCTACAAAAGCCAAAAAAGAGTTAGGTTGGGAACCTAAGATAAAATTTAAAGAATTAGTTAAAGAAATGATAGAATCTGATTTAGAAATGTTAAAAAATAATGATGAAAGATATTAATTAGATGAAAATAGATAAGTTAATTATTAGAAAGAGAAAAGTTAATACAGATTTAATTCCTCAGGATAAATATGATTATATTTTAGAAAATTTTTCTTCTGTTTGTGTTGAATCTTTAATTGTAAATGAGAATGGAGAACTTTTACTAGTTAAAAGAAGAGAAGAGCCAATAAAAGAAATGTGGTGTACTCCTGGTGGGAGAGTATTTAAAGATGAATTGTTAGAAGAAGCTGTTATTAGAAAATCAAAGCAAGAAGTTGGTTTAGAGGTTAAATTTGAAAAAACTATTGGTATGATTGAAACTTTTTTTGAAGAGACTAAGAAGAATAAAAGAGGAACACATATACTTGATTTTTTGGTATTAGTCACATATAATAAGAATCAAAAAATAACTTTAGGAGCAGAGCATTCAGAATATGGATTTTTTAAAAATCCTCCTAAGAATTCTCATCCCTTTACTAAGAAAGTTTTTAATTTTCTAAAAATTTAAATTTAATTTATATTTACAGATATATAGTTTATCTTATTTACTTATTGTGATTAGATTATTCATATCTGTTATTAAATTTTGAAATTTAATTTAATGATTAGGTTTTGAAAATTTATAAATTTAGAAGTTATTTGTAGTAACAACAGCAAAAGAGAAAAGAATATAAACTATAATAAATTTAAAAAAATATGTTTATACCAATAGCAAAACCCAATCTAAGTGGAAATGAATTAAAATATGTAACTGAATGTATTAATACAGGTTGGATTTCAAGTAATGGGAAGTTTGTAACAGAATTTGAAGAGAAATTTGCACATTTTTGCAATACTAAATATGCAACATCTACAACTAGTGGGACTTCTGCTCTTCATTTAGCTTTATTAGCATTAGATATAAAAGAAGGAGATGAAGTTATAGTCCCAAATATGACTTTTGCAACAACAGCAAATGTTGTTAAATATTGTAATGCGAAAGAAGTATTAGTTGAGGTTAATAAAGATACTTTTAACATTGATACTAATAAAATAGAAGAAAAAATAACTTCAAAGACTAAAGCAATTATTGTTGTTCATCTATATGGTTTTATTTGTGATATGGAAAAAATTATGTCTTTGGCTAAAAAACACAATTTATATGTAATAGAGGATGCAGCTGAATCCTTTGGTTCGGTTTATGATAAGAAAAAAGCTGGATCTTTAGGACATATAGGTTGTTTTAGTTTTTTTGGAAATAAAACTTTAACAACGGGAGAAGGAGGAATGTGTACTACTAATGATAAAAACATTTATGAGAAAATAAAAATTTTTAAAAATCATGGAATGACTCATGGTAAAGGATATTGGCATGATATTGTAGGATATAATTATAGAATGACTAATTTACAAGCAGCTGTTGGCTTGGCTCAAATGGAGAAAGCAGATGAAATAATTAGAAAAAGAGATCAAATTGCAAATTGGTATAAAAGAGAATTAAAAGATACTAATGGTATTAAATTCCAACAAAAACAAGAAAATGAAGAACCTAGTTATTGGATGATTTGCATTTTATTAGATAAGGATTTCAAATTAAGTGTTGAAGAGTTAGCAAATTATTTGAAAGAAAATGATGTAGATAGTAGACGTGGTTTTATACCCTTAAATGAAATGCCTCCCTATTTTTCAAAAGAAGAATTTCTAGTTTCTAGAGATTTATATAACAGACAATTAATTTTACCAACATATTTTGATTTAAAAGAAGAAGAAGTAATAAAAATTTGTAACTTAATAAAAAATGCAACAAAATAAAAAAATAAAGATATTAGCATTAACCCCTATATACTATCCACATATGGGTGGTGCAGAGAGAACTGTTGATGAGCTTTTTACAAGATTATCTAAAAAAGATTATATTATAGATTTAGTAACTCCAAATATGGGTGGAGAAGAAGTTGAAAAAAAAGGCAATTTCACAACATATAGAGTTGGTAAAGAACAAAAAAGTAAATATTTAAAATTTATTTTATATCAATGGAATCAGTATTTTAAAGCTAAAGAACTTCTAAAAAAATCTAAATATGATTTTTTACATATTGATTTTGCATTTCCTGCTGCTATAACAACTTTATTATTAATAAAAAAATTTAAAATTCCTTTAGTTACAACAGAATTTCATTTAGGGACAGGAATGGATATTATCCATGGTGATCAAAATCCTTTTTATGTTAAACCTGTGATAAATAAAATTTACAAGAAATCTAAATTAATTTTAGTAATTAGTAATGAACAAAAAGAATTTGTTAGAAAGATGTCAGGAAGAAAAGATCCTATAGTTATTCCTCAAGGTACTGACCATATAAAATTTACTCCAAAAAATTATGATAAAAGTCTTCTTGAAAAATTTGATTGTAATGGGCCAGTATTTATTACTGTTTCTCGTTTATCTAAGCGTAAATGCATTGATGAGATGATTAAAGCTATTGAAATAGTAGTAAAAAAATATCCTAAATCTAAATTATTAATTGTTGGTAAAGGAGAAGAGAAAGAAAAGTTAGAAAAGTTAATTAAAACCTTAAAGTTAGAGAATAACGTTGTGTTTACTGGGTTTGTATCTGATGAAGATTTGGTTAATCTATATGCAACTGCAGATATTTTTTTATTAACTTCAAAATATGAAGGATTTGGGATTGCAAATTGTGAAGCTTTAGCTTCAGGCACTCCTGTAATTACTTATGATACGACTGCAGCATCAGATTATTTAAAAGATGGAAAAACTGGGTTTATAACTAAACATTCAATAAAAGAATTTGCAAGCAAAGTTTTATATTTATTAGATAATCCTAAAAAATTGAAAGAATTTAGTATAAATTCAAGAGAATTAATTGAAAAAGATTATACTTGGGAAATATATGCTAATAAGCACGATGAAATATTTAAAAAAGAGTTTAGAAATTAATTTTTTAATTAATTAATACATAACTTTATAAAAATAATTTATTTGTGATATAAGTATGAATGAATATATTTTTGAAGAAATTGAGATAGGCAAAATTGAAGAATTTTCAAAACTTATAACTCAAAGAGATTTAATTATTTTTTCAAATTTAACCGGAGACATTAACCCTCTTCATATGGATAAAGAATATGCAAATTCAACAATATTTAAAGAAAAAGTAGTTTTTGGACTTCTAGTTCAATCCTATTTATCTACTTTAGCTGGCGTCTATTTACCTGGGAAATATTCATTGATATTATCAGTTGATTCAAAATTTAGAAAACCTGCGTTTATTGGTGATAAGATAACAGTTAGAGGAGAAGTAAAAGATAAAATTAACTTAGGAAATCTATTAATTTTAGATGTTTTAATTAAAAATCAAAAACATGAAACTTTAATTAATAGTAAAATGAAAATAAAGGTATTAAAATGAAAATCGCTGTAATAATAGGAATAACTAGTAATTTAGGAGAAAATCTGTGTGATAAATTATTGAGTAAAGGATATTATGTTATTGGTACATACTTTAGTTCTAATACTTCTAAATTTACTGAGAATAAAAATGTTCAATTGTATTATCTTAATATGAAAGATAAAAAAAATATTGATAATTTTGTTTCTAATATTAAAAATAAGGACATTAGAATAGATTTTTTTATAAATTTTGTAGCTAATGAACTTCTAATTAAAAAATTTCATACAATCTCACAAGAAAAGTTTGAAGAAGATATGCAAATTAATGTATTAAATCAAATATATTTATTAAATAACCTTTTTCCACAATTTAGTGAGAATTCTAACCTTATATTTGTTTTAAGTGAAGTTACATTAAGTAATAATTCTAGTTATTTATCTGCATCCTACACTATTTCTAAGTTTGCTTTACTTGGAGTTATTAAAGCATTATCTATTGAATTAGCTTTTAGAAAAGTTAGAGTTAATGGTATTTCCCCTGGGATGATGGAAACTAATTTTATTAAAAATGTTCCTAATTTTATTAAAGAAAAGTATAAAGGTTTATCAAAGTCACAAAATTTAGTTTTAGTTGATAGTGTAGTATCCGAGATATTAAATATTTTGGAAAATCAAAGTATTAATGGGGAGAATATTCAAATTAAATAAAATGAAAATAGGTATTGATATAGAAGAAATTAAAAGATTTAAATTATCAAAAGAAAATACTTTTATTAAAAGAAATTTCTCAGAAGTAGAGATCACATATGCTTATTCAAAGTCAAAACCACAACAACATTTATGTGGTTTTTTTTGCTGTAAAGAAGCTTTAAAAAAAGTTTTAGGAGTAAGTATTGATATGAACGAAATATCTATTGAACATAAATTTTCAGGTGAACCAATACTTAAAATTAATAAGAATTTTCTTAAATCTAAGAAAATATCTCTAAGTATTTCACATTGTGAAGATTATGCTGTTGCTTCAGTGTTACTATATTAAAATGGAAAAAAAACTTAAAATTGCAGTTCTAAGCTCTTATACAATTCAAAATATTGAGAATTTTTTTTTTGACTATTTATCTTTAGAAGGATTTAATCCTGAAATTAAATTCGGGGGTTATAATCAATTCAATGAAGAATTAGTTGATAAAAAGTCTTGGCTATATGAATTTAATCCTCAGATAATAATAGTAGCACTAAGTTCAAAAACTTTTCTTCCAGATATAGATTTTGAAATTTTAACTCAAGGATATTCTATAGCTTTTCAAAAAGCTCAAGAGAAAATAAATTTGCTTTTAGAATCAATTTCTTCTTCAAATCTTTCTGCAAAAATCATACTAACTACATTAGATAAAATAAGTAATTCTTATTTAGGGTTTGAGGATATAAAATCAGATAAAGGTGTATATTCTTTAATTGATAATTTAAATCAGTCTCTTATTTCATACTCTATTAAAAATGATATTGAATTATTTGATTTCGATAATTTTTGTTCAAAATATGGAAAATTATTTATTACAGATAATAAAATGTATTATCTTGGTAAATTACTCCATAATAAAGAGTCTGCTCAAAACTTTTCAAGAGAATTAACAACTCTAATAAATGCAATATATGGAAAGACTAAAAAATGTTTGATTGTCGATTTAGATAATACGTTGTGGGGAGGAGTTATAGGAGAAGATGGGATTGAAAATTTAGTATTAGGTGATTCGAATGTTGGAAATATATATCAAGAAATTCAGAAAATTATTTTATCTTTTCAAAAAATGGGATTTTTAGTTGCAATTGTCTCAAAGAATAATGAAGAAGATGTATTTCCAATTTTTGAAAGTAAGGAAATGATATTAAAAAAAGAAGATTTCATAGCCATTAAAATTAATTGGAGAAATAAATCTGACAATATAAAAGAGATAGCACAAGAATTAAATTTAGGATTAGATTCATTTGTTTTTTTAGATGATAATCCTGCAGAAAGATTAGAAGTTAGCTCTAATCTGCCAGAAGTAAGTGTTGTAGACTTTCCTCAAGATATAGCAAATTTACCTTCTTTATTAAGAGATTTATCTTATTTTAAGAAAATTTCTTCAACAACTGAAGATATAAATAGACATGAAATGTATATACAAGAAAATAAAAGAAAAGAATCTATAAAACAATTTTCTAAAAAAGATTATTTAAAAGAATTAAATATTGAAATTGAGGTAAAAAAAGACTCATTAGAATCTTTGGAGAGAATATACCAATTAATAAACAAAACAAATCAGTTTAATCTTAGAACTCAAAGGTATACTAAAGAAGAAGTTAAAAAAATGATAAAATCAAATGATTTTATAGTAACATCAGTATCTGTTTGGGATAAATTTGGAGATTTAGGTCTAACTGGTATAATAATTTTGGAAAAAAAGAATAAGATTTATTTTATGGATACTTTTTTAATGAGTTGTAGAGTTTTATCAAGAGATATTGAAAAACAATTTTTCTATGAAACAATAAAATATTTACCTAAAAACTCAATAATTGAAACTGAATTCATTAAAACTCCCAAGAATATTTTAATTGAGAATTTTTGTGAAGACTTGGGTTTTGAAGTAACTAATTCTTCTAAGAAAGGAAAAACTTATAATTTAGAGCTTAAAGAATATTTAGTAAAACATATAAATTGGATAAGACTAAGATAAATATGGAAAAAGATATAGAAAAGATAATTACTGATACAGTAAATAAAGTAATGAGCATAGATATTGCATCAATGGATAGAAAAACTAAAATTAACACAATATCAGAGTGGGATTCATTTAACAATTTAATGTTAATTTCAGAATTTGAAGAAAGTTTGAAAGTTAATTTTACTGTCTCAGAAATTGATAATGTTTTAATTTTAGAAGATTTATTTAATCTTATTAAAAGTAAAGTTTAATAAATTATAAAATGTACAAAAATAATATTTTAGATTATACTTTAATTCAATTAGATAAAAATTCAATAACTAGAACTATCAAACATAAATTTATTGAAGAGAAAGTTGATAAAGATTTTGCGATTGAAATTTGTAATTTAGCTAAATCTATTGGAAATAATGAGGGGGTTCAATATGATGAGATAATTAATCATTTTATAGATTTTTCAAAAGAATTTTTAGAATTGCAGATAGAGTTACATAAAACGGGAAGATATAAATATAGTTCTTTTGAAGAAGTGGAGCGAGAAGTTTATAATAATCCTGAGGTAATGGGAAACAGGTATTTATATGGATTATTTTTATCCCAAATTTTTTGGGTTAATCATTATAAAATTTTAATATTTTTTGAAGATTTATTTTGTAAATTCAATAAAGATAATGGTGTTTTTCTAGAAGTTCCAACTGGAACTGGGATTTATTCTTCAATATTTATGAAAAATAATCTTAGGTGGGAGTTTTTTGGTTGTGATCTAAGTCAAAGTTCAATAAATTTTTCAAAAAATTTAATAAAAATTAGGAATAATAGGGATTTAGAAATTAATAATGTAAATGTTTTTGATTTAGATGAAAATAAGAAATTTGATAAAATTATTTGTGGGGAACTTCTTGAACATTTAGAAGAACCTGAAAAATTATTAAAAAAACTTAAGAATTTATTAAAAAGTGAGGGACAGCTTTTTTTGACAACTGCAATTTGGGCGGCTAGTATTGATCATATTTATTTATTTAAGAATTCTAATGAGGTTAGAGAAATGCTTAGGAAATATTTTAAAATTGAAGAAGAACTAGTTTTGAATGTTTTCCCCAATAAAAATCCTGAAGATGATAAGACTCCAATAAATTATGCTTGTATTCTATCTCATTTGAATTAACTAAATATTTATAAAAACTAAAATAATTAATATATAATGGAGAAAGAATTAAGATTTACAATTAGATATAAATTATTTTATTATTTATTTTATTATTTAGGTAAATTTTTTTTTTTAACAAGAGTTTTTTATTATAATCGTTATATAAGAGAAGCAATTAATATTTTTAGAACAGGGATGTGGAGCCCATATTTTAAAAAAATTCAATTTGGTTCTAAAATAGATTCAAATGTTACTATTAGATATAATGCTAAAGAGTTAGAAATTGGGAAATTTGTTCATATTGATACTTCAGTTCAGTTTGAGTTACATAAAAAATTAAAAATAGGAAATTACGTTCATCTTGCTCCAAATGTTTATATTCAAACTGGAGAAGATGTAATTATTGATGATTTTGTTGGAATTGGTAATGGAACAAAAATTTATTCTAAATCAAACACATATAAAACAGATAATAAAAAAATTGAGGTTTTAATGTCTTCAAGTTCACCAATAAATAACCAAAGATCAAAATCTGGTATTATACATATAAAAAGAAATGTATTAATTGGAGTTAACTGTGCTATTATGCCTGGAGTTATAATAGGTGAGAATTCAATTATAGGACCAAATACAGTTCTTTACAATAGTGTTCCTAAAAATTCTATTGTAGTAGGGAATCCAAATAAAATAATTAAAAAATGAAGTTAGTTTTGATTCTTGATGCTCCAGTAAAAAAAAGTAAAAAAGGTTTAAGTATTTTATGTGGTTATACTCCCCAGATTGAGTTTATCTCACAATATTTTGATAAAATGATTATTTATGCTCCTTTGGCAAAATCAGGTTACGAAATGACTATGGACAGATTTACTATATCAAGAAAAAATATAGAATTTAAACCATTAATTAAAAATATAGGGGAAGGAAATTTTTATTTTATTAAAAATTTTTTTTTATTTAGAAAAAAAATCCAAGAGATAATAAAAATGGAAAAAGATTCAGAGACAATTTTTACTACTTATATACCTGGTTCATTTATAGGTTTATTATCAGCATATTATTTTAGAAAATTTGAATGTAAGTACTTTCTAAGAATAACTGCAGACTTAACTGACGAATTCAGAAGAAGAGGAAACAAGTGGTATAGAAAATCATTAGCATTATTTTTAAGTCCTTTTATTGATTTTATAATGAAGTTTAATATTAAAAATTCTTTATGTTTTTATTCAGGAAAAATTCTTTACAACTTACCAGGAAAATCTTATAAAATTATTTCGGCAAGTTTTTATAAAAGAGATATAGTTAAGAGAACTGATATTTCTAGAAATAAACCTTATAATATATTATATGTAGGGAGATTTGATTCTAAAAAAGGAGTTCCATATTTAATTGATGCAATTGAGATTTTGGTCAAAAAGAATATTCCTATTAAATTAACTTTAGTAGGAGGATTAGGAAATCAAGAAACTATTATAAAACAAAAAATAATAAAAATAAAAAATTATGTTGATTATAAAGGTCTTATTGCATTTGGAGATGATCTTTTTAATGAATATAAAAAAGCTCAGATATTTGTAATTCCATCTTTAGAAGATATGCAAGGAAAGACACAATTAGAAGCTATGGCTTTTGGAACGCCTGTAATTGGTTCAAATGTTGGAGGGATTCCAGAGATTATTAAAGACAATTGGAATGGAATTTTAGTTAGGCCTGGAAATTCAAAAGATATTGCAAATGCAATTGAAAAAATATTAAATAATAAAGATTTAAGAAAAAAATTCATTAAACATGGTTTACAAACAGCAAACAAATATACATTAGAATATCAAATAGAATTTATGATAAAAAAAATTAATAAATATTTTAAAATTAATTTAGAAATGAGAAATAAGGAAAAAAAATGAAAAAATCAATCAAAAAACAAGATGAGATATATGACTCTAGAAATTTTAAGGGTTATAAAAAACATAGATTAAAAAAAATTTTGAATTTCATTCCCAAATCTAAGAATATAAATTTTTTAGATGTGGCTTGTGGAGAAGGACAATTTTATGATGAATTAAAAAAATTCAGAAAAAATATAACTTATAATGGTTTAGAGTTTTCAACTAAGCAAGTTAGTTTAGCTAAATCAAAAAAATATAATGTAAAAAAACATGACTTAACAGAGAAATGGCCTTTTGAAGATAATAGTTTTGATATTGTTTTTGCATCAGAGATTATTGAACATATTTTTGATACTGATTATTTTTCTTCTGAGTGCTATAGAGTTTTAAAAAAAGGAGGAATTTTAATTCTAACTACTCCAAATATTGCAGCTTTAGGTGATAGAATAAGATTATTATTTGGGATTTTACCTTGTGCTATAGAGAATAGAGCAATTTTGAAAAATAGTGGACATATAAGAGCATTTACATATAAGGATATTTATGAAATTTTAACATATAATGGATTTAAAATTATTAAAATTACAGGAAGAGATTTTTATCTTCCAATAGTTAAACATGAGATGAAATATTTGGGGAAAATAAATTATTTTTTATCTAATTTATTTCCCAAAATCTCAGCAGGGTTCATTGTTATAGCAAAGAAGAAATGAAAACTCTATTTATATTAAATTCTGATTATGGTATTGGACATTCAATTGGTGCAAGAGCTGCACACATAGGTGAAGAAATAAGAAATAAAAAAGATTTAATAATAATTTGTAGAAATTATAATAGATGTTATGAAAAACTTAATATAATTAAAATATTTCCTAAAGCAGAAATATTTATGAAAATTTTAACTGGTCTTCAAGTTTATGTTAGTGACAAATTACCAACTAATCAGATAAAAAACTATGTATTTGATATTATTTTATTAAATAAATTAAAAAAATTAGACTTAGAAGATAATAGTATAATTCATTCTTGGGATTTTTTACCATTATCTTATAATTTTCTAAAAAATAAAAATTCTAAGATAAAAATTTATCAAGATGTACCGATGGCACTGGGATATAATAGTAAGGGGAGAGATAATAAATTTTCTTTAAATTATATTAAAAAGTCTATTAAATACATAGACAAATTCATAGTACCATCAGAATTTGTGAAGGATAGTTTAATTAAAGAGAAAGTAGAGAAAAATAAAATAGAGATAATTCCATTTGGTGTTGATTCGAATAAATTTAAACCATTAAAAAACAAGCAAAATAAAACATTTAAAGTTGCATTCTCAGGAAATGTAAATAATAGAAAAGGAATGATTTATATTATCCAAGCTTGGAAAGAATTAAATTTAAAAAACTCTGAGCTTAATATATATGGTAGGGTTTATCCAGAGGTTAGAAAATTATTTACAGATTCAAAAAAATATAACATAAATGTTTATGGGTTTGTTGATTTGAAAAAAGAACTAAATAAAAATCATATTTTTTTATTTCCTTCTCTTCTTGAAGGAAGTGCAAAATCTGTTTATGAAGCTATGGCTTGTGGTCTTCCAATTATTTCGACATTTAATGCTGGAACAATAATTGAAGACAAAAAAGAAGGATTTATAATCCCTATTCAAGATGTAAAAGCAATTAAAGAAAAAGTTTTATTTTTTTATAACAATAGGGATGAAATTGAAAAATTTGCGAAGCGAGCAAGATTAAAAGCACAAAGATATACTTGGAAACGTTATGGAAAAGAGATTATAAAACACTACAAATGAAAACTAAAAA
The DNA here is from genome assembly GCA_964351975.1 of uncultured Methanosarcinales archaeon. Taxonomy (GTDB): domain Archaea; phylum Nanobdellota; class Nanobdellia; order Woesearchaeales; family UBA583; genus UBA583. Next base: position 33,675 of record CAYGPK010000005.1, read on the forward strand.
AAAATTACTTTATATTCATAATGCGGATTTTAATATTATAAATGCAAACAAGATTCATGTTCACAATATGTGTAATGCTTTGAATAAAGTTGGATTTGATGTTAGACTATTAACTTTTGGTTCAAAAAATAGCATAAATAAAAATTTAGGAAAAGCAAACTACAAAATTAATACTAGAGATTCGAAGTTAAGCTATTATTTCAGATCCTTAATTTTATTATTTAGATTTAAAGGAGAATACGATATAATATACACAAGAGATTTAATAACTTCGTTTTTATTTACTTTTATTCTCCGGAAAAAAAATGTGATTTATGAATTACATGAAATTCCTGAAAAATCAAGATGGGAATTTTTATTTAAATTAACTCAGAAAAAACTAAAACAATTAGTTACTATAACAAATTCTCTAAAAGATATATCAATAAAATTAGGAGTAGATAATTATAAGATTATAGTTTTACCAGATGGAGCAAATATTTCAGATTATAATATTAAAACTTCAAAAGAAAAAATTAGAAAAGAATTAAATTTACCAATTCGTAAAAAAATAATAACATACACTGGTTCTTTTCAAGATTGGAAAGGTTATAAAACTATTATAGAAACTTCAAGATTATTTAAAGAAAATGAGATAATTTTTCTTTTAGTTGGTGGAACAAAAGAGCAGATTAAGAATTTAAATAAGAATAACAACTATAGTAACTGTACATTTGTAGAGTCAGTTAAACCAAATATAATTCCTAAATATTTATTATTGTCTGATATTCTATTGCTTCCAAATTCAAATAAATTTGAGATTTCAAGAAGATATACATCTCCGTTAAAATTATTTGAATATATGGCTTCAAAACGACCAATTATAGCCAGTAACTTAGAAAGTATAAAAGAAATTGTATCAGATAAAGAAGTTTTATTTTTTAAGTCAGATAATTCTGAAGATTTGAAGAATAAGATAGAAATACTTTTAAAAGATAAAAAGTTAAGTAATATATTAATTAAAAATTCTTTTTTTAAAGTTAAAGATTATACTTGGGAAAAGAGAGCTGAAAAAATAAAGGGGCTAATTGCAAATGAATAAAATTATTGAAAAGATTTATGCTAATATTTTTTTAAGATATTCTAAATTTTTTTCTAGAAAGAATATGAACAAATTTATTTTAAATTCGATAAATAAACATTATAAAAAAGATATGAAAGTTATTTCTTTTGGAGCTGGTGGTTCTATTAATACTTATATAAAATCTAAAGGAGTTAAATTAATTGAAATTGATATTGATAAAAAAAGGAAACCAGATTTAGTTTTAGATATAACTAATTTAAGTAAGATTAAATCCAAATCAATAGATTTAGTATTTTGTATGGAAGTTTTAGAACATGTAAAAAATCCATTTAAAGCAGTTTCAGAACTTAAAAGAGTTTTAAAGAAAGGAGGTATTATTATTGCATCAACACCTTTTGTTTTTCCAATTCATGATGAGCCATATGATTTTTTTAGATATACGAGATATGGTATTTTGGAATTATTTAAAGATTTTAAATTAATAGAATTAAAAGAAAGAAACTCGTATTTAGAAACAATTTATGTTTTATTTTTAAGAACAATGAGTATTGGCAATATAAAACAAAGATTAATTGGAGTTTTGTTATTTCCTTTTTTTATTTTAGCATTACCTTTTTTTTTAATATTAAATTTATTTATTTCAAATAAACAAGCAACAACAGGTTATTTCTACATATTTAAGAAAAAATGACTAATAAAGTATTTATTTCAGAAAACCTATATAAAGAAGTATTAGATAAGATGCCTATTCCTTGTGTTGATGTTGTAATTAAAAATAAAAAAGGTGAAATTCTTTTAATAAAACGTTTAAATGAACCTGAAAAAGGAATTTGGTGGGTTCCAGGTGGTAGAATAAATAAAAATGAATCAATAAAAAAAGCTGCACTAAGAAAAGCTAAAGAAGAAGTAGGACTTGATTGTGAATTTATAAAAATTTTAGGTTCTGGTGAAACTATTTTTAATATCAGTGCATTTAAGGGGATTACATCTCATACTATAAATATCTATGTATTATTAAAACCATTGAACATTAAAAGTATTAAATTAGATAATTTACATTCTGGTTTTAAATTTGTCTCAAGTTTAGATTTAAATGCCCATCCCTATATGAAAGAAGTTTTTTTAAAAGCTCAAGAAGAATAAATACAAACATTTTTAAACTAAATTTAACCCTATTTAATAATATTAAAAATGAAAAAAGCACTTATTACCGGAATTACAGGACAAGATGGTTTTTATTTAACTTGTCTACTTATTTCCAAAGGTTATGAAGTACATGGTTTATTAAGAGGGAATAGTACCAGTCATTTAGGAAATTTATCTTTTTTGGATAAAGAGATTTTTAATAAAATTAAATTTCATTATGGAGATGTAACTGATCATATAATTACTGATAATTTAATAAATGAACATAAATTTGATGAGATTTATCATTTAGCAGGACAAAGTTTTGTTGCTTTAAGTTTCAAAAATCCTAACTTAACTTATAGTTCAAATATTGATGGAACTTTAAATATTGCAAATGCAGTTAAAACTTATTCTCCAAATTCTAAATTATATTTTGCAGCATCTTCTGAACTTTATGGTGAAGTAAAAGAGACACCACAAAATGAAGATACACCTTTTCATCCTAGAAGTCCATACGCTATATCTAAATTAGCAGGTTTTTGGACTATTAAAAATTATAGAGAAAATTATAATCTTTATATGGTTAGTGGAATATTATTTAATCATGAAAGTGAATTGAGAGGACCAGACTTTATCACTAGAAAAGTTACAATGTCAGTTGCTAAAATTCATAATGGTTCTGATAAAATTTTAGAGATTGGGAATTTGAATTCAAAAAGAGACTGGGGTTATGCAAAAGATTATGTATATGGAATGTGGTTAATGCTTCAACAAGAAAAACCTTCAGATTATGTCTTAGGAACTGGTAAAATTCATTCAATTAGGACTTTAATTGAAAATGCTTTTTTAGCTATTGGGAAAAATTTAATTTGGGAAGGAGAAGGTATTAATGAAATAGGGAGAGATTCAGAATCATCTAAAATTTTAGTTAAAGTAAATCCTGAGTTTTTTAGACCTGCAGAAGTTGAGTTATTATATGCAGATTTTTCTAAAGCTAAAAAAATATTAAACTGGGAAGCTAAAACTAATTTTGATTCTTTAATTAAAAAAATGGTAATTTTTGATATTAAATTGTTAAACAAAGAAATAGAAAGTTTAGTTATCGATTATAATTAATTAATTTAAAATGATAAAAAAAAAGATTTTATTTATAACTAGTCATACTGATGGATATGATGGTTGGTCAACTTTAAATTCTAATTTTATAAATGGTTTAAAGAAAAATGGTTATGATTTAACTTTATTAGTTAGAAATGATAGTAGAAATAAAGTTAAAAAAAATATTTATCCCATATTAAACTTTGAGTCTTATTACAATTTATTTAATTATATGAAAGAATGTAAAAATGTTAAGAAACATTTTAAAAATAAACAATTTGACATTATTATTTGTGGTGTTGAACCATCTCTACCTATTGCTGTATACTTAAAAAAACTTCTTAAAATTAAAAAACTATTTTTAATTGGTGCTGGAACATATGCATATTATCCTTTCAAATATTTTCCCTTTTCACTATTTAATTTAAGATTTACCAAATATATTGATAAATTTATAGTTATAAGTAATTTTACTAAAAATAAAGTTAGAGAATGGTATAAGAGAGAATTAAAAGTAATTCATTTAGGGGTTGATATTAATAAATTTCATTCAGTTAAAATAAAAAAGGAAGAAAAGTCTTTTATTTTTGTTGGTGGACAAAAAGAAAGGAAGGGTATTGATATTCTATTATTAGCTTTTCAAAAACTTATAAAATTACATCCTGATGCAAAATTATATATAGTTGGTTCAAAAATTTCTATTTGGGAAAATTATTCAAATGAGTTAGGATTAAAGAAGAGAGTTATATTTACAGATAGAATTTCACATGAAGAGTTACTTAAATATTTTTCAAAGTGTATTTGTCATGTTCTACCTTCAAAAAATGAATTAGTAAAAGTGAATGGACTTAAATATTTTTATTTTGAAGGTTTTGGTCTTGTTCATTTAGAAGCAAATGCTTGTGGAATTCCCTCAATTGGTTCAAAAGGAACTGCAAATGAAGAAATAATAATTGATAATAAAAGTGGTTTTTTATGTAAACAAAATGATTTTAATGAACTTGAAAGAAAAATGCGTAAAATAATTGAAGATAAAAATTTAAGAAATAATATGTATAAATACTCTTTAGAACATGCAAAAAGATATACTTGGGAGAAATCTATTAAAAATTTAATTAACTATATTAAAAATGAATAAATTTAAATTTACTATCTTCAAAACTCTAGAATCACTAAAATTAGTTTTTTCAAAATATCCTAAATTAATAATTAAACAAGACTATGATTCATATTGGAAAGATAAAAGGGGAAAAGACCTAGGAATCATTACAAATTTTCAAAAAAGTAGGCTAAATACATTTAAAAAAGAGTTTACAAACAACACTTCAATAAAAGACATAGGTTGTGGAGATGGGGGTATTTTATTTAATTTATCAAAAGAAAGAAAATTTAAGAAAATGTATGGGTACGATATCTCAGTTAAAACTTTAAGTCATATTAAAACTTTTAAAGCTATACCTAAAGAACTGGATTTAAATGATTTATCTAGTTTAAAGAAATTAGAAAAAACAGATTATACTATAATTCTAGAAGTTTTAGAACATCTTAAAAATTCAGAAGAAATTCTTTTAGAACTTTTAAAATCAACAGATAAAAAATTAATTTTTTCAGTTCCAAATACTGGATATTTTGCACATAGGTTAAGATTACTCTTTGGAAGTTTTCCTCTTCAATGGAGATTAAATCCAAGTGAACATATTAGATTTTGGACTTATAAGGACATGAGATGGTGGCTTAAACAATTAAAATTAGATAAAAAATCTAAAATAGTTTTATATGAAGGAATTCCAGTTTTAAATAAAATTTGGCCAAGTATGTTTACTCAGGGAATGGTAATCATTATTAAAAAATAATTACTTGGTTTTATTATAGTAATAAAGAATAATTCCAAAGTTGAAAGTCCTATAGAGAATTCTTGCAATTATAGCACCTAATAATCCTAATATATATATAAATATTGTTGAGCAAAAAATTAGAAATATAGTAGAATAAACATCTTTTTTAATTAAAAAATTTGTTTTTTTCATCTTTATTAAATAATTTGATAAGATAAAAGAAGGAAAAGTTATGAAACTTAAATTGAATATTATACTTAATAATATATAATCTAGATATTTAGGATAAAAAATTTTGAATATAGGATAAGCAAAGATACTATAAAATATTATTAATACAATACTTAAATACAATAAGTATTTGAAATATTGATTTATATTAATTTTTTTAGTTTTTTTATTTGAAGTAATTTTTGGAAGGATTAAAGGAGTAAATATATTTGTTAATGTTTTTAGTTGATTTGGTAGAAGTGTTATTATTGTAAAAATTGCTAATTCCTCAAAACCTAATAAAAAAGCAATTATTAAACTATCAACCTTAAGACCAATCATTGAAAAACCTTGAGAGATACTAAATTTTTTCCCTTCTTTTATTTCTTTTATACTACTTTTCTTATTTTTCAAATATTTTTTAACAAATATTAAAGTAAAATAATTTAGTAATAAGTTTGGTATTATTGTAAGAACTATTAACCAAAATAAAGAATAATTATTGATTATTCCAAAAGATAATCCAATTGTTAATAATAGGCTTTGAAATATACTAATTTTAGAAACAATTTCAAAATTTTTCTTACCCGTGAAGAAAACTAAACAATAATTTGATATTGAGTATATAGGAAATATAATTCCTAATAATAAAAAAATTTTACTACCATAATTATTACCATTCATTTCTCCATATATGGCTACAGAAAATAATAATAAACTTCCTAAAAAACTCCATTTGAAAACTTCTTTTAAACTATCAAAATAAATTCCATCTTTATTTTGACTTAAATTTTTAATAACATATTGTGATAAACCTGGTAATCCAAAGATGGTCGCTACTGATAAAATTGAAGTTATAAATGAATATTGTCCAAAAGTTTCCTTAGATAAGTAATTAGCAAGTAAAACACTAATTAAAAATCCTGTTGATATAACAATTATTTGTTTTAGGGTTAGCCAAAAACTTCCACTAATAAAGTAATTAAGATCCAACTTAAACTTTTCAGAATAAATTCCTAGATTTTCAGAATAAATTCTTTTAATTTTTTCAATCATTATATTTTTAGAGAGATATTTATTTATAAATTATTAGATTTATAATTTAAGGTCTTAATTATTGTTTTGCATCTTCAAGCTCGAATAGCCATTCCTTATTATCTTTAAACCAATCGCAAAATTTTTTCAACCCTTCTTCAATTTTAGTTTCAGGTGAATATTCAATTTCATTTCTGGCCTTAGAAACATCTGCGTAAGTTTCTTTAACATCTCCTGCTTGCATTCCCATAAAATTAATTTTAGCTTTCTTACCCAAATTCTCTTCAATTAAAGAAATAAATTTCATAAGTTTAATTGGATTATCACAACCAAGATTATAAATTTCATATTTTAATTCCTCCTTCTCAATACAACCTACAATACCACTAACAATGTCATCAACATAAGTAAAATCACGTCCCATATCCCCATTATTATAAACATCAATAGGTTTATCTAAGAGAATTTTCTTTGCAAATTTAAAATAAGCCATATCTGGCCTTCCAAATTCACCATAAACAGTGAAGAACCTTAGTCCTGCAACTTCTATTCCATACAAATGATGATATGAATATGCTAAAACTTCATTAGATTTTTTAGATGCGGCGTATAATGAAATAGGTGTATCTGTTTTATCAGATTCAGTAAATGGAATTTTAGTATTAGAACCATAAACACTACTTGATGATGCAAAAATAACTCTTTTAATATCATTTAATTTTGCACTTTCAAAAATATTTAATGTTCCAAGTGTATTTGCACTCTCATAAGCCCAAGGATTTGATATTGAATACCTAACTCCTGCTTGTGCTGCAAGATGAACAATTAAATCAGGTTTCTCATTTTTAACAACTTCATTAATTAAATCAAAATTAGAAAAATCAAGCTTGAAAAATTTATAGTTTGTATTTTTAAGTAAAATTTGATTTCTTTTTTCTTTTATTTTAGGATCATAATAATCATTTATAGAATCAACTCCTAGAATTTCATTTCCTTCTTCAAGTAATCTTTTAGCTAAATGAAATCCAATAAAACCACAAGTTCCAGTAATTAGTATTTTTTTCATAATTAATTTTAATTAAAATTGTTTTTAAACTTTTTCTATTTTTTAAAAGTGTTTAAATAATATTTCATTAATTTTATAAAGGATTTAAAACTTAATTAAGCAGATGGCAAAGAAGAATAAACCTTCGAAAAAAGTTTCAGTTGAAAATTCTAGTAAAGAAAAAGAAAATGTTAAGTCTAATTTTGACTTAAAATCTAGTTTGAACTTAGTTAAACATAAATATTTTAAAATCATTTTACCAATTATTTTAATTTTATTTGTAATGTTTATTGCATTTCATGTTAGATCTGGTCCAATAAATTTAAGTGGAATGGAAGAGAGAGTTGAAGCTAATGTTTATGCTAATGTTCAAAATATTATTTCACAGCAAGTAGAACAGCAATACCCAAATTTAAACCCTGCCTATAAACAAGAACTTGTTGCAAAAGAATATCAAAAAGTACTTGATACTGGAAAATTTACTTTAAATGGAGAAGAAATTTTAGTTTCTGATATTGCAAAACAAAATGCACAATCTGTTAAAGACCAATTCCAAGCTGATAATGGTCAAACTTATCTAAATGCAATTGACCCTTATCATTTTTTACATTTGACCCAAAATATGCAAGAAACAGGAACTCAAGGGAATCTTATTAAAACAGACGAAAATGGTAATGAAGTTTCATATACTACATACAAACTTGCTCCTATTGGTTCTAAGGTTAGTTCAAAACCAGAGTTTCATGTTTGGCTTGAATCATTGCTTTTCAAACTTAATGGTTTAAATCAAAATTCCAGCATTGGTGAACAAACAAAAGCGATTTATTTAATTCCAGTTATTTTTGCAATGCTTAGTGTTATACCTTGTTTTTTAATACTAAGACATTTCACAAATGATTTATTTGGGGCTTTAGGTTCACTATTACTAGTTTCAATTGGAACTTTTGTTTCAAGAACTATTGCTGGTTTTGTTGATACTGATGCTTATAATGTATTTTTTCCATTAGTTATTGTGGTATTTCTGATATATGCATTTTTATATGAAGATAAAATTAAAACCTTCGGACTTGCAGCAGTTGCAGGATTTTTTCAAGGAATGTTTATATGGGCTTGGGGACCAGGATGGTTTATTTTTGTATTTATTATGACAGCACTAATTATGTATTTAGGGTATATCACATTAGTTAATATTATTAAAAGGTCTAAACTTAAAGAATTTATAGAACCAATTAAAAATAATTTAATTACCTTATTTACTTTTTTAATTTCATCAATTATATTTACTTATTTATTTGTAAAACAGAATATTGTTACACTCTCTATTGGAAATGTTATGGGGGCAGGAGGTTTAACTGCAATTGATTCAAATATTTGGCCAAATGTTTTGTCTTCTGTTGCTGAATTAAACAACGCAACATTTAGTTCAGTTATAAGTTCGGTTGGTGGAAATGTAATATTTATAATTGCACTTTTAGGTTTAGTTCTACTTGCACTTGATTTTAAAGTTAGAGAGGAGAAATTTAAGATTATTAATAGGGTAGTAATAGCTTTTGCAGCTATTTGGTTTTTCTTAATAGTTGATCAAGGATACTTTGTTTTTCTTGCAGCAAATTCACAATTATTATTTTTAATTATATTATTTTTACCAATTGGACTTGCACTTTTGATGAGAGTATTAAATCATAATACAGGGGATAGAGTATTTTTAACTATATTACTTTCAGTTTGGGTTGCAGGAACAATCTATATGAGTTTAAATGGTGTGAGGTTCGTATTACTTTTAGCACCAGCATTTGCAATTAGTTTTGGTGTTGGTTTGTATTATTTATCAAATATTATAAATAACTTTATTGAAAAAGAAGTTAAAATTACACATGAATACGGTAAAAAAGCAGTTGGATACATCTTTATGATTGTAGTATTTATTGTACTTTTTAATCCTATTTATGCTCAGGCAACAAATATTTCAAAAGGTACAACTCCAAATTTTGATGACGCTTGGTATTCATCTATGGAAAAAATTAGATTAAATTCAAGTGAAGATGCAATAATTACTTCTTGGTGGGATTTCGGACATTTCTTTGCAACAGTTGCGCAAAGAGGAGTTACATTTGATGGTGGAACACAAGGAACTCCAAGGGCACATTGGGTTGGAAAGCTTTTAATGGAGAATGATGAAGAAGTTGCTCACGATATTTTAAGAATGATTGTTTGTGGTGGAAATGAAGCTCATAATACAATGCTTAAATACAGTGATGGAACTACAGCTGATGCAGTTAAGATAAATAAAATCTTATATCAAACATTTGGAAAAGATAGTGAGGAGACTAGAAAAGTTTTAGAAAATAATTCATACTATACTTATACAACAGAACAAGTTGATGAAATAATGAATTATTTGTCTTGTGAAGAGCCTGTAGAAGACTTTTTGATAACTTCCGAAGATATGGTAGGAAAAGCAGGAGTTTGGGCTCACTGGGGAAGTTGGGATTTTACTAAGAAATATGTATTTGATAACTACAAAATAAAATCAGCAGATCAAATTGCACTCGATATTGATGAAAATGTAACTTTAATTAATGGGTATGTAGCAGAGTTAAAACAAATTGAAGTGAAAGCAAAAGCGCAGAATGTAAAACTAAAAGATTTACAAAATCAATGGTTTGCACCTTATCCAAGTTATATTCCTATTCAAGGTAAATACCAATATCCTTGTCAAGAACAAAATTCATCTTTAATATGTCAAAATGGTGTAATAATTAATTTACAAACTTCAAAGGTAACAACACATGAGAGTATGAATGGACAGTTAAACTTCAAAAACTTAGTGTTTCCAAATGTTTATGGTGCATTGAGTGTTATTGAACAAAATTCAGATGGAGACATTGATGTAATTTTAATTCCAAATGGTGATTCATTTAATGTAATGCTTGCTCAATCACCTTTAGGTAATTCATTATTCACAAAACTATTTTACTTAGGTGGATACGGAACAAAATACTTTGAAAGATTTGATGATGTTCAAAGTGTAACAGGAACAAGAGTAATTACATGGAAAGTTAAATGGGACTTAAATGAGAGTATTGGTGATATTAGTGGAACTCAATTAAGTTCAGTATCATATAATGCAACAAAAGAAGAAGCAGAGAAAGTAGCTGGTGAAAATATTACTTTAGGATAAATATTTATCATTTAGGATAAAAACTCTATTCTTTTTTCAACAAAAATTATTTCTTTATTTATATAAGTAGTTCTATATTTCAGAATTAAATATACTTATTACTTTTAAAGTTCTATAGATGTTTTTAATTTTTTTAATATTTTAAGATTTACATGAAAATAAAAAATTTATTTAAATTAACGATATTAACTATTACTTTTTTAGTAATGGGAAGTTCAGTATATTCAGTCAGTACTGAAGGATTAGTTGCATATTATAGTTTTAGTGGAAATGCAACAGATATGTCTGGAAATGGAAATGATGGAACTGTAAGCGGGGCAACTCTTACTACAGATAGAAATAATAATAGTAATAGTGCATATTCATTTGATGGTGTTAATGATTATATTACAAGTTCAAATATTAACTTAGGTTCAACTTTCACAATTGTAATGTGGGGTTATAAATCATTCTGGGATAGTAATGGACATCGGGTTATGGGTGGTTCTAGTTATCAAAAGCCAGATTATTTCACATTTATGGATTATGATGCTAATGATGGACAGCAAAATAGATTACTTATTGATTCAGTAGAATATACTTACACAGAACCAATTATTCCTTTAACTGGTTGGCATCAATTTATTATGTCAATAGATAATACTGAAAAAGAATTCAAAGTATATCAAGATGGAATTTTATTAAATACTAATAATTTCACTGGAACTTATAGTCAAGGTTCTCAACCCTTAATATTTGGAAAAACTTTTAATAATTATTATTATTGGGATGGTAAAATAGATGATATTTCAATTTGGAATAGAACTCTATCACAATCAGAAATTACTGACTTATATAATAATGGATTAGGAGAACAAGATAATTGTCCTATTTCAGAGGGACAAATTGTAAATGAATCCATTACATTTGAAGAAGGGACTACTTGTAATTTGCCAAATGGATTTTCAATAGAGGGGAATGCTATAAACTTTACTTGTAATGGTGCAATTTTCAATTCAGAAGATTATATTTATTTTAATTCAACTGGTGGAACAAGTATTGTTGGTTGTGAATTCAATGCACTTAACATTACAATAGATCCAGGATATGTATTATTTACAAACGTAACTTTTGATGGGTATAATTTCACAGTAAATGGTTGTGATGATAATTGTTCATTTTACAATGTAACTTTAAGGTACTTCGAAGCAATTATAAGCGGAGGTTCTTTTACAGAAACTAAACATATTATAAAAGAGCCAACTTCAGGAACAGTCTGGTCTATTAAACTTCCAAGTGTAACTTCAACATTTGAACAAGGAATTCAATTATACAATGTCGTAGGAATAAATAACATATCGCTTGATTGTAATGGCGGGATAATAAATGGTTCAAATGTTGGGAATTCAACAGGAATTTACATAAATACAACAACTGATGTTACTATTAAAAATTGTATGATTCAAAATTACGATACTAATGTATATATGGAAAATTTTGATGGTGATTCTTTTATAAATAATACATTAAGGTACGCATTATCACAAAATTGGTTTATAAATTCAGCAAACAATGCTAATTTTCAAAATATAAATATTTTGAAATAATTTTATCTTCCAATTCCTAAATAATTAATTCCTTTTAATTTCATATCTTTTGGATTTAAAATATTTCTTCCATCAATAATTAAAGGTCTGATCATCTTTTCTTTTAATACATCACAATCTAAAGTTCTAAACTCATCCCACTCAGTAACAATTAAAAGAGCATCAGAGTTAGAAATACATTCATACTTATCTTCAAAATAGTTAATATCTAATTTAAACCAATCTTTAAAATTTTCATTTGCAACAGGATCAAACACATTAATTTTTGCTCCATTCTCAAGTAATTCTTTAATTATATAATAAGCTGGAGCTTCACGAACATCATCTGTTCTAGGCTTAAATGCAAGCCCCCAAACACTAACAGTTTTCCCTGTTAAATTTGGAATTTCTTTTAATAATTTAGAAACCATAATTAATTTTTGAGATTTATTAACAGAACGTACAGAATTTATAATTTCAAAATTGTATCCTGACTCAATTCCAGACTCGTATAGTGCATCAACATCTTTAGGAAAACAACTTCCACCATAACCAAGCCCCGCATTTAGAAATTTTGGCCCAATTCTATTATCAAGACCCATTCCTTTGGCAACTTCTTTAACATCAGCACCAATAATTTCACAATACCTTGCAATCTCATTGATAAAAGAGATTTTAGTTGCAAGAAATGAATTCGCAGCATATTTGATTAACTCAGCACTTTTAATATCAGTAATTACAAGTGGACTTTGCATACGAACAAGTGGAGAATAAACTTGTGTCATAATTTCTTTTGCTCTATCTGACTCACAACCAACAACAACTCTATCAGGGTTTAGAAAATCTTTAACGGCAGCTCCTTCTCTTAAAAACTCCGGATTTGAAACAACATCAAAATCAATCCCACATCGCTTATCGCATTCACCTTCAATAACACTAGTAACCATTTCTCCAGTTCCAACAGGAACTGTTGATTTATTAACAAATATTTTATAATCATTTAAATTATTGGCAAAGGATTTTGCAACTTCACGAACAAATTTTAAATCTGCTTTGTGATTTTCATCTGGTGGTGTACCAACAGCACTAAGAATCACAACAGAGCTTTTTATTGCTAAATCTATATCACTTGTAAAAGATAACCTTTTTTCTTTAACATTCTTCTCTACAAGTTCCTTTAATCCCATTTCATAAATAGGAATTTCTCCATTATTTAGCATATCAATTTTTTCTTTTGAAATATCACAACATATAACACTATGTCCTATTTCAGCAAGGCAAGTTCCAGAAACAAGTCCAACATACCCACTTCCAACAATTGTAATTTTTACCATAAATATTTCTTAAAAATAACCTTTTTAAACTTTTGTTATAAAAAAAATTAATATAAACATAGGTAATTTTATAAATAATTTCTTCCTATTTCTTTCTATGACAGTTGAAAAAACATTTGTTATGATTAAGCCAGATGGCGTACAAAGAGGAATTATTGGAGAACTTATCACAAGGTTCGAAAAAGTTGGTTTAAAACTTATTGGAATGAAATTTGTTCACGTTGATGCAGATTTTTCAAAAAAGCATTATAGTGATTTAACTGATAAGCCATTTTACCCAGGATTAGAGCAATTATTAACTAGTGGACCTGTTGTTGCAATGGTATTTGAAGGTGCTAAATCTATTTCATTGGTTCGAAAAATGGTTGGTGCAACTGAACCAGCAGGAAGTGCTCCAGGAACAATTCGTGGAGATTACGCTCATATGAACTATGCTAGAGCAGACGCAAATGGTATTGCATTACCTAATTTAATTCACGCATCAGACTCACCAGAGGGAGCAGAAAAAGAAATTGCTTTATGGTTTAGTGGTTCAGAATTATTTGAAGGATACGAACTTGTTCATAGCAAGTTTATGTAAATCTTTTTATTCTAAATATTTTTTGCTAAATCTTTTTTACAATTTTCTAGGTTTGAGTTAAGTGTATAACGGAACTCAAAAACTACGATAAGAAAAATTGTTGAAAAAAGGTTTTTTGGAGGAATATGATTTAGTACATTCTAAATTTATGTAAAATTATTTTAATTTTAAATATTTATTATTTTCTAATCAAAGTTCCATAAGCTGAAGGTCTTAAACATATTTGATAGGTATTATCTCCAATTTTAACTTTAGAATTAACTTCATTTTCAGAATTAAATCTTGGAATCTTTAATGCTATTGCTTCATCAACATCAATATGAACTGATAAACTGAATCTTTCTGAGATTCTAGCAACTAATCCTTTTAATATATTGCCATTATTTATGTTTAAATACAAAATTTCTCCACTTTTAATTCCTGCTTCATAGGCAATTGATTCAGGAATATGCAAATGCCTTTTAGCAACGATTAATCCTTGAGTTAATATAACTTCACCTTTTTGACTCTTTAATTTTATTCCTGGAGTATTATTTATTAATCCTGATTCTCTAATTTCAATTTGATTAATTCCTAAATTACTTGTGTCTGAGAGCATAACCTCAACTTGTGAAGCAAGTCTTGTAGGACCTATAATACTAACATTAGAAATAAATTTAGAATCATCTTCTAATGAAACTATGTCTAATTTTTCTTTTGCTAAATATTGTCCTGGCTGAGAAAGTGATCTTGAATATTTTAATTCATCATATCCAAATAATACTCTACAATGTTCTTTAGTAAGGTGTATATGCCTATTGGAAACTTCAATAGGAACATTTTCTAATAATATTTCTTCCATTATTATTTTAACTAGTAATTAAATTAGATAATAATATTTGAAAATAATAAACTATTGAGAAAATTCCAATAATTGTATTTACAAATATGAAACTAACAACAACTCTGTATCCTGAGGTGTTATAATATCTCTTAAAGTTAATAACAAAATTAACTACAAAATATATAATTAGTAAAACTAATAGAAAACTTATAATTGTAGTCATTATACTATTATTAAATAACATTACAAGTAAATCTAAAAAATGTCCAATTACAATAAATTGCATTGTAATTGCTAAAAATACTAAAAAACTTTGCCAAAATGATTTTCGATTATTCTCAAAAGCGTTTAATACTACGTAAAATCCAGCAAAAGATGCAAATATCAAAAGCGGAATTCCAATTAGACTAACTGATAAAATTCTATCCATTGAAGTTGGAATAAGAACAAGCATATTCTTTAAAAAATTAATAATTAAAAGAGCAACAATTAATAATACTCCATATAAAAGTGTTGTATGAGATGAAATTTTCTTTGTAAAGAAATCAAATGTATACAAAGACATAGGATATTGCATTAAAGTAACTCCTCCCTCCTTTTCTTTTTTAATAGTTTTTTTAACCATTTTAGTTTTTGCCATACTAAAGTCACAAAAAGAATATTTATAAGGATTTCGCTCTGGTATATAGTAGTTATGAAAAAAGCTCAAGTAAAATTTGGTGAAACTATAGGAATTATTATTATAGTTTATATTATAGTTGTACTTGGTTTTGTTTGGTATAATAATTCAAATTCTAAAGCAATTAATGATATTTTTGAAGAAGATCAAAGAGAAAGATCATTTGAAAGATATCATTTTGTTATGAATTTGGATTTGCTTCACAAAT
Source organism: uncultured Methanosarcinales archaeon (assembly GCA_964351975.1). Taxonomy (GTDB): domain Archaea; phylum Nanobdellota; class Nanobdellia; order Woesearchaeales; family UBA583; genus UBA583. Next base: position 49,459 of record CAYGPK010000005.1, read on the forward strand.
CCCAAAGAGGTTTTGTTGATTCAGAGTTTGATTTGAATTCTTTAAGGTCTTTTACAGAATTCTCAAAAGAAGAAGGAAGAGAATTTGTAAGAAGCAAATTAGGAGATTCTAAAGTTACCTTAAATTTATATTCATTAAATAGAAGTCTAGGTGATGTTTCATTTGATTCAATTGAGAATTTAACATTATACAATTCAACTCCAGATTATGAATTTCAGAACGAGGGGTTTACCTCATTAATTCCAGTATATGATTATGCAACTAAAAAAACTTATCTAGGTATTTTAGAAGTTACATCCTTTAGACGTGTAAGTTAAACTTTTAAACAATTAAATATATAATAAAATATGCAAAAAACAATTAAAAAAACAAATTTGAATTTTTCATTTTTAAATAGTCTACAATTTGTATTGGCATTTATTATAACAGTTTTATATGGAATAAGTCTTTGGCAACCTTACTTTTATGATAATGTTTCTTATCTAGCTTTGGCAATTGTAGTTCAATTAATTTTCTCGATTGTAAGATTTAGAATTGCAAATATTCTTTTTGAAGTAATATTGTTAATATTAATACTTCCATCTTTAATTCCAATTTTAGGAGTTATAACAATACTATTTGGGTTTATAATCTCTTTAATAGAAATTGCAACATTTAAACACGGAACTATTTACAAAACAGTTGAATTTAGAACCTTTAATAATTTTAATAATAAGAAACAACAAACACCTAATTCCAAACCAAGTTTGAAAAAGAAAACTGTAAACTTTAAAGAAGCAGATTTCAAAGAGAAATAATTATAATATAACTTTTCCTAAACTTAAAACATATCTATTATCTTTTGTTATTTCTGAGACTTCATGTAAATATTTGTCTGGTCTAAACAAATATACAAAATTTGGAATTTTAAAAATACAATTTTCAACTTTAAATTTACCACCTTTAAAAAAAGGTGTTAAAACTATATTTAATCTGTAATGTTTTCCAATTTTAACTTTATCTCTGTGGGCCTTAATAAGTGAACCTTCAGAGAATTTTAGTATATAACAATCCATTAAAAGGAATTTAGAAGAAAATATTTTTAGTTTAAAATAACCAGATTTTTGTCTTCCTTTAATCCATTTCATTTTATTAAAAACAATCAATATCTTTTTTTAGAAGTTCTAATATTGTGAGCATACTCTTTAATATGTTTAGTTAGAATTTTATTACCTAAATCTTCAATATCTGTATCAGTATCTGAATCTTTATTTCTATCAAAACCATATTTTTGTTTTAAGATATCAGATTTAGATAATTTTTCCTTAGTCATAAATGAAATATTATAATTTAATTTAAATACTTTACTTAACTAGAAATCTTATTTCCAAAAACTATCAAGAGATTTTTGTAATGTTCAAAGTATATACTTGAATAGTCAAAAATCTTATTTCCAAAAACTATCAAGAGATTTTTGTAAATGTTTTTCTTTACCAAAAACACCTTCAATTCTTAAATTCGTTAATTCAAGCGTTTCAATAATATAGGGGTCAACATTGTAATTTTTAATAATGTCAAAACTAGGTCCTAAATATTTTTTGATTGAACCTTCATGAATTGTAAAATTAATTGATGACTTTTTACAATGTGTACACCTTCCATTTAATGGTGGTCTTCTATAAATTGTATTGCATCCTGTGCATCTAAAAGTTTGCATTCCAAACTTTCTTAAATTACCTTTAATATCTTTCATAAAATGTTTATCAATAATAAAAGAGCCTACTTGGTGTTCATCAACTGCTCTAATTTTCTTTCCAATTCCTAGTTGTAAATCCATCTTTTCTTTCATTGATGGAACACTCTTATAAGATGAACATAAAATAGTATTATTTAAATTATCAGTATTATGTGTGAATCCATATCCTAAATATTTATTGTCCATTTCTTCTTCAGAAATTTTATTCTCAACTTTTGTAATTTTAATATCTTTTGGATTTTTAAACTTCTTAGCTGCTCTATACATCTCAAGTGAATAATAAGGAACAATGTCCATTCCGTGAACTTCATCGTCAACTTGATCTAAATATAAATGGGAAGTTAATACAAGTGATGTATCCATAGTTTTAGCTCCACGTCTATCAGGTAAATATTGTCTTGAAAAATTAATAAGTCCATCAAGAAGAAGCATAACTCCATTTTCATCTCCATCTAAATTTCTTCTTTGTGCAGCGTGCCAAACAGGATGAGAAAAACATCCTTGAGTCTTAGAATATCCAATAATTCTTCCAACAATTCCAGCTGAAGTATGTGGTGCAAGTCCAATTAATAAATGTCCAATTGTATCTTCTTTTGTTTTAAAATTGTAAAATTTCTCAACTCCATACAATTTCTCAAGACATTCATCAACAAATTTTCCTGTATTAATAACAAAATCAGATGCAAGTTCATCACCACTTTCTATGCAGTCAGGCAGAATAACATCTTGTGGGAAAATTTCTATTAGTTGGTTCTCATCTGTTAAGTCTTTTCCAAGATAATCTTTTTTGTATCCTAATTCTTTTAATTTTTCAACAGAGGTTCCAATCTCCTTTCCTTTAAAATGTGTAAGTCCCATTTCAATCATATCAAAACGAACTGTTCCATCTTTGTTAACGTATAAATCATGTTTTGCTCTCATAAAAGCTTTACTTAAGTGTTCAACTATATGGTCTTTATTTATAGTCTCATTAAGTCCTTTTACAAGTTTTGGAAGCTCAACAGTTTTTGTAATTTTTCTAACATTTTCAATATATTCGTTCATATCAATATTTGTATATTTGTATTTAACGGCTCCTTCTTTTTCTTTATTTACAGGTGTTCCTGTATATCTATCAAAATATTTTTGCTCTCCCTTAGAATTACAAGTTGGACAAGTTCTATAAATTATATCTTTTTCACAATTAGCGCAATGATAAATACAAAATCTTGCATCAACAGATCCATTATGATAAGCCTCAACAATATTCTTTAATCTATTTTGAAGCATCTCAGTTTTATCATCAGTTTCTCCAAATTCTTTAACTTTAACTTTTTTACCCTCACCAATTGAAAATAATCCCTGAGGTCTTCCATCTAATTTTCTCATTTTAGCTTTTTCTGGCCTTCCCATACGACATCCAATATAAGTTCCACCCTTATCACGGATTTCAAGATTTATACTTGAACAATTAGTTAGGATTTCACAAGATGACTTAGATAAATTCTCTTTTGTAAATTTAATAATTTTTTCAAATTGAGAAATCAATTTTTCTTTGTCTAATTTTGTATAATCAAATCCTAGATTAGTTAAGAGAATTTCAGTGTTTTTATTATTGATAATTATAACAGTTGCTTCTTCTTCTGATTTAATTTTTTCAATTGCTATTTTTTTAATACTATGCTCAATTCCTAATACTTCAAATTGTTTTTTTAATTTATCATTTGAAGGCAAAGCACTGTATTTAATCGTTTTATCTTCTTCTTTGAATTTAATCTTCTTTAATTTTTCTAAAAAAGAAATTAAATCAACACTACTCAATTCATTCCAATAAAAAAGATATCTTGGATGAAGTGAAATTTTATATGTTTGTGAGATTTCAATTGCTTTACTTAAATTAGGGATATTTACTAATGGGTTTTCTAAAATATTTTTTGTATCCTCATCACATTTATCTTTCATAAGGTTACTATAATTTGTCATTTTTCATACTCCTGTGCAAGCAAATAGTTCGCAAACTCTTTAGATAGTTGTTCTAGACTAAAATTCTCGTCTAATTTCTCAATTTTAACAACAAAATATTTTCCTAATTCAGTAATAGATGATTTAAAGAATTCTTTGTACACATTTAAGGTTTGTAGAATTTTATCTTTAGAATAAAAATTCATATTCAAATAAACATATGCAAAATTATCCTTAAGAACTATCTTCTTCATATATAATTTAAGAAGTGTTTCTTTATATATTTTTTTAATTAATAATTTGTTTAGTTTTATTACAGATTATCACAAATTCCAAACCTAGACTTTTTTGTTACTTTTTAGTAACTATTTTAATAATATTTATAAATACTAATTAATCGTTTTTATTTTATGGAAGGATTTATTGAAACTGCTTTAACAGCTTTTGATGTAGAAGTATCAAAAGCTTATACTATTTTAGGTAATGATCCTTTGATGTTAAAAGCTGCTACATTAATTGAACTAAAAAAACAAAGAAGAATTGATCGTAAAAATCCAGCTTGTAATTCTATTGAATCTGCAATAAATTCATTAATAAAAATAGGTGATAGTGAAGAAGAGTTTGCAAATACTTTTGGTACTTCTAATAATGGTGTTGAAGGTGAGTTTGAATTTGATTTTAGTCATGACTCTGTTATGGCCTTTTCAAGACATATAAGGCAATCAAGAAAAATTATTCCTTTAAGATTAACTAATAATGTTATTAGTCAAATGATTTCTGGTCCAATTTCTTTTCTAGCATCTGTCTCTGATGAACCAGTTGGTTTAAATTTTGAAACGGGTACTAGATTTTATCAAACCATTTCAATATGTATGGTGAGTTTATATGGAAAAAACAGACTAGAGAATCTTAGAATCTGTGAAGAAAAATTAAATTTAGTTGGATTTACAACTTCTGTTGCAACTGCAAGTCATAAAGCTGTTAAGAGATATATTGAAGATGGTAAAGATGGTGATTCTTTTTTAGAGAAATTAATGGAACTAGAATTAGAGTTAACTAAAAGTTTGCAAGTTAATAAAGATAATGTGAATAATATTAATGATGTCAAAAGAAAATTTGGAATTGAATACAAACTTGATACTAGTAAAATTATACTTGGTTCTTTGATTCCTAGGAAAAGAATTATTGAATCTCCTAAAGGAGGTACTTCAGTATCTATTCCAAATTCAAATAAAAGAAAGAATAAAGGAATAGAATCTAAATTGTCTGAACCTTCTTTAGATTTTACAAATGGAAATAATAATGATTCAGCATATTTATGGATCAATCTAGGTTCTAATGTTCAAGAAGTGATTAGAGAGTCCGTAGTAAAAAGAGGAAATAATTTAGATGAGTTTAGAAAGGATAAAAGAACTAGAATTGGTCTAATGGTTAAAGCATTTGAACAAATAAGAATTGGTGGTAATTTGATTCATTATGTTAAACCAAATGGAAATGGAAGTGGAATTTACAAAAAATTTGATGTTGATTCATCGCGATTTCAAATATACGTAGTTGGTCCAACTACAAAAACAAGAGTACTTTACACAGTTGATAATAGTGATGGAACACACGAAGTTATAGCAATGATTAGTCATCAGGTTTATGATCAATTATTAAAGAAAAAAGGAACTGAAAGGTAATTAGATTATTACTAAAATTGTAGATATTATATAGATTCTAAATTTAGAAATGAAATTTAAAATTTACTCTTAGCAATTCTTGCAGCGTTACGAACAATCTCTGGTAGAGCTGGATGTACATAAACCATTTTCAACAAACTATCAACAGTTGCATTAAATGTAATTGCATAAATTAACATATGAATCATATCTGATGCTTCAGGTCCAATAATGTGTGCTCCAAGTAATTTTTTAGTTTTCTTGTGAAATAATAATTTAACAAAACCATCTTCTTCTAAAAGGGCCATTCCCATAGCACTGTTTTTGTATTTATTAAGTCCAACAACATATGGAATTTTTTTAGCGATTAGTTCTTCTTCTGTAAGACCAACTCCTGCAATTTGTGGGTTTGTAAAAATACTATGAGGTATTGGGACATATTTGATTGGAACTTTTTTTGCTTTATCCAAAAGAATAGGATTTAAATATTCTGTTTCAAAGTTAACACTATGACGAAACAAATAATTACCAACACAATCTCCAATAGCGTAAACACCTTTAATAGGAGTTTCCATATATTTATCAACTTGAATAAACCCGAATTTATTAGTTTTAATTTTAGTATTTTCAAGTCCTAAATTATCAGTATTTGGTTTAACACCTGTTGCAACAAGAAGTGCATCTCCTTTTATTGTCTTTTTTTTATTATCAGGTGTTGTATATGTAAGAGTAAATTCTTTATTTTTATAAGATACATTTTCAATTGTGTTAATATCCAAAACATTGTGTTTTTCTTTAAAAATTCTTGTAAAAGTATCAATAACTTCTTTATCTTCACGACTAACCATAGCCCCACGAACTAGAAAATTAACATTAGAACCAAGACCTGAATATGCGTGACCTAATTCAACTGCAATATATCCACCACCAATAACTAAAAGACGTTTAGGAAGCCGAACTGAGCGAAGAGCATCAGTTGAAGTCCAAAATGGTGTATCTTTTAATCCAGAAATTGGCGGAATACTTGGTCTTGCACCTGTTGCAATAATGATTTTATTTGAGGTAATTCTTTTTTTACCAACTTTAATTATTTTATCTGATTCAAATTTTCCTTCTAGATGATAAAAATCTACATTTTCAAGTTTTTTATAAGTTTTAGAAAGAGAATCAGATTCAGAATCAACAGTATTAGAAATTCGATTAATTAATTGCTTAAAATTAACTGAATTGTACTTAGCATTTATTCCAAATTTTTTAGACTCTTTAATCTCAAGTGCTATATCTGCAGGATGAATTAACATTTTAGAAGGTATACATCCACGATTTAAACAAGTACCACCTAATTTTGATTTCTCAACAATTGCAACTTTAAGTCCTTTTCTTCTAGCTTCTTTTACTATGTTTGCACCACCACCACCACCTATAACTATAATATCATATTTGATAACATTATCCATAGTTTAATTGTAGTTTTTTTATTTTATAAATAATATGTTTAATTTAGAGGTAGCATTGTTATTTATTCGTTAAAAGAAAGATTTGATGATATTATCAAAAATATAGAATAGTTTTTCAAAACAAATATAATAAATTATATAAATAGGAACCGTTAACATTTCTTATGGAACTATTAGACAGTAAATCTCTTATAAAAAAATTTCATAATTTTTTTGACGAATATAAGAAAAAAGAGATTAGAAAAGCAATTCACGATGATAAGAGTTATTTTCCTGTTGATTTTTTTGAAATTTCTGAATTTGATATAAGTTTGGGAGATCAATTACTTGCAAACCCTGAGGATGTTATTGCAATTATGGAGCAAACTCTTAAGCAATTTGCTGATGAGGATAACAAAAATAACCTTAAAATTAGACTGGTTTCACTCCCTTCAACTGAAAAAGTTATGATTAGAGATATAAGATCAGAACACTTAGGAAAACTAGTCTTAATTCAAGGTCTTGTTGTAAGAAAAACTGATGTTAGACCTAGACTAACTCATATTGAATATCTATGTACAAATCCTGATTGTAATTACGCGCAAGATAAATTAAGAGTACCTCAATTAGAAGATAAAGCAAGATTACTAAAAGCCTGTCCAAGATGTAAAGCACCTGTTGAGCAAGTTAATAAAGTTTTAGTTGATTCACAAAGTTTAGTTCTAGGAGAAATTCCAGAGCAATTAGAAAATTCAGGAGATCAACCTAAAAGAATTAACGTTTTACTCCAAGGAGATTTGGTAAGTCCGTTTAAAGAAGGAAAAACAAATCCTGGAGCAAGAGTATTTGTTATTGGTCAAGTTAAAGAAATTGCAAAGGTTACAAGAACTGGTGCAGAGAGTATTGATTATGATTTGGTTATTCAAGGAAATAATATTGAACTAAGTGAAGAAGACTATTCAGATATTAAAATTTCTAAAGAAGAGGAAGAAGAGATTAGAAAACTTGCAAATACAGAAGGTGTTGTTGAAACTTTAGTTGCTAATTTTGCTCCATCTATTTATGGAAACAATAAAATAAAAGAAGCAATTACTCTTCAATTATTTGGTGGTTCAGGAGGAACTAAAGGAGATGGAATTAAAGTTCGTGGAGATATTCATATACTTCTAATTGGAGATCCTGGAGCTGCTAAATCACAACTTTTAAAGGCTGCAAGTAGAATTGCTCCAAAATCTTCTTTTGTTTCAGGAAAAAGTGCAAGCGGAGTTGGTTTAACTGCAGCAGTTGTAAAAGATGAAATTATGAAGGGCTTTGCTCTTGAAGCAGGAGCTTTAGTTTTAGCATCAGGAGGTTTATGTGCAATTGATGAGCTGGATAAAATGTCAGTTGAAGATACTTCAGCTATGCACGAAGCACTTGAACAACAAACAATTAGTATTGCAAAAGCAAATATTAGAGCAACACTTCAATGTCAAACAACAGTACTTGGTGCTGCAAATCCTAAATTAGGAAGATTTGATCCTTATGGTGACATTGCAAAGCAAATTAATTTTCCTCCTGCTTTAATGTCAAGATTTGATTTGATTTTTATTTTAAGAGATATTCCTGATAAAAAAAGAGATGATATGATTGCAAATCATATTCTTCAAACTCATAAAGATAAAAGTAAATCTAAAACTGATTTAAGTCCAGATTTTATTAAAAAATATATTGCATTTGCAAGAACAAACATAAAACCAATTTTAACTCAAGAAGCAATTGAAAAAATCAAAGATTTCTATGTAAGAATAAGAACAGCATCTGGTGAAGAAGAAGAAGGAGCAAAGTCAGTTCCAATAACTGCCAGACAACTTGAAGCGATTGTAAGGCTTGCTGAAGCATATGCTAAAATTAAACTTGATAAAGTTGTAAGAGTTGAATATGCGCAGAAATCAATTGACATTTTAATGTATTGCCTTGAGAAAATTGGAATTGATCCTAAAACCGGAGAGCTTGATATTGATAGAATAACAACCGGAATTACAGCTTCAAGTAGAAATCAGTATAAATTAATCTCAGATATTATTGATAAATTAGAAACTGAAAAACCTGATATAAACTATGAAGATATTGCAGAAGAAGCTGCAAAGTTAGGAGTTAATAAAGGAGAAGTTCAAAAAATTTTAGACAAACTTAAACAAGAAGGAATTGTATTTGAGCCTAGAAAAAATGTATATAAGAAGTTACTTTAGTAACTTTTAGACACTTGAAAATCGAAGATTTTAAAGAGTATTAAAATTTTCTTTGAAATTTAATTAGTAATCTTTATAAAGTAATCGCAGTTTATTTTAGGTATTAGTATCACGAGCCTGTGGTCTAGTGGTTATGACGTTGCCCTTACAAGGCGAAGGTCGCCGGTTCAACTCCGGCCAGGCTCACTCAGGGAGAACTCAAAGCTTTGCTTTGAGATGGCCTTTTTATTGTTATTCTATCTAGCTGATTCAAATTCATTAGAAATATCTTTATTGTGTAATTTAATTTCTTGAAGAACTTGTGTTGATTCATTAGGTATATTAGATTCAAAATAAATTCTCATTTTAGAAATATCTTTTGTTTTATCGCACTTTACACAGCGCATCCTACTCTCACTTGTACTCATTTGAAAAGTTTTACAATTTTGGCATCTAACTATTTTATACTTCATTGTAGATTTTACTTTGCTTTTTTAGCTGCAATTTTTTCAAATATCTGTGCTAAATTTCTTGCTTGTAGAGTTAAAAAGCTAATTATATGATCGTTTAATAATGTATAATCAATTTCACGAATCAATTGTTCATTTTCATCAATAATTGTAATCATAAAGTTTTCAATATTAATATCTATACTAATTTCTTGTTTCTTAAATCCCCAATTAACTTTCAAAAGTAAAACTAGTGTTTCTTGCTCGTAAAACCAAGTATTAATTTCTTCTTCAATATCATTCAAAACTCTAACTTCAACAAAATTTCTAAATTCTTCAGGTAGAAATTGTTTAAAAAATTCATTAATAACTAGTTTATCCTCTTGTTTTAAAAACTCGACAACTCTTCTATCTCGATTTAAATAAAAGAATTCAGTAAAGTAATCTTTATTGATAACTCTCTTACTTTTCTTTCGAAACTGCCTTAGAATAAAACTTGTTTTTTCTCCTCGTTCCATAATAAATTATATGATTTATTTCTTTAAAAATCTTTGTTTTGATTAATTAGGATTTTTTTATGCTGCTTCATCAAGCCACCGTTTCACGCAATCTTTTGCATATATTTCCATAAGTTCAGGAGAATTTATATTGTCCTCTCTTATTGGAGCAATAAGTGATTCTAAATCTTCTCTTAACGCATTTATACTATTATCAAGATAGTCACCTGGGTAATTAGCCAAAATATAGCTTGGATGAAAATCAGGTATTGGACCTATCTTAGGCCTTCGAGTTGCATTTTCTAAAGCATATAAAATCATATGTCCATCAATATATTTATTAGCTCTAGAAGTTGGTCCTGGGTTATGACCAAAATAATTTCCTCTAAGAACTTGATCAATATTATCTTCTGTATCATCTCTTTTTCCAAATCTGGTTAAAATTGAAAGTTTTGAGGGATTAAATTCAAAACCGTGAATTTTAATTCTTTTATTTGGGGGAACACAAATATATTTCATATAATCTTCATCTCCTTTTATTTCAACATAAGTTCCATTATTTTTTCTTTTAAATGGTCTTGTCAATAATAAAGATGTGTGGAATTCATCTTCACTAAACATTCCATTAGGGATAAACTCATCTTGAAATGTTTTCATTAATTCATAAGGGTTTTCTCCTAATTTTGCACAAATTTCAAATACATCATGTAAACAATTTACCAAATAGTGAGTTTGATTTCTTAATCCTCTTTGTTGATTTCTTATTATAATTCTTAGAATATGATTAAAATATGGTTCTCCTGTTTTTCTTTTTGCAGATTCTTTTTTAGGTATTTTTCCCTCACTATCTCTTATCACGCAATATAATTCTTCTGCATTGATAAAATTTTGATAAAACAAAGATTTTTGTTCTTCTTCACCATAGAATATAAGGTCTGCTTCTTTTCTAATCAAATCTCTTAATTGCTCTTCTTTACAATCATACAAAGTGGGGCTTTTATCTGGAACTGAAATAGGATTCATTTTAATTATAAAAAGAAATACAATTAATGTTCTATGTTTCTTAATTTTAAGAAGACAACGACTTTTATAAACTTACTCCTCACTAGGAGTTATATTTTTAACTATAACTCTTCTTTTAATTCTAATTTCAAATCTTAAGATTTATAAACCCTTTAGGGTTACTATTAACTATAATGGCAAAAGATTTAGGTCAGGCAGTAGTAGAGGCAATGAAAAGGCCAACACTAATTAGAAATATTGCGATCGCAGCTCATATTGATCATGGAAAAACAACACTTTCCGACAACCTACTTTCAGGTGCAGGTATGATTAGCGAGGAACTTGCTGGTAAGCAAAGATTTATGGACTTTCATGACGATGAAGCAGCAAGAGGAATTACAATTGATTCAGCAAATGTTTCAATGGTTCACAATGTTGGTGGAACTGATTTCTTAATTAATCTTATTGATACACCTGGACACGTAGATTTTGGTGGAGATGTAACAAGAGCAATGAGAGCAGTTGATGGTGCAGTTGTATTATCCTGTGCTGTTGAAGGTATTATGCCTCAAACAGAAACAGTTCTAAGACAAGCTCTAAAAGAGAAAGTAAGACCTATTTTATTTATTAATAAGGCGGATCGTCTAATTAAAGAACTTAAATTAACACCAGAAATGATGCAAGAGAGATTTGTTAAAATTATTAATAATTTAAATAATTTAATTGAAAAAATTGCACCACCTGAATTTAAACAAAAATGGAAAGTTAGTGTAAACGATGGAAGTGTTATCTTCGGTGCAGCATTTACTAATTGGGCACTAAGTGTTCCATACATGCAAAAAAATAATATTAGTTTTAAAGATGTCATTGAAGCATATGAGAAAGATGATCCTGAAGAAATTAAAAAATTAGCTAAAAGAGCACCATTACATGTGGTTTTATTAGACTCAGTAGTATTACATTTACCTAATCCTGTTGATGCACAAAAATATAGAATCCCTCTTATCTGGCAAGGAGATGCTGAATCAAAGGATGGAAAAGATTTATCAAACTGTGATCCTAATGGTGGATTAGGTTTTGTTGTAACAAAAATTACGCAAGATAAACACGCGGGAGAAGTTTGTACAGGTCGTATGTTCTCAGGAACAGTTAGAAAAGGTATGGAAGTTGTAACATCAACTGGTAAAAAAGGAAGAATTCAACAAGTATTTGTTTCAAAAGGACCTCAAAGAGTTCAAATTGAATCAGCTGTTGCTGGAAATATTGTTGGAATTGCTGGAATTAAAGATATTAACGTTGGAGAAACAGTATCAACAACAGGGATTACACCATTTGAAGATATTCAACATATTTTTGAACCTGTTGTAACAGTTGCTGTTGAATCATTAAAACCTGCAGATTTACCTAAATTAGTTGAAGTATTAAAAGTAGTTGGAAAAGAAGACCCATCACTTAAAGTAACAATTAACGAAGAAACAGGAGAATTTTTAATTGCAGGTATGGGAGAATTACATCTAGAAGTTGTAACTAATAGAATTAAAGATGAAAAAGGTATGGAAATTAGAGTATCTCCTCCTATTGTTGTATATCGTGAAGCTGTTACAAAATTATCTGAAGAAGTTGAAGGAAAATCACCTAATAAACACAATAAATTTTATATGACTCTAGAACCACTTGAACCTAAATTTGCAGAAGCAATTGCTAATGGAGATGTTCATGAAGGAAGAGTTAAGAAAAAAGATAGGGCTATTTGGGATTTATTTACTGAATCAGGTTTAACTAAGGATGAATCAGAGAGAGTGAAAGATATTTATCAAGGAAATGTATTTGTTGATATGACAAGAGGTATTGTTGCACTTAACGAAGTAATTGAGCTTGTACTTGATGGATTTGAAGAAGTAATGAGAGCGGGACCAATGGCAAGAGAAGGTTGTGTTAAAATGAAAGTTAAATTAATGGATGTTTCACTTCACGAAGATGCAATTCACAGAGGTCCAGGTCAAGTTTACCCTGCAATTAGAGATGGTCTTAAAGAAGCAATTGCTGGTGCTGGTGCAGTTTTATTTGAACCTGTTCAAGTACTTCAAGTTGATTGTCCACAAGATATGATGGGTAACGTAAGTTCAGTTATTCAAAATAGACGTGGTCAAGTACTAGATATGATAATTGAAGAAGATAATATGACAATTATTGCAAAAGTTCCTGTAGCTGAAACATTTGGAATGACTGGAGATTTAAGATCAGCAACAGGAGGAAAAAGTTCCTTCTTTGTAAAATCACAAACATTCGAACAACTACCTAGAGAATTACAAGCAAATATTGTAAAACAAATTAGAACTCGTAAGGGTCTAAGTGAAAATCAGTAAGCAAAGCTTACTGGTCATAACAATTAAGATTTTTTATAAACTAATAAATTTTTAATTTTAATTTTCTAAAACTGAGATTTTTTATTAATCTTTATTCAAATATTCTATTAATATTTTTTTTATTTTCATTCATTAATTGACAAGCAGCATCTAGGTATAAAGGGTCATATTTAGTTACTCTTAATTTTTGAAGTTCAGCGATAATTTCATCTGGAGTTCTAATTTTTGTCATATAAGGCCTATGTGCACTCATTGCTTCAATTGAATCTGCAATTCCTACGACTCTTGCTGGAATTGAGATTTGTTCACCTTCAAGTCCTAGTGGATATCCACTTCCATCTAATCTCTCATGGTGTTGATATATTACATTAGCGATTTCTGAAAATCCATTTAATTGAGATAATAATTGATAACCTCTAGTTGTATGTGTTTTTATTACTGTGAATTCTTCATCAAATAGACGACCTTGTGGAGCAATATATTGTTGTGGAAAAAGTAATTTGCCTGTATCATGAAACAATCCTCCCATAACTGCATTATTTCTTATTTGAGTATCTGATTCTATAAGTCTAGTAATTTTTTCAACTAGATTACTAACTCTAATTTGATGCCTACAAGTAAAAGAATCTTTTATTTTAAAGAGTTCTAGAATTAAAGTTAGTGATTGATCTCCCTTTTTTTGGAGATCTCCTAGAAAAGAGGATGCAACTTCGTTAAGTTGTTCCATATATATGTGCTTATATATCTAAATATTTAACTATTTATGCTTATAAAAAGCATAGTTTTTTAATTTTATGGATAAAAAAGTTCATTTTTTTGAAATTTAAATTTGTTTTTTTAACTTTAATTTCATAAATTTTACCTCCCAACTTTTATAAACCTTTATTGATTAATTTAACCTATGATAAGTAAATTTAGTGATATTTCTTCTAAGAATATTAATGAGACATTTGAGATTAAAGCAAAGGTTGATGTAATTAAACAAACATCTGGACCTACTTTAATGGTTTTAAATGATGGAAGTGCAAATTTCACAATTAAAGCATTTATTAAACCAGGAGTTAGAGCATACCCTGAGGTAAATGTTGATGATATAGTTTTAGTTAAAGCTAAAATCACAGAGAGAAATGGTGGAATCGAAGCTGAAGCATCAGATATGAAAAAACTTTCAAATGAAGAAACAAAAGAATTTAACAGTATTTTTGATAAAGCAAATGAAGAAAAATTCAAACCAACTCTATCTGAATTCTCAATTAAATCAGAGGTTCTTGAAGCTTTAAAACCCAGATTCATCAAAGTTGCAACTCTAATACGTAAAGCGATCGTTGAGAGAAGACCAATTATTTTAAGGCACGATTCAGATTGTGATGGTTATTCAAGTTCAGTTTGTATGGAAAGAGCAATTTTAAATTTTATGGACGAAGTTACAGGTGATTCTAATTTAAGATATCAAAATTATAAAAGATCTCCATCTAAAGCACCTTTTTATGAGTATGAAGATGCACTTAAGGATATGAGTTACTGGTTAAGAGACAAAGTAAAAAATGGGGCAAAAGAACCTCTTATTATTATTACTGATAATGGTTCAACAGCAGAAGATATCTTAGGATACACTCAAGCAAAACTATACGACTCAACAATTGTTGTACTAGATCACCATTACCCCGGCGAAAAAGATGAAAATGGAAAAGTTGCTGTTGATTACTTTGTTGATGGGCATATCAATGCTTATTTAGAAGGTTTTGATTCTAACGTATGTTCAGGAATGCTTGGATTTGAAATGGCAAGATTCATTTCGGGTAAAGAAATGAATTCAGTTATGATTCCTGCAATGGCTGGAATACTAGATCATGTTGATGGCGTAGAAAAAGAACAATATATTGAAAGAGCAGTAAAAGAAGGCTTTTCAGTTGAATATATGGAAAAATTAGGTGAAATAATTTATCTACAATCTCATTATATTAGATTTAATGAATCAAGAGAATTCGTTGATGACTTATTTGGAGCAAACCCTAAGGTTCAAGAATCAATTGTTGAGATGCTCTATCCTGAAGTTTTAAAATTATATGAAAAGGTAAGAGTAATTGGAAAACACTATAGTAATGTTGAGGATTATGGACCATTCTACGTTGTAGAATTTGATGGAGAAAAAGGAACTTCAAGAGGACAATTCCCTGCTGTAGGTAAATCTACAAATCAAATTCATTCAATGTTTGAAGAAGAACTTGACAAACCTGTAATTACAATGACAGAAGGTTCAACATTTTTAACAATTAGAGTTGGAGATGCAATTCAAGGATTTAGTGTCCCATATTTCTGTACTGAATGGATAAATAAGAAAATTCCATTTACAGGTGCTGAGGGAGGTGGACACGAACACGCAGGTTCAATTAAATTTGTTGAATACGCAAAAAATGATGTTATTAATTTATTCAAAGAATATTTGAAAGAAATATCCAAAAATCAATAAGTATTTTTTTTATTTTTAGGTAAAGTTTATAATATAATATAGTTGGAATTAATTTATGAATAATTATTCCTTGGCTTTTCAATTACAAATTCTTGAAAAACATTTCACATATAATAATGAAGAAGGTTTATTATCTTTAATGCAACCATTTGAAGGGAGGATAATTAGATTAATTCACGAACATATCGATGACGATTTTAAAAATACAAAAGATTTTGAAGTTATAAGAGAAATATTAAGATCATTTTGTAATCAATTACCTTTTTTAGTATCTTGTTTAAATGATTTTGAAAAATTAATTTCTTTTTATAAAGAAGTTAAAAAAGAAGATCAAAGTGATGATATGAAACATATTTTAGTATTATTTGGTCATCTTCGTTATTTAGTTGAACAATTAGAAAAATTAAATAATAAAGATTTTGATTTGAAATTTATTAGTTTTTTTAGAGCTAACTTTTTTAAAAATTTGTTAAATTTATTAAGACATTTAGAGTCTCTAGGTATAATTTATAGGAATGTTAGTGATTCAAATTTCTTAATCTCATTATGGTTAAGTAATCTAAAGGACTTAACAATTAAAATAAATAATTATCTCCCTACAGATCCTAAAAAAATAGAGTTATTACAAGAATCTATGAACTCACTTGAGGTTATTCTTGATTCTATTTTATCTAGAAAATATTTAGACTTTACATATAAAATAGTTTATGAAACTAAAAGATTAATTAATTATATAAGAGTTGAAAAAAAATATCAATTAAACTTTGAAGAGATAGAAACAATAAAAACTGCATTTAATACAATATGTCAAGATCTAGAAAATAGACTAAATAATGACATTTATTAGAATTCTATTTATTCTCATTGTTAATTTTTTCAATTAATTCTAGCGCCCATTCTTCTTCACAATACCCATTTGGAACAAGTATATGATTGTTCTCAGAGAACTCACCATATCCAATTAATAAATCTCCTAAATGAATAATCTCTTCAATCTCTGAGGAATACTTTTTAGCAATTTCTTGAGTCTCAAGACGTCTAACACTCCCATCTTTTAAACGAACAATAGGGGGTTCTAGTGTATCACAAGCAGTTATAACCGTAGATTTACCAGGTCTTTCAATTCTTAATTGCGTTCCAACAGCAACAAAATCATCAAGAATCTCCATAGTTTGTGCAGACATAGAACAAGATGCAAATCCAGAAGTTCTATTTCTTCCATATCTAAGTCTAAAACCTCCTTTTTCCATAGGAAAAGTAAAAACTGGACGACCTGCAACAATATCTTGAATAAATTTAAAATTAGGAAGAACCTTAGGCTTATTTTCAGAACTTTTCTTTTTACTCGAATCTTCATTTCCACTTTTAGCTTTTATTTTTTTTTGTAAATCTAAAAATTCTTTTAAGAAAAGCCATTGTTCCATATCAAACTCTTTACCCCACTCTTCAATTCTCTTATTAACTTTGGGCGCTTTTTGAATTAAACACTCACCAACAACAAGACACATACCACCACGAATTCGATTCGTTGGGATTCTAGGTAAATCTTTATAATTTGAAACTTCAATTTTTTCTGAGGGATCTCCAGTAATT
The DNA here is from genome assembly GCA_964351975.1 of uncultured Methanosarcinales archaeon. Taxonomy (GTDB): domain Archaea; phylum Nanobdellota; class Nanobdellia; order Woesearchaeales; family UBA583; genus UBA583. Next base: position 66,819 of record CAYGPK010000005.1, read on the forward strand.
TCCATAGGAATTCTTGAAACTAAAAATTTAGTCTCTTCTTCTGAAGGCAGATATTGTAATCTAACACAACGATCATTATAATCTAGAAGTTCGGTGTAGAATCTTTTAAGTTCAGTTTCATCAGGGTCATATTCTTTATAACCCATTTTCTTACGAACATAATCTCCAATAATTACAACAACCGCACCCGCAGTACCACCTGCTGCTCTAATTGGACCTGCAAAACTCATTGCTAGGTATTCATCCCCATCTCGTCTTTTTTTAATTTGAAATTCAATAAAACCCTCAAGTGGAGCAGAAACAACACCTAATGTTAAATACGCAAATCCAACACGCACACCAATTTCCATCGCTTCTTTTTTATCTTTAAAATCACAGAACTTAGATTGTGCTACTTCGTGTGCAATTTGTAACCCTACTCTCCAATCTTGATTTCCATATTCTTCTTCTAATTCAGAAATTCTTTTAGCAACTCCACTTCCCAAAAGTTGTTCACAAACAACAGAGATAAGTCCTTCAACTCTCTCAGATACATTTCTTGCAAGTGGCATTTCAACTTCATCTGTAGGGTCATGTCCCTTAGATCTTGCTTCATTTGCAGTTTTATACGCTTTTTCAAGATAATCATCGATAGAATTAAAATAAGTTTCGATGATATTACTTTTAACCATATTATTATTTAGCTTTAGTTCTTTATAAAAATTACTTTTAGAATTCTAAATACTTCCTCTAAAGTTATGATTTAAATTTAAAAACTCTATTTTCACATAATATATAAGTATGGCAGACAATATTCTTCAATTAGATTCCATTAGAAAAAAATATTCTTTAAGTCCAAAAGATATTTCTAAATCAATTATGGAGATGGATAATAATGTGAGTGGCTACAATGAAGATTTAACCGACAAGTATTTCTGGCATTTAAATTTCCCTTATTACACTGGAAAAGGATATACACCACTTAAATTAGAAGATTATCATTATTTTAGTGAAAATTCTCAATTTGGAACTCAGATGAGACAAATAAAAGGTGGAAGTATAAGGGCATTTCAAGAAAATTTTCAACAATTAATTCAATTAATTAGAGTTCATCTATTGCCACTTTTAAAAGAAGTAAAAACAGCTCATATGTATAAAGATTGGTTTGATAAAATTACAGTTTCAGATGAAAAAATTCAAGAGTTAAAATTAAAAGGAATAAAAGATGATAGTGTTGAAATTAGAAAATTAAGAGGAGATAGAAATGAGGCAATAAATCATCTTAAAGATAAATGGGTAAATGAAGTTGATATGGGAAGATTGTGGCAACTAAATAGATCAGCATCAGAGCAAGGTTTAGACTTTGCTCTTTTACCTCATTTATTCTTTGGTACAAGCCTTGATGATCCACTTCAAAAAAAGAAAGGACTTAAAGAACAGCTTGATGAAGATATCTACTCAATTGATATATCGTATCAAGCAAAAGAACAAGTTGCAAGGTTTATGTATAGGTTTTATACTTGGTTACCTTCTGCAATTTCAGATACAACAACAACATTTAAACTTAAAGTTTCAGCTCTAAAAAATATTTATGCCCAAGTTCAAATGCATATTAATTTTATGAAACCACTTTTAATTGAGATCAGTAGAAAATCTGAAGGTTTTGAAAGTAGTAGTTTGTATAAAGATTTCGAGATGGACAATCCTGAATTTGTAAGTTTATTTGATTATTCCTATTCATATGTAAAAGTATTAGGAGTTAGAAATTTTCAGCCTTCGCAGAGAGGAACCAATACTATTCATGATTTAGAATTTACAAGATATGGTCTTTTTATTCCAAGTTCTGAAATTAGATTTGGTAATTTTAAGGGGAAAACGGGATTTCTAGCAGGCATATCAAATAATAAATATATATTTTATCCTTCAAAAGATAAAGACCTAACAGATGAAGAATTTAGAAGAATAAAAGATAAATGGGATACTAATAAAATTTATTTGAAAAAAGATGATTTAAGAATTTTCCCAATAATTGAATTAAATTTTGCTCAGAAAAGAAGAACTGAGATATTACAAACTCCTCAAGGTGCACAGCAAGTTCCTTTTATGAGAAATAAAATTGAGTATAAAGCCTATTCTTGGAACATTTATGAAGTTGCATCTTATAGAGAAAATCTAAAGGTTGATAATCTTAAATTATTAGAAACATTTATTGAAGAGCTTGCAGTTATGAAAGAAGATTTATTATTGTATGTAAATTATTTTTCTGATGGAAATCTAGAGAGCCTTTCAAAATCAGGTTCTGACAATTCAACTAATAATTCAAATTCTTCAAAAAAAGATATTGATACTACTTTAATTTTTGGCCCATTTAAAGCATTAGGAGATATGGTTTCTCCTTTAATTCCGAACTTTAGTTTTAACTTTAGTTTTAACTTTAGTTCTAAAAATAAAGAGATAGATTCAGACAAATCAGCAAAACAAAATCATCGAAGACATATAAAATTATCTGCAGCTGAGGATGCTTGGAAGTGTTATACAATTTTTAAAAAAAGTTCTCAGTTAATTCAATACTAAAATGACTTTCTATTTTAAGACTAGAAAAGGAGTACTTTATCAAGAAGTAGTCATAATTGCATTCTCTTTACTCTTAACAGGATTATTCTTATATCTATCAGTATCAGCAGCAACAAATTTTACTGGAGAGATAGAAGATGTTTTAAATCCAGATTTAAAATCAGAATTTGAATCTGTTTATATTTATACTTTTTTAAAACAAGAGTTAGATTCTAAAGATAAAGGTTTATTCTTTAATGATGAGAGTGGAAACTACGAAGTTAAAGATTTAATTTGGCTTAATAATGACGAGAGTGTTGAGAGGTTAAAGCAATACAAAAAAGACTATTTATCCAAAACTGAAAACTCTATCCAAAGTTATTATGATACTTTAGAAGATAAGAGTTTTTTTGATAAAGCTAATTTATTATACATTTTTTCAGTTAATAATTGTATAGTTAATTTGAAATCTTATACAGATAGGTCTTCACTATATTATATAAAATCAAAAGATAATAAGGATATTCTCATTTCATTTGAAAATCCAACTCTTAAAACAAAAGATAATGAGGGAATAAAATGTGGTGCTGTTTCGGCATTATTAAGTTTAAAATTTATAGCATAAAATTAAAATGATTTATAATAAAAATAAAAATGGAATGGTATTTTATTATTTGTTGCCAGTTGTTCTTTTAATTGGATATGTTGCATTATCAGTTGTTATATCATCTCAAGAAAATGGTATTTTTGATCAAGAGTTTTCATTAGTAAAAAATTTAGATAATATTCAATCTTTTAGTATGAAAGAGAAAATATTTTTAGAAACTTATATGAATAGATTTTTAGAAACCTCAAAGTCTAAATTTTTAGAAGAGAAAATAGAAACTAATTTAGTAAATTCAAATTTTGAACAAGATGAGAGGAATCATATAGGTTGTAGAATTTATGGAGATATTTATTTTTATAATGAAAAAAATATTAAAGAGGGTGATACTGATAATTCAAATGCTTATTGTTTGAAAGATACAAATCTTAAATTTGATAGTGAATATCAGAATTATATTTCAGCGGAAATTCAAAGAGTAATAAAAGTATTTCTTCAAGTAAATAAAGTAACATTAGAATCAGTTAATGTTGAAATTATTGAAACTGGAGAAATTAAAGTTGATATTGAAACTAAAGATTCTTTTGAAAATGAATTTGGAAAACTTTCTCAAAGCAGAAGTTACGAATTTAGAAATAAGAATAGTGCTTTAGAGAATTTAATTTCAGACTTATACAAATATTTTTATGGTTTTTCAGATAAGATAAATGAAGAGATTTTATTATGTTATAAAGAGACATTAGACATTAAAAAAGAAGATTTAGAAATTTATTGTATTTCTAAGATGTATCAAAATTCTCTAACTCCCGAATTCAAAGAAAAATATGAAGTTAAGATATTTGAAAATGAAAATTTTGAAGATGAGTCTTATTTAAATTTAAGATTTAAAATTATAAATAAAGTAAATAATAAAGTAGAGTTAGAATTTTCATCATTATTTGAAAATAAAATTCCACTAGGAGTTTTAGATTATACTTTAGAAGAATTAACATCTGCTGAGAATTCTATTAAATTAACACTTAAAGATTTGGATAGTAATATTGTTCCTGAAAAATATGTAGTTATTTATTCTTATAAGAATTTTCTGGACAAAGATACTTATTCAAATTATGAAGATTTGATTGCTATGTTAAAGGAAAGTAATTTAGATGAAAAATTAGATAATTTTATAACTTTAGAAGATGATAAGGTTAATTACTATAATTCAAAAAAAGATTCTAATCTAGATTTAAGCGTACTTATAACTTCAAAAGATAAATTTGATGAGAATAGTGAGAAAGATTTATTGTTATATCAAATATATAATCCTGAAACAAATTCTTTTGAGTTATTCGATTCAAATAAAGAAATATATTTTTTAGTTTTTGCTGTTGGTTCAAAAGATAATTATTATTCAAATGAAGAGTTATTAAATAGTAATTTTAAATCAATAAATGTCAATAATAACTTTGGTCCAAATGTTTTAGTACCTTTAGAAAATACTAAAATTCAAACCTCTTTTCAAGGTTCTGACCAATGGTTTGATTTTCAAATTTCTAATTATTATGAAAAAGATGCAATTAGTTATGATTTGTATATTTTTAAAGACTCTGAGATTAAAACTCTTGATAAAAATGGATGTTCAAATTATAATTCTAACCTTTGTGAAAAAGTTTCAAGTACAGAATTAATAGATTTAAATGGAGATTTCTTGGTAATTTCTTCTTCTAATTTTACTTTAGAAGATGTTAAGAATTATAAATATGTATTTAAGTTAAATACTCTGATTTTAGAACCAAATAATAAGTATAATTTTTTATTAATTCCGATAGATTCTAGTGGAAATGGAAACTTAGTAACAAGATCTAAAGAATATTTATATTCGCAAAGATTTATTGGAACACAACCAAATAGACAAAGTTATTTTATTAGAATTTCTAACCCCTCAAGTTTAGATAGAGTAACTACTTTCTTTGTTAATATGCAGTAAACTATTATTTACTATTTATAAGGACACTTAAACTTTTTATAAGAACTTATTTTTAATAAATTAGATGGTTGCTATATGTTTTTATTTTCAAGTCCACGAACCAATTATAATTAAAAAATTTAGAATTTTTGATATTGGAAATAAAGATGATTATTTTGATGATGAAAATACAAAAGATTCATTTTCAAGAGTATCGAAAAGATGTTATCTTCCTATGAACAAATTACTTCTAGAGTTAATTGAGAAAAATGAGGGAAAATTTAAAGTTACTTTTTCTATTTCAGGTATTGCAATTGAATTGATGGAGAAATACGAACCAGAAGTTCTTGAGAGTTTCAAAAGACTTGCGCAAACAGGTAGTGTTGAATTTTTATCAGAAACTTATTATCACTCATTAAGTTTTCTTTATTCTAAAGAAGAATTTAAAGAACAAATTGAGAAACATAGAGAATTAATAAAAAAACATTTCAATTTCGAACCTAAAGTATTTAGAAATACAGAATTAATTTATACTAATGAACTTGCAAGTTTTGTTGAAGATATGGGATATAAAGGAATTCTTGCAGAAGGATTTGATAATGTTTTAGGAAATAAAAGTCCAAATGTGCTCTATAATGCAAAAGATTCCAAAGGTGAAATAACTTTATTTACAAAAAACTACAAATTATCAGATGATATACAGTACAGATTTTCAAATAGAAAATGGAGTGAATGGCCGCTTACAACTGATAAGTATACAAGTTGGATTAATAGGTTAGAAGAAGCAGAAGAAATTATTAATTTATTTATGGAATATGAGACATTTGGAGAGAAGAATCTTGAAGATACAGGGATTATTAATTTTATAAAGAAATTACCTGAGAAACTTTTAATTGATAATAAAAATTATTTTGTAACACCAAGTGAAGCAATTAACATATTTACTAAAAAAGAAGAATTAGATGTTCCATTTTTATTATCTTGGATGGATAAAGAAAGAGACATTTCACCTTGGATTGGAAATAAAATGCAAAAGGAAGCAAATAGAGAAATTTTTGAACTTGAAAAAGAAATTAAAGAGTTAAATGATGATAATTTACTTGATACTTGGAGAAAATTAACAACTTCAGACCATTTTTATTATATGTCAACTAAATACCAAGAAGATGATAATTTAAATAATCCCTATGGAAGTCCATATGATGCATATATTTATTTTATGAATATATTAAATGATTTAGTACTTAGAATTAAAGAGAAAAAACAAAGTTAATTTTATCAAATCCTTATTATTTGGAAAACTTTAAGTTTTTGATAAAAAATAGTTACTTTTATAAATAATTAAATCTTATAAGAATTATGGAAAATAATATAGTAAATCTAAATGTTGCAGAGACATATCACGAAGATATAGGTCGTGGTATAGTTAGAATTGATAGTAATACTATGAAAGCTCTAGATGTTAATGAAACAGATTATATTTTAATTAAAGGAAAAAATCAAACAATTGCTAAAGTTTTAACAGTTAAATCTCAAGATGAGGGCTTGGAATTAATTAGAATGGATTCATCTCTAAGATCAAATGCTGGTGTTACATTAGGTGATACTGCGCAAGTAGAGAAAGTACAAGTTGAAATTGCAAAACAAATTGAAATTGCTCCAACAGAGCAATATTCAATGTCTGGAAATTGGGAACCCATATTATTAGAAAAATTAATTGGAAAAGCACTTATGAAAGGAAATGTAGTTAATTTTAGTCTTATGGGAACAACTCTTCATTACGTTGTAACTAAAACTAGTCCTAAGAAATTTGTTAGAGTAACTGCAAATACAGAATTAAAAATTTCAGAGAAAGTAACTAAGCCACAGGATATGAAAGTACCTTCTATAACATATGATGATATTGGTGGATTAAAGGAAGAAGTAGGTGCTATTCGTGAAATGATTGAGATTCCTATGAAGCATCCAGAAGTCTTTGAGAGAATTGGTATTTCTCCACCTAAAGGTGTTTTATTATATGGTCCACCTGGAACTGGTAAAACCCTTTTAGCCAAAGCTCTTGCAAATGAATTAGATGCTCATTTCAAAACCATTAATGGGCCTGAGATTATGAGTAAATACTATGGTGAGAGTGAGAAACAAATTAGAGAAATATTTGATGAAGCTGAGAAAAATGCTCCAGCAATTATTTTTATTGATGAGATAGATTCTATTGCACCAAATCGAGACAATGTTTCAGGAGAAGCTGAGAGAAGAATTGTTGCACAGCTTTTAACTATGATGGATGGACTTAAGGGGCGTGGAAATGTAGTTGTAATTGCTGCAACAAACAGGCCAAACTCAATCGATCCTGCTCTAAGAAGACCAGGAAGATTTGATCGTGAGATTTCAATTAATCCACCAAGTAGAGAAGGAAGAAGAGAGATTTTAGATGTTCATACAAGAGGAATGCCTCTTAAAGATGTTGATTTAGATAAACTTGCAGAAGTAACCCATGGATTTACTGGTGCTGATTTAGAAGTTCTATCAAAAGAGGCTGCAATGAAAGCGCTTAAAAAATGGATTCCGGATTTAGTTAAATTCGAAGGACAAATCCCAGCAGATAGTTTAGAACATATTAAAGTTACTCAGGAAAATTTTAATGAAGCTCTTCACAAAGTTGAACCCTCAGCTATGCGTGAAGTATTGATTAGAAAACCTAATGTTAAATGGAGTGATATAGGTGGACTTGAGGATGCTAAAAGAGATTTAAGAGAAATGGTTGAGATGCCACTTAAAGAACCTAATGTTTTCAAAGAAGCTGGAATTAAAGCTCCTAAAGGTGTACTTTTAACTGGTCCACCTGGAACAGGTAAGACAATGTTAGCGAAGGCCGTAGCGACAGAAAGTGAGGCTAATTTTATCTCAGTTAAAGGTCCAGAACTTGTTTCAAAGTGGGTTGGGGAGAGTGAAAAAGCAATTCGTGAAATTTTTAAAAAAGCAAAACAAGTGGCACCAACTGTAATTTTCTTTGATGAATTTGACTCAATTGCATCTATGCGTGGAAATTCAAATAATGGAGTTGGTGATAAAGTTGTTAATCAATTATTAACAGAACTTGATGGTGTTGAAGAATTAACAGGAGTTTCAATAATTGCTGCAACAAATCGTGTAGATTTAATTGATGAAGCTCTAAAAAGACCAGGAAGATTAGATTCAATAATTGAAATTGGATTACCTGATGAAAATACAAGACTTGCTATACTTAAAATACAGACTAAAACAATGCCTACATCTGATTCAGGTAGTGATAAAGTAGATTTAGCAAAGATTGCGAAACTAACTGATAAGTTCAGTGGTGCAATGATTGAAGGATTATGCCAACATGCGGGGCTGATTGCGATAAGAGCGAGAAAAAAGATTGGAGATAAACCACTAGTTAAGATGGAGTATTTTGAAAATAGTATTAAAGAGTTAAGTAATAAAAAATAAATACTAAATCAACTAATAAATAAAACCCCCAATGGAGTATATAAGTATATACAAATCCATCTTTATTTTTAAGAATAAGATAAGGAAAAATTAAAGAACCGAATAAAGCACCAATTTGAAAGATCATAGCAAATTTAAAAGGCATATATATAAAATTAAATAAATGTGTTAATTGTAATAATATAACAAGTATAATAGTTACTACTTTTATTGATTTTAACTTTTCAAATAATAATAAAATTACAAAGAGAAAAGTTAGTTGTTGAAATAAAATTTCTAAGGACTTTGTTAAAAAATATTTAAAATCTAAAGTTAATAAATAAACTTCAGGATGAATTAAATTTAATGGAATTAATTTCGGATTATTACCAAAGTAATAATAAATGATTGAAGATACAATAAAAAAGACACTGAGGCTAAATATTTGGATTTTATTTGGTATAAAAAAATATTTTTTAAATTCTATTTTTAATAAATAAATCAATAAAGAGCAAACAAGTGAAAAATATAGAATAGTTATTATATAATTATCTATATAGTTTATTCCATAAGATCTTAAAATAAAAAATCCACTCCATCCAATAATTTGAATTAATAAAAAAAATAAAATTTCTTGAAATATTTTCATTAACTATTTTTGTTTTTTAATATTTATAAAGTTTTATTTTTCCAAACTATTATAAATTCTAAACATTAACTTTTATTATGAAAACAAAGTTTAGATTCGTTGCAACATCAGATTGGCACTCAAATTTAAATGTAACTAATGCAATTGAGAAATACGTTGATTTCGATTCTATTGATTTTGTAATTATGACAGGTGATATTTCTGAGAACGATAATGATTTTGAAAAATTATTTAAACCTTTTAAAGATAAACAAATATTTTTTGTTCCTGGAAATCACGAAAGTGATACGGCAATTGAGAGTTTAATCAAACACTATTCAATACACTTAGTTGGAAATTCTCCCGTTAAAATAAATAATGATATTGCAATTTTTGGAACTAACTATTTAAGCGTTGGTCCTTTTGGAATTCCCGAGCAAGAAGTACTTGATAACATGGTTCAGAACTTTAAAGCAATTGAGGATGTTCCAATTAAAATTCAATTAAATCATATTCCACCAATTGATACAGAAATAGGAGATGCTAGTCCTTTCCCATTTATTACAGGCTCTCCAGCTTTAAGGATTTTTTTAGATAACTTCTCACCTGATATAACATTTGTAGGGCATATTCACGAGACATCTGGTCTTGAAGAAATAGTAAATAAAACAAGAGTAATAAATACGGCTTTTACATTCAAGGTATTTGAAGTTGATACAGAGAAAAAAGAAATCAAAGAAGTTTCTAGTAGACCTGTTAAAAAGAAAGCTACTAAAAAAAGGGTAATAAAATCTTAAATCTCTCTGGAAATTGAATTTAAGTAAATATAGTTCTTAGAGTTCTCTCTTTCAATTCTAATTACTTTTTCAAGTTCAAGTTCTTTTAGATAATTGTAAAAAGTTGCTTTAGAACAGTATCTAAAGTGTTCTATAAACATAAATTTTAACTCAGATAAATTCATTCCACTCTCACCAACCATTGAAATTAACTTTTGTTTAAGCATTTCTCTCTTATTTGCTTTAGCTTTAAATGCAAGTAATGCTTCATAGGGATCTTTAACTTTTGAAGGTTGTTTTGTTTGTACTTCTTGTTTAAAAGGTTCTTTGTGGATTGGTGTTTCTTTAATAGTTTCTTTCTCAATAACTGTTTGGTGCTGTTCTTTTGAATCTTTAATATAATCAATTGCAAGTTTAAGTCCTTTAATTTCAGATATAAGTTCATTAAGTATAGAATTTAGTTTAGAATTTTGGGATTGAACATCAAGTATCTTGCCTTTAAGAGCAGTATTTTCAATTCTCAAATCTTCTATGTCTAATTTACAAGAATTAAAACTTTTTTTTACTTGCTCTTTGAAAGCTTCCATATAATAAATAAATTTTTTTCATTTAAATAAATATCGTTTTTATGAGAAAATAGTTAAAAATTATATTTGGTCAAAAATTCATAAATTTTAATTATAATTTATCTTTATATTTATCTATTGCATATTGTAACTGAGAATGAAGTGGATTAGGAAAATCTTCTAATTTAAACCATCCAATTTCATCAAATTTGTGAGGTTCTCCATTAATGGCTTTTGATCTATCTACATGAACTTTAAAATCTAGAGCAATCCAATGTGTTTTAATTTCTTCATTTTCTCTATGAACATCTCTATATCCTAAAAATTCATAATTTAGAATTACAGTTCCATATTCTTCAAGAATTTCTTTTTCTAATGTTTCTAAAATAGTATCATGGGTTTCAACTCCTCCTCCTCCTACGTCCCAGGTCCCTTTTTCATCACGAGAATTTTGAGATCTTTTATTCATTAAATAGTTTCCTTCTCCATCATGACAAAAAAATACAATAGTATTTCCAATATAATCCACTCCTTTTTTCATATTTAAAATTAAAATTTAGTAATTTAAATAAATATCGTTTTTATTGTATTATTATTTGTAAAACAAATCTTTAAATATAATGAAATTCAGACATAATTATGAATCACATCACCCATCACTTATCACATCTCACAATCGGAAGTATTCGCCTATCGCCTCTCACACTTCACAATCGGAGGCGCACGTAATGGGCGTTGCAATCAAAGATATTTTAGAATACGATGAAATTGAGCTATCATCAATTTCTAATAAAAAGATAGCAATCGACACATTTAATATGCTCTACCAATTCTTAGCCTCAATAAGGCAACCAGATGGCAATCCTTTAACAGATTCTAAAGGAAATGTAACTTCACATCTAAAAGGACTTTTTAATCGACTAGTCTATTTTAAGAGAAATAACGTAAAAGCTGTATTTGTATTTGATGGAATTGCTCCAAAGTTAAAAAATAAGGAAAGAGCAAATCGTGCAGAGAAGAAAATGCAAGCAGATGTGAAGTATCGTGAAGCATTAGAACTTGGAGTTATGGAAGATGCCAAAAAGTATGCCCAAGGGCTTAACAAATTAGATCAAACAATGATTGAAGACTCAAAATTACTAATCGCAGCCTTCGGCTTCCCAATCATTGAGGCCCCCTCTGAGGGAGAAGCTCAAGGTGCTTATCTAAATCAAAAAGGGTTAGTTTTTGCAGCAGCATCACAAGATTTTGATTCATTATTATTTGGGGCAAAGAATTTAATTAGAAATCTAAGTGTTTCAAATAGACGTAAAGTTGCAGGAAGTAGTGTATACAAAGAAGTCCCAATTGAGTATTATGATTTAGAGAAGAATTTAAAGAATTTAAATGTCAATTTAGATGAGTTAATTATAATTGCAATTCTTTGTGGAACTGATTTTAACCCCGGTGGAATAAAAGGAATTGGTCCGAAAAAAGCACTTAAATTAGTTAAAGAGTACAGAGACAAATGGGAAGAATTATTTAAGATACTTGATTGGTTTGAATATTTTGATCATACTTGGGTTGAAGTATTTAACACATTTAAAAAAATGCCTTATCTTGAGATAGATACTTTAGAGTATAATGAGTTGAGTAAAGATAAAGTAAAAGAAATACTAAAGTCTAAAGACTTTGAAGAAACAATGGTTGAACGAAGTTTGAATACCATAAAGAACGTTAAGACTTTAGATAAATTCTTCTAGGAAGAATTTAAAGAATTATAAATTTAATTCTGCTTACTTATTTTTCTTAAAAATAAGTTAAGATGCTTAAAAATTATTTGATTTTTGGCACACCATAAATTTTTTAAAATTTATTTGTGAATCTATGATTTCTATCTAAGTTTTTTTAATAAGTCTTTGAATTATATTTGAGTTTTTAAAGAAATTAAAGTTTATTTTTTATTTTGGTTGAACACAACAACTTTGCCCATCTTTATTTTTAGGTATTACATTCATTTTTTCATATCCTGAAGAACTACAAGCTCCGTTTTGATCTAAAGCCATAAATCTTGCATCATTATATTTTTCAGAACTAATCAAATAGCTTCCAACTTCACAAGCTGTAAGTGTGTCAGTAGTATCATCAATAGTAGAACCACTATCTCCAACTTTACTTGTAAAGAAAACAATAATTACAAGTAATACAATAATTACCAAAATTGCAATAACAATTGTATTTAATGGTAATGCTTGTCCATTTTTATTTAAATTTTTCATATTCATAGAATTTTCTAAAATTTGAGATTTATAAAGTTTTTGTGTCAGATTTAAGTGAAGAAATTAGGGAGATTAAGCTTCCAGCTTAGCTTTAATTTTCTTAAGTCTAATTGTATTATCACGCTCTTGTTCTTCAAGTGATAATTTAACAAAACTCTCAGCTTTTTTTAATTCTGGAATAATATTAAATTCAAGTCCATTAACTCTTCTCTTTGTTCGCTCAATCTCGTTAAGAAGTCTAACCATAGCAGTTTCAATTTCAGCAACAACGATGATTTGCTTAACAAGTTCTTCGTATTTTTGAATAGTTTCATCAAGTGTAAAAGAAGAATAAACAGTTCTATTTCTCTCAATTAAGTCTCTTTTTTCAAATGTAGATTTAATTTCAGGAACAGATAAACCCATAATATTTTTAGATTGAAAATCAATTAGATTTCTACCCTTAGTGGTTTTTGAATATAATTTTAACTCTAAATCATAAGATAAAATCCTAGTTTTTTTAAGTGAAGTTTGTGCTTTCTTTAAATTCTCAGTCATCTCAGAACGAAGATCTTTAGCATTTTCAAGAAGTTTAAAAAAATCCATTACAAGACCATCTCTTTTCTTTTTCAAAAGACCATGACCCTTTGAAGCAGTTTTAACTTTAGCTTTTAACTTAAGTAATTCAGATCTATTTGCACTTGTAACTTTTGCCATTTTAATTTATTGAAATGCAACTCTAATTTGCTCTAATGCTTGAGGAGCATTAGGAAATTGTGAAGCATTAATTTGAATAGTTTTCTTTCCAGTTGGGATGCTTAGTATTTGAGTTTGAGGATTATACTTACAATGAATGGTTTTCCCATCAGATTCTCTTGTAATAATCAAACCATTTTGATTTCCATTAACAGCTTTAACTAATAATTTATCTTTTGTTGTAAGTTCATTTCCAATCCAGTTAAAAAAATTATCATTTCCTGCTGTATCCATTTTAGTTATTATAATATTTATCTTTGATTTTATTATCAATTTTAGTAAGTTCTTCTCTTGGAATAGTAGATAAAATTTTCCAAGCAATATCCATTGTTTGTTTAAAACTTCTATCTTCGTTCATTCCTTGTTGTAAGAATTGTTCTTCAAATTCTTTTGCAAAATTTAATTTTCTCTTATCTCTATCTGATAAAGCTTCTTCACCAACAATTGCAACAAGACCTCTCATCTCTTTACCTTCAGCATATAATGCAAATACTTGATCAGCAACTTTCTTATGATCTTCACGAGTTTTTCCTTCTCCAGTTCCAAGACCCATTAATCTTGAAAGTGAAGGTAAAACATCAATACTTGGGTAAATGTTTTTACGATGTAACTCACGTCCAAGTTGAACTTGACCTTCTGTAATATATCCTGTTAAATCGGGAATTGGGTGAGTTTTATCATCACCAGGCATAGTTAAAATTGGAATTTGAGTAACTGAACCTTTCTTTCCTTTAACCATTCCAGCACGCTCGTATAATTGTGATAAATCCGTATACATGTAACCAGGATATCCACGTCTACCTGGAATTTCTTCACGAGCAGCACCAATTTCTCTTAGTGATTCACAGTAATTTGTAACATCAGTAAATATAACTAAAACATGTGTATCTTTCTCAAATGCAAAATATTCAGCAACAGTTAATGCCATTCTCGGTGTAACAATCCTCTCAACAGAAGGATCATCCGCTTTATTAATAAATAGTACAGCATTATCAATTGCACCACTTTCTTCAAAGGATTTTTGAAATTTAAGAGCTTCTTCATTTGTAATTCCCATAGCAGCAAAAACAACTAGAAAATCAGACTTTTCACCTACTACCTTCGCTTGTCTCGCAATCTGAAGTGCTAGATCATTGTGACTTAAACCAGAACCTGAAAAGATAGGAAGTTTTTGTCCACGAACAAGGGTTGTCATTAAATCAATTGATGAAATTCCTGTTTGAATAAAATTATTAGGAAGTCCTCTTGAATAAGGATTAATTGCAGCACCTGTAATTTCTTCTTTTTTTCCTACAAGTTCAGTTCCACCATCAAGTGGGTTTCCAATACCTGATAAAATTCTTCCTTTAATACTCTCATCAATTTTAAGAGTTAAAGGTTCATCTAAGAATTTAACAGAAACATCTTTACCAACACTTGTTGTTCCTTCAAATAATTGAACTACAACAACATCTTCACTTGTTTCTAAAACTTGTCCGTACTTTTTCTCGCCAGAAACGATAACTTCAACAAGTTCTCCATAACCAACTGGGTGTGTATTTTTTACATAAATAAGTGGACCAGCTACTTTACTAATTGTTTTGTATTCCTTTTTAATTGCCATTTTAACTAAACCTTTTAATCAATTCATCCATCTCAGATGTGATTTTCTTTTTAACTTTATCAAGAATTTTTTCATAATCTTGTTCCATTCTAATTGTTGAAATTTCATACTTACCCTTTGATGCTAAAATATCTCTTGCAGGAACATTTGCTTTAACAGCTTTGCTAGCGGCATCACGAAATAATAAAACTAAATCAATTAAATCATTAGCTTTTGTAAGTGAACAGAATCTATCAACTTCGTGAAATGCGTTTTGTTGTAAAAGTTCTTCACGAATTAATCTTGCAACTTCAAGAGTTACTTGTTGGTTTTCAGGTAAAGAGTCAGAACCAACTAATTGAACAATTTCCATAAGGGAATCTTCTTCTTGTAAAATATTCATAAGTTCTTTAATTTTACCTTCCCAATCTTTATTGATAGTTGTTCTAAAATATTCTCGTAGTGATTCGTGATATAATGAATAAGAGTTTAACCAATTAATAGACCAGTAGTGTCTTTTTTCAGCAAGTTTAGCATCAAGTGCCCAGAAACATTTTGCAACTCGTAGAGTATTTTGTGTAACAGGTTCTGAGAAATCTCCTCCTGCAGGACTAACAGCACCTATGGCCGTTACGGATCCTGATTCAGAATTCAGAGTTGTAACAAGTCCTGCTCTCTCATAGAAATTAGCAAGCTTAGTTGATAGATACGCAGGGTATCCTTCTTCACCAGGCATTTCTTCAAGTCTTGATGAAATCTCTCTCATAGCTTCAGCCCATCTTGAAGTACTATCAGCCATTAAAGCAACGTGAAACCCTTGATCTCTGTAATATTCAGCAAGTGTCATACCAACATAAATACTAGCTTCTCTTGCAGCAACAGGCATATTAGAAGTATTTGCAACAAGTATTGTTCTCTCCATCATTGACTTTCCAGTTTTAGGATCAACTAAATGAGGAAATTCTGTTAGAACTTCTGTCATCTCATTTCCACGCTCACCACACCCAACATAAACAACAATATCAGCATCAGACCATTTAGCAATTGATTGTTGTGTTACTGTTTTTCCAGCACCGAAAGGTCCTGGTAGTGCAGCAACTCCTCCTTTAGCAACAGGAAAGAATACATCATAAACCCTTTGACCAGTAATTAGTGGAATAGAAGGTGCTAATTTCGCACTAAATTTTCTTGGTAATCTAACAGGTTGAAAATGAGCTAATTTCAAATCAGTCCCATCTTCTAATTTACCAATAATTTCAGCTACAGTAAATTTACCTGATTTAATCTCTTTAACTTTTCCAGAAACTTTATTTGGAAGCATAATTTTATGTTCAAAATCAAACTCTTTAACCAATCCAATAATTGCTCCTTCTTTCAAAACATCTCCTTTTTTAACAGTTGCTTTAAAATCCCAAGTTTTTTCGTGAGAAATTCCATTTGCGTTAACTCCTCTTTTAATGAAATGTCCCATTTCACTTTCAAGAACTTGTAGTGGTCTTTGAATTCCATCGTAAATACTACCTAATAATCCTGGCCCTAACTCAACACTCAGGGGCATATTTGTATTTGTAATAGGCTCACCAGGTTTAAGTCCAGTTGTATCTTCATAAACTTGAATAATAAAGGAATTTTCTTCAATTTTAATAACTTCCCCCATAAGAGATTCATCTCCAACTCTAACAATGTCTGACATTTTTACAGAAAGTCCATTACCTTCAACTACAGGTCCTGAAACTCTAATAATTTTACCTTGTTCTTTAGCCATTTTAATATACTTAACAGGAAATGTAAATGGTTTATAAAAGTTTGGTAGGGTATTAGAATTAGAGAAATAAAAAGTATACTTTGTTAAAGTTTTACTTCATCAAATCAACGCCAAGGGCTTTAATAATAGCATTTCTTAAATTGTTTCCTTTAATATCAGAATCAGACAAAATTACAACAATTGGTTTGATTAATTTGTCAATTTGATTTTTAATTTTAATTGATAAAGTATCATAATCTTTTTGTGAAATAATAATAATTCCAATACCACTTTCTTTACGAAGTAAATCTTCAATTTTATCAAGTGAATTTGATTCTATTCCAACAAGTTCAAAACCTAAAGTAAAATCCTCTTCTCCAAGTACTACAATTTTTGATTTATTATTTGACTTTATATCTTCCATTTTATAACAACTCTTTAACCTCTTCTTCTGTTAATTTTAAATATTTTGCTTTAAGTAAAATTCTAAGCATTCCAATCTCTCTCTCAACTTTAAACAAATACCTTAGAGCATAAAAAGGAGAACCAAATTTTGCAATTCTAAATATATTATCAGCTTTTTTCTTGTGCATAGAAATTTGTTTATCAATTGAGTCGATGGATAAAGTATCAAGTGAGAAAGGGGTTTCTCCTAAAATATCTTTAAAATGTTTTAAACAATCTTCCATTTTACTATCTTTTAGCTTATCAAATTCTAAAATACTAATTTTACCTCCAACTAAATAAATTTCTTTAAAATCAATAGTTTTATTATCATTTTTAACTCTTAAAAAACTTCTAATATTAAGTAAATCAATATAATCTCTAATGAATTTTACAAAACTAACTTCATCAATTCCATTGTATGTAAATTTGTAAGATCCTAGTTTTTTATAATATTCTTTGTAAAGGTAATTTTCTAACTCAAAAATTTCTCCTTTTTTAAAAACATCAATTACTTCATTCTCATCAAAACCAAGTTTCTTACTCATATAAGATAGACTATCTTCAATATTTGGCATTTCAAATGCTTTAATATACTTTTCTTTACGTCTATTATCTCCAATTAAATAAGCTTCAAAATCTTTTTCTTTAGATTTAATACACCTAATTACAACCATCATATTGTGAACTTGATATTTTAAATAATAAGATTCAAGTAGCATTTTGTTCTTTTTACTAGAACCTGAAATAACACTACCATAAACCTCAGATAGAAAATCGTTTAAAATTCTCTCAATAAGATAGAAACCTTCGTATTGTAAATAAGATTTATCAACTGAACTTTTAAAATTGTGTTCTTCTAAGTATCTTAAAATTTCCTCAAATTGCAATTTAGAAAGTTCTTTAATTTTATCTTCACCATAAAGCATTCCACGTTTAACACTGATTTTTGCACTACTATAAGAGTTCTTTTGTAAATTAACTAATTTCATTTGAATAAAACCTCTTGAATTTTATTGTTGTTAGTATCAAAAATGGATTCTACAATTTCACTAAATCTTAAATCTAAAATTTCTGTTTCAGATTTGTTCTTAAAAATTAATCCTTCTACATGTGATTCAAGAACTTTACACTCTTTTTCAACTTTTGATTTTACAAAAGCTAAATCAGATTTAGAACAATAAACAACTTCATATTTGATATATTTCTCTGCTTTTTTAATTAATGATTGTAAAAGTGTTTCTCTCTCTTTCTTTGTTAAATTTTTAATTTCTAATTCAAAATCTTCAAATACATTATTAGTAATTTTATTTTTAGCGTTTAGAATTATTGTTTTAGCATCTTTATCAGCTTTACCTAAAATTTGTCTCATAAATGATTCTTTTTCTTTTTGGTATTTTAATTCAAGATTCTCTCTATAATTATCAATTTCTAAATTTGATTCAGATTCTAATCTTGAGATTTCTTCTTTTAAGCTATTAAGAATTTTTTCTTTCTCAATTTTAGCTTTATGAAGAATATCTTCTTTTAATACTTCTAAAGACATTTGTTATATTAATATATATTTTAAATTAAATTAAGTGTTTTAGAATAATTTTTGTATCTAAAACTTCAATAATAAAATTATTGAGCCATACCCATAATTAAAAATGCTGTTACAAAACCGAAGATTAAAATTGTCTCAGGTAAAACTGCAAAAATTAATGCTTTAGCAAACATTTTAGGATCTTCAGAAATAGCACCAATTGCTGCTGCCATAGCTTCTTTTTGTCCTAATCCTGTACCGATTGCTGCAAGACCTAATGCAAGTCCTGCCCCTACTCCTAAAAGTCCTGTTGTTGAAATCATTGTTTCTACTACCATAAAATTATGGAAATAACAAGGCTTTATTAATGTTTTGATAAATATCTAAAAATTATTTATTAATAAAGGTTAAACATTACATTTAAATAGGATTTAATTCAGATATACTTATGAAAAAAAACCTAAAGGTTGTATTATTTATACTATTAATATTAGTTGTATTATCAGTAACTTGGTATTTAGCATCTCCACTATTTGTAGATAAAGTAGTTAATGAAGAGCATCCTTTTGAAGTTGTTGTTAAAGAAATGCCAAAAGAAGAGATATCGGAGTCAATTTTACTAGAACAAAATTTAACTAAAGAAGATAATACTACAATCATAAATGAAGCTAAAGAAGAAGTAATTGAAGAAGAATCAACTGTAGCCAATATTGATTTAATTGGAAGTTTTACAGATGCTGATTCATTTCATAAAGTAAGTGGTATGACAAAAGTTATCTCAAACCAAGATAAAAAGTTTTTAAGATTTGAAAATTTTGAAAGTACAAATGGACCCGATTTATTTGTTTATCTTGCAACTGATGAGAGGGCAACTGATTTTATTAGTTTAGGAGAGTTGAAAGGTAATATCGGCGATCAAAACTACGAGTTAGATAATTCAATTGATTTAGAGAAATACAATAAAGTTTTAATTTGGTGTAAACAATTTGGAGTTTTATTTGGAAGTTCAGAGCTGAATTAGATTTTATTCAAATATGAAAACACTTTTAAATAAATATTACTAACTAGTAGTAATGGTAACTATTGAAAAAAGAACTAATTCTATTTATTTTCCTAATTTTCCACTTATAGATGAGTATCCAATTGTAAAGCCTAATTTAGTAACTTTTGTTATGTTTAATTTTATTAATCCTTTTAGTGAAAATAATAATAAATTAAGGGAGATGCAAAAAAATTTAGACTATCAAATTGTTTTAGCAAATATTAAGGGGATTGAATTTGTTCTACCTGCAGTTCAAAATGGTGCACAAAATCCCAGTTTTGAAGTTTCTTTAAGCTCTCCTGAAATTAAAACTCCAAAGGAGTATTTATCTGATAGAGGGATTGTAAGAATTATGAAAAGTCTTGAAGTGAATTCTCAAAGAGAATGAGAGGGCCAAGAAGTAATATTAACAAGAGTATCGGAGTTAGCTATACAAAGATATGAAAACTTCAGAACTAATGGAATTAAAAGTAGTCAAGATAGATCATTAAACGATCATTTAACAAATAAATATAAGGGAATTTTTAGAACAATAGGTTATTCATCTCCTAAAAGTAAAGCTTGGGGAGAAGTTGTTAAAGAATTAAAGTTATTAATTTAGTTAAACTTATTCTTTCTTGCCAAAAGGTTTGAATTCTCTTCCACCGCCAGTATAAAACTTAGTAAAGAACTCTACGTAATGAAGCCTTAATGTGTGTAAAAACCCTTCAAAACAACCTAGAGCAATGTTAAATATATGCCCAAGTGAAAATAGTAAGACTCCAAAAAACATCCCAATAAATCCTTTACTAAAAAGTACATGTGTAAAATCATTAATTAAAACAGCAATTGCAACTGATGATAAACCAACTGCCATAAGCCTTGCATAAGATAATATATTTGTGAAAAAAGAAGGAACTTCCATAATTCCAATAAATCCATGTCCCATAAAAATTAACACTAATGAAAAAATTAAAATAAGACTTCCTATAATTGTAATCATCTCATTTGATTTGGTAATTCCAAGATATAATCCTAATGCACCTAATTGTAATACAATATATGCTAATTTATCACAAATTCCTTTTTTAATATTAGGTAATGAATTGAAAAATCCAATAATTAATCCCATATTAATGTGAATAAGTCCAAAAATAACTGCAATTACCAGTAATATTTCAGGGCTGTGTGCTCTGTGAAATTCGAAAGGAAAGATATGTGGTTCAAAACCAAAATATTCTCCATAAAGAATTCCAAAAAGAATAGATACTATAGATGAAAATTGAAGAATAGATAAGAAATTTTTAATTTCTTTAAATTTAATTTTAAGAATTGTAAAAAAGACAAGGGAAATAAATCCATATCCAACATCTCCTAAAATAAACCCAAAGAATAAAGGAAAAATTAAAAACATCAAAAAAGATGGGTCAAACTCACCATACTTTGGAAGGGAATACATTTTAAGTAATTCTTCAAATTTACTTACAGTATTTGGATTTGATAATTTAATAGGAACTTCCTCACCTTTTGCTTTATCTACTGTCATCTCAAATTTATCTTTAAGAGTATCTTCAAGTCTTTTCTTAAGAGCGTTAACTTCTTTATTTGGAACAAATCCAGTTATAACTGTAAAGTTTGCTGTTTTTGCAAATTTAGGTTTAGATTCAAGAATTTCAATTTCTTTATGCAAAAATTTTTCTTTTGTAACAAGGTTTTTTAAATTTCCATTAGCAACTTCATTTAATTCACTATTTAACTTTTTAATTGACTCGCTTGTCTTATCTAATTTAGTAGAGTTGTCCTTTCCAATTTTTTTAGGTAGATAAAATTCCTTGTGAGTAAATGTAACTTTACTTGTTTTTGCAAGGAAATAAACTCTCTTCTCATTTTTGTAAGTTCTATACTTAATGTTATTTTTAGAAAGAGATTTAAGCAAATGAGATTTATTCTTAGGAACAAAACCAATAGTATTGTTTTTTTCAGTTAATTCTTTTTCTGATACTTTAAGACCTTTTAAAATTTTTTCTCTTTTAATATCATCAGCCAAATGAACTTCTTCTTTTTTTAATTTTTCAAGCTTATCTTTTAATTCATGTGTTTTAGCAGCAGGATTCTCAAGCTCTTTTCCTTTAACATTTTTATCTGTAAACTCACTTAAAATCGCAATAGCGCTTCTAACTCTTAAGAGTCTACCTGATAATTCATTTAAATCTGTATGTTCGAATTTTTCATAGTTCTTTTTTTCAATCTCAAAAAATTCTATTAAAGATAAATCGTGTAATAAATTTGTAACTTTTTCTAAATCTTCTTTTAACAAAAAGATATTAACTTCGTTCATTAAATCTGCTTTAAACATTTTTATTTAAAATTTTTAAACTCCTTAATTAATTGCTCTACAGCTTTTGTCTCTTTAGCTTTAGTTGAAACCGTTAAACTCTCTTCTTTTGCACTAGAAATTTTAACTTCTGCTTGTTTCTCTAAACTATCCTTGTAATCTTTCAAATCAAAATCTAGCCTAATTTTAATCTCTTTCTTAAAAGTCTCAAACCTTTTCTTTAACTCTTTGTTTGTCTCTTCAATCTTAGATTCATATATCTCATTTGCATCAGAAATAATCTTTTCATATCTTTTCTCGATATCTAAAACTTTAGAAAATTCACTCATAACTTTAAGAAAAGGAAATCCCTTTAAAAATGTTATTGATTTGAAGTCAATTACTTACTATTTTTCAGCACAAGTATATGTCTTGTCATACTTCGATTTATATGTTGATCAATTTGAATTTCTTCCTCAAAGTATTTTAAAGCAATTCGTTTAAAGTCAACAAAATTTGCAAAAATAACAATCATTCGAGCATTCTTTTTCAAATAGACTTTAGCAGATTTCAAGAAATCTTCATACAAGTCAAGTCCAAGCTTTCTCGAAGATTTACCATAGGGAATATCTGTAACAATTCCATCGACACTATTTGCTTTCAAAAACAGAGTTTTACAATCGGCAAGGGTTCTATGATATTTCTCATTTGGAAAATAGTGTTTAAAATTCTCTTTAAAATACTTTAAATCATTCCAAGAAATATCATTTGCAATAATTTCAAATTTCATATCTTTAGCCTCAAGAAGTATTCCACCAATACCACAAAACGGATCCATAACTACTCCCTTTTTCAATCCAAGCAAATTGATAGCTGCTCTTGCCATATCAGACTTTAAAGTATAAGGCATAACAACAGGACGAAGCTTTGGCATTCGCCTTAAATAATCTTTGTTATTTTGATATATTTTTTCACAGAAAGAAAAATTATTCTCATCTTTAAAGAAGAAGTAAAACTCAACATCAGCATTTTCCAAATCAACTTTAGGATTTGTAAACAAGTCAAAAATAGGTTTTGCAAGAGTCCTATTTTGTGTACCAATGTTAAAGTCATCAGTTAATCTTTTAGTTTTAATTGCAAATTTCAATCCATCATATTTTTTTAAATCAAATTCATTGATTTTCTTCTTAAACTCTTCAAAATCCCCTTCAAATTTACACAAGCTAATATGATTAGTAAAAGTTAGTCTATACAAAAATTCATTATCTTTCTCGAGTAGATTTTTAGATTCAAAAATGTAAACAGTATTTTGTAATTGCTTTAATTTAACGTCTTCTTCAAAATAGACTTGCCACAAAGTCTCAAACTCATAAGTTGCAAGATCTTTATTTGTTCCCTTTAAAATTAAAAAATACTTGTATTTCATTAAAATAGATAAAAGAAATGTATTTATAAGTTATTTCAATGAAATCCCTAAATTCTTTGCTTCTATCTCCATATTTGAAATTAAAGTGATATATTCTTGAATTAGTGCTGTAAAATCAATGTCAGTTTTATTTTTACCACTTTCTAACTCTTCTATAAATTTTTCTATCTTTTTCTTATAAGCATCTAAAAGTTGTGTAATTTTTGTTTCTTTTCTTTCATAAAACGTCAAGAGAGTATAGTTATTTATAAGAACTAAAATGTTTGATAGCTCTTTAATTGATTCTTCTTTATTTAATGGAAAAGCATTTTTTGAATTTTCAATATAAGTTCTAACAGTTGTAATATAATTTTTCAAATTTCTTACTGCGAAAGCTGGATCACTCATACCTAAAAATATTTTTTAATATTTATAATATTTTCCCTTACTCATCCCTTAAGTTATCTGCAGGTAATACTTTAGCCGCTTGAATAGCAGGATATGTTCCAAAAATCATTGCAAAAAGCGTTGTAATAAATACAGTTCCTAAAAAGTAAGTTATATTGAAATAGACAGGAACATTAAAGCCCCCAAAATTAGTAATCAAATATGAAAGAGTTTCAGCTAAAAAGTATGCAAGCATAAATCCAATAATTGCTCCAAATAACCCTAATATTCCACTCTCAAGTAAAAATAAATTTCTAATATCAGAGTTAGTTCCACCAAGTGCCTTCATAACTGAGATTTCATTAATTCTCTCAAGTATATTACTATACATTGTATTCATAACATTAATTCCACCAACAATTAAAACAAAACCACTAAATATTCCAAGAACAACTTGAATAAGTGTAATTAAAACTCCAAATTGGTCAATTGCTGCTTGAGGAGAAGTTACACTAACTTCTTTCTTATCATTATTTGGATTCATTTTTCTAAGGATTGCATTTTCATATTCTGTAATATTAACATCATCAAAAAAACTAATTCTAATTCCTGTATATGTATCTTGACCTGAAAGCTCTTTAATATCATCAAAGGTTGTAAGTATAGAACTATCCACAAATAAATCACCACGACTCTTCAATATACCAATAACTCTATAACTTTTATCATTGAATTTTAAAGAACTTCCAACTGTAATTTTTTTATCATACGCATCATTTGCAGTTTTATAACCCAAAACAAGAGCTCCTTTATCACCAGGTCTTAAAAATCTTCCCTCTTCAACTTCAGCTCCTAAATCCCTTTGAACATCATCCCAATACTCATCAGGATAACCAAGTGTTACAACATTTTGTTTTTCACGATTGTACTCAAATTGTGTCGAATAAAAAATGAAAGGTGCAACGTATTTGTATTCACGAACAACTTGTTTAATTTTTGAAATGTCAGTATCAGTTAAGCCACTTCCACTAGGTGGACCTCCTTGAGGAGCATCTGCCTTTTGAACACCTAAGATATTTAATCCAAAACCTGAAAACTGTTCTGTAATTGCATTTTCAATTCCGCCGGATAAAAGCATAATTAAACTAAAAGTAAAAATTCCAATAACAATTCCTGAAATTGTAAGAAAAAGCCTTGCTTTTTTCTCAAATAAATTTTTTAGAACCAACCTTACTGTGTCAATTAATAGCATCATTTTTCTTTCCTCTTGTGTATCATCGCTTTTCCCCTATTCTTATTTTTTATTTGAGTCAAGTTCATTTTCGTGTTGCCTCCACAATATTAACTCTTGAACCTTTGTATGCTGGTAAAAATCCAGATAAACAACCAATAAAAAATCCAAAGAATAATAGTCCAACTGCACCCATTAAATGAAATGGAAATGTAACAAAAGTCCAACCTAATCCATAAACCATAACTATTTCTGCAATTTTAACAAGTCCATAACCAATTGAAATTCCAAGTATTGCTCCTAAAAATCCAAAAACTCCGGCTTGAAAAATAAACATAATTAAAACTTGATTGTTAGTTGCTCCAATAGATTTCATAATTCCAATATCACGGGTTTTCTCAGTAATAATTACAAACATTGTATTGATAATTCCAAGAGTTCCAACAAGTAGTGAGATAACACCAATTCCACCAAAAATCAAATTAATATAAGATAATAAATTATTAACGATTCCAAGTATTTGATCTGGTGATGTAACTTCAGTTGTATCTTCACCCAACCTATTATCAAGTAGGATTTGTAAATTTTCTTTTGCAAGATTAATATCATAACTTTCATCAATAATAACATCTAAAACTCCCACACTATCTCCCGCCCCATCAATTTCACGAAGTGTATCTATATTTGCATAAATTTGTTTATCATCTTGAGGATTTCCTAATGATTCTAAAATTCCAACAACTTTAAACTTAACATCTTCAATATAGATATTAGACCCTAATCTTAAATCTTTACTAAAAGAGTCTGTTGCAGAAACTGGACCAATAACTAAAGAATACTTTTCATTCTCTTTAGGAATTCTTCCCTCTGCAACATCTAAATTAAACGTATCAAAAAATTCATCACTGATGTAAGATCCAATAATTGAAACTCTAGCAAATTCTTTACTGTATTCTGCTTGATAAGATTTAAAATAGTAAGGATAAACTTCTTTCACATAAGGTTTTCCTTCTATAAGATTAATGGAACTATCCGTTAGCCCTTTAGTTTGTGTTGAACTTGAGATAGAGCTTGAAGTAGAACTAATATACAATCTGTTAGATCCATATTGGTCAAACTGATTTTCAAATGAAGTTCCAAGTCCAATTGTAATTAAAAAAATTAAATAAATTGATGCAATACCCAAACTAATTGCAAAAAGTGTTAGAAAAGAAGATAATTTTCTCCTTTTAATGTCCTTTAAGACCAGTCCAAGATAATCAAAATTCATTTTAGATATCTATTTCTCTATTTGTTTGTTTTCTTAGCTTTTTTAAAGCCTAATCTTCTTCCTACAAAGAAAGCAACTACTATTAATACTAATAATATAAATGTAACAATTCCAGATCCACCTGAACTAGAACTTGCACCAGATAGACCATAACTCTTCAATTGTTCAGCTGTATAAACCTTTAATGGAATATCCATTACTTTTTCATTTAATTTATTATAACTATCAAGATATGTAACTTTTACTTTCAAATTAGTAGGGTTACTAGTTTTAATATAAACATCTGTTTGAACAGTTTGAAAATCATCGGGATTTAAATCTCCAACATATTGGTAATTTCCTTCAATGATTTCATAATCTTCAGAACCTAGTATTTCAATTCTTGTACCTTTAACAGTACTTGTTCCTGGATTAGCAATAGCAAGAGTTAATTTACCTTTTCCTTTTGAATAAATACTTTGTGAATCTAAATTAATATCTAATAATGGTTTTGAATAAACATTAATGCTTCCTAAAACTTCTGTTGAAAATGAATTTTCCAATGTATCATCATAGGTAATTCCAACAGGCACTTGATAAGGTTTAGAATCAGCATCAGGGCTTATAATTAAATTAAATTCAACATTAACTTTCTCATTAGGTTTTAATGTTGTAATTGTTCTTTGATTAGATCCACTCTCAACGTTAATTACTTTATCAGTAACAGAGTCAAGTCCTAAACTAATAACTACATTTTTTAAAGTAATTGAATTAGTATTCTCAATTTCAAGAGTTAATTTAGAACTACTCCCAGGTTCAACTGTATCTAAATTAAATTTATTAATTTGAATATTAGGATTACTATCCTCAACTAAAATATCAAATTCGTATTCATAATCTCTCTCTGTACTTACTTTAAATTTAATTGTATTTAAACCAAGTGGAGTACTAGGATCTACAAATAATTTATATTTTGCAATAATGAATCCAGTTGAATCCGTTGAAATTCCACTATAAGCAGGAATTGTTCCTAACTTTTTTAGATTTTCACTACCTGATGCTACTTTAAAATTTCCATTTTCAAGTAATTGAATTGAAGATTCACGAATATCATTTGTTCCTAAATTTGATAATTTAACATTAACAAATACAAAATTTCCAGGTGATACTGGATCAGGATTTTGTGAAGATAATACAACACTTAAACCAGTTGCTGAATTAACAACTGCGAGACTACAGATAATTAATAGAAATCCTATTAATATCTTTGTTATAATTGAATTTTGATTTTTTTTTTGATTTATCATTTTATTTAATTTTTATAATGGTTTTGAGTTTACTTCGTCTTTTACAACTTTTCCATCAATTAATGTAACTAATCTATGAGCGTATTTTGATAACTTGTCATCATGCGTAACTAGTATAATTGTTTTTCCTTCTTTATGGAGCTGTTTTAAATAGTCCATAACAATGAGTCCAGTTTTGGAATCTAAGTTTCCAGTAGGTTCATCAGCCAGGATAATTTCGGGTTCATTAGCAAGTGCTCTAGCGATAGCCACCCTTTGTTGTTGACCTCCTGATAATTCTGATGGTTTGTTAACAAGTCTCTCACCCATATCTAATTTAGTTAAAAGTTCTCTTGCTTTTTCTTCACGAATATCTTTAGCAATACCTTGAAATACCATAGGTAGAGCAACATTTTCTTGAGCAGAAAGAGTTTTAATTAAATTAAATTTTTGAAATATATATCCAATATTCTTACCACGAATTCTTGCAAGTTTATTTTCAGACATAGAAGATATTTTTTCTCCAGATAAAATAACTTCACCAGAACTTGGATAATCCAAACAACCAATTTGATTAACAGCAGTTGTTTTACCAGAACCTGACTTTCCAATAATACCTACAAATTCACCTTTATTAACTTTAAGAGAAAGCCCTTTTAGTGCATGAACAACATTATCACCTAAATGATAAGTCTTCCAAACATCTACAAGTTCAATAACTGTTTTTTTCTCACTCATTTTAATATTAAAGTATAATTAATATGTAAAATTATCACTATTAAAAGCTATGTAATAACTTAATGGTTTATGAACTTTTATCACACATAAATTTTTCAACTACTGTATTTTCTTTCGTGTCTGTAAAACTCATTTTTCAAATAATTAAGACCGTATCTAGTTGATTCATAATTTAGTTTTGCCTGCATTGCTGGAATTGTCATATAAGGAAAAAAAAGTAAAGGTAGAGTATACCAAAAACCAAGTACAACAAGAATTAATGCTAAAAAACCAGGAAAAATAGTATAATACCAAACAAGTCCATTAGTTCTTGTAAATTGACCATATGCAAGACAAAATTCATATAAATATTCCAGAATCATAAACATAATAAATATCCAACCTATAACACTAAGTGTTGTAAGAAACTCAATACTATCCACAAAGATTACTGCTTTGAATACCCAAATAATTAATAACCATGCAAATGGAAAAACAAGCATTAAAACTGCGCCACGATTAGAATCAGGACTATCATCGTAAAATTCTTCGAATTCTTTATTTTTTTGATAAACCCAACTAATTAAATAAAGTCCTAATGTACAAATCATTAATATCTGTGTTTTTGTAGGAGAATAAGGTTCAAAGTTTCTATAATATTCCTTTAAAGTCTTATAAGGAAGTTCATCTGTCATAACAATTTTTACAATTTGTGATATTTAAACTTTATTGTTAAATATTAAGTGAGAAATAAGAAGAGATTTATCAAAACGAGCTTCGGGATTCGTGCTCAACAATTTGTAAACAAATTCTTGGCACCAAAGGAACTAAAGTTTGAATCTTTAAGCGAGCTTCACGGGATTCGAACCCGCGACCTACGGATTAAGAGTCCGTCGCTCTAACCAGGCTGAGCTAGAAGCTCAAGATTTGTACAAATTTAAACATAGTTTAAATAAGGACATAGATAAAAGAGATTAAAAATGGTTTAAAAACTTAACTACATCTCTCAAATGCTACTAAATGTTTTTCTTGTGAGGCTTTTTGTAATGACCTATAAACAACTAAAATATTTTCTTTATCAGTTGATTCAAATAATTCAGTATATAGATTAATGTTCTCAATCTCTGCTTGAACTCCAACTTGACAAGCATCAGAAATTGATTCGAAATCATCAATTATACCATAGAACTCATTTTGTGGATATTCAATATTATAATCCTCAAATATTTGGATTAATCTTGTTGAATGTTTAACTTCAGCATTTACAATATTTGCAAAAGGGTTAACTTCTCCAAATTGAGATATAACTTTAGCATAAGTTGCCTCAGCTCTATATTCATCTTCAAGTGCAAGATTCAATCCCGAAATTTCTTTATCTGATAAAGGAGATAAAATCATATTACCAACATCTATTTGTTCAGAATTTGAACAACTGCTAAATGCGAATAATATAAATACTAAAAAGATATAATTTATTTTTTTCATAAAATCTTAATTACTTAAAGCTTTATAAAGAAGTTTAAAGGTTGTATTTTTTAATTTTTACTTCACATATTTTTATAGGTTTAATATTTAAGAAAAGTAAATACAAATTAATATAAAAGAAAATTTTAAGATTTATATAATATATAAAATGCATTTAGCAAAAATACACCACAATACTTTGAATTATCACTTAATTAAAAGTGATTTAAGTAAATTTATTATTTCCCATTCAATAAGAGAATTTGTATTAGCATTCATCTCCATTTTTTTACCTTTTTTTTTATTGGATAAGGGGTTTTCAATTCAATTGGTAATTCTTTTTTATTTAATCTTTTTTGGTTGTGCAATATTTTTTTAATATTTATCTTTATCTTTAGTTTAAAAATATGGTGCTAGAAAAAATATGATTGTGGGTTTTCTTTTTATTTTTCTTTTTTATTTTTTAATGTATAATTTTGATAACTTAGAAATGTTCTTAGGAAGTTTTCAATCTATAATTATAATTTCTCTGGCAATAATTATAGGTGAACAATTATACTGGATGGGATTACACAGTGAATTAGGTCGAAATTTAAGTAAGAAAAACTCAGGTTCTCAAATAGGATTTTTTTTTATTTTCACAACAATTGCAACATCTATTGCTCCACTTTTAGGAGCTTTTGTAATAACTTATTATTCTTATAAAATTTCATTTTTGTTAGTTATGTTTTTACTTATCTTTGCATCAATACCTATTCTCTTTGCAAAAGATATAGGTTTTAACCAGAAAATTTACTTTAAAAAAGCATACAGCAAAGAGACTAGAAAAGAAAATATGCTCTTTGTATTTGAAGGAATTAATTACATTGGTCTTGGTTTTGTTTGGCCACTTCTAATGTATTTTTCAAAATTTAGTTTAATACTAATTGGTTCATTAGTGTTTGTGTTAAATTTATTTCATAGCTTAGCCTATTATCTCAGTGGTAAATATTCAAAGAAGGTAAGAAAATTATTTAAATACGGTTCTTATGGAACAAGTCTTTCAATGTTTTTAAGATCTTTATTTTTAAATCCTTATGGTGCATTTATTTTTCAAGGTTTAGGTGCAATTTCTGTTCCATTTATGATAGTTCCAATTCATGAGTATTTCTATTCTTTAGTAAAAAAAAATCACCTACAAGCAATTTATAATCGTGAGGTTTATTTATCTATTAGCCGTTTTATAACATTAGTAATTATATTATTAATTGTAAGTTTATTTGAAGTATTATTTGGTTTAATTTTAGCAATGATTCTACTTTCATTTTCAACATATTTAATGGGTAATTATTATTTGAGAAATAGAATTAATAGTAATTAAAAACCAAAATATTTAATTTATTTTATGAAAAAGTATTTAAATTAAAATACTTAAATAAAAATATGACTAGAATTCAGTGTTCTCTTGAAAGAAGGTTAAATTTAGCATTTCAAAATAAAAAACCAGATGAAAAAAAAAGAATGTTAATTAGAGCAACAAAAGAAATTCTTGGAGAAAAAAAAGGAACTTATCAAGTTCAATTTGAAAATCTTAATGATTTTTATAAAACTTTAGTTGTTATGTATATTGCAGGTCAATTAAAAGGAATAGGTGAGAAAAGGTTTGCAAATCAAGTTTATGAGAGTTTTGATATTCCACAAATTTATAGAGAAGGTGTTCATTTAGGAAAATTAAAACAAAGAATTAGAAAAGAACAACGAGAATATGCGCTTGAAATTATAGCAAATAGCAAATCTACGGGTTATCAAGGACCAATTTGGGATTTATGGGATAATAGATGTATACCTATTTCTTGGGATAATAGAGATATTTGGAGTTTTTTATAATATACTACTCACATGATTTACGGTTTCCCAATGAACCTTTTTTCAACGATTTTTCTTATCGCAGTTTTTGAAGTCTGTTGAATCGAGACTTCAAACCTAGAAAATCGTAAAAAAGCTTCGCCAAAAAATACTTCTAATTAATATTACTTACATGATTAATCTTTTCAATCTTAAGTACAGTATCTGCGATACTCTCAATCTTTTCATCGTGTGATACAAGAATTATTTGTTTCAAATTACTTTCTTTTAATATATTACCCAATCTATCAACTTGTTCGTTTGAAAAGCCATCAGTTGGTTCATCAAGAATTAACAAACTAAGTTTTTGTTTATTACCTAAATTGTTCTCAATAATTTTTTTAAGAGCAAGCCTATAAGCAATTGCAAGAGAAGATTTTTCACCACCACTTAAATTTTTAATATCAGTATCATATCCGTTTTGCTCAACAATAATTGAAAATTCATCATCAAGTCTTACATCAATATCGTTATCCTCAATTAATTCTTTAAAGAGTTTTTCAAACTCATCGTTAAACTCAACGTAGTATTTCGTAAATATGGTTTTTTCAATTAAACTTGCAATCTTAACTACTTTCTCTGATAGAAATTTTTCACTGTAAATTAATTTTTCAAGTTCTTTATTAATTATTTCAAACTCAGATTTAATCTTTTCTTTTTCTAAAAGGTAGTTTGATTTAAATTGAATTTCAGATTTAATTGATGAGATTTTAGAAGATATAACTTTATCTTTTTCATAAAGAACTTCTAATGAATCTTTTAGTTTATTTCTT
Source organism: uncultured Methanosarcinales archaeon (assembly GCA_964351975.1). Classification (GTDB taxonomy): domain Archaea; phylum Nanobdellota; class Nanobdellia; order Woesearchaeales; family UBA583; genus UBA583. The sequence continues at coordinate 99,342 of CAYGPK010000005.1, forward strand.
TCAGAATTGTATTTATCTACTCTATCTTTTAATTCGTTTAGTTTCTCACTTAATTCTTTCTTCTTTGAAATTTTATTTTGATAATCTTTAATTTTCTCTTCTAAAACTTTAATTTGATTTTCAATTTCATTAGATTCTTTTATTGAATTTTCAAGATTTAAAATTTCAATTTTAAATTTATTGATATTTTCAGTTTTATTATTTAATTCATCATTTAATTTACTGTTATTTTTTAAATCATTTCTTATATTCTCAATTTCTTTATTTATTTTATCAATTTTTATTTCAAATTTTTCTTTATTTAAT
>CAYGPK010000006.1:0-17583 GCA_964351975.1 uncultured Methanosarcinales archaeon
CCAACATTTAAAGGATCCACACCAGTTAAGAATAAATCTTCAAAGGCGAAGTTTCCATCTCCAGTTACATTATAGGATAAAGTCCAAGTATTGTTCGTATTACTAGCTCCCCCCCATAAATCTAAAGATACATTATAAATATTATTTTGCATAATTGCAAATTGAAACATTGTTCCATTATAAGTTACATCGTTTAAAGTATCATTAGTCTCATCAGTTGTATACCAAGTACTACTACTATATGCAAATGGACTTGTTAAGTTAAATGTATTTGGTAAGAAGTTATATACAATAACAGCTTGATCAGCTGGTGTTCTTGAACTTCCTAAATTCATAACAGTAATATCAATACTATAATTATTATCTCCAAATCTTGTAATGTTCTTTGTAATTTCAAGCCAATAACCAGTTGCAACGTAAAGTTGTTTAATATATACTGAATTAGCCCCATAAGATACACTACTATTAGTTAACTGAATACCATCATGAACAATTTCATTTGTTAAATCCATCCAAACAATAGGTGATTGAGCATAAGTATAATTAAAGCCCCACTCACTACCATCATTAGTCCAAGGAGTTAAACTAGAGTTAAGTAATTGACCTGGAGTTAAAGATAATAACAATTGACTACCTGAAATAGTATCATTATCAAGTACACTTGGATTTGTAAATCCTGTCCCAGTACCATTTCTTTGAGATACCCAAAAAGTAACACTTGTTAAATTAACAGTAATATCTGAATTAGATACAACTTCTCCTTCAACCTCCCAACTTGCATTAGTATCATCAATTAAATCTGTAATATATTTGTCGAAATTTAATTCTAAATCCACAATTCCTGAAATTCTCTCCAAAGTAAATGTTGACAAAGTAGAATCAACTTGATAATTAATCGTACTATTAATCATAGTATAAGTATCAGCACTAGGAGTTTCTCCCGGAGTTGCAACATCATAATAAATATCTGTCGTTTCACCTGCATTTAAACATCCAAGATTTGAAACATTCCAAGTTAAACTTTGATTACCTAAGGCAACACTAGCATTAGTAGAATCAGAACCACTCAAAGTTCCTGAATCAAAAGTAAAGTTATATACATCTGAACCTTGAATAATTGAACCTGTATCTTGAGCTACTGTAATATTATACACACAAGCAGAACCTCTATTTTGAATATTATCTTGAACGGTAAGACTTCTACCTGCTAAAACTCTTGAACCAGAATAATTAGAAGTAAAATTTAATGGAGGAGCAAGAGTACTCTCATTAATACTATAAGTAAAACTCACACTTTGACCAGAAGCTAAATCAGGAATATAAACAAATACATTATCTGCTGATTCTACAAAAGTAGATTGTCTTCCAGTTGAAAGAGCAAAATTGTAAATATTACTATAACCGCTTAAATTTAAAACAATATCATTAACTGTATCTGTAGGATGATTATTTTCAATTAATAAAGTTCCAGTAGGAACATAAGTTTGAATTTCTCCAGTATCAGACCAATTTCCTAAAGTTAAACCTAAAGGATCATAAGTCACAGACTCATAAACATCTTCAGTCATAGTTACATCCAAAACATTGACAGCAGCACTAACCATACTAACTCCAAAAAAAAGAGTTATGGACAATAATAATATTCTATAATACATCTTATTCATTTTTATATATATCATAAAATCAACTTTAATCATTTAAAAATACTTGCTTTTATTACTAAGTTTAGACAGAAAATAAATTTAAAAAAATCATAATAAAAATATTAAATAATATATGGAAAATAAAGAAATTTATTTATAGGTTGAGTAAAAAATTTAGAAAAGTAAATAAAATATAAGTAGTCCAACAGCAAGACCCATTCCAAATTTTCCCAACAACCTTTTTTCTAAGATTTTAACTCTTCGATGTCGCAGACTCCGTTGTATCGAGAGGTCTGCTCCTAAAAAATCTAAAAAAGATTGAGCAAAAAAACTAAAATAACAAATAAAAAATTAAAAGCCCAACAGCAAGACCCATACCAACTTTCTCAATTGTTCTAGGTTGTTCTCCAAATACAGTTATTATTTCTTCGGAAGAAACTAAAGTTCCATAAACATTTTCCTTTTCAACTCCAAAAATATTTGGTAAAAAGTCTAATTGAGAATTTCTTTCAACAACGTAAGTAACTTCCCACTCATCACCCGGTTTTAAAGTTTTAATTCTCCAAACTCCTCTCTCTTCAAAAATTTTTGAAATTTCTTTAATTATAGCATTCTCATCAATAATGTCAGAAACTAAAATATTCTCAAGTAGTATTGAACCAAGGTTTCTAACCTTAATTGTTACTCTAGCATAATCATCATCTAAATATTCAACTTCTTTTTGAACAAATACTTTTTTATCAGGCAATAAATCATTAATAACTAAAATTCCTTCTGAATAATAAGTTTGATCTTTATAACTTAATTGAGCTGGTTTCAAATATGTAATACCTTTTAAATCATCACTGTTAACTAAAGTATAAGATATAACATAAGTTCCATATTCATCAATACTATCTATTGTAAAAATTAATTTTGAACCATCTGTAATTTTAACTTCAGAAGAAACATCTTTAACTTCATAACCTTTAGGAAGTTCTTCAACTAAACTTAAATCAAAAACTTCAAAGTCATTTAAATTAACAATCTTTAATGTAACTTTAAATTCTTCTCCTGATCTCACTACAGTTTTATCAACTGATTTTTTTAAAACAAAAGGTTCAAAATTACTTGAATTTACATCTCTAGAATTAACATCATAATCCTCAGAATCAATATTTGTATTAATTCTTTCTAAGCCCCTATTAAATATATTCGCAATATTCATATCATAAGAAATCCAATAAACAGAATAATCATTACTATTTTCATCAAAAAAATCTATTATCTTATATGAATAACCTGAAACAGTAATATTACTAAAAGTTTTAATTAAATCACCAGTATCAAACATAGGATTACTCGATTGAGAACCATACAAAGAAATTTTAGAAAAATAATAATCAAAATCAGTAGGATTCCTAATATCTGAGGAAACTAATCTTGTAGTATTTCCAGCAGGTGTTCCATTAACATCTTTATTGGGTTTTATAGTGCTTCCAGTATCTTCATATATATAACCTTCTCTCTGCGGTTTTTGAAGATTAACTATAACATTTGAATATAATAAAAGACCATCACTGTAATATTCTAAAAAAGTTGAATCATTATTTTTAATTTTAGAATAAACATCTTCATCAATAATTCCATAAATGAAATATCCAATCTTTACTGTATCCTGTGGTTTTATTAAATAATAACTTATTGAATCTTGAGTGAATTGAAAATTCTCTGAAGTTGAATCTAACATAATAGGAGTAATTCCAACTAAAGGACCTAAATTCAAATTAGTTTTAAACTCAAAAATATTACTTACCAAAGAAGGATTCTCAAGTTGCAATGTTCCATTAACTTTAAGTCTGTAACCTCCCAAAGGAAGTTCATCAATAATAACTTTCTCATTAACTGTAAATGTCGGCACTACTGATGCTCCAAAAGAAACAGTAGTAAAAAGAAAAAAAGAAAAAATTAAAGAAATAACTAACAAAATTCTTAAAAAAAAATTTACAAATATTCTAAACATTTTATTTATTATGATGTTTTTCTTCAGATTTTATTCTCTTTATTTCTCTTCTAACTTCATAAACTAAGAAGAGTAATAAACAAATATTAATTACTATCCAAAAAACATATGACCCCTTAAAAGAACCTAATTTAATAGGAAGATAGGAATATTCAAAAGCTACAGATTTAGGTTCATCATTTCTAATTTGCCAAGTTGCATATCCTCCCTCCGATTCAACTTCCTTCCCATCTGTATCTAAATAAGTAAAGTGATAATTCCCAGGTAAAGAAACACTAAACTGACCTGTTTCAATAGGAATTGTACTCTCTCTTAATGGAATTTGTAAACTCTTAAAAAAAATACCACCTGGAACATAAGATAATTTATAATATAAATCAAAACTATATTCAAAACCAGGTAATAAAGGATAATAAATATCTAAAATAATAACAGAATAATCTTTAGTAGTTCTAACTTGAGATTTAATCTGTGTTCCAAATCTATCATATGCTTGAACGTCTAAAATATCAATTTTAGCAATGCTACCCTCAGTACCACGACCAATTTTAAATTCAACTTGTCCAGGAACAATACCAACATCATAAACATTCTTCAAACTAAGAGACTTATTTACCTCAATAGTATTATCATTATTCACTGTCAAAACAGTGTTATATTTAGAAAAAACTTCAACAACAGAAAAAACAGAACCAAACATGGCAATTAATAAAATAATTGCTACTAAAAATTTAATTTGTCCTGACTTTATCATACTTCTTTTGATAGTTAAGGTTATTTAATTATAATAATAAACCTAACAGTAATAAAACACTAGCAACAGCTGCAAAAATACCTTCTGTACTTTTTAATCTATCTAATATCTCAGATACTACAACTGCTCTTGTTGAACCTGCACCATCTACTTGCTGAGGATCTAATCCTGTAATAAATACATCAAGTAATTGATAATCCCCTGAACCAGTTACATTAAAAGTAACACCCCAAGTTGAATTTTCATCTTTTTGTGGTCCTGAATACAAGGAAGTATTAAGACTGTTATTTGGAATAATTGCCCATTGAACAAGCATTCCTGCAAAACTTCCAGTAACAGTATTATTTGAAGTTGTTGTATAATACCAAGGACTACTACTATAAGCAAAAGTATCAGTTACAGTGAAGTTTCCTGGAACAAAATCATAAACTGTAACAATTGCATCAGCAGGTGTTACTTGATTTCCTTTATTATGAACATCAATTTTAATATTATATCGATCTGATCCAATTGAAGTAATGTTCTTCTCAACTTCAAGCCAATATCCAATAATTAAATATAATTCTTTAACATAAAAATCATTTCCATTTTGAATTACACTTCTATTAATTAATTGAGTTCCATCATTAACAATTGAAAAATTAACATCCATCCAAACAATAGGTGAAGGTAAATCTGAATAATTGAATAACCAAGTTCCTGAATTCCAACTTTGTGATGAATTAGCTAAAAAACTAGGAGTATAAGTAATATTTAATGGTTTTGAAGTATTAATAGTATCATTGTCAATCGTGTTTGGATCTGTAAAACTTCCATTAACATTTCTTTGTGAAACCCAAAGAGTTACTACATCTAATGTATAATCAATATCTGTACCTGTACTAAACAAAGCACTAACATTCCAAGTTACATTACTTCCATGTAAAAAAGGATCTGAAGGTGAAATAATTTGCTTTTCAAAACTAACATTAGCTTCACTAATTGCTGTAATATCTACAACTCTTAAATGAGATAATGATTCATTTAATTTATACTGTAAAGTAGAATTAACCATAGTATAATGATCACTTTTAGGGATACTATAAGGTGATTGAACTTTATAATTTATGTCTGTTTGTTCATTCCAATTTAAACATCCTCCATTAAGTGCATCCCAATACTGTGTTAAATTATCAGAAGCATAAGTAACATTTGTTGCATCAGAACCTGCTGTTGTGTCATTAATAAAACTGAAATAATAAGGAGTTCCTGAAAAATCAACTGCTGAAGTTACTTGAGTTATATTAATATCATAAATACAACTAGTTAATTGGTAAGTATCATTGTCAAATACATTCTGAATAGTATCATAAACAGTTAGATTCCATCCACTTAAAATTTTATAATCTGAATAAGTTGAAGTAAAATTTAAAGGAGGTCTAATATTAGAAGAATTTATTGTAAAAACCCAAGTACTATTCTCACCAGGTAAAATCTCAGGGATATGTAATAATAAAGAGTCTGAACTAGGATCATTTAATCTCCAAGACCCAGTTCTTCCTGAATATGAAGTTGGTAAAGTTATATTAGTTGTATGATCAAACAACAAATAAATATCTGACATAGGTTCAGATTGAGAATTTTGATTTGTAACAGTAATATAACCCGTTAAACTATAACTACTTTGGTTCTCCAAAGTGTCATACCATATTCCACCAGCAGTCTTTAAAGGATTATAAGTTACATACTGATCAACTTGCTCACTGATGACAACTCTTAGTTGTTCAGAAGCAGCACTCGCACTTGTAGCAATCAAAAGAAAGCTCAAAATTACAATTAATACTTTTTTTAAATGGATCATTTTTTTAATTAGTTACATAAAAACAATTTTAAGAGATTAAAAAGATTATTTACTACTAGGAAGTATAATTATTTTAATTCCAAATAACCATAAATCTCATTTGTATCACTATCCCTTATTAAAATAAATCCGTAAATACTATTGTTAAGTTGAATTGGAACTTCATATTCTAAATTTTCTTGATTAAAAGTTAAATCTTCAATTTTATAAAGTTCAGAACCAATCTTATCATTTGAAAAGTATAATGTTAAATTTCTATCTTTGTCAATGTTAAAATCTCGTAAAGAAAGAGTTCTAGTATTGTTCTCTTTAAATATTTTTACAGAACCTTTAATAGAAACATCTTTTTGTAAACTGTCAAATTCCCCCTGTAAATTTTCTGTATCTTTAATCTCTTTATCTACTAAAAAAAAATAGTAACCAGAATAAACAAAAATTAAAAGTATTAATAAAGAGATAATTCTAAAAATTGCAGTTTTAAAATCATATTCAATAGAATCATCCCTATTTCTTTTATTCATACCATAACAAAAACATTTTTACTTATAAATATTTTTTATTCTAAACCAAAAATAAAAGTATCACTTAATTCATAATCAAAACCAAATCCAGTTATAGAATAATTTAAATTATTTTGTGACAATAATGGGTTAAAAGTAAAATTTGAACCATATATATCTCCTAAATAAGGCAATACTGAAGTTGAATAAGTAAAATTATAATTAGGTACAAATGAATTAATAGTATATTGATTATTAACCAAATTAAAGATAGTAGTATTATCAGTTGAAACAATCAAATTTTCACTAATTAATAAATTCTCATATATATCAGAACCTAAACTTCTTACTGATTTTGAAAGTTTCTTAAACTGATTTTTGATAAGTAAAAAATCTAAAGTAGAAGAGATATTAGTTCCATTATAGTAATCAGTCGCATTAACGCTCCAATTATGTTCTGTAAAACTTAGAATTGTTAAATTTAATTTATTTTCTCCATAATAACAAGTACTTGTTGAAGTTAAAATTGAATCAACAAAAATTCTACAATCAAATATAGAATCATCGTAGTCTGAGACATTCCAAGAAAATTCAACAGTTCCATTTGAAATTACTTTTCCAAAAGGATAAGATAAATTAATTTGTGGATTCTTATTAATTATCCTAACTTGTAAAATCTCACTTGTATTTGTAATAACATCTTCAATGTCTGAACTTACAATAACAGTTAAATTATAAATATTCCAAATTAAATCTGAAGCATTAACCTCAAAACTAAGCGTACAAGTTCCAGTAAAATACAAACCGCAATTTTGTGGCTGATTAAATTCTATCCAAAAAGGTTTCGAACCACTAATAGTACTAACTGAACTAAGAACTTCCTCTGACCCTACACTTGCTAAACTTGGTTCAACTCCTCCAATATAACTTCTTGCAAAAAATTGACCTGCAAAATTAGTTGAATCAAAGGTATTATATCCTGAACCTGAATTAACACACATTTGTTGATCTTCTCCACCCCCTCCTTCAATTGAAATATAGTCAATCCAATAACCTTGATTTGCATTTAAAGACCTTGTACCTTCAATTGCAACATTAGAACCACAAACATTATTATTATGCCAAGTTCCATACTGTGTTGTAACAGGATCGTTAGCTCCAAAATCATTGTATCCTGTAATTCCACTTCCATATGAATCATAGGGAATAATTGAAATTTCCATATCATCATCATTGTATGAACCAAAACTAAAACTTGAACTAGTAGTTGGAATCCAAAGTAATCTATACCTTGTAAAATAATTATCATTTGCACCATAAGGATTATCAGGATCATCAATTCCAGCAACATAACCAGTTCCATAAATACCCATTCCTGCTCCATCAATATTTGCTCTTAAAGTATCAGCCTCTGCGTGATTATCCATGTCACAATTTCCACTACCTGCACAAGCACCAGTTACTAAATAAACTTCATCTGCTCTAAAAGTACTTGAAGCATTACTTTTTGATTGTGCCAAATTATTCCCATAATAAAAATCTATATTATAACTTGAACCCCCACTTAAAGCAGTATCAGTTTCTACCCAAACATAAATCTCTTTTGAAGTAGTATTACAAGATTGAATCCAATAATCAAGTGAAGTCATCGCATTAACAAATCTTATATCATCACAATTATTAGTCCAATCAAAATTAGAACCTAAATTTGAATCATCTAAATATAATAAAATTTGATAATTTGGTGAAACACCGGTTGTAATATCTATACTTAAATTTCTTCTATAATCCCAATTAACATTCCAATAATCTCTCTCTCCAGGATAAACAACATAACCCGTAAGATTTCCACAATTATCAACACAAGTAATAGTAGCATTTAAGTTAAATGTTTTGTCATGACTAACATTGTAAATTTCAGACAAACTAGGACTTGAAATACTAACAGTTAAAGAACCCGGATCAGGTGCTACAATACAAGAAACAACAATTTGAGAAGGTGAACTATCCTCATTAGAGCTAACTTCAAATATAGATTCTAATATACCTTCAGTTGTATCTAAACAAGTGAAAGTTACATCTGAACCTTGTCCCTCATTTAAAGCTGTTGTATCCGACCAATTATCAGTTATCAAAGAACAATTACCTAACACACATGAAACAGTAATTCCAGTATTATTTCCTATAATAGATCTTATTGTAACATCTCTAATCGCATTACCCCTATTTCTAATTATTGAACCTAAATTTAAAGTATCTGAATCAAATTTAACAGTCTCACCATCAACAACTTCAATTGTTAAATTCTCACTTGTTTTATTTGAAACATAAGAACTATTACTACTTGCAAAAACTCTAATTAAATCAAAAGTTTCTGGTAATCCTGTGATATTTATTTCCCAACTTAAACTACAATTTTGAGAATCTAACAAATAACAACTTTGAGGTTGAGATGAAATTGACCAAGCAGGATTTGAAGATGAAGTTAATAAATTTGTAAATGAAGTATTTGAATCATTATATTGAACATAAACATCAGTCGTTCCACAATCACTCTCAATAATAGTATTACAACTCAAAGTAACATTTAAAATGAAGGAGGTATTTACTTGTACAACTTTTGAAGTTAGTGTGCTAGGATTAACAATTGAAACATCTATATCTGCACTTCTTGAAGATTTGGTAATTGTAAAATTAACACCATTATCAGCCCAAGCAGAATCATCACTAACATCTGTAAATAAAATATTCCACTTGTAAGTATCATCAGAAATAAAAGAATAATTCCAAGAAGCATTTGCAATTATTTCCCCGCTAAAATTTATTGTTTCTGTATCTATCAAATTATCAGCTCCATCCCAAACATAAAGTGTTGCATCTTTTAATCCAAAGGAACTTGTAGTAGTTCCTCTAAAAACAACTGAAGTATTATCAGTAAAAGTATTATTTAATGGTGAGACCTTATTTCCATTAGGTGGACTTGAATCAACAATTGAAATATTAAAAAATGAACCATTTGAATTATAACCCATAACTGAATTCAGCAAACTCTCAAAATAAGAACTATAACTACTTCCTATACTACCTGTTGCATTTATATAATAAGTTAGTAATTGTGACTCCCCAGCATTTAAAGAAATTGTATCAGGATTAGAAGATGCATTAATCCAAAAAGGCAAACTTGAAACAGTAGGAATTGCTTCATAACCTGAATAGAAAAGAGTATTAATTTGAATATCGTCAATTGCAACATCACCTGCAAACCCACCACCCCAATCATATCTAAACCTTATTTTTATATTTCCTGAATATGAACTTAAATCAACATTGGCATTAAGATAGGCATTTCCTTGAGCTGCTTGTTGTGCTCCTGTTAAACTCCACTCATTATTCCAAGTTCCATTATACACATCTAAAGATAAAGTTCCCATATTTGCACCAAACATATGATACCAAAAAGAAACATTAGTTGAAAAAGAACCTGCTTCAAAAGTAGAACTATTTAATGTAGCCTCACTATCAGTTCCATCACAAAACCATGGTGGAGTAGTTCCAGACCCTGAATTCTCAACGTATAAATACCACCCTGATGCAGTTCCTAAAGTATTATCAACATTAGGTCCAGTATTTCCCGAAGGAGTACCACCTTGATCCAAAATCCAAGTACAACCTGATGCTCCGCCACCATTATCAGCGCTCCAATTTCCATAAGTTCCAGTCTCATAATCTTCAAAATAACTAATTGGAGATGCAGTATTCCAATATAATAAAGTAGTATTAACATCCATACAGTCACTTCCAATACAACTAACATTAACATAAAGAGCTTTTGTTGAATTTTGTCTTATCTCAAAGGGATTTAAAAAATTCAAATAATCAACCAACAAACTAGCAGCAGTAACTGTAATTGTTCTATTAGTAACTCCCAAAAAAGCACTGTTATCTTCAACATCAGTTGCTAAAATATTCCAAGTATAATTTCCAGCAGGTAATGTATAACTTATATTAAAAATTGAAGATAAATTTCCATCTAAACTATAATTAACTTGATCAAAAATTCCCCCCCCACTTGACCACAAATACAATGTAGCATAATCAAGTCCTGAATCGTCTGTCGCATTTGCACTAAAATCTATACTAGGAGTTGAAAAAGAAGCTGAGTCAACAGGTAAAATTAAATTTCCACTTGGCAGAATTAAAGGTTTAGTTGTAAAATTAAAAATAGATGAAGTTGTTGTATAAGTTCCATCATTAACTACAACATACCAGTAATAAGTTGTTAGATAATCAAGACCTAAAACTTCAACTGAAGCATTAGACCCACTTGCAAACGAATTCTTAATCTCCTCAGATCCAAAACTTTTAGATATTGAATCTGTTGTATGCCTTTGAACCGTAAAATTATCAAAAGTTACAGTACCAGTTGTTGCACCTGCATGAGAAGTATAAGACAAACCTAAATCTTGAATAGTTGATGCAGAACCCATAGTAATAGAAGTTATAAGATTCCAAGTATCCGGAGTTGTCTTAGAATAATAACCATCAAATGAAGTTCCACTCTTAACAACTCTAAGATAAGAATTAGCAATTGAGGGTGCACCATTTTGAACATTTGCATCTAAAAATCCATTATCTGTCGCATCACTTTGATAAGAATATCCATTTCCCGGTGTTAAAGCATTAAATGAATAACCTGTTGAAGAACCAGATGCAGTCATATCATTTTTAAACATAATTCCCGCTTTTGCCCAAGCATTTGGATTTGTAAAAGAAGTAATTCCAACTATAACATCTAAATCTCCTGAAATACCACTTAAATAAACAGAACCATATTCATCACTTCCTGTCCAAGTATCTGCACCTCCTGCTGTAACACTTAAAACTCCAGAACCTTCACTAAATGCAGTTCCTGCAACAGTATCTTGATCAGTTGTTGATAAACTAGAATTAATTGAAGCATCATCAAATAAATCACAATAAATAAAAGTATCACAATAACTCTCAACATTAGGTTTTGTATTATCACCATAATATAAAAAAATATCCGCATCATCTACTGAATCAATAAGAGGAATTTTTAATATAATATCTGCAATTTCACTACCACTATTCCAAGAATTTATATAATGAGGTATTAAAGAAGTTGAACCTGAACTTTGATTGTAAAAATAAAATCTTAAAGAATCTCTATCTTGTGAAAAATCAAAATTAGAACCTAAAACGCTAGAATTTATCTCAAAATTCATAGTATAAGAATCAATATCAGAAGATGCACCACCAAAAGTTATTTGTTGTCTATAAGGTTGTGATGGATCAATCCAACTACTATCAACTGGAAAATCAATTAAAGTTCCATTACCCCAATAAAAAGAAGTTATTAAAGGATCAGAATTTGGATCTTCAACATACGCAGTTAAATTTAAATCTAATTCAGTTCCTGTTTGTCCATCAAACGGATCAATTGCAATTGGTAAATATGGAACATTAAAAATTACCCAAGTAAAAGCTGAAGCTTTATATTCAGAAGGAGAAGCACTAGTTTCAAGAGCAGAACCTCCTTCTGTATCACTAAAAATATTTGTAATTGAATCATATCTTTTAGCCCAAATATCATCTGCATCATCCTCAACAATACACATAATTTCTGAATCAGTTGAAAATGGATAAGAAACACAATAGTTTACATCATGTCCTGCTGCATTCATAGCAGGTGTTCCATCATAATCAGCTTGAACAGCCCAAGTATTTGTCGAAGGAATATATGTATAATAAGACAAACTAGCATCATTACTATCAGAATAAGTTGCAACACACCTATCTGTACCATCCTTTGGACAAGCAATTCCAAGCATTTGATTTCCAACTGTCTCAGCCTCCATAGTAGCATCACCTGCACCATCAGCAAGTTCAGAACTTCCGTCCCAAGCTGTAATATCCTGATCATTTGCACCTTGATCTTTTGTTTCAACAATTATAGTATCAGATCCCCAAACTGGTGCTAATTTAATAACGCTACTATCATCATCAATATTAGTTGCAGTTCCTAAAGTATAAGTACACGAACCACTTGGTTTTGTTAAATAAAAAAACTCTGAACCAGACCCCCCAGTTGTTCCTCCGACAGCAAATAAATCACCGCTAACTTGTTCGTGCTCAATATCAACGTTTTGAACAGAAACATAATTTGACAATCCAGTAAATCTTGAACCTGATGCAACCTGACATCCAAAATTTTCAGTATTACCATTATAGACAATAACTCCTCCTTCATTAGAAGATGTTCTAAAAACCATAGAAATGTTATCTGTTCCTGGTTCTTGAGCAAGTTCTATCCATTCAGGAGTTCCAGCAGTTACAAGACTACCCGAATTAACATTTGACTCTGAAGACCAACTATTTCCATCCCAGACTCTGTATTGAATAATATCTACAGCATTACCAGACCAAGTAACCAATAAATCTCCACTAATCTCTTCATATTTTAAATTTGCTCTTTTTCCAATCTCTGCATTTGTAGTAGTTTCAAGTATATATGTAGAACCACAAGTAGTACCATCATGCCAACAACTACCATTATAAAATTGAACTTCAACATCATCACCACTATCAACTGTAAGAAGTGTACATTCAAATCTTGCAACACTACACGCAACTTGAACTTCTTCTATAGATTGTCCTACACTATTTGCACTAAGTTCTGCACTCCAACTATTTGTATCAGGATCATAAACTCTATATCTTGGAGTTTGAATGGTACCTTCAATATATGCTAAAAAACCACTCCCCCGACTTGTTGCAAAATTCTTAGCATAACCTACATCAACACCATAAACAAATTGTTTAGTATGAACACCTCCAGTTATAACACGACTAGTCTCATAAGTATTGTCTAAACAAGAATAATTAGAAACAAAAACACTTCCATTAACCCATTCATAATCAACTAAATCATTTCCACACTTTAAGTTTAGAAATTGCAAATCTGTGCCTATCCCATCTCTTGACCAAGTAGTTCCATTTGATGCACTCACCCATAAATCAGCTGTTTCTGTTGTATTAAATGAAACACTCCAAGTTCCACCAACTACAGGATAACTCTGAGGATTAAAGATATATAAACTTCCAGAATAAGCACTAAAATGTGTTGTATTAAACCAAACATGAGTTTCATTTTGCTCAAAATCATATCCTGAATCCCTCCAACCACTTAGACATAATTGACTTGCATAACCTGGTTTATCTTCTGTTAAAGGATCTTCCTCTGATAAATTTAACATACTATTATAAGTTTCAATATCTGTATAATCATCACATACATTAATAGTTTCTAAGAACCCACCATCTTTTCTTAAGACGACCAAACTTGAATCAAAACTACCATTCGCTACATCTGCATAAACAACATCTGTTGCAAGAGAACTATCATAGTAGACTGAGAAGTTATTAATTTCGCCAACATTAACATTTGAAAATTTAATCCCAGAACCTGCAAGATTAATATCTAAATCATATTTGTTATTTTCCTTTAACTCTATTTTCTTAACTTCACCTAATCTATTTTTTTTGAAAATTGGATCTAACTTATTAAGTTCTTTATCAACATTATCCCAATCTCCTTCCCAATTCGATTTACCGTTAAGAAAAAATTGATCTAATAATTTTGTATCTTCAGGAATTTTTTCAATTTTTGGCCTAATATATCTCTCTGGAATCTCTAATTGATTCTCGTTTTCAATAGTTTTATTTCCTTTATTTGGAATTACATTAAAAGTTGATCTTACAACATCTATTCTAGAATAAACATTTATTGTGTACTCACCAAATAAAATATTTGATTTTAAACTAAAATTAAATGGACAACTACCATTACAAGTTTTAATGAAACTAGTTCTAAGCGCAGGAGTTTTAGTTGGAAAAACATCAAATGCATAAGTATTCTCTGAAGTGTCCAAGGTATTAATAATACCATTAACTTGAACATATTTACCATACTCCCAAATATAATTATTTTTATTTGATACTGAAAAAAGTGCAGGAGGTTTTTCAAAAACAAAATCTAATTTCTTTTCGTATAACCTGCCTTTATATTCAGTCCAAATAACTGCTTCATATTCATCAAAAAAAAGTTTATCAATAATTATTTTAGATTCACAAATTCCCAAACATTTAATAACATCTCTACCAGCAACTAAATTCCCTCTTTTATAAACTATTTCAACGTTAAATTCTAATTCTTCATTAACTTTATTATCAAATGATATTATTGCAGAATAAGGAGACTTAAAATTATTTACATAACTTACCTTAGCATCAAAAACACCTTTAGAATTAAAATAATTAACACTGAATATTCCACTGATTATAATAAAGAAAATAAATACTATAACTGCAATGTTTTCAAATCCTTTAAACTTCATTGTTTAATAAGTAAAGCTAGAAAATAGACTTTATAAAATTTTGTTGTTGGAATATTTAGTGTTAATAAAAAGGTTATAAAAATATTAATTACAATTAAAAAGATAATCTAAAAAACTAAGCAAAATATAATGAAAAATAATTTTATAACCTATAATCTAAGATTAAGGATATAAATAAGTAATTGTATCAAGCATTGCTGATGGAGTAGTCATTTGAACTGGTTTTACAGCTCCATTTTTTGCAACAAGTCTAATAGTTGCAGTCTCTCCCTCAACAATATCACTTGCTGATTCATAAATAAATGATACTTCTGCTAAGTCTCCAACATTTAAATAATCATTTTGATGATTTGATCCATTAATCTTGTAATCAATTCCATAAGTTGCATTAGTAAATGTATCATCTCCACTATAAGTTAAAGATTGTGAACCACCTTGTGTATCCATTCTAGCAAGTAAATCTTCTAATTTAATTGGAGAACTTCCTGAACCTAATCTTACAACCATAGTAATAGTATCCACATTATCTGTAATATTACCATCACTGGTATCTGAAACAAATACTTGGACAATTTCAATATCTGTTGTTATTTTTTCTTGAGATTGTCTTCCAACATCTAAACTCTTTGATTGCAAACTACTTGCTGTTTGAATCAATACACCTGCAGCAACTGCAGCCACTAAAATAAGGGCAATAAAGATAATTAAAGTACCTATCCCCTCTGCTCCTTTTCTTGATTTATTGAAAACCATAAAGATAACTATTATAATTTATATTTATATTTATTAGTTACTACCATTAAATATATAAACTAAAAATTAGAAATAACAATATATGATCTGGAAAAAAATTATTTTGTTTTTTATAATTTTTGTATCTATACAAACAGTATTCTCTTTAAATGAATGCACTTCAATAGCAGATGAATATATTGTAAAATGCAACATTCCCGAAAGCTATTTTATTCAAAGTTTTACCTGCTTAAATAAAGATTGTAGTGATAAATTAGAAAAAAATGAGAATTTTCTAGATTTGTACATTGATAACAAAAAAACTTCAGTAATTTTTCAAAATTACATAAATATACATGACCTAAAAAATAACTTAGGTATCTTAAATAATATTTGTATTGAAAAATTTGATGAAGAAGCTCTTATAGTTCTAGAAAATAAGTTAGAAATTTATGATAAAAATAAGTGGGAATTTGTAAGTGGTAGTAAATACTCCATAACCCCATATAATGAAGATAATTTTAATAAACAAATCTCAAATTATAATCAAAAAGAAAAATATTTAGAACAATGTTTTAATTCAAAACCTGAAAAGATTAAAAATTGGGTAATCACATCTAAAACTAAAAAAACATATTGTGAAACAACATATGATGATGAAAATAAATGTTTTTCAACAGAAGTTAATAATACTAAATTTATTCTATTTTTAATTCTTAACCCTAGCTGGAATTCCTTTTTATATATCTTTTATTTCCTATTTGCAACGCTTGTAATAATATTAATTTTAGATACAATTTTTCATTTATTCAAAAATAAAAAAATGAAAGAATTCATTAAAATTGATAAAGACAAAACTCTTTGGTTTTCAATATTTAGTATTCCAACATTATATGTTTATGGAAGTATTATAGGGTATCTTGCAAATAAAAGATTTTATTGGTACATTAATGAATTTTCATTGATAATATTAATTACAGTTGGAATGATTAGTTTATACTTTATTGTTTGTTTAGTTTTTTATTTTAAGAAAGAAAAATTAATTGAAAAAGTTAAACACCTAAAAGATTGAGCAAAAAATTAAGGGTTACGATTCAGCTCAGCAAGAACACATTTAATTTGAAAATAACTATAATTCTCTGGTAACTTTTCTTTTATTAACTTTAAACTCTCAGGAATCTTGCTATCAATTACTTCTAAAATCTTTTTTTGTCTAGTCTCATCAACTAATTCAGAAATGGGAATAAATCCCAAAGTTATTAATTCTATAATTTGATACTCTACAGTTTGGAGTTTAAATTCTCTCTCTTTTGCAATCTCCTCTATTGATTTATTTTGTTTAAATAATGTAAATGTAAGTTCTAATGTCTCAGTTAATTTTTTTTTCTTTTTTTCATAATTCCAATTAATCCATTTAGAAGAACTTTTATCAATCATAGTAATAAAATTAAGTCTGGATTTTATATATTTTATTCTCCTAATTAGAGTAATAGTAATGACAAATATTTTTAAACTGAAAAAATCATATAAACTTATATGATTTTTTGCCCAGAGGAGAATACTTCTCAAAATCATGCGTGTACACTAAATACAGTTCTTAATATAGAACAATTTATCCAAGATCACTCTGGGCAGTTCTCAAAAACAGAACTTTGGAATAATCTTCCAAAGAAAATCATGTATCAATCATATAAA
>CAYGPK010000006.1:17683-75309 GCA_964351975.1 uncultured Methanosarcinales archaeon
AAAATCATGTATCAATCATATAAAGTTATTCTTGAATACCTACAAGATAGTAATTTAATTGCAATTGATAGCAGAAAAGTAGTTTTTAGAGGTGATACAAAATGATATCACAACTAAATAATAAGAGCTTCAAAACACTAATTATACTACTATTACTAAGTTTTGTGCCAATTTTAGTATACACTGCAACTTATGAAATAAATTCTGCTGGAGAGTTTAATAATGGAACATTTTTCAATTCACAGTATAATTCAAGTATAAATGGTATTCAACTAAATTATAGTAGTAGTTATGGAAACTATTCTTCACCTGTATTTGATGGAGGTGGATTATCTGAATGGCTAAACATATCTTGGACTCCAGGAACATTGTATCAAGGAGAACTTCCTCCAAATGGAGAAATTGAAACTTATCCTGAAGGAATTAATATGTCTGGAAATACCTTGTTACTTCACTTTAACAATAATAGTGGAACTATAACTGATTACTCTGGAAATAACTACGATGGAACTGTATTTGGAACTCCTAACTGGATAAGTAATGGTAAATTTAATGGAGGCTTCAACTTCCCAGGTTCAAATACAAATGATTATATTGATATTGATTATAGAGCTGCTGATGGATTAGATGACTTTACTGTATCTTATTGGGCAAGAATTGATACAAATTCACAAGGAGCAATAATTTCAGGTGCAAACGCAGCAAGAAATAACGAATTCTTGTTCTTCACAAGTTATTCAGTACTAGGTGTATATCTAAGTGATGCAGTAGATACTTGGAATATAAATGCTAATGATGGACAATGGCACCATTATGTTATAACAAGAACTGGAACTACTGGTGAAGTATTCGAAGATGGAGTTTCATTAGGTACAAATACAGTATCAACAAATCTAATTGATTTAGATCCAAATGGTTTGATGCTTGGACAAGAACAAGATAGTGTAGCTGGAGGATTTGCAGCAGCTCAATCCTATAATGGAGCAGTAGACGAATTAGGAATCTGGAACAGACCATTCTCAGACGAAGAAATTTATAACTTGTATAAGAGAGGAGTCTTAAGATTAAATATTAGTGTAAGATCTTGTGATGATTCTAACTGTGTTGGAGATACTTGGAATGAAACTTTTAATACGTCTCCAAATATCTTAAATGTTGAAGATAATCCATACTTCCAATACAAAGTTGAATTTGAATCTGAAGATACAAATTATGTTTCCAAACTACACAATATCTCAATAAATTATAATTTATTAGATACAATAGAACCAAATATTCAATTAATTAATCCTGTAAATGAAACTATTAATACAAGTTCAAATATTCCTGACTTTACATTCAGTGTAACTGATAACTTCGTGAGCTCCTTAAGTTGTAATCTGTGGATGAATGAAACCACAAGTGGAACTGCTCAAATTAAAGCTTCAAATGCTAGTGTTTTAAATGGAACAAATACAATTATAACTCCTACTGTTCCACTAGGTGAAAATCAATATTTTTGGTGGATTGATTGTTTTGATGGAAGTAACACTAATTCCTCTGAAACTAGAATAATTAATATAAGTTTAGGAGATACCCAATCACCAATTGTAAGTTTAATCTCTCCAATAAATAATACAATAAATACAACATCAAATACTCCTGAATTTGTATTTAATGTTACTGATGATAAAGCATCATTACTAAGTTGTAATCTGTGGATGAATAGCTCATCTCTAGGCGGACCTACACAATTTGGTTCAAGTTCAACGACTGTGAACACTACTGATTCAATTATAGCAAATAATTCATTAGATAATAACTTGTATACTTGGTGGATTGATTGTTTTGATGGAAGTAATTCTAATGTAAGTGAAAACAGAACTTTAGAAATCTTTGTAGACACGCAAGCACCTAATATCACCCTATTATTACCTACAAATAATAATCATTCCGTAGATATAGATAGTTCAAATGTTGACTTTAGTTGTAATATTTATGATGATGTTAATTTATCAAATGCGACTCTTTATACTGACTATTTAGGGATCTGGAATAGCATTGAAACAACATCAATTACTGGAACATCAGACACAGCTCAATTTAATAGAGACCTTTCAGTAAATAATTACTTTAGAGATTTAAGTATAAACTGGAATTGTGAAGCAACAGATAATACTGGTAAAACAAATATATCTGAAACTAACTTTACATTTTCCAACTGGGATTTAGGAACATACTCAAATACTATCTTAAATGAAACAGACTACACTATTGGTTTAACTTCAGGACAAACTTCAGGTTCATATACATCGTCAATTAAAGACGCAAATACAATTAGAGATTGGAATAGTATTACAATTGGAACTGGAAATATAGTTGGTAAACCTCTTCCAGAAAATCAACTTGTAGAAACTTCAGGAATAGATATGAGTGGAAATGTTCTACTAATGCACTTTGATGAAGATCCAATTAGTAATGGTGTAAGTATAGGAGATTATTCTGGAAATAATAATAACGCTTCTTTAGTAACTGATAATGGAGCAACAAATAAAGCAGTATCAGATGGAATTTACTCTGGGGCATTGAACTTTGATGGAACTGGAGATTATATTAGAAGTGATAATGTAGCTGACGATGTTGCTGGAACTGATTTTACAATAATGATGTGGTTAAGATCAAGTACATCTTCAGGTCAACAATTTGCAACTGCATTTAATACAAATTCTGGTGGAAATAAATTATTATTTGGACACCAAGCAGGAAATTCTGATCTCTCATTATATGACACCAATGGTTGGCAAGATTCTGGAACTACAATTGTTGATGGAAATTGGCACTTAGCAGGGTATGTATTTGATGATACAAATGATAATGTTATGCTATATGTTGATGGAATTAATGTATATAATTTTACCACAACTACAACTGTTGTTGCAAGTGATAGATTTGTAATTGGGATGGAATATGATAACGCAAATCCTGGAGACTATTGGAATGGAGACTTAGATGAATTTGCAGTTTGGGATAGAAAATTAAGTACAAATGAAATTAATGAAATGTATATTAGAGGAACAAGTTCAATTGATATTTCAGTAAAAAGTTGTGACGATTCATTATGTTCAGGTGAGACTTGGCAAGAGTCATTTAAAGACACAGAGAGAAACTTAAACTTAACAGATAATAGATACTTCCAATATCAAATTAATTATTCAGCAACATCTTCACAGTTTAGTCCTAAAGTATCAAATGTTAGTATTGAACACTTGGCAAGTTCACTAGCTGACCCAGTAATTACAATAATTTCACCAATAAATAATTCCAAATATTTAGAATCAGAATTACCATTATATGTAAACATCAGTTCAGATTTAGATTTAACTTATGCAGGATTCTACCTTAATGGAAATATTTTGCAAACTGTGGATTTAATAAATATTACAAATAAAAACTGGTATGAAACAATTCAAAACATCTCAGTTGGAACAAATAACATTACAATAATTTACAATACTTCAACTGATAACTATAATTTAACATATAACTTCACATTAATCAGATATGAGAATAAGAAATTTACAAAATCAATTGAGAGCCAAAGTACTGATACATATCTTGTAAGAACAATTCTTGAAAATAGAGTTAATGAATCTTCTGACATAATTTTATTAGAATTTGTGGATGATAAAATGAACGCAGGTTCATTCTCACCAATATATGACTTCCTGAATTTAACGTATACTACTCCATACTTTGGAGATATTTATGGATGGAATTTGACGGTAACACCTCTTTCAACAAATGAAATAAATTACTCAATTACAACTGCAGGAACAGATTATGAATTACTAAGAAATTTCATGGTGGGAGGTGACTAAAATGAATCTCCAAACAAATAAATTACTAAAAATTTTAACTATATTATTTTTTAGTATTTTCTTTGCAAGTATATTGTATTCAATAAATTTAGATCCATCATTGGTTGACCCATTAGAGTTTGCAAGCAATGATATGTATCAAAATAGTACGTACAATATAACTGCATCAGTTTCTTGTGAAGGTACAATTGGAGATGATTGTTCAAACGTTGAAGCACAATTATATTATCAGTTAAGAGATGAGCCAAGAGTTAAAAGCATTCAAAGTTCATCAGCATCATTTGCTGGGGCTTCAACAGATATTACAATAGATAATGTTAACTTAAGTAGTTCAATATTGTTCTTTAGTTATACCATAGATGAGAATAGACCAAGTGGGTTTTTAATGAGAGGAGAATTAACTTCCTCAACTAATATACATTTTGAAAGAGTTTCAGGGTTAGGAACAATAACAGTTGAGTGGTTTGTAGTTGAATTTGAAGATGGAGTTAATGTTCAAAGAAATACTATTAATCAAGGTGCAACAACAAATACAGGAATTACAAGTATAAATACCTCTAATTCATTTAGTCTAAATTCTTTTATGAATAATGGAAACGCCTGGGGTAATGATGACTTTGTTCGTGGATTAATAACAAGTTCAACAAATTTAAGAACTTCAGCAGGTGCTAATGTTGCAAATGATTTAGATTATCAAATAATTAGTTATCCTTATGCACAAATTCAAAGCGGAACTGCGTCATTAAGTGGAACAAATTTAAATGTAGATTTAGGAAATAATGTTAATTTAAATAAATCCTTTATACTCTACACTCAGCAATCTTCTGGAAATACTAATATCGGAAATGCTGGAGTCTTAAGTGAATTTGTAAATTCAAGTAGAATTAGTTTTAGTAGGAATGTGGGTTCACAAACTATGACTCTTGATTGGTATATTGTTGAATTCAATACAAATGAAAAAGTTCAAAATGGAAAAACTAGTTTTTCAACAAGTGAAGATAATTTAATCGTTCCAATTGAAAGAGTAAATTTAAACAAGTCAGTTGTTATAATTCCAGATGGAAAATCAGGTAGTGGTAGTTTTACATCAGATGATAATCCTGGACCTGGATGGTTTACAGTTAAATTTGAAAATGAAACTGCAATTAGATTAACAAGAGCAATAACTGGGACATCAACAGCTGAAGTTTCTTGGTCAGTAATAGAATTTGAAGGAGATGGGCCAGCAGGAACAAGACCAGTATCTTCAATAAGTAACCCGATTACAACAAATAGTTTACAACCTCAAACATGTTCAATTTTATTTGGTGAAACTTGTGAGTTTAGTTGGCTAATCAACGCATCTGGAATTGTAGGATCAGTAGAAGATTTATTCTTCTTCGTTAAAAGTGACAATCCAAATATTGATTATAATATTTCAGATGTCACAACTATTAATATTATAGATGATACAACTGCACCTAAATATTCAAGTATTGTTGAAAGTCCAACTAGTCCAAGTAATTATGTTCCTAATCAAGATTATCAAATTAATATTAGTTGGAGTGATATAGAATCAAGTGTATTAAATGACACAACTACAATTGATACAGTATTAATTGAACACAATTTCACTGGGTCCATATTAAATGAAACAATGAACTTAATTAATAACGAATATGTATTTAATACAACAGACTTACCCGCAGGAACTTATGGATGGAGATCTTTTGCAAATGATTCTAAAGGGAACTTAAACATTACTCCTCAACAAATTTATACTATAGATAAAGCAACAACAATACTTACAGTAATTTCTGATATAGGATTTACAGTTCCAAATGCAACTCAAACAAATGTATCTTGTTACAGCTCTAATAGTGAAGTTAATTTTACACTTTACAGAAATGGAAGCATAATTGGAAATAGTATAGGAGCAATTGTCTCAGATATTCAAACATTACCTTTAGGATTTACAAATTATACTTGTTCAAATGCTGCATCACAAAATTATAGTTCGCAAATTCAAACTGAAATTTTAGAAGTAACAGACAAATTAATTCCTAATTGTAATTTGAATTTTGATTCAAGTTCACCTATAACATATGGAACTTCACTTAACGCTTCTTGTAGTTGTGATAATCCTGAAGTTTCTGCAAATTTATTTAGAAATGGTACAAATGTAACATCAGAAATAAATACTTCAGTAGATCTTGGTGCAGGTTCTTATTCCTACTCTTGTGAAACTATTGAAACTGCAAACTACGCATCAATTGCTAATGAATCAATATTTATCATAAATCAAGCAACACCAGTATTAAATTTATTATTAAATTTAAGTGCAAGTAATTTTGTTGGTAATACGACCTTCTCCTCAAGTATCAGTTGTAATATTATAACTCCAACCTCTGGTAATTTGAATATAAGTGAAAATGGGACTTTAATATTAAATGGAAGTACATCGATAAGTACAACTAGAAGTTATAATACAACTGGAACTTTCCCAATTACTTGTGATTATGGAGGAAATCAAAATTATACCAGTTTATCTACTCAATACGATATAATTTCACAAGATAAATCCTCACCAAATGTTTCATTGAACTTACCAACTAATTCATATTCTGAAATATTTACAAATGACCTAATATTTAATGTGAGTGCAACAGATAATATTGAATTAAACACTTGTACATTATGGACAGACATTAATGGAAGTTGGAGTGCTAATGAAACTAAATCATTTACAGGAAAATCTGATTCAGATATTTGGACTTTATTAAATATACCAAATGGTAATTACAACTGGAATGCAAATTGTTGTGATAATGCAAATTCAACTAATTGCGCTTTTGCATCTACAAATTATTCCTTTACAATTGATAATTCTCCAAGAATTATAATTAACTCACCAAGTGGCTCACTTACTGATTATACTCCTAATCTAAATTTAACTTTAGATAGAACTGTAGATACACTATGGTACAATATTAATAATGGGGATAATATTACTATTTGTGAAAATTGTAATGGCAATATTAGTAAGTTCGTTGTTTTAGAAGAAGGAAATAGTAACATATATGTTTATGCGAATGACTCAAATAATAATTTAGGATTTAATTCAACTTTTGTATCACTTAATATGAATCAATATTATTTTGATACTTATTTAGACAACTCTAGTTTAAGTAATGTTAATTCATTACAAATTAATCCAGGAAATATAACTACAAGAGTTGCAGGAGGTGGAGCATTAAATGTTATTTTAATTTGTGCAACTGGAACATGTACAGCTACAAGTTCAGATGTTCCAATAAATAATGAATTAGTAAGTTTAGGACACACAGTTACAACTATAATTGATACTGATACAACTTGGGATACAAGTGCATATGATTTAGCAGTTATATCTGAATCAGTAAATTCAGGAAATACTGGTTGGCTTAAAACAGAATCAATACCTATTTTAACAATGGAAGGTTCAAACTGGGATGAATATGATTTAGGTACAGGAGGAACTAGTGATTCTTTAACTAGCCGTGATATAAATATTGTAAATGGTACTCATTATATTACTGAAAATTTAGGAACTGGAACCTTTACAATTTACACAGGAGCATCAGCAGGTGGAGGTGACATTAGTGGATGGTCAAATGATGTTCAAAATCTGGCTTTCTATTCTGGAAGTGGGACTTTATCAGCTCTTTTAGTTGTTGAAAATGGTGGAACATTAGTAGATTCAACAACTGCTGCAGAAAGAAGAGCATTCTTCGCAGGGTTTGACTTTGGCTCACTTAATGCAAACGGACTAACTATATTTGAAAGAGCTGTTGACTGGACAGCAGGAAATGAAGAAGGAAGTGTAGGTGGAAGTTTAACTTCACATGCAATTAACACAACTTCAATTGTTTCAACATTTAGTAATATTAGTTGGAGTGAAGCAAACACA
The DNA here is from genome assembly GCA_964351975.1 of uncultured Methanosarcinales archaeon. Lineage (GTDB taxonomy): Archaea > Nanobdellota > Nanobdellia > Woesearchaeales > UBA583 > UBA583. The sequence goes on from CAYGPK010000006.1 coordinate 25,469, forward strand.
GATAGTAATAATAATATTACAGTTGAAATTAGTGCAAATAACGGAATAAATTGGACTACTATAACTAATGGGAATAGTATTGATGCCTCCTCACTTGTAAATGGAAGTTCAATTGTTTATAGAATTATATTCGATACAGATGGAACTTTATTCCCAACTCTTTTAGATCTTGAAATTAATTGGTCTGGAAATAATATAACTACTGAAATTTATGAGAATAAATCTGTTGAAATAATAAAACAAATCTCAAATGTAGGAAATAATGTTTATAGAATAAATTTAACAATTATAAATAACTTAAATGAACCTGAAGATGTAATACTAACTGACTTTGTGCCAAGTGGATTTAATGCTGGTTCATTTAATCCATTCTGGGATTTATCAAACACAACTAATGCTCCATACCAAGGAACAATTTATTCTTGGAATTTAACTGTTGCTCCATTGTCAATTAATCAAATAAGTTACGCTATAACCGGAGTTGGAGATTATCAATTATTACAAAGTTACACTGTTGCAATTGATTAACTAATTTCTCTCTAAGCATTAAATTTTCTTTTAAAAATATTTTTATCATCATATCTCACAGATCAATATCGCAATTCGTACCAGATGTCACTACCCTTTAGAGCTTCGTAAATTAATTAATATATTTTCACTAAGGTGTACATTGTACACCTTAAAATGAAAAAAGAATGTACTAAATACAAATTGAAAGAGAATAAATCCAACTGGTTTAGAATATTTACTCTTCTAGTATTTAGTATATTCTTTATGACAATTTTTGTAAATTCAATTAGTGGTGCTAATTGGTGGAACCCTAATTGGGAATACAGACAAGAATTAAATATTAGTCTTGACTCTGGAACAAGTCCTCAAGATTATCAAACTAATTTAATATTAAACACAAGTAATGTTGGAGCAAATTTCAGTTTCACAAATACTTGTAATGATTTAAGATTCGTGAATTTAACAAATAATCAATTAATTGATTACTGGATTGAAAGTTGTAGTAGTGCTAATAATAATGCAAGTATTTGGATTAAAGTTCCAGTTAACTTAACTACATCAGGATATCTATTATATATGTATTATGGAAATAATGCTGTTTCAAATCTAAGTAATGGTGAAAATGTATTTGACTTCTTCGATGACTTTGAAGGTAATTTAAGTAAATGGACAGAGCATAAAAATTCCGCAGGAATAACTCAATCAGGAGGGTATGTAGAAATAGGAGGAGGAAGTACAAGTGCCCCTTATGGACATGGAGTTTTAGGATCAAATGCAAGTTATAATGAATTTTTAGATGGAATACTTGAAGGAGATATCTTTTTCGCAACAGATTCCATTGCAGAAATTGGAACAAGAGGAAATTTCTCAAGTAATTCTGGTTATAAATCAAGAATTGATGCAAGAGCTGGACAAGGACTATCACATCTAAAACCACCATACACTGATGGGTCTTGGGGATTTTTAGCAAGTTGTACAACCTCAGTTACAAGTCCAGCATTAGGAGTTTGGACTCCATTTAAATTAACAGTAAATGGTACTTATTTGACAATGGAATCAGAAGGAATTACCAAAACTTGTACTGATTCAGAATATACTACAGCTGGTGAAATTTCACTTCAAAACCATTATGGTTCCTATGCAAGATACGATAATATTAGAGTTAGAAAATACATATCTTCTACTGTTAATAGTAACTTAGGAATAGAAGAAAAAGTTCCAGAAATTACTGTTGATAGTGTAGCGCAGGTTTACGATTCATCATTTGGTCAAGACGGAAATGCTGGACCAATATCAATTTCATTTGACGCTCAAAGTGGAATTGTTGGAAACTTCACACATTCAACAGGAACAAATCCAAATAGAGTTTATGTGAACTCAAGCGGATTGCACCAAGTTTCATACTCTTGCGCTTGGCACTCAAAAACAGCAAATAACAGACATATAATGGAAAATTGGATTAGGGTAAATGGAGTAACAGATATAGTTCCAAGTAAAACGAATACATATCTTAGAAATGCACAACCAGATGGTTTAGGGGCAGGTAATATTTCAACTGCTGCTGCTACAACATTAATTAACTTTAATGATGGTGATTATTTTGAATTAAGAGGAGCCTTAACATCCGGTGCAACAGGTAACACAGAAACAGATGAAGACTGTTCAGTATATATTAAAAAAGTTTCACTGCCTGTTGCACAAATATATGATAGTGCTGGTGGGCAAACATTAACAACTGGAGCAGGAATTGTTGTTAATCTAAATGCAAATACAAATATTGATTCCATTTATTCATTAAATTCAGATAGAATTAATGTATCTGAGAATGGTTGGTATAAAGTAAATTATCAAGTATGTCCTGATCAAACTGTTGGAGGTGGTGGATCAGATAGGACAAATCCTAGTTCTTGGTTAAGATTAAATGGGGCTCAAACAATTGACTCAAGTACTTCAACTTCATATCTGAGAACTGATTCAAATGGAGATATAAATTGTATGAGTGCAACAACACTTGTAGAAATGAATTCAGGAGATTACCTTGAATTAATGGCAAATTTGAAATCCCAACAATCAACAGGAGAAACAGTTGTACTTATTGCAAATCAAAATTGGTTGAACATTGAAAAAGTAAATATAGAATCAGCACTTTACTCTGAAATAGTAGGAGGTCAATCAATAGTTACAACCTCGCCTACAGCAATTAGTTTTGATACAAACAACAAAACAAGTTTATACTTAGAACACATAACCTCAGCTTCAGGAATTACATTTAATAAATCTGGATTGTATGAAATTTCATATAGTTTTGGATGGGATGATGGGGGTGCTAATAATCGTCATGTTGCCTGTGGATATTTAAGATTAAATGGAGTATCTGATATATCTCCATCTAGATCTTGTGATTATTCAAGAGGAACTGGAGGTTCCCAATATAATTCTGTTTCAAATACATTACTTGTAAATGTTTCAAAAGATGATTATATAGAATTAATGGCAACAACAACAGCAGGAACAATAGCAGTTGAAGGAGAAGAAACTTGGATTACTATTACTAAAATCAATGAAACTCCTAAACTTTATTGGGAAACTAATTCATACGATTTAGGAGATCAAAATGTCTCTCAAGGAGATTTAACTACAATAGTAAAGGTTACAGCACTTGGAGAAAATAATGAAGATGTAATAATTAGTTGTATAAGTGGTGATTGTTCTACTATAACAGATAATTGGATTGATAATACAAACATTCCAGGTTACCAAGAAGAAACAGAAATTATATTTACATGTCCAGACAATACACCTGGATCTTATAGTGCAACATTTAATGTGAATTCAAATCAAGATTTAATTGGAGATGATATTACAGTTACTTGTGATATTAATCAAACTTATGGTAAAGTATTTATTGATTTAATTACACCACTAGAAAATTCATTAACTAACGTTGAACAAAACAAAACATTCAATTTGAATAGTAGTGTTTCTTGTATTGGTGTAGTTGGATCAATTTGTGGAAATATTACAATTAATTCAAGATACAATAATTCAATTAGTACAATGGCTAATATTGACGGTTCATCTCAAACTCCTATTTGGACAATGTCACCACAAACACAATCTTGTAATTTAAATAACGGTGAAATCTGTTATGTAAATTGGTTAATAAATTTAACAGGTAATATTGGTGAGAGAGTAAAAATTAATGTGAACACAACTTCAAATTTAACACAAGTTCCAGATAACACAAGCCAAAACACAACAATGAATATTATATATATTGCCCCTGGTGTGATTATCTGGGATAGTAGTTTACTTAATTTAGGAACAACACAACTAAATCTAGGAGAACTATATTCATATCCTAATATAATTCCTTCAGGAAATCATAATAGTACTAATGTAACTTGTATTTCTGGAGATTGTTCAGTAATTACTGATAACTGGATAGATGGGATTAATTTATTAGATGGTAATACTTCTCCTGTAACATTTATTTGTAGTGATAATACTGTTGGAGATTATAGTGTTTTATACAAAGTTAATTCTTCAGTTGATAATAGTGGATTTAATATAAATTTATCCTGTAGTATAACTCAGACATATGGAAATTTAAATATTAGTTTAACAAATCCAGATATAAGTTCAAAAACGATTTATGGACAAAATAGAACTTTCTATGTAAATGCAACAGTAATTTGTGAAGGAACAACAGGTGCTCTTTGTGGAAATATTAGCGCAAATTCCAGATATAGTGAAAGAAATGTTGACTTTGGAGATGGTATTGATGGTGACTTGATTGTATCTTCAGCAAATACTATTGTTAATAGTTATACATACTTAACTGGGAATGAATTAGAAGAAGATGACACAATTACAATTTTTGATCCAACTGATTTTAGTATTGGAGATGAAATTTTAATTATACAACTTCAAAATGGATCTGGAAATGGTATTGCAGGAACCTATGAATTTAAGACAATTTCAGATATTTCCGGAAATGATTTAACTCTTGACTTTGAACTTGAAAATTCATACTATTCAGGAATATTCGATCAAATAAACTCTCAAGCAACTCAAATAGTTAAAGTTCCAAGATACAAAACAGTAACAATTAATTCTGGTGCATCAATTACTGCTCCAGCTTGGGATGGATACACAGGAGGAATAGTTGTATTTAGAGCAAATGAAACTATAAACACCACAGGTTATATTGATGTATCAGAAAAAGGGTTCAGAGGTGGAGATTGTAATGGTTGTGGAGATGCAGCTTGGGGAGATCAAGGTGAAGGATATCCAGGATTAGGAACTGGAACACTTATCGCAAATGGTAATGGAGGAGGTGGAGGATATGGTCCAAGTGGATTTAACGGTGAACCAGGTGCAGGAGGAGGATATGGAACATCTGGAACAGATGGTATAAGTGCATTTACATCTATTGGAGGAGAATCAATTGGAAATACCGATTTATCATTAATCTTATTTGGTGGTGGGGCAGGTGGTGGTGGAGATGATGATAATCCTGCAATTAGAGCAGAATTTGTTGATGGTTCAGGTTCAGTTATGATTTTCGGTAGAGAAATTATAAATGCAAGAGTTCGTGCAAATGGTGAAGATGGTGTTGGAAATGGAGGAGCTGCAGGAACAACAGGAGGAGGAGCAGGTGGAGCAGTATGGTTAAATGCTCTAAACTTAACTTTAACTGATGTAACTGCACTTGGAGGAAATGGATTTGATGATAGTGGAGATGTAGGTGGAGATGGAGGAAATGGAAGAATTAGACTTGACTATAATAGTCTAATTTCAGGTTCAACAAATCCTAATTCAGAATTTAATAATACAAACTTTGTTGACACAACTCTTCATACTAAATTTGTATTTACACCAATTTCAACAATATTAGGATTTAGTCCAATGTATACTTTAAGTTCACAACCTTTAACTTGTAATAATTTAATTTCAGGAAATAGCTGTATTTTAAGTTGGCTAGTTAATGGGACTGGAGAAGGAGTTTATAGAGTTGATGTAAATCTAACTTCAAACTTAGCACAAGTACCTGGTAATGAAACAAGAGATGCAGTTATTGAGATAGATCCAAACCCACCATTTCAAATAGAATCAATTAAACCAAATAATAATTCACAATACATTCCAGGGCAATTAATCACAGCGCAAATTACAGCAAATAAAGAAATGACATATGCTGCTTATTACTTAAATGGTAACTTAAGTAATTTAACAACTATGACAAGTCTACCTGGAAGTGAATCATTTATTGCAAATTTAACAAATCTAGCAATTGGAAATTATAATATAACATTTGTATACAATGAAAGCTCAATACTTCAAAATACAACAGACACATATTATTTTGATATAATATTAGCAAGTCATAAAAAAATAACTAAAAGTATAACATCACAAAGTACTGATACTTACTTAGTAAGAACTGTAATTGAAAATAAAGTTTCACAAACAAGTGATATTATACTTACCGAATTCATTGATGGAAACTTTAGTAAAGGATCATTCAACCCTGTACAAGATTTTATAAATATAACAAGTGGGTTTAATTACAATGGAGAAATTTATGTTTGGAATTTAACTGTTGCTCCTCTCTCAGTTAATCAAATAAATTATTCAATAACAAGAGTAAACCCAACTCAAGATTATTATCTATCAAAGGCATTTATGGTAGGAATGGATTAAAAATAACTAAAATGAAAAAATTCAAACTAACACGAGAAACTCAAACACATATAATTGAGTATAACCCTAAACTTGCTATATTTAGATTAGCTATAATGTTTTTTCTAATATTTTTTATTTATATAACTTTAAGCTATCTTTTCTCAGACAAGGAAGAAAAAGCAAATGAACTAAATTTAGAATTAATTGAAATTCAAGAAAAAAAAGAGCTAACATTTGAAGAAAATTCTAGAGGTGAAATTTTTAGTCTTAAAGAAAATGTATTTGCACAAGGTTCTATAACTTTTAGTGAAAAAGAAGGAAAGAATTATATTGAATTAAAAGATTTTAAAATTACAAATAATAAAAACTTATATCTATTTTTTTCAACAAATGTAAAAGGACAATCATTAGTTCAGATTACAAAATTAACCGCAAACATTGGAAATTTAGAATATGAAATTCCAACTAAAGTTGACCTTAATATTCATAAATATATTCTAATTAGAGATACTCTAAATAATGAAAATTATGCATATTCTGAATTAAAACCAAACAACTAAAAATAAATATAAATAAATATTATTTAGAACCAACGCCATGTAATAATTTTTCTTTAAATTTAATTGCTAGAGTTTCTAATTCTGAATCAGATAAAGACTCCCCATTTAAATCAAAATCTAAACCATCAGAATTATATCTAGGAATAACGTGCATCATAAAATGTTGAGATTGCTGACCTGCAGCAGCTCCATTTGCAATAAAAATTTCAACATCATTTGGGGAAAAAGTTTCATTCAATAGATCAGATAAATATTTGGAAATAACTGATAAATGACCAAGCACTTCATCAGGAACCATTGGCATCATCATATAATGTTCTTTTGGCATAAGTAAAATATGTCCATTTGTTGCAGGATTAATATCAAGAATTGCAATACAAATATCATCTTCAAATACTAATTTAGAATCAATTTCTTTTTTAACAATTTTACAAAAAATACAATTATCTTTCATTAATTTTATCCTTTCTTCAATTTCCTCTTTTGTTAACTGTTGTTCTACCATTATATTAAAACTTAACTAATGAACTATATAAAATTTTTGTATTTTTATTAATGACAAACTAAAACACATAAGTCAATATCCCAAGCACTACAACAAATGTAACCAAAACATACCCAAAAGTATCAGTTTCCTCTACCCCATAAAATGCCTCTGAAGTTAAAGAATCAGAACCACCATAACCCTCAACTTGTAATGGGTCAACTCCTGCTAAAAATAAATCTTCTAAATTAAATTCTCCTGATCCCGAAACATTATAAGTAACACTCCAAGTATTTCTTGAATTTAAAGAACCTAAATTAGCATCAAGAGATGAGTTATAAATATTTGTAGGAGTGAGGGCAAATTGATACATAGTCCCATTATAATTAACTTCATTAATTGCTTTACTCGCAGTATCAGTTGTGTACCAAGTACTTGTACTAGAAACCATTGAACTCTCTAGATTAAAATTATTAGGTAAAAAGTTATAAACTAAAACTACCTGATTAGAAGGAGTTTGTGAAGAACCTAAATTTTTCAAATTTATTTTTATGTTATAAGTCTCATCACTTAATCTTGTAATATCTTTTGTAAGTTCAAGCCAATAACCTGTTGCTACATAAATTTGTTTAATATACAATTTATCATTTGAATAAGAAAATTTACTATTTCCAAATTGAATACCATCATCTAAAAGTGTACTTTCTAAATCCATCCAAACAATAGGTGAGGAAGTTAAAGAATAGTTAAAATTCCAAAAAGAAGGATCATTATCCCAAGAACCTGTTGTTGAGTTTAAAATAGAATTAGGAGTATAGATAATTAATAAAGTTTCATTATTTTGTGAATCAGAATCAATATCGGCTGGATTTGTAAATCCCCCTCCTAGTGAATTTCTAGTACTTACCCAAAAACTAACACTCTCTAAATTAATTGTTATATTACTAGGATTTTGAACTTTCCCATAAACTTCCCAAATAGCTTCACCAGAACCAACCCACTCCGAAGCTCTTTTTCGTAGTGTATTATTCAAATTTAAAATTGCAGAATTACTATCTATACTAAGTCCCGAAAGAGAAGAATTCAAACTATAATAAATTGTAGAATTCATAAAAGAATACGTATCTTGAATGGTTATATTTGGAACATTAACTTGATAAAAAATATTTGTTTCATTTGATGAATAAATACAGCCACCATTATACAAATCCCATTGTAAATATCTATCATTTACTAAAGTTACATTAGAACTATCCAAACCGCCTATAGAACCAGACTCAAAAGTAAAATTTACAACTGAGGTATTCAAATCAAAAGAATTAGTTCTTTGTTCTAAAGATACATTGTAAACACAATTATCACTATAAAAACTTGAATCTAAATAGTTTCCAATATTATCTTGAATAATAAAATTCCCTCTTGTTAAAACACTAACGTCACTATAATTACTAGTTAAATTCAGAGGTGGAGAAAATAGAGAGGTGTTAATTGTATAATTTAGAAAAGTCCAAGAATTGGGGGGTAATTCAGGAATATAAACTGATAAAGAAGTAGAATTCTCATTAACAAAAGAGGTATACCCATTCTGAAAAGTTAAATTAGTAATTCCTGTAAAATTAGAAAAGTTCAAATAAACACTATAAATTGTTTCTACAGAATTCAAATTAGAAATATTAATCTCACCATACAAATTATAATTTGATTGGTTCTCATAATTGTCATACCAAATTCCACTTCCAGATAATAAAGGATTGTATGATACAGTTTCATAAATATACTCATTAATATCAACATCTATTACTTGAGAACTCGAATAAACTAAATTTAATCCAAATATAAATACAATAAAAATAAAAAAAGTCTTTTTAATCATAAATAAAAATCACAAATCAAGTATTTAAGTTTTTCTAAGAAAAAATTATAAAAATAGTTATAAAATAAATTTAAATTAAAAATTAAGAAAGCAACTATTACAAATAAACACTTTCTCACCCTTATATGAAACTGCGAGTAGTGGGACTTTTTTATCATCTTTACTACATTTAAAACATACCGCAATTTTATTAGAAGAATCATCAGAAAATGTATTTCGTACAGATAAATCAACTCCCATTGTCTCAGTTAATCCTAACTCTTCTTTTGCATCCATAGAAACCCTCTCAGGAGTCCAAGCAGGTTCAAAAGTTAATTCCAAATCAACATTTCCAGAACCAACAACATTCTCTACTGATTCTGTAATCACACTTTTCAAATACTCAGAACTTGGACAAGTTGGTGAAGTTAAAGTCATAACAATATGAACACTATCATCTTTTTTTAAATTAATTTCGTAAATTAAACCTAAATCATAAACATTAATTGGTATATCAGGATCATAAACTTCACGAAGTGCATCAATAATATTCTCTTTTGTTATACTAGTCATAAAATAATTAACAATCGTTAATATTTAAAACTTATTATAAAATTTATTTAAAAAACAATAAATAAAACACCAATAAGCATCAAACAAATTGCAAAAAACTTCTTCCATAAATGTTTCTCATGAAAGACTATACCCCCAAAAATAGCACTAAATAATGTTGAAGTTCTTCGTAGTGGAATAATTAAACTAACAAGAGCACCGGGAATTGCAATAGCAAATAAAACTAAAAAATTAGATATAATTGTAAAAATTGAAATATAATAAATTTTTCTTGAACTCTTTAAAATTTTAAAACAACTCTTTAATCTACCCTTTTTATAATAATAAATAAAAAGTGCTACTAATATAAAAAAAGAAGTAAAAAACATATTTGTAAAAACATTTATTTGATCAAGAAGTAATTTATCTGCAATTGCTGCAAAACTAAAAATAAAAAGTAAAATTATAACATTAAAAAAAAACTTATAATCTTTATTATTTAAATCAATTAAATGAAATTTATGTGGATTATCTTTTTGATGATGATGAACGGTAATTTCTAAAAAGTAAGTTGCAATCATAAGTATTAAAACACCAACAAAGTGATATAAAGTAATTATCTCACCTAAGAAAATTGAGGATAAAAAAAGTAGAAAAAAGGGACTTAAATTTATTAATGGACTAACAAGCGAAATTTGATATTTCTCTAGTAAACTAAAATATAAAAAAGTTGCCATACCAACTGCAAAAGCCTTAAAAATATATAAATTCCATAATTCTGTTATTGATAAAAAATCTATTTTTGTAAAAAATACTAAAGTTACAAAAAAAAATAAAATAAAGTATTCATGAAAAACAAGTTCTCTTGGTGATACTTTATTTAATTTAAGGAAATTTTTTGCAAGTATATCCTTAATACCAAAAAATACAGCAGAAGCTAAACTTAAAATAATCCACAAATATTCATACATATCAAAAATATAATAAAAGAGTTTAAAAGTATATGTTAGTATTATAAATTAATAAAAGAGAAATAAACTCAAATGAATGAAGAATTAATTAAAAGATGGGAAAAGAATTTTGGTAAAATAGAAACACAAAAATTACTATCAATTAAATATAAAATTTCAAAAGATATCTTTATTAGAATTAACCCAAATAAAATAAGTTTAGAAGATATCGAAACTTTTCTTAAAAAAAATAGAATAAAATACTCTAAAACTTTCCTTCCAAATTCATATAAAATTGAAAAAAGTTTTTTTAATATCTCATCATCACTTCCATCTTTAACAGGAGAAATTTATCTTCAAGACTTAGCATCACAAATCCCTGTAAATTGTATTGATTTTTCACAGTTCTCAAATCGCACATCGCCAATCACTATTTTAGATCTGTGTGCATCGCCTGGTTCAAAAACAACTCAAATTTGTAATCTTCTAAATTATCATAAAATTGAATATGAATTAATTGCACTTGAACCTGAAGTTAAACGAGTTCAAAAACTAATAAATAATCTTCAAAAACAAGAATGCTACAATGTTAAAGTTATAAATGAATATGGGGAAAAATTTCAATCTGAGTCTAAATTTGATTTAATTCTACTTGATGCACCTTGCTCAGGAAATTTAATTGGTGATAATAACTGGCTTAATAAAAGAGATGTTAAAGGAATACTTGAAAAAGCAAAACTTCAGAAAGAACTTTTAAAAAATGCTTCAAAATTATTATCTGATAATGGAACTTTAATTTATTCTACTTGTTCATTAGAATTTGAAGAGAACGAAGAGAATGTAGAATTTGCTATAAATGAATTAAAATTAAAAGCATTTTATCCTAAAATAAATTTTCCATTTAAAACTGAAGCACTAGTGAAAAATCAAAAATCATTAATATTTATGCCATATTTATCTATGACTCAAGGGTTTTTTGTCTGTTGTTTTAAGAAATAAACTTAAAAATTGAAAATATTTATTTATTGTTTAAAAAATAGAAAAGTTAATCTTCATAAACTTTATAAGATTTTAAATTACTTGTAGAATCTAAAATAGTTTGAAGATTTTGAGAAGAAATATCTCCCGTAACCTCAATATGTCTTCCATTTGGAGATTGATTATTTTTAAAAGTTGCAGTTACATCCAAACCTCTTGTTTTTGCTAACTGCCTAATCCTCTTCACAAGAGAAATATAAGTGCCTTTGTCTGATTTTCCTGTAAAATCTAAATATATCTGAGTCTTTTTATTTTTATTTAAACTATCAATTAACTCATCAAACCCGGTATTAACTTTACTAACAAGATATCTGTAAAATACTGATTCTGATTCTGAAATCACCTGTTCTAAATTAGGATTTCCTGAACTTGTTCTATTCTTTTGAGAAATCATTGCATTTTCAAGATTTAAAAAATAAAAATTTCTTTCTGATTCAGGAATTACAATAGAAGGATAAGAACTTTGATTTAAAATTGCATTTGCATATAATCTAATTGTTCTTCCATTTCCATCTTCAAAAGGATGAAGATAAAGAAGCCTTAAACTTAAAAAAAGAGCAGAATCTAAAGAAGACTTTAAAGAATTTGCAACATCAAATGCTTCATCTAGTCCATTTAATAAACTAGCAGGATTAGGCCTTGAAACCTGAGAATCAGTAATTCTAATTGCCCCACTTCTAATTCCCATACTATTTGGTTCTAAAATTTTATTTATATCAATTAAATGTTCAAAAGATAAACTAGTTAGATCTATATCCTTTATATACTGCCATGCATCTGTTAAAAAACTTAAATTTTCATGATACTTTCTTTCAGGTTCTTCTGTTCTACCTACTCTTCTAGCTTCTTTATCCCGATTTTCAATATGATAAGAATGATTTAAAGCCTCTTTAGTAATTAAATTAACTCTTTTATCTAATATTGCTTTTTTAACATCACCTATTTTAGTAAGTCTTTCTCTCTTAAGTTCCAAAGATTTTCTTTCATATTCAGGAATAACTGAGATAGAGTACAAATTAATCATATTTATACTAGTCTAATTTAATTTATAAATTTGTTCTTTTAAGTAGTAACAAACTTAAGTTTAAAATCAAATAAATTTAAAAAGGTTCTTTGTTACAATTTATCATGGTAAGATTAATAACTGAATTAGATGAATTTTTTAATTCAGAATTTGAATCAATTTCTTTAGGTCTAACACCTTCTGGAAATCTACATTTAGGATTTCTTGTAACTTTAGCTTGCGCTTTTATTTATTTAAGAGAACATCCTAAAACATCTTTAACTATCACAACTTTAGAAAATACTTTGGATGCAGCAGTAGATAAATACAACAATATGCCTATTAGATTTCAAAATTTAGGAGAAAATGGAAAATTAGAAGTTCCTGAAAATTTAAATATTTACAATCAAAAAAAATTAATTTCTAGTAAAATTACTGCTGAACTAAAAGATTTAGTTTGGAAATTAGTCCAAATATTTGATAACAAAACAAAAGAAGAAATTAAAAAAATTCAAGCTCTAAACATACCAAAAGAACATAAAAAAAACTTAGAAAAAAAAGAGAATACTATTTATCATATTTTTTCAAATAATATCTATATTTATAGTTTATTAAATATAATCGAAACAAACAAATCATTCAAAAGAGAAATGACTAAACTTTTTACAGATCCAAAATCGATTACAATTTTAAACGATTTAAGAGGTTTAGATAAAAATATTCAGAATTATGGAAAAATTGTCCATTATAATAAAAAAGAATACCAACCTAAATTTATGTATCTACCAATAAGGTTATTCTGTCCAGAATGTAAAAATATTTGCAATGAGTGGTGTAAATTAATTTTAGGACATCCTGAATTTCAAGGACCAAAATTTCTATCTTTTTGTAAAAATTTTGGAAAATGTAATATTGCAGAAAATAGAATTCCAGTGATAGTTGATCCAAAAAACGAAATTGAAAAAGTAGAATTCTATTTTATGCTAGGAGTTGTTAGAGATTTTTTTAAACCATTTAAAGCTGATTGTAGAATATTTGGAGGAGATTATTTTCAATTAAAGTCTAAAGTAACACAAAGATCTGCAGTTGATAGATTAATTCCAATAGTTGAATATCTTGAAAAAATCAAAAATCAAAATAAAGCTTTTTTTGGAGGCCCATTAATTTTAATGGACGGAGAAAAGATGTCAAAAACAAATAAATCTTTTAAAATTAAAGATATTGAAAATATAACCAAAACATTTTTAGAAATTATCAAAAAAATAGAAGGAATAAGAAAAAACAAAAGTGAAATGAAAATTGAATATAAAGATGTTCTACCTAAAAAAGCCGCATAAATCTCTAATTCCTCATTCCATGTCCTTTCTTTAATAAGTATAAGCACCAAACAAAAAATACTATTATAAAGGCAATAATCATCACAAAACCAATAAATAAATTAATATCGGTAACTCCTAAAAATCCATATCTAAATAAATTCACCATATAAAGTATAGGATTTAATAAAGATAAGTTCTGCCAAAAAGCTGGAAGTAAACTAATTGAATAGAAAACTCCACCTAAATAAGTTAAAGGTGTTAAGACAAAAGTTGGAATAATTGTAACATCATCAAATTTTCTTGCATAAATACCATTAAGCATTCCCGCAAGTGAAAATAAAACACTTGTTAAAACAACACTTGATATCACATAAAATAAATTAAAAATTACTAAATGTGTAAAGAACAGTGAAACCAAAGTTACAATTAAACCTATTAAAAGTCCTCTAAAGATACCTCCTAATACAAATCCAAAAATAATCACCCAATTTGAAGTTGGTGATACAAGTAATTCTTCAATATTTTTACCAAATTTATTTGAAAAAAAAGAAGACGAGGTATTCATATATGAATTCGTAATAATTGCCATCATAATAACACCTGGAACAATGAACTGCATATAATCAAATCCCCCCATATCTCCTACTCTTGAACCAATTAAAGACCCAAAAATAATAAAATAAAGTGACATAGTGATTACAGGTGGAATTAAAGTTTGAGGCCAAATCCTAAGAATTCTGACAATTTCTTTTCTAAGAATAGTAGTTAATGAAACCCAATTTTTTTTCATTTTTTGCATTTTACTTCTTCCCCCCCACTTTCTTTTTAGTAAGTTCTAAAAACAACTCTTCTAGTCTATTTTTCTTGTTTCTCATACTAAGAACCGTAACCTTACTTTTTGACAATTCTAAAAATACATCATTAATTGGATCATTTTTTGGTACTTTGATTTCAAGAGTATTCTTATCAATTAAAATACAAGTTCCTTTCTTAAGCTTAGGTGCAACTTTCAAATCTTCTTTAACATCCATAACAATTGTTTGTGAATCTGCTCTTTTCAAAAGCTCTTTCATTGAAGTATTAACAACAATTTCACCTTTATCTATAATTGCAATATTTTTACATAGTTCCTCTGCTTCTTCTAAATAATGCGTTGTTAAAATAATTGTAGTTCCTTTTTTATTAATTTCACGAATAAATTCCCACATCGTTGTTCGTAATTCTACATCAACTCCAGCTGTTGGCTCATCTAAAATTAATATTGCAGGTTCATGTACAAGTGCTCTTGCAATCATTAATCTTCTCTTCATTCCACCTGATAACATCATAGCTTGATTTCTTCTTTTATCCCATAAATCTAATTTTTTCAAATACTTCTCTGTTCTTTTTACAGCAATTTCTCGAGGGATTCCATAATACCCAGCTTGATTAATTATTATATCTTCTACTTTTTCAAACCAACCAAAATTAAATTCTTGCGGAACAACTCCAAGATAAGTTTTAGCCATATCAAAATCTTTATCAATATCCACTCCATTAATTAAAACTTCACCTGAATTTTTATTAACAAGAGAACATAATATGTTAATTGTTGTTGACTTCCCCGCTCCATTTGGTCCCAGAAGTGCAAAAAAATCCCCCCTTTCAACTTCTAAATTTATTCCCTTTAAAGCTTCAAATACAGTCTTTTCAGTAGAATAAGTTTTCTTTAAATTTTTTATAGAAAGTGCATTCATATAATATTCAATAACAAAATACTTTTAAAAGTTATTAATATAAAGTAAAAGTGAAGGTCAAATTCACTTTCTAATTGTATTTAGGCAAATCTTGTGAAATAGACATTGTTGGTTTTTTCTTTTCTAAATAATTATCCAAAGTATAAATAACAACATCAGAAATTCTATTTCCTATCCAGTTGACTGCCTTTCTAGGTAAATTTTCATTTAAATCCAAATCACTATCTTTTAATTGATATCCTCCAAGTGCAATTGCTCCAAGTAATAGCATTACTGATAATGATGTTAAAGGTGAACTAGAATTATTTGCATTTGATATTGGTAAAGCATTAAAATGTCTATCTACTTTAAATTCTAAATCTTGAGAAGGTTTAGGTGGTTCTTCAAGATGTTTTTTTGGTATAATATCGATATCTCTAAATTTAGCAAACTTATCTTCTTCAGAATCCCTAGTTGCAGCTAAAACTCTATTTTGAGAAGAGTAATCTTTAATCCTACTTAAATCAGATACGCCATCCATATATTTTCTAATAATATATAATTTATAAATATATCCCTTAATAGTAGTAACATAAGTTATATTGATTAACTAAGCTTATAAATAAACTATAACTATCCATTTTATAGGATTTTGTCAAGTAACCTTTTTTATTAAAGGAGGAAAGTCCGTACACAATCAAAACTTCAAAGGACAGAAATGGCCTAATACAGAAAATCCCTTTGTTTAATTTAGCTATGATATGAGTTGAGCGTTTGAAATTATTCAAAGTTGAAACAACTTGATATGTGCAAGAGCAGAATGCTCGCTTAGACAAATCTTGAAATTTTCATTGTTTGTATTATACAAGCGCTACAGGAAATACAGAATACGGCTTACAAAAATCCTATTACAACAGATTCAGATAGTTAAACTGATTTCTGAACACCTAAGACAATTTCACAATCTCAACTCTAAGCTAATTTTAATCACATTTTCGTAAATCAAACCTACACTCACCATCCGATATAAAAGGTGTGTTCACTTACAACCATACACACTAAACATTTATAAATACAATAGACGCGTTAGTATTTCTAGTGGAAAATCAAGTAGAAAAAATAGCTGATTCTGAATTAAATCTAAATGTGAAAGAAAGAGATGAATTAGATAACTTTTTTGATGAGTTTATGAGCTCAACTCCTATTTTTAATAACAAATCCGTTCTTCAATCAAATTATAATCCTGAGAAAATTCCTCATAGAGATGAATACCTAAAAGACATTGCAAAAATTCTAGCACCTGCTCTAAGAAAAGAAAGACCCTCAAATATTTTTATTTATGGAAAAACTGGAACAGGAAAAAGTCTTTGTGTTAAACATGTTTTAGATAAAATGAAAAATGTTGCAATCGCAAGAGAAATACCTCTTCAAATAATTACAATAAACTGTAAATTAAAAAAAGTAGCAGATACAGAATACAGAATTCTACTTGAAATATTAAAAGAACTTGGTCGTGAAATGCCATCAACGGGAATTTCAACAAATGAATTATACAAAGAATTATACGAAGTAATTGATTCAGAGAAAAAAACAATACTTTTAGTTCTAGATGAAATTGATACATTAATTAAAAAAGCAGGGGATGAAATTTTATATAATTTAACAAGAATAAATCCAGAATTAAAACAATCTGAGATGACAATTGTTGGAATCACAAATGATTTAACTATTATGGATACAGTTGATGCAAGAGTTAAATCTTCATTAAATGAAGAAGAAATTGTATTTATGCCATATAACGCAGTTCAAATTCAAGATATTCTAAATGATAGAGCAATTCAAGCTTTTCGTGGAGATGTTCTTGATGAAGAAGTTATACCAAGATGCGCAGGTTATTGCGCAAGAGAACATGGAGATGCAAGACGTGCATTAGAATTATTAAGATTTGCAGGAGAACTCGCAGAAAGAGATGGATGCGAAAAAGTTCTACCTGAACATATTGATAATGCAGATAAAAGAACGGAGAAAAATAGAATTATTGACATAATTAAATCCCAACCAAAACAGTTTCAACTTGTAAACTACGCAATTATTAAAACTTCAATGCAAGAAAAACACAATCTTGTAACACAAAAGAAAACTTTAATGGTTGAGCCAACAACAACAGGTTCTGTTTATGATTATTATAATAGACTTGCAAAAGAACTAGGAATTACAACTCTTAGTCTAAGAAGAATCTCAGACATTATAATTGAACTAGAAGTTCTTGGATTAATTAATTTTAAAATAGTTTCAAAAGGAAGATACGGAAGAACTAGATACATTACAATTGGATTGCCTAAATCACTTTATTCTGAAGTTTTAACTTTATTAAAAGAAGATTTAAACTTAGTTTAAATAAAATAAGAATAATTTTATCTTAAATTCCAAATAAAAACTAACAAATAATCTCAATAACATTTATAAAGTCATAATAATTATTTTTAATTAGATATAAAATGAAAAGAATCGGTGGAAATAGAAGAAAAAGTAGATATAAAATGAGTAAATCCATCTCAGAGAAGGGGAAACTACACTTAAGTAGATTTTTACAAAGCTTTGAAGAAGGAGAAAGAGTATTACTTAAAGCATATCCTAGTTATCAAAAAGGTATTTTTTGTTTAAGATTTCATGGTAGAACTGCAACTGTTAAAGGTATGCAAGGTGAATGTTACAAATTAGCAGTTAAAGATGGAAATAAAATGAAAGAATGTATTGTACATCCTGTTCACTTATTAAAAGCTTAATTTAAGCTATTTAAATTAAAATTATATAATAAAAATGTCAAATTATGAAGTAATATCAAAAGAAGGAATTTCAAATTCTGAAGTTTTAGATTTTGTAAATAAAAGAGAAAAAGAAAAGGAACTTACTTATAGAGAAGAAAAAACTAAAGAGTACCTTAAAAAAACAACAAAACTTAAATTATCTGATTTTAAAAAAGCTAAAGAAGAATTATTAGCTCTTGAAATTCCAAGAATTTCACAAGATCACATAATTAAAATTTTAGATATTATGCCTAAGTCAGGTACTGAACTAAGAGCAATCGTTAGTCATAGTGGAACAATCCTTGTTGATGAAGATTCATCAAAAATAATTGATGTACTAAAAAAATACAAATAGTTAAAATTTAACTATTACTTTAATCTTAAAAATAAAAAATAGTTTTATAAATATAAACAATTAGAATATAACATAAAAGAGGCAAAATAAAAAATGACATTTAACAGAACAAACATAAGAGAAAAAGCAGAACAACCAAAAGATGAATATGCTATAGTTCTAGATGTTATTTTAGGTTCTCAAAATTCTTTTAAAGACTCAGAAATAGTTCAAGCAATTGGAACAAAAGCATTTACATTATTAGAACTAGTTCCAAAAACTGGTGTAATTCTAAAAGCAGGAGATAATGTTTATATTGGTGAAGGAAAAAGAGATGAAATCCAATACATTAAAAGGGCAATTTTTGTTGATAAATTATCCGGAAGTGCTAAGTCTGAATTACTCTTTACAATAAAAGATATCATTATGGAAAGAGAAGAAGAATTTATTAATTTCTTTAACAACGCTGGACCAATCACAATTAGGAAGCATTCACTAGAATTAATTCCTGGAATTGGTAAGAAACACCTTAACGATTTAATTGAAGAGAGAAGAACTCCTTTTAAATCATTTGCAGATATTAAAGAAAGATGTTCATATTTAAGTGATCCTGCAAAATCAGTTGCTCAAAGAATATTAGATGAAATTGATGGCGAAGATGATTTTAAATTCTTTCTAAGACGAAGTTAAACACTTTAAATAAACCAATTATTTTTTCCTACTATTTTTATTTTTTAATAATAGAAAAACATAATGAAGTGGATTCTTCGCTTTAATTTTTCCAAATTTATTCACATCTCGCTTAATCACATCTTTTGGTATCCCCAAACCGAAGTAGTAGTTGTCATTTTCAAAATTAGGTGGCGAGAGTATCTTATTTCTAGCTTTAAACCATGAAATTTGGGCCTGAAGATAATTTCTTCTAAGTGGTTTTGAAAGTCTTGAATTCCAATCATAAACAAAATCCGAGGCAACTTTTACATCCCATTTTATTGAAGTTAAAAAAGTTAAAAGTAAAAATACGGCTCTTTTTCTTCCATCCTCTAAATCTAAAGTTAATAGATGAGAAATACTTTCAGGGAAATCTTTAATTCCAACTTCTTCGTTAATCTCTAAAATTCCATCTGTTGCTTTAGCTCTTGACTTTTCTTCGTAATCTTTATACATCTCATCTGAAATATAATCTAAATCCTCATAAACTTTCTCAAGTAAAATATTACCATCAAGTCCATTCTTTTCATCATAGCTTAAAAAATCAAAAGCTTTATTCCACTCTGGCTTTACTCTCTCTGGTGTTGCCCAATGTTTCTCAAATTCCATAATTTTATCTTTTTTAATTGGAACACTAACCAAACTAGACTTTTCATGAAGAGAATAAGGCATTCTAAATAAATGCCTCGAAGAAATTAAAATTGTATCGATTTCAATAACTTTCATAAAATTAAAAGTATTTGACTCTTCATCATATCCCAAATCACTTTCACTAATTCCATATCTTTTTGAAATAGCTGTAATAGCTTCTTTTCCACCTCCTTCCTTCTCCAAAATCATTTGAGAAATTTTTTCTTTTAATTCATGTAATAAAAACATTACTGTTTTTTTAGCAACATCCGGAAATAAAAGTCTTGTCTCAGAAATTCCTGAAACAAGACCTGTACAATCTTTTGAAAAACACTCAAAAGGTAAACCCAAATGAAATCCTTTATTACCTGAAAACTTTATAGTTGCACTCTTTATCCCAATTTCATCAAAATAATCTAAAATAACTTTTGCAAGGTATCTTGAATAAATAAAATCAACACCATCTAAATCTAGAATTAAATCCCAACCAACACGATTGTTATCCCTCTCACCATCTGACTTTTCATCACCCAATAAAAGTGGGTTAGCCCACCTCTCTTCACTCGAGTGAAAAGAAAAAACTCCCTTCTTAACAAGGGATTTAACATCACTAATATACTCTATAACATCAGGCCTTTTTCCAAAATAACCATCAAACATAACACCTATTTCTCTATTCTTTGCAAAATCTAAAATCGCTTTTTGAACATCTTCTCGATTATAATATTTCTGCGCAAAAAACTTATCCATATAAATACTTGTAAGTAAACATTTAAATAATTATTGTGAATTTAAAATGGAATAAACTCTTTCAACAAGCTCTCCACATCCCTCAGATGAATCAATAAAACCATCTTTAAAAAATTCAGGATCTAACCTTCTACCACAGTCTCTATTCAAAGAATAAACACCTTCAGAATTATTTGAATATTCTTCAAATTTAACAAAAGGAAAATTAATTTGTGTATGGTCGTCCATAATTTGGTAAGGATAATAAGTGATAACTAAATTTGGTCGAACAGAAAATTCAAAATATCTTAAACCTTGAAATCTATCTTCTTTTCCTTGTGAATAAACTGAAAAAGTTATAGCATCTATTTCTTTATTTCCTGTTAATGGAGGTTTATCTGAGTTAGGTGAAAATGCAGCTAAAAGCAAAGAAGAAGAAATGATAAGAGGAGCTAAATATTTTCCCATGATACTTACTGAAAGTGAGGTGAATTTAAAAATTTATCTAAATAATTAAGAAAACGCACATTTTATAAATAATATAATCTAAGATGTAATATAACAAAATGAAAAAAGAAAATTATCTTAGTTGGGAATCTTATTTTATGTCAGTTGCCCTACTTTCATCATTTAGATCTAAAGATAATAAAACACAAACAGGTGCTTGTATTGTAGATTCTAACAAAAAAATAGTTGGTGTTGGATACAACGGACTTCCAAAAGGACTTGATGATAATGATGAAAGGTTCTGGTCTGATAATGATAATGATTTAATTAACTCAAAACATACCTATGTAGTTCACGCAGAACAAAATGCAATTCACAACAAAATAACACAAGACATTGAAAATAGTACGTTATACGTTACTCTCTTTCCCTGCAAAGAGTGTGCAAAATCTATAATTCAAGTTGGAATAAAAAAGGTTATCTTTTTAGAATATAAAGAACATCACGAAGAGCAAAATAAAGCTGTAAAAATAATGTTTAATAACTGTAAAATAAATTATACTAAATTTGAAGAATTAAAAATTAATGATAGAGAATTTATTGAAAAAATGAAAAAAATTGCTCCTTGAATCATTAGCAATTTTTAGCACATTTGATAGAATCAAATATGATGAAAATCAAACCTTAAATTAACTCTTTATCAGAACCATCATCTTTAACTTCATGAATATGAATACAATTAACAGGACAACTCTCTGCTGCATCCATATTATCTTCAAAATCTTCAGTTAATGGTTCAGAATTTGTTCCAAGTATTTCTTCTTCTCCATTTCCAGTTTTAGTATGATTTACAATAGAAGACTTCCCATCAGATTCCATAATCCAATGCTTAGGACAAACACTAGCGCAAGCGCTACATCCAATGCAAATATCCCTATCATGAACTATTTTATATTTTGAAACCATACTTAAAATAAGTATTTTTCATTTATAACTCTTTTCAAAAATTAAAAATGATGCTAATTATTCTCTAAAGCTTCAATTCTTTGAGATAAATCTTGT
Source organism: uncultured Methanosarcinales archaeon (assembly GCA_964351975.1). Lineage (GTDB taxonomy): Archaea > Nanobdellota > Nanobdellia > Woesearchaeales > UBA583 > UBA583. Next base: position 47,860 of record CAYGPK010000006.1, read on the forward strand.
AATTTATTATTTTGTTCTTCAATTAATTTTTTTTGAAATTCAATTTGTATTTGTTGCTCTTTAATAGCCTCAATTAAAGGAGCAACTAAATTACCATATTGAACAGATTTAATTCCCTTACTATCTGTAGCTACAAGCTCTGGGTATATCTTTTCAATATCTTGTGCAATTACACCTATATCTTCACGACCATTCTCTTTCCAATTAAAACTAACTCCTTGTAATTGAGTTACTTTATCTAATTGAGAAGTTAAAGGAGTAATATTATCTTTTAAAGTAATATCAGAGGAATAATAAAAAGCAGTAGCTTCAATATTACCTACAACGTCCAATTTCTGAGAAGGATCTGTTGTACCTATTCCAACGTTACCAGAAGAGTTAATGAACATTCTCTCAGTTCCATTTGTATAAAAATGTAAATAATCAGTATACGAAGAAGCTGAACCTAAATAAACGTGGCCAGCACCATCTGTACTCAAAGAATCTAAAATCAATCCATTTGCACCCCAACTAGAATAAATTCTACCACCTCTATTTCCTGGACTTGAACCATCATGTAATTCTATTTTAGAACCACCATCAACACTAGAATTTAAAGTTAAAAGAGAAGTAGGAGTAGTTGTACCAATTCCAATACTACCGTTAAAATTAAAATCACCAGTTGAAAAATTCCCTGAAAGAATTTCATCAGCAGGATGCCAACCAGAACCAAAAACAAATATCCCACTCATTAACCCTAAAAAAAAAAGTATTCCAAATGCAAATTTAACACCCTCAAAAAAAGAAGAATTTTTCATAAAGAAATATCAAATTATTACTTTATAAACTTTATTTACAACTCTCATTCAATTTTAAGCCATAAAGTATCATTAAATGAAGTAGAATCACAATCTGAAATATGTGAACCATAGATATCATCCCTATCTACTTTACCTATGCATTTATACAAATTTGATGGAGCACTACCTCCAATTACTAAATCTAAACTTCCCTCAGATGTTGAAATTGTAATATTATACCAAGAACTTGGAACCTCATAAATCTCAGTTTTATTCATAAAAACCGCAGAATTTGATTCATTGTTTAAATAAAATAAATCTAAATAAGTTCCAGTTTGTGAAGTACCTAAAGTGTAGCCCTCATATTTAATACATACATTATAAGTATAATCAGTTGAACTTGAAACCTCTGCATGAGCATTATCGATACCAGATAAACCATAAAGTCTAATATAACCTCCTGCAAAATTACAAGCACCAGACTGAAAACTAACTATAAACGGTGAATCAGAAGCTGATCTTAAAATCTCATACTCAGAAAATATCCCACCATTGGTAAAAAGAACTATTTCAACAACTCCTAACTCATTTAAATCAAATGTACAAGAACCAATATCAATTATATTAGTTCCAATTGATAAAACTTCATCAAAAATCAAACAATCCTTTCCTCCAATTTGAATTTTATTCAAAATTAAATTATTACTATATTCATTATAAATTTCTAAAGATTGATTCTCAACTTTTAAAATTTCTAAACTCCTAGTTAATTCCTTTTTTTGTAAATCAACTTTTAAAGAATCAACTACAAATAAAGTATCATTACTTATAATAAAATACCCAATTAAAGAAACAACAATAAGTAAACTAAGTGAGATTATAGCAGTAATTCCTTTAATATTTTTAAAAAGCATAAATAAAAAATAATTTTAGAAGTTTATAAAACTTAATTTAAATAAAGAAGTAATGAAGAAGAAAAAATAAAATAAGAAAATGAAAATTATTTGAAACCCTTTTCACTAATCTTCTTCAAAACTTCAACTCCACCTTCATTCTCTATTCTCCCATTTTTCAAAACTATAACTTTATCTGCTTTAACAAAATCTAAAAATTTATTATTATGAGTAATAAGTAAAACACCAGTTTTATTCTCAGTTATCACTTTATTAACAGCTTTTGAAACAAGTTTAATTGAATCAACATCCAAACCAGAATCAACTTCATCTAAAATTGCAAATTTAGGTTCAAAAAGTAAAAGCTGTAACATCTCTGCTCTTTTTTTCTCTCCACCAGAAAAACCCTTATTAACAAACCTAGTTCTAAACTTAGAATCCATCTCAAGCTCTTTTAACTTCTCATTTAAAATTTTCATGAATTCATTAATTTTAAGATTTGTACCTCTTAAACTATTATATGCAATTCTTAAAAAACTAGTCATAGTAACTCCATCAATCTCAACTGGATGTTGAAAACTCATAAACATGCCTAATTTCGCTCTCTCATCAGTTGTTAAATCATTAATCTTTTTACCATCAAAAATAATTTTCCCAGACACAACTTCATATTTTGGATTTCCAAATAACACATTTGATAAAGAAGATTTTCCAGCTCCATTAGGACCCATTAAAATACAAACTTCATTTGAATCAATCTTAAAACTAACATCACTTAATACCTCTTTTCCTTCAACTTTTACAAATAAATTCTTAACTTCAAGTAAAACCATATAAAAATAATTCTCTTAGTATTTATAAATCTTAAGAAAACTTAACAATTGTTAACTTTTATAAATAAAAAGAACTTTCAAATATTATGACAACCGAAGAATTCAAATTTGATAGAAGTGTATATGATAAAGCAAATCTAAATTCTAAATCAAAATACATTGCAAAACCAGGAATAACTAAAGAACTAATTTTAAAAATATCCTCCGATAAAAAGGAACCTGAGTGGATGTTAAATAAAAGATTAAAAGCACTAGAGTTATATGAAAAAACTAAAACTCCAACTTGGGGCCCAGATATTTCAATGCTAAATTTAGACGAAATAGTTTATTATGTTGATCCAGACACTATGGAATCAAAAGACTGGAGTACTGTTCCAGATGATATTAAAGAAACATTTGAAAAATTAGGAATTCCACAAGCTGAAAGAGAAGCACTCTCAGGAGTTGGAGCCCAATACGATTCAGGAATGGTTTATCATAATTTAAAAAAAGAATGGGAAGAGAAAGGAGTTATCTTTGAAAATATGGATATTGCAGTACAAAAATATCCAGACATTGTAAAAAAATACTTTATGACAAACTGCGTTCCACTTCACGATCATAAATTTGCAATGCTTCACGGAGCTGTATGGTCAGGTGGAACATTTATTTATATTCCTCCAAAAGTTAAAGTTGACATTCCACTTCAAGCTTATTTTAGAATGAACGCTCAAAAAGGAGGACAATTTGAACACACACTAATCATTGCTGATAAAGGAGCAGAACTTCACTATATTGAAGGTTGTAGTGCTCCGCAATACGCCTTTAACTCACTTCACGCAGGATGCGTTGAACTCTACGTTATGGAAGATGCCATAATTAGATATTCAAGTATTGAGAACTGGTCAAAAAACACTTTTAATCTAAATACTAAAAGGGCAATTGTTCAAAAAAATGGAAGAGTTGAATGGCTTAATGGAAATATGGGAAGTGGGAAAACTATGCTCTATCCTTGTTCAATTTTAATTGGTGAGAATTCACGTTCTGAAAATTTAGGAATTGCCTTTGCTGGTGATGGTCAAGAGCAAGATACTGGAAGTAAAGTTGTTCATATTGGTAAAAATACAACTTCAATAATTAAAGCAAAATCAATTTCAAAAGGTGGCGGGATTTCAACTTATAGAGGATTAGTTAAAATAAATAAAATGGCACAAAATGCAATCTCACACATTGAATGTGATGCTCTAATGGTTGACCCTGAATCAGTATCAAATACTTATCCTGCAATGGAAGTTGATAGGTTAGATGCACAAGTTATTCACGAAGCAACAGTTGGAAAAATTGGTGATGAAGAAATTTTTTATTTAAAATCCAAAGGCCTAACTGAAGAGCAGGCAAAACAATTAATTGTTAATGGCTTTGTAAATGAAGTAATCAAAAAATTACCTTTTGAATATGCTGTTGAACTAAATAAACTTATTGAATTAGAAATGGAGAATAGTATTGGTTAAATAATACTAAAAGTATAAAGATTAAAATGGTTAATACATTATATTTAAAAAATATTGAAAAAGAATTTTTAGAAAATTTAGATAATATTAAAGAATCTAATCTTAATATAAATAATAAAAAAATTGAATTAATTAAAGTTTCAAAAAATCAAGATTCTCATAATAACAAATTTAAAAAACTAATTCAAAAAAAATTAGACTTCTATGAAATCAATATTGATGAAAATACTAAACTTGAAATAGAAGGAAGTGCAAATATAGATATTAATATTAATAAAGACTCAACTCTAGAACTATACTTTGAAAAAGACACCCAAACGACTGTATCAATTAATCTAAATGTTAAAGAAAAAGTTAAAGTAAATTTAATTGACTTTTCAAATAATAAGAATCTAAATAAAATTTTAAATGTTAATTTAGAAAACAATTCAATATTAGAAACTTCTCAATTCGATATAAATTCAAAAATAAATATTACTGAAGTTGAACTAAAAAAAAACTCAAATTATGAATTAAAAAGTGCAATACTCTCAGACAATATCTCAAACTATATTGTTAATTCCTCAATTCATATTGGAAGAGAATCAAAATCAAATATGGTAATAAATACTGCATCTAAAAATGAATCACAATTAATTTGTGATGGTATAATAAATATAAAACAAAATGCACCAAGTTCAGAAGGCCATCAAAAAATCGCTGGACTTTTAATAGATGAAAAAAGTAGAATTTTAAGTGAACCAATTCTTAAAATAGAAAATAATGATGTTAAATGTTCACACGGATGTTCAATAACTCAAATTAAAGATGACATATTATTTTATATGAAATCAAAAGGATTAAATAAAGAAGAGATTACAAATTTAATATTAAAAGGACATTTCAATCTCGCAATTGAATCAATCAATGATGAAAAAATAAAAGAAAAAATTGAAAATAAATTAACTAATACTTACTAATTAAATATCATATAAATCTTATCAAAAACTCAAAAATGGAAAATTTAAAAATCAAATTTGAAAAAATAAGAAAAGATTTTCCAATTCTAAAAGAAAAAGTAAATAATAAAAAATTAGTTTATGTTGATAATGGGGCAACTACTCAGAAACCTAAAACTGTAATTGATAAACTAGTTGAATTCTACTCAAAATACAATTCAAATATTCACAGGGGACTTCACACATTATCTGAAAAAGCAACCGATGAGTATGAAAATGTAAGAGATAAAGTTGCAAATTTTATTAACTGTGAAAAAGAAGAAGTTGTTTTTACAAGCGGAACAACTCAAGGTATGAATATGATTGCTTTTGGACTCATACATAAAATAGAAAAGGGAGATGAAATCCTTTTAACACAAATGGAGCATCATGCAAATTTAGTTCCTTGGCAAGAAGTTGCAAAAAAAAAAGGTGCAAAATTAAAATTTATACCAATAACAAAAGATTATACACTTGATTTGTCTGAAGCTAAAAAACTAATTAATAAAAAAACAAAAATCATTTCAATGCCTCATATTTCAAATGTTCTTGGAACAATTAATCCTGTATCACAAATTGCCAAAATAGCACATCAAAATAACGCAATCGTAATAGTAGATGGCGCTCAAAGTGTTCCACATATGAAAACAGATGTTAAAAAATTAGGAATTGATTTTTTAGTCTTTTCTGGGCATAAAATGTGTGCTCCAACAGGAGTTGGAATATTGTATGGAAAAAAAGAAATGTTAGAACGCCTCTCACCAATCACATTCGGTGGTGATATGATTTATGAAGTAGAATATGAAAAATCAACTTACAATAAAGTTCCGTATAGACTTGAAGCAGGAACACCAAACATTGCTGATGTAATTGCCTTTGGAACAGCTATAGATTATCTTGAAAATATTAAAATGGAAGATATTAAAGAATATGAAAAAGAACTAACTAAATATTTTCTTACTAAAATAAAAGAAATTAAAAACTTCAAATTATATGGTCCAATATCCTCTCAAAGTCGCGCTGCGGTGTTTTCATTTACAATTAAAAATATTCACTCACACGATATTGGAACAATACTAGATAGTTATGGAATTGCTACAAGAGGTGGTCATCACTGCGCTATGCCTTTAACATCTCTTCTCCAAGTTCCTTCAACATCAAGAATAAGTTTATACTTCTACAATACATTTAAAGAAATTGATTATATCATTAAAAGTTTAAAAAAAGTTGAAAAAGAATACGAATCAGGAAAATTTTTACTCTAGATAATAAATAATATTTATAAACACTAGACGTCATAAACTTCTATGGAACATCCAAATATTCTTCTTAGAGTCTCAAACATCTCTAAAACTTACCATAGTAGAAAAGTATTAACTAATATTAACTTTGAAGTAATGGAAGGAGAAGTATTAGGATTATTAGGTTTATCAGGTTGTGGCAAATCAACTCTTCTAAAAATAATTTGTGGTTTTCTAAAACCAAACACAGGTAAAATATCTTATAATAATTTACCTAAAAAATATTCTCATTCTCTAAAAGAGATGGATTATATAAAATCATTAATAGGGTTTTCCTCACAAGAACCATCTTTTTATCCTGAACTTACAGTTCTTGAAAATCTTTTATACTTTGGAACACTCTTAGGAATTGAAAAAACAATGCTATACTCTCAAATTGATAAAATACTTGAAACCTTTGATTTACTCGAATTCAAACCTATGCTCTCAGCAGACTTATCTGAGGGGATGAAAAAAAGATTAGATATTGCATGCTCAATTATTCATGATCCTAAAATTTTAATTCTAGATGAGCCTACAGCAAATCTAGACTATCAATTAAGAGATGAACTTTTATTATATATTCAAAAATTAAATAAAAAAGGAATTACTATTCTCTTTGTAAGTCATTACATTGAAGAAGTTCAAGGAATTTCAGATAGAATTGCAATACTAAATAAAGGTATAGTTAAAGTTGTTCCATCAAAAGATTTAAGAAATAGCTTTGCAAAAATAATAAATCAAAAATGAGACTTTTTAAAACAACTAAAACTAATTTAATTTTCAAAAGGCACATTATGAATTATAATAGGAGAAGAAATGAATAATGGGAGAAGTAATACAAACTATAAAAAAGAATTTGAAAGTTCTATTAAAAAATAAACTAAGTTTAGTAATTTTGTTTCTAGGACCTATTCTAATTATTTCAATAATGGGATTTTTTTATTATAATAGTAATGTATATAATATTAATATTGGAATTAACTACCCTGATGAAAAAAACAACACTGATATTAATTTATTTATAACTTCAATAAAAAATAGTGGATTTAATATAATTGAGTATAAAGATATTAATTTATGTAGTGAATCAATAAAAGGTGGGGTAGTTCATGCTTGTATAGTTTTTCCTGAAGGTTTCAAAATTGAAGAAAACAAAACTAATCAAATAACTGTGAAATTAGATGGATCCAAAGGTGATATAATTAGTATAACTGAAAATCTATTACTAGATCAAATTGCAAAAGCATCAGAAGAAATACAAATTAAATATACGCAAGATTTAATTAATGCAGTTGAATTTTCTGAGAATCAAACCTTAACTCAAAAAGATAATTTACAAAAATTAAAAATTGTAAATTCTAAGATTAAAAATTCAAATAGTGAAATTGAAAAACAATTAGTTCAATTAACTTTCACATTCAGGCCCGAGAAAATGGGAGTGTTAGATGTTGAATCTAGAATTGATTCCTTCAACACATCTATGTTTAATTTTATTGAAAGTACGATTGAAATTCTAAACCAATCAGATACTTACTTATCAAATATTTCCTTTATATTAAGTTCATCAAATGAATCAGAAAATAATGAACTTAGAAATTTAGTAGATGATACTCAAGATGAAGTAAGAACTGCAATTCAAAAAACACAAGGTATGAAAGCAGATTACCATTTCAGAAAATTAACTGAAGATTTTACAAAATTAAGTGAAACTTTAACAGAAACAAAAGAAAAATTTGATGAATTAACAAATACTATAGATAAATCAATTAATAGTAACTCTGACATATCAACATCACTAGATACATCAATTGATGAACTTATTTCTAGCAACAATAATATTTTAAATGAAGTTGCTAAAATTCAAGTTAGAGATTCCCTCTCAATTGTAAGGCCTATCGAAATTAAAATTGACAATGTTATTCCAAATTCTAAAGTTCATCTAACTTCATTACTTCCATCTTTAATTGTTAGTTTAATTTTTATAATCTCAATAATACTCTCATCAACATTTGTATTATCTGAGAGAAAAAATATGGCTTTTTTTAGAAATTTTATGACCAAAACTTCGGCCTTTAAATTTTTACTTTCAGACTTTTTAACATTAGTATTTATTGTATTTACTCAAATCTCAATAATCATTTTTATTTATTATATTGTATTTGTAAGAAGTTTTACTAAAGAAATAATCTTTCTTGAAATTGCAATAATACCAATTATCTCAATTTTTGTTTTATGTGGTATGTTTGTTGGATACTTAACTAAAAATGAAAGTTCAAATGTTATACTATCATTTTTTATAATATTAATCGTTCTTGCATTTTCTGGATTTATATTGCCTATTGAAATTTTATCAGCAAGTTTAATTAAATTAACATTATCAAATCCATATCTAATTAGTGAGTCAATTGTTAGAAAAATAATCTTATTTGGAAGTTCCTTTTCATCATTAAAATTTGAATTCTTGATGTTGAGTTTATATTTAGTATTAATGTTTTTAGTAAACTTTATACTAGAATCCTTTAGTAAAAAAAGATGGCTGTATCAAGCGTACGTTTCACTTGAGTTAAAATTCAAAAATAGAAAAAACAAAGAAGAATGAAAGTAATCCTGTATATGGCAATAAGTTTAAATGGAATGATTGCAAGAAAAAATGGAGAAGAAGATTTCTTATCCCATGAAAATTGGAAATCATTTAAAAAAATTGCAGAAAAAAATAAATCATTTATAGTAGGAAGAAAAACATATGAATCTGTTATGAATTGGAAAGAGGGATATAATTTTTTAGATGTAAATTCAACTAGAATTATTATTAGTAAAAATAATTCATTAAAATTAAAAAAAGGATTCATACATATTAGCTCTCCTAAAAATGCATTAGAATATTTGTCCAAAAACAAAATTAAAACTGCAATTTTATCTGGAGGAAGTAAATTAAATTCCGAATTTATGAAACAAAACTTAGTTGATGAAATATTAATAAATATTGAACCTTATATTTTAGGAAAAGGAATTACATTATTTTTTCCAAAAGAATTTGAAAATAAATTAAAATTAATAGAAACTAAAAAACTAACAAATCAAATTATTCAACTACATTACAAAGTTATTAAATAAAATCAATATTATTCACAACTCGCATTGTCGCACATCACAATCACAATCAGATGTTTAAAGTCTTTTTCTAATTTCAACAACTGCATCAACTGGAGCATCTTCTTTAATCTTTGCTATGCAAGGTAAGAACTCATCTTCATTAAGTCCTCTATAAACAAATGCTCTAATTCCTTCCATATCAATAAATTCTTTTCCAGAGAGAATTGTACTAATACAAGTAGCGCAAGAACCACCAAAACAACCATACAAAATTTCTCCCCCGTTATCTAATACTTCATCTAAAATATTTTTTTTTGAAGTAATTTGATACTCCCCTTCTAAATCTCCTTTTCTATTATACAACTTAAGTTTTACCACTTTTCCTTTTTATTATTTATTTAAACTATTTAATTTTTTAATTATTTTATTTATCAATACAAATATTACAACTATCATCACGATCAGTATTTCTTGTAACACAAATTTTACAAAGATGTTTTGAATTTTGAAATATTTTAATAAGTTTGTTTACTTCATCAAATGTAACTTTTTTATCAAATTTTATTCTGTTTGCTGAATTTTTAATTTCTTCTTCAAATTTAGAATCAAATTCTAATTCATTTCCACGCTTATTTTTAATATATTGTGAAATAGCACTTGGTGTTACATCAAGTAATTTTGCAACTTCTGATTTCTTCAAATCTAAACTTAAAAGTTCAATAACAAGAGTTCTTCTTATAGCTGGAAGAATTTCCCAATATAAAATTTCAGTAGGATTTGAAACCATAATTTCTATAATAACTGAAAGTTTATAAAGTTTAACTATTGTTAATATAAATATGGAATTAACTTATTTTATACTAATTTTAATATTAATAATTATGATATTTTTAGCATTTTATTCTGGAAAAGCATTAGGAAAAAGATATATGTTTGAAGTTATGGGGCAAATGATTGAAAAAGAAAGAAAAGACGCTATAAATCAATCTAGAGCTATTTTAAAAGGACAATTTAGCGAACATCTATCTCCATTTGCCAAAGACTTTCCAGTAAAAGCAAGTGAATGTAGATTTTTTGGGGCACCAATTGATTTTATAGCATTTAAAGGTCTTGATGAAAAAGAAGTTACTGAAATAATCTTTATAGATATAAAAACTGGAAACTCTAAATTAAATCAAACTCAAAAATCTATTAAAGAAACAATAAAAAATAAAAAAATAAGATTCATAGAATACAGAATGGATTAATATTTTTCTACATACTTAATAAACAAATAATTTTTAGTAATTTTTTTCTAGTTTAAGGCATTTAACTACGTAATGTAGCAGCGCTACTTTAGTAGTTAAATAACGAAAAAATAGAGAAAAAGAACAAAAATTAAATTAAACCGGTGTCCATTTTAACTCTATTTCTTTCCAAAAATGCATAAAAAGATTTATGAGAAGCACCATTAATAAGCATCTCAAGAGCTTCATGAACAAGCATTGTATTTTCATATGGTCCAATAACAGATACGAAATGATCCTTAACAGAAACACTACACTTAGTAATATCTGAAATTAACTTTCGCGTTCCACCATCTTTACCTATAACTCGACCTATAACAATTTTTAATCTACTATGATCCTTAACCATTTGTTTCATATCAATAACATCAAGTACAAAATTTTCATCTTCTAATTGAAGCGCAGCTTGTGGACTATGTCCATAATTAATTGCATGAACTATATTTGACAAAATAAATTTATTTAATGCATCTTCACCTTCAACTGTAACTTCACCATTTTTAGAATTAACATCAATAGAACAATTAAACTTCTCTTCAAACTCTTTTTTAACAGAACCTTCTTTACCAACAAAAACTGCAATTCTATCAAGCTCCAAATAAAATCTCTCTTCCATAAATTAAAATAACACTTATTTATTTAAAAAAGATTGTAAAAATTATTATAATTAAGAACAAGAAACTCTTATTGAAGAAGAAGAAGAACCAACTGAATGAGTATGTGCTGAACCACCACCTCCTGAAGTCCCATCATGACTTGGAGTTGTTGAACCTGTAGTTCCTGAAACACCAGTTGTAACTGTAAAACTTGAACTATCTACCCAAGAACCACCATTCCAATACTGTAAAACACAAGTAACTGAAGTACTTACTTGTCCCCAGCTTGTACTATTACAAAATTCTAAATAATTAGCAGTGGAATTATATCTTAAACTTCCTTCAGTAGAAGGAGAACAAGAAGAATTACTGCTACTAATCTTAATCTCACCATTAAGATCTAAAGTTCCATTAAAAGTATAATTACCATTAAAAGTTCCACCTAAAATTTCATTGGCACTATGAAAACCAACAGCGTAAACAAGTCCTAAAAATACACTTAAACCTAAAATAATTCCAAAAGAGATTTTTAAACCTTTTAGAATGTCTTTATCCATAAAATATTCTAATTAATTTTATTTATAAAAATTACTATTAACTAAACGAACCAAATAACCAAAAATAAAAACAAAATAATTTTGAAGTAAAATAGAAAAAACAAAATAATTTTTATTAGTTCAAGGCATTTTTGTGCGCAGCATAGTAACACTATGTAAGTACAAAAATAACGAAGAAATAATTAAAATTAGAAAGTTTTTATCTTTCTATGTATTTTTTGTACAAAGTACAACAAATGCAAAGGAATTTTTTTCAAATTCCTCATGAAAGGTACATTGTTACCTTTCAATGTGTTCTACTTTGATAGTCTTACTCACTCTATCAACATAATCATACTCTAAATTAATTCTAATTAACTTCTCATAAGCATCTCCAAGTCCTGCTGTACTTTGCTCACAAGTAACAGTATAAGTTCCATCTCCTAAAAGAACAGTATTAGTGTTTGTATTACTTCCTTCACAACTTAATCCTGTAAGTCCTGTATCAATTGTATACTTTACTTTGTTCTCATAATTTTTAGCATTAACACTTCCAAGTGGATTTCCATTAACACGACATGCTGAATTTAATGAACCTGATTCATAAACACTTCCCAATTCTGAATTTCCATCGTGAACAATATCAAATTGAATCAAAATTTTACTCTCACCAGCTGAATACTGTTTAACATTCTCAATCTTAACTGGAGCACCTGAATTTGCATAACTTCTATCTCCTTCTAACTCACAACTCTCATACTTACTATCAACACCAATTAAAGTACTTCCTGCAACACAAGCAACTGCAACAGATCTTGTCTCATAAGGATAACAAATATTTGCACTAATTTGTAAGTCTCTTGTACCAGATACAATTGAACTTTTAAATCCTAATGAATTAAAGATAACAAATTGCTTTGCACCTTCAATAACATTTTCACCTTGTTTCTTAAATCCTCTCAAATCAATAGGCACAGTCTTAGATGATTCTGTTACCCCGAGTTCAGTTAAATCAAAACCTGTAAGTGCAACAGAAATACTATCCTTTGGAACATCATATTCACCTAAATTTGAAATTAAAAGTCTAACATCAAAAGTTCCAATTCCATTATCTTTAATTCTCTCTGGAGGCATTCCATCAACAAAACTAATATCCAAAGCCGTATTCCCACCTTTAAAACTATCAGTTAAAACATAACCACTTTGTTTTGCATTAGTCCCAGAAGAACAACCTGCTAAAAGAAGCATCATACTTAAACTTAATAATAATAATATATTTTTTATTTGTTTCATTTTAATCACCTATAATTTGTTTTCTTTTTTTCTCTTTCTCACCATCTGTTGCATCAGGATGATTATCAAGCCATTTCCTATATTTCTCATTTGCATTTTCATCATCTTTACTAATATACCAGAAAAAGAATGCAAATACAACAACAACCCAAAGTAATGGATCCGTAATTAAATCTATAATCCATAAATTTCTAAAATCATCGCTCCACCAATCCATTCCTATTCCAAAATAATATGCAATAATTCCAAGTCCTAGAGCACCAAGAATATATCTAATAATATTATTATTGTTATTATCTTTACCTAAAAAGTCAACTAAATCAACTCCAAGCATAGCAGCAACTATATAAAGTCCTAGTATACCCATAGTAACAGCAGTTACTTTTGGAAATAACAAACTAAGTAAATCTCCTAAAGTTCCATAATCTGAAACTGGAAATGCTACAGAGAATAATCCAAAAACCATAGCTATAATTACTTTAACTGGTTTTTTATCTTCAAATAATTTTACTTGATTTAAAATAGTAAAAACAACTGCGTAAACAAGTAAAAAAGGAAAAACATATTCAAACCAACCATAACTATCTAAATCCCTAAAAAAATCTTGAAAATCAATATCCCTTAAAAGATCACTTAATCCACTAGCCATATAGAAATCTTTCAAATTTATAATTTATAAATATATGTGTTCACTATAACTTAGGCAAAGAATCAATACTTTTCCCCTGGATATTTTTTCTCCCATTTTTTCTTCCCTCTCTCATAAGCAGAATCAATATTATCAAATACTCTAGATTCATAATCTGCAGGTTTTTTACCTCCATACATTCTCTTATACTCTTCTATATCAAACTCAGATTTTCTCAAATCTGCGGCTAGCTTTTCTTTATCATCACGACTTCCAAGCCAAGATAACATAATTACAATTAAAACAACAATAAACATAACAGGATCAATAAAATACTCTAAAATATTTCCTGATCCACTGCTGTATACAAATGAACCAAATACAAATAAAAATACTAATCCAACACCAAAAAAACCAATTATGAGCATTACAATTCCCAATATTAAAAAAGCAAGTGCAAGAGTCACATTCCAATAAGACTGCGTATCAAAAGGATTAAAATCCCAAATCCCTAGAGCAATTCCAACATAAAAAACTACACTCCCAAGTCCCACAGCTCCAAGTGCATAATACAAATATGCGGAATTATCCTTATTAAACATTCCACGAAGTAAATCTTTTCCTAAAATTCCAGCAACTATGTACAAACACAAAAAACCAATAGTAAGAGCAGAAATATTTGGAAACATAAGCATTATTAGTTTTCCAACGCTGTATCCAGCACTAGTTTCAAATCCAACACCATACCAAGAAACTACAAGTGAAATAATGAAAACTATAGGCTTTACAGGTTCTCCAGTTGTTTTACTTTTAAAAATTTTAGGATAAGATAAAACCGTATAAAGAATCGCAAAAACCAATAAAAAAGGAAATAAAAGCTCATAATAAGAATTATCTAAAAAAATCCGATGATATTCATTAAAGTCTAATTCTCTAAAAATATCATTTAGACTATTTATTGCCATAAAAATTATGTGAAATTATATTATATAAAGTTTTGTAAAAAAAATTAGAAATAACTATTTCTTCTTCTTAGTCTTTCTTCCTTCAAGATCGTCAAGAATTCTCTCTTCGTCCATTAAAGTTCTTTTAACCATCTTCTCGATATTTTTATCGATATTCTCAATATACTTTTGAGTTACAATCACTTGCTTTAATGCATAGATTAATACCAGCATCATAGCAACAATTGTCCAAAACATTACGTAAAACAAAAACATTTCTTCGCCCATTACCATATAAACATAATTAAATCTAAAATTTATAAATCTATTTGTTTTAATTAGTAAGTTAAAAAAACGACTCCGCGGATGCTCAACAATTTTTTCTAATCAATTTTATAAAAATTCTTGGCACACCAAAGGTGGATTCTCACTTAAAGTTCTCATCCTATAAAAACGACTCCGCGGGGATTCGAACCCCGGACCTACAGCTTAGGAGGCTATCATCATATCCAGGCTAGACTACGGAGCCCTAATAAAATATAATTTAAAATCCTTTAAAACATTTAGCAAAACGACAAGCCAAAACAATAAACAATTACGTAGTAATTTTTTCTTATAATAAGGCATTTTTAAACGCAGTGTAGCAGCGTTACATAAGTTTGAAAATAACAAAATTACAATTGAACATAGTTCAATGTGCCAAAAATCTTTGATTTTTGAGCATAAGGAAAAATAACAAGTAATCAATGTGCTATAAAGAAGAAAAATCCAATAAACGTAATAACCGTTAATGCAACAACGTGTGGAGCCCCTGCAATAATATTGTTCTCTTGCATAAGTCCAAACAAAAAACCAGATAAAATTGCAAGTTCATAGCTCATTAAAATTAAAAGTGTCAAATAAATTTTAGTAACAATATTATCACTAGCTGGCGCATCAACAGCTCCACCCTGATTCAAAAGAGCACTTCCAAGCCCTAAAAATAAATTATTATAAACTAAAACAATAATAAAAACAAAAATAATAAATGAAATATAACCTGTAAAAGTGTTTGAAGACAAATTACTCTTTCTCTCTTTTTTTCTTAAAATCTCAACTGTAATTTTTAATGAAATCTCACGCAATATTTTTTCAACATGACCTCCAACACGACGAGCTTCAATAACAAGTAAAAAATCTCTTTTCAAATCAGAACTTCCAACATTTTTTGAAAAATTAACAAATGCAACTTCAAAATCAACACCCCAAGCTAATTGATTTGAAAGTTTTAAGATATCTTCATTTAAAACACCATACTCATTACTAGTTGATGCTTTAATTGAACTAACTAAATCAGTTCCAGACTCAACACTATCAACTACATCTCTTAAAAATCTAGGAATTACTTCCATTTTAGCTTCAACAATCTTAATTGCATAAAGTTTCAGAACTAAAAAAGGAGTTAGAAAAAATATAAATGGTAATGCTAAAACTATATTCACAATATTAGGTGAATCAAAATGAGTAAAAGTATAATACAGTGAATATCCTATTCCTAATACTGTTAATACAAACAAAACATTCTCTGCTATTTTCTGAGGATTAAAATTAATTTTCTTTAACATTTTCAACGAAAGGTTTTAACCGTGAATACAACGGCTTTGAATAATACACAAGCATCATAAATCCGACATATAAAAAAGGAAGAACAAAAAGCATAATCATAATTGTTCCAAAACTCCCCCCTCCCGAAGTTATTGATGCTGTATCAGTTGCTGCACTAAAATTAATCAAACTTAAAACAGCACTCATTATTGTAAAAAATAAAGGAGAGATTAAAAGAAGAACAATATAGATTTGTGAATAAATAAGTAATGTATCAATATTTTTATGTTCAATTGCTTCAATCTCCTGATTTAAATTCTCTAGTTTTCTCTCTAGATATTTATAAATATCTCCTCCTGAATTTGAAATTGTAACTAAATCATTCATCAAATCAGATAAATTTCGTGATGGACAAGATTGCATAGCTTGACGAATAGAACTGTGTAAATCATAACCTAAAAAATTAGAATAATATTTAATTTTTCTAAATTCCACTTTAACTTCTTTGTAGATTAAAAAATCATCAATAATTTCAATAATCTTTGAAAGGTTTAACTCTTTAGCTAAAATCTTTAGATAAGGTAGTAAATAAGGAATTGCAGCATCGATCTCTTTACCTCTATTTTTTGAAAGGACAATAGGATAATTATACATAAAAATTCCTAAAAACATAATTCCAATAACTCCTCCAAAAAAAATAGAAGCTGAAATTAAAGAATTAAAAAAAATAAAAGTAAAACTCAATACAAATAAAAAAATCATCCCAGCAACAATTGTAATATAAATTGTAACGAAATATTCTTCTGGAATTAATTTCATATTTGCTTTTTTTAAAATATTCTCATATTTTTGATTATAAATACTCTTATCAAAAAAAGCCCTAAATCCTTTTCTAGCAAGAGCCTTTCTTCCAAAAAATCTATAAATAAAATGACAATACATAGTCATAAAATTATCTGAAAAAGCACCGGAATTAGACTTCTTTTTCTCCATAATATTATTACTCATCTTCATCCTTATTTTTAACTACCTCATTTACATACTTTTCAATATAATTAAATATGCCACCTGGATCTTTAAAATAAGACCTAATAACATTTGCAACATCCTTAAATTCTAAAATTCTCTTCTTGTGCATAACATCTAGAATTCTTCTTCTCTTCTCAATTTCATTCCATAGAGCTTCTTCCTTTCCCCCTCTTAATTCTATTAAATGGGAAATAATTGCAGATTGCTCTTTAAATACAAATTCATCTTTAGCAACATCAAATCTTACAAATTCATTAGTTGTAAATTTATCATTTCTCGTATTATAATCAATAACTTCAACAACAGAAGAAGTACGTCTAACTACATTATCCTTAACTTTAACTTGCTTTTGAAATACAACAATTTTAAGTTCAGTAAGTAATTGTTTAGGTAAACTAATAGGTTCAATAGTCATACGATTAACCAAATCACTAAACTTCTCTGCGTGAACTGTTCCCATACCTGCGTGTCCTGTTGCCATTCCTTGAAATAAAATTGCAGCTTCCTTACCACGAATCTCTCCTACAATAATATAGTCAGGACGCTCTCTTAATGATGCCTTAAGCAAATCAAACATTGAAACCTCAGCTTTACCTTCAGACTCTCTTGCAACAAGTGATAACCAATGTTCGTGAGGTAAATTAATTTCAGGAGTATCTTCAATTGAAACAATCTTAGATGTTGGTGGTGCAAATAAAGATAATGAATTTAAAATTGTTGTCTTTCCAGTTGCAGTTCCACCTGAAACTAAAATTGATTGTTTATTCTCAACTGCCAGCCACAAATAAGCAAGTAAAAATGGAGGCATAGTTCCAAACTCAATAAGATGAATTGGTGTAAATGGTTCTTCTCTAAATTTACGAATAGTAAATGAAGATCCTTTTTCTGAAATTTCTTTTCCATAAATTGCCTCAATACGTGAACCATCAGTTAAAGCACCTTGTAAAATAGGTTTGGATAATGAAACTTCTTGATTTGACTTTTGAGCAAGTTTAATAATAAATGAATTTAATTTTTCAGGATCTTTATATTCACGATTAACTTCCATTGGACCATATTTTAAATGATTAATAAAAATAGGAACATTTAATCCATCACAAGAAACATCTTCAATAAATGGATCGTGCATAATTGGTTCTATTACTTCAAGACCTAAAAAATCTCGAACTAAATAATATGTAATCTTTTTAAATTCTTCATCTGAAAGTTTAATTTTGTATTTCTCACATAATTTTTTAGCACCTTTAATAATAAAATCTTTTCCTGATAAATCAATAAATTCTGGCGAATATTTTTCAAAAACATAGATAAATGCTTTTTTTAATTCTTCCAAATTTTCTTTCTCTGAATCAGTTAATTGTGGTTCTACAATTTTATATAATAATTTTTGCATCTCTTCATCAAACTTAACTTCTACTGTTGCCATTCCGTATAATTTATATGATTCATTAACACCCCTATAATTAATTGGTTCCCAATCTGTTGCAGATTCCTTTAGAAGTTTATCTGGAATCTTTGCAAGCTTATTTGATTTAGTTTCTGGCGCTTCTTCAACACTTTGTTCATCATCTAATTCATTTGGATTAATATAATTTTTAGAAACAATATTAATAGGAGCATTTGAAGGTTGCCCTATAATATTTATTTTTGGAAAATTATTATTATTAGAATTAAAATTATTATCATTATTTCCCTGTGAATCATTTGAAAATGAATTATATGAACTCTTGAACTCTCTTGCCCTTGATTCATCAAATCTTGGAATGTTATTATTAGAATTAAAATTTGTATTTTCTAAAGAACTTGTATTTTGTGCAATCTCTTGCAATAAATCATTACTTTTAGAACCATCAAAATTATTATTATTATTAGAATTATTTTGTGAAGGATTTGTAGAATAGTTTTGAGAAGAATTACTATTAAAATTTAAATTATTGAAATTATCTGAAGGATTAAAATTATTATTAGAGTTTACATTACTGAAATTTGGATTAGAATTATTATTGAAATTTGGAACTACACTATTTGAAGGTAAGATTTTACGATTAGATAAGTATCTATCAAACGATTCTGAATTAGAAGAATAATTTTCTCTTGCATTTTTCATCATTAAAAGTATTTTTCTTGAATCCATATTAAATAACCTCAACAATTAAATTCTCCATCATAAACAAATCCACCATTTTCATAATATATCTCATAATCATAATGTGTGTAATTTAAATTACTTAAATTACTTGGAGCACCACCTTGTTTCGTAATAGTTAAACTACAATTATAATTTAAACTACTACAATAATTAGAAACATTATTCTTGAATTGTGTATACCTCAAATCGATATAAGTTCCATTAGAATTCATACCAACAACACATGACTCAAAAACAATATTTCTTAAGATACCATTCTTTTCTGAACTAGGTATATAAGCATTCTCTGTCTCTAAAGAATAAATAAAAAGGACAGCAAAAAGTAATAAAAATGATGAAATTAAAAATAACTGCCCCTTTTTATTTTTATTATATATCATTTTAATAACACACTCCTAAAGTTACTTTTCTAAAATCAAACTCTGTATTATTCTTAATTGAAATTATATTTTCTGAAAAATATTTTTCATAAGTCTCACTGCAAGAAAATATTTTTTTAGAGAAAGAATTATTTGAAATCAATAATTCATAGCCTAAAAAAGAACTATTTAAATATGATTCAATATTATCCCAATCTCCGGTTAGAGAAGAAGAACTTAAATCCTCATCTAAAGTTAAATTTCTAAATTCCTCTAAATTATAAAGTGAATCAAGCATACTATCAACTGTATATTTTCTATCCTCATCTATAATTGAATTTGAATAAGTAATTGTTGTAAATAAAAAACCAAACATCAAAAAGACTAAAACAAATTCAATAAAAGACACCTGAGATTGCCGATTGTGATACAGAGAATAAGATTTGTGATGTTGAGACATTTTTACTTCCAAACCTCCGTTATTATTTGTACAATCTCAGAATTATAATTAGAGTAACAAATTGATTTTGAAAAAGAACTAGAGGTTCCACCACTTGAACCTAAAGATAAATAAGAAGTTTGAGAATTAAGTCCTACAATATCAATTTTAAAAAAACCACTAAGATTTAAATTGTCTAAAATAGTTAAATAATTAGTAGAATTAAAAACTGCTAACTTTGAAGAATCTAAAAAATTAGAATCAACTTCTTTCAAACCAATAAATCCTAAATTAGAAATATTTGTTTCCCAGTTATTTGGATAACCAGAACTAGAACTTAATAGAAAACACAAATCCCTCGAATCAGAAGCTAAATTTTGAATAACTAAACTTTCATCTGAACTGTCACTAAAAATATTAAAAAAATTAAAAACTAAAAAAACTATAAAGAAAAATATTAACATTGAAACCATCAAATCAATTTGTAAGTAACCTTTCTTTGAATAAACTTTTCCAATTTTTGAATTATCAAACATATTTCTATCTAACTTTAATTTGTATTTCATTTTCATTTTTTTTATTAACCAAACTTAAAAAATAATTTCCAGGAATTAAAGAAAAATTATCTGAAAAAGAATAACCATTTGATAAATTATAATATAATCTTTCAGAACTTCCATCTGATTCATAACAAATATCATTAAAACAAACTGTAGAGTTATCATTATATAAAACTAAACTTTGAAAACTAATTTGACTCCCATTAAATTTCAAAATCCCTTTAGTAAAAGAAAAAGACATTGTTGTTGTGGCATTATTAAATGACATAATACCTGTTGATTCTTGTTTAAATTTCTTTAAAAATATTTCAGCAGAATTTCTATCAAAAGTATTAATATTATCATTTAAATAATTGTTAAGTGCAAAATAAGCAGTAAAAGAAACAACAATTACAATTAAAGTTAGAAACATAAAAGAAGTAATCTCAGTAACTGCCTTTTTGTTTGAATATATCATACTATAATCACAAAGTTTAATTTTAATTAAAAAACTCACCCCCCATAAGTGAATGCGTTAGTCAAAAATAAAAAATTAATTTTTAATCATCTAAAACATAAATACAACTTCCATTAAAAACATAAGTTGTATTAATATTAGGATAAACTTGATAATTTGAACAAAAATCAATACCCAATGTACTAATTGAATAGATAATTAAATTATTTGAAGTATATTTTTTAGCAGATAAAACATTAGTTGTAATATTTATAATAATATCAGAATCTAATTCATTCATATAAGTTAAATTCGAATTATTGTAAACAATTAAAGGTAATAATTCAGATCTTAATGAAGTTAAAGAATTTAAAACTTCCTTTTCTACTATTTTTTCTTCTCCAGTTATTTTAATATAATCAAAGCTAAAATAAGAAAAGAGTAAAACAAAAAAGACAGTAATTACAATAAAAGAAAACATAGTAAGAGTAACAATCGCTTTTTTATTAGTTATCATTTAGAATTATATTTGAATTAAAAAAATTAGAATTATTAAATTTAATTTATCTAATAATCATATTAGCTGAATAAACACCTGTACTTGTAATTACAGCAACATCAACACTACCATCAACAGTAAAAGCTGCATTAGTACAACCCCCACCAGTAATATTAAATTTAGTAACTACATTTTTAAAAGCAGTTCCAGATGTTGTATTTGAACAAATAGCTGTTCCATCTTTAGTAATTTTCCATTCAGTAACAGTAATATCGTTAGCTGTATCTCTGTTTCTTAAATAAACAGTAGCGTTATCTCCACCAATTCCTGAGGATTCCAATCTTTCAATAGTAATTGCACTACCACCTTGACTTTGCTCTTCAACTTTTACATTAAGAGTACTTTGGTATGTGTTAAACCAAGTTTGAAATCCTACAACTGCAACAACAGCAACTACTAAAAGTAGAGCTGTAGCAACAACAGGACTAATTGCTTTTTTATTTTTATAAACCATTTTTATCTCACAATTTGTCTAGCTGAATAAACTCCAGTACTAGTAATTACAGCAACATCAACACTTGCATCAGTTGTGAATAAAGCATCATCACAACTTGCATCTGTAATGTTAAATGCAGTAACTACATTCGCAAGAGCAGTTCCACCTGTTGAATCAGTACAAAATGTTGTTCCATCTTTAGTAATTTTCCATTCAGTAACAGTAATATCGTTAGCTGTATCTCTGTTTCTTAAATAAACAGTAGCGTTATCTCCACCAATTCCTGAGGATTCCAATCTTTCAATAGTAATTGCACTACCACCTTGACTTTGCTCTTCAACTTTTACATTAAGAGTACTTTGGTATGTGTTAAACCAAGTTTGAAATCCTACAACTGCAACAACAGCAACTACTAAAAGTAGAGCTGTAGCAACAACAGGACTAATTGCTTTTTTATTTTTATAAACCATTTTTTAAACTAAAAACTATTCGTTTTGTAAATAATTCTTAACTTACGAGCATTAAATAAATTTATCGTCTTTTAAAAGTGATTAATCACCTTAATGCATTCAATTTACTTAACCTAGAGTCTATTTCTAGCAATTTACTAGAATTTAAAGATGTTTTTTTTAAGGCATTAGAATTCACAGAAACAAAAGAATTAATCTTTTTTTCATTAGAATTTTTATTTACTTCAGTTAGTTTTCCTTGAATATTTTGAAACTTTCCATTAATAGAATCAAAAGCATTTGAAAAAGACTCATTTGAATTTGACAAACTTGATAATTTATCTTCTATTTCTAAAAATTTAGTGTTAAAAAAATCTTTTTCACTATTTGAAATACTATTAGAACTCTGTAATTCATTGATTTGATTTTCTAATTCTAAAACTTTACTTTCAACTGAATCCCTAAATGAATCTATATCTATAGAATTTAGATTTTTTTGTAAACTTTCTAATTTTATATTATTTTTTTGTTCTTTTTCATCAAAACTTTTTTTTAAAATAGTTATATTATTCTCCAATTCAGTTAATTTGTTTCTAGCTCCCAAATCTTCTTTTCCAGAATTTGAAACTTTCTTATTTAAATTATCAACCTTTAAATTTAAATTTTCAATTTCAGAACTTAAACCTAAATCATCTTTAGAAAAATTATTTGAAAAATTAGAAATTTTATTCTCAATCTCTTTAACTTTTTTATTAAATTCATCATTGTTAACCAAAGAATCTAAATTAGATAAATTGTCTATTCGCTTTTCAACATCTAGAAATTTATTTGAAAAACTAGATTTAAAAGAATTTAAAGTCTCATAATTTTTTTCTTCAAATTGATTTGAAAAAGAATCAACTTTATTTTCAACTTCATTTAACTTTTTAGTAATGTTAGATTTTAAAGAAGTAAAATTAGAACTGGTTTTATATAACTCTTGAAAATTATCTTCAAATTTATTAATTTTCTTAGATATTTCAGATTTGAATGAATTCAAATTATTTGAATGAATCGATTTCTCAATAGATTCTAACTTCTCTAGAAGCAAAGTACTATTATTATTTTTATTCAAAGTTTTAATTAAACTCTCAAGCTCTTCAATTCTATTTCTAAGTTCTTTTCTCTCTGCTTTAACTTCTCCATCTCCTACTGAAGATTTAAGCATTAGAATTTCTTCATTAATATTTTTAACAAGTTCCGATAAATTAGAATTTTCAACTTTCATTCCATTAAACACTTTTTTAACATCAGAAATTTCATCTACAAAAGTTGAAAGTCTTGTATCCCAAGTTTCTTTAACATCAAGAACTGCTTTTACAAAAAAGTCATTCATCCTCTGAGAAAATCTGTTTTGCTGTTCATTAACAACCCTTAAAACCATACCTTCAACATCAGCTGACAAATTCTTTCTCATAAGTGCAATCTCTGTTCTCATATCAACTAAATTTTCAGCAAATAATGTATAATAATCTTCATTTCTTGAAGATTGTAATCTCGATTCTTTCATTAAATCTAAATCTAAACCAGGAACATGTTTTTCTAAATCTTGATTATACTTCTTCAATTCTGAAATTATTTTTTTATGATCTGACATTTTTAATTAATTAAAACCACTTAAATTTTTTTTCTTTTTTAGGTTCTGTAGGATTATTTATTTCTGAAACTTTCTTTTCAATATCTAAATTTTCTGAAACTTTAAAATTGGGCTTAGGGAGACTAGAATTTGAATCTACATTTGCTAAAACTTCTCTTTTAATCTTTTCAGTTTGATGATGGGACAAACTTTTTTTAATATCACTATAATCTAATTCTGGTTCTTTAGGAATTTCTTTTACTTTAGAATCTACGTTTTGAACATTTGTAGAATAAGTTTTATTTTCTTCAATAGTTTTTGAAATTTTTTCTTCTAAGTCTTTAACTTTAGTTTCAAAATTTTTCTCAACTAAATCTATTTTTTCTGCTAAAGAATTTAATAAATCAACTAATTCCTTATGGGGATCTACATCAGTTGTATTATTTGCATCTTTAAATAAAGTTACTAAAAAGTCTAATTTTGAATTAATATTTATTAAATGCTCATCTCTTAAAGCTCCATGTTTTTTATTCAAAGTCTCAACAAGGAGTTTTTGTTTTATCTTAAGCTCCTCAAACTCTTTAATAAAATCAATATCAGAACCTAATGATTTAGCATTACTCATACAATAATTTAATAAATCAACATTATAATAATTAGTAACTCCCAGAAAATAAATAAAATTAGTTTCCAATAAAGTATTTAATTAACATAAACAATATATTAATTATAAATGTTTAATAATCTGTTATATTTGGCAACACGTTCTCCTCTTGCTGGCGCACCAAGTTTAATTGAACACTCCATAGCCACGCTTAAATCTGAAATAAAATCATCTGTAGTTTCACCAGACCTATGTGATACAATGACTTGCCAATTAGCCTGTTTTGCAAGTTTAAAAGCTTCAATACTCTCAGTTAAAGTTCCAATTTGATTAATCTTTAAAAGAAGTGAATCACATAACTTCTCTTTTTGGGACATCTTAATTCTAAGTGGGTTTGTAACAAGTAAATCGTCCCCTACGGACATAACTTTTTTAGTATTTGTAAGGGGATTAACAAATGGTAAGTCAAATCTATTCTTCATAAAATATTTGAATCCTTCAAAATCATCTTCAGACATAGCATCCTCAATTGATATCAAAGGATATTTCTTAATTAAGTCATTATAATAATCAGTAAGTTTTTTATAATCTAATTTTTTCCCTAATTCAACTTCATATTTTTTAGTTTTAGAATCATAAAAATCAGATGCTGCTGCATCCATTGCAAAAAAAACTTTTCCTTCATAATTTGAATTAATAACTGCTTGATTAATTAAATCTAAAGCCTCAGTTGCGCTTGCAATTTCTGGTGCAAATCCACCTTCATCACCAACAGCTGTATTTGACTTCCCATATTGTTTCTCAATTAAAACTTTAAGAGTTTGATAAATTTCAGAAATTGCTCTAACATTGTCACTAACTGAATTCAAAAAAGGAATAATCATAAACTCTTGAATTTGAAGAGAATTACCACTATGTAATCCCCCATTAATAATATTTGCAAAAGGGACCACATTATGGGTTAATTTCATCTCATTTTTACTTTCAAAAGAAATATCATTAATTAATCTATACAAATAATCGTATAAAGATAAAGAATAAAATTTTGCTGATGCTTTAGCAAATGCAACACTAATTCCTAAAATTGCATTCGCACCCAATACACTTTTATTATCACTACCATCGATTTCAAGTAATTTGTTATCTAAAGATTTCTGATCAAATTCAATATCAATTAAATCTTTAGTGATTTCTTCAATATTTTTTATAGCATTAAAAACGCTTTTTCCATGAAATAAACTCTCATCCTTATCTCTTAATTCTAGGGCTTCATGAATTCCTGTTGAAGCTCCAGATGGAACCATGAAAACACCTTTTGAACCATCTAATAATAAAACACTAACTTGTAACGTTGGATTTCCTCTTGAATCTAAAATTTGAATTGCTTCTATATCTAATATTTTCATTTTTGTTCCTCACAAAAATGAATTAACAAAAATTTAATATTTTTGAGTATTTTCATAATTAAAATAAAAAATAGAATATTAATTAGTTTTATAACTACTTGATTTGAAAAAATAAGAAAATTATTTACTATTCGCGATTTCTTCAATTGCTTTTGCAACATCAGATGCTTTTTCTTTCGCAAATAAAATGTTAGTCTTATATCTTTTCTCTCCTTCTTCTGTTGTCCATCCCTTTGAAATTCCAACAAATACATTATCTCCTTCCGGAGGTTGTTTTAAACTAACTTCGATAAAATTATTACCGCCCGCTTCTACTGTTTTTGTGTTAATCGTTTTCCACTCTGACATTTTTCTAATACATACTTCAATACAATTTAGAGTGAAGTATAAAATCCTTTAAATTTCCTAATTTAAATAATTAATTATTCATTTGGGATAAATAAAAAGCTTTTGGGATAAAAAATAGAAGAAATATTAAATTAACCATAAGCTTCATATCTCTTAAGGCCAATTTTCCATAGAAAATAAATACCAAAGATCATAACTAAAGTTATTAATAAAATCCATTTAAAGAATTGTAAGAATAACTCAGTTCTTCCATTTAAAATTTCAACAACAAAATAACAAGAAAGTGCAGTTGGAAGAAAATAAAAAATGTCACCATATCTAAAACTTGCAAAAGTTTTAGGAGTAAATCTTTTAGTTACTGAATCCATCTGAAATAAAAAATCATTGAATGGGTTAATTGACTTAATATAAAAATCAAATGAATGCAAAAAATTAAAAAAAATAACAAAATAAAATAAAGAAAATATGAAAACTACTAATGCAAAAAAATAATTAGAATAATCACCTATTAAAATAAAAAAAATTGAAATTAAAAAAAGAGATATCCCTGTTATAAAATTCTGTGCATTAATTAATTCTGAACTTATATAAAAATAAGTATTAATTGGCTTAGTAAGTGCAATATTAACTTCACCCTTAAGTAATCTATTACTAAAATTTCTCAAATTATGCATCCACAAAAATTTCCACATAACTAAATTAAAAAAAAAAGTTAAAAAAAAATCCCAATAAGACCAATTTAAATAATTGAATGTTAACTCTTGAATTATAGAATAAGAAATTAAATAAGTTAAAAATAAAAAAATATCGTTAATTTCTTTCTTCTAACATCGGTACAAACGCAAA
>CAYGPK010000007.1:0-69662 GCA_964351975.1 uncultured Methanosarcinales archaeon
ATTACTTTTACTGGTGATTTTTTAGTTTCAACTTTTTTAGCTATTTTCTTTTTAGGTACTGCTTTTTTTTTAGGTGCTACTTTTTTAGCCTTAGAATTTTTAGTAACTTTAGTTACATCTTTTTTAGCTTCAGTTTTTTTAACAGTAACTTTCTTTTTAGGTGTTACTTTAGCTTTTACTACTTTCTTAACTACTTTTTTTGTAGATGGTTTTACTTTTGATACTTTTTTATTAGTTTTTTTTTTATTATCCATTTTTTTTTCAACTTCGATTTTTGGTTCTTCTTTCTTTACTTCTACTTTAATTTCTTCTTTAACTTCTTTTTTTTTGTTCTCAACTTTTTTAGCTACTTTCTTTTTAGCTGGTGCTTTTTTCTTAGCAACTTTAGTAACTGTTACACTTGCTTTTTTAACTAAAGAAGGTTTTGCTACTTTCTTCTTAACTGTCTTTTTAACAGATGGTTTAGAAGCTTTAACTTCAGATTTCTTTGCTGTATGTTTAGCATTAAATCCAGCATTAAACTTTTTAGGTTTTCCACTCATTTTATGTTCAAGCTCTGCAATCATAATTTTAGTTTTGATAATTGTATCTGGATTTAATGACATAGTTTCAATTCCATTCTCAACAACGAATCTTGCAAATTCGGGATAATCACTAGGTGCTTGTCCACAAATTCCAATGTATTTCTTTCTCTCAAGACATTTATTAATAACGTGAGCAACTAAATCCTTAACAGCATCATCTCTTTCATCATAAACATGTGCTACAAGTTCTGAGTCCCTATCAACTCCTAAAGTTAATTGTGTTAAATCGTTTGTTCCAAGGGAATACCCATCAACTAAATCTAAGAACTGATCTGCAAGGATAACATTTGAAGGGATTTCACACATTAAATAAACTTCAAGTCCATCTTTTCCACGCTCAATTCCACCTTCTTTCATAACTTCTAATACTTTTTTAGCCTCAGTTATAGTTCTACAAAAAGGAATCATAACTCTTAAATTTTTAAGACCAAATACTTCTCTAACTTTTTTAATTGCAAGACATTCAAGCTTAAAAGCTTCTTTGAAATTCTCACTATAATATCTTGATGAACCACGAAAACCAATCATTGGATTATCTTCTTCTGGTTCGAAGAATTTACCACCAATTAAATTTGCATATTCATTTGATTTAAAATCTGATAATCTAATAATAACTTTTTTAGGATAAAAAGCAGCAGCGATTGTTCCAATTCCTTCAGCTAATTTATCAACATAATATTCAACTTTATTATCATAACCTTTAGTTAATTCTTCAATTTTAGCAACAGCTTCCTTAGCAGCTGGGTTCTTTTTTAATTGACTTAAATACAATAGGGCATTAGGGTGAATTTGAATTCCTGAATTAATAATAAATTCTTCTCTTGCAAGTCCAACTCCATCATTTGGAATAAAACTTTGAGCGAATGCTAAGTGTGGGTTTCCTAAATTCATCATAATTTTAGTTTTAGTTTCAGGAATATCAGAAACACTAGCTTCAGTCACTTTAAATTTCAAAAATCCATTGTAAACATATCCTTCTTCTCCTTCTGCGCAAGATACAGTAACTTTTTGATTGTTCTTCAAAACTTGTGTCGCATTACCTGAACCAACAACTGCAGGAACTCCCATTTCTCTTGAAATAATTGCAGCGTGACAAGTACGACCTCCACGATTAGTAATAATTGCACTTGCAATTTTCATAATAGGTTCCCAATCCGGATCAGTCATATCAGTTACTAAAATATCTCCTTCTTTGAAATTATATGCTTCGTGAATATTTTGAATAACTTTAACATTTCCGTGACCAATTTTAGCACCAACTGAAACACCTGTAACAATAATATCTCCTTTTTCTGCCATTTCATAAGTTTCAATCTTACTTCTATCTTTTCTTGATTGAACAGTTTCAGGTCTTGCTTGAACAATAAATAATTCATTAGTTTGACCGTCTTTAGCCCATTCCATATCCATAGGTTGGTATTTTCCTTTTTTAGCACTGTAGTGATCTTCAATAATAATTGCCCATTTAGAAAGCTCTAAAACTTCGTTATCAGTTAATGCAAATTTCTCTTGCATCTCTTTTGGAACAGGAATATTTTTAGTAAGTTTAGAACCATTTTGATCATAAACCATTTTAATATGCTTCTCTCCAATTTTCTTAGAAATAATTGGTCTATAACCTTCTTCAAGTGTTGGTTTAAAAACAGTGTATTCATCAGGATTTACAGCACCTTGAACAACATTTTCACCTAAACCATAAGCTGCTGTTACAACAGCTACTTTATCAAAACCAGATTCTGTATCAATTGAGAACATAACTCCACTTGATGCTAAATCTGATCTAACCATTTTTTGAACTCCAATAGAGAGTGCTACATCAAAATGACTGAACTTTTTATCTTGTCTATAAGAAATTGCCCTATCTGTAAAAAGTGATGCAAAACATTTCTTACAAGAATGAAGAAGTTGCTCATCTGAGTGTACATTCAAATAAGTTTCTTGTTGTCCTGCAAAACTAGCGTCTGGTAAGTCTTCTGCTGTAGCACTTGATCTTACTGCAACATCAACATTACTACCGTATTTTTCTTCTAATTTTTTATAAGCTTTAGAAATTTGAATTTTTAACAATTCAGGAAATTGTGCATCCATAATAGTTGCTCTAATTTTCTTTCCACGAGCTTGTAAATTTCTCAAATCTTTTGTATTTAAATCAGCTAAGATTTCTACAATCTTTTCTTTAACTCCAGACTCTTCTACAAAAGTTCTATAAGCGTACGCCGTAACAGCAAAACCATATGGAATTTTAACTCCTAGTTTTGTTAAAGAAACGTACATTTCTCCAAGAGATGCGTTCTTTCCACCTACTAGTGGAACATCTTCAATTCGTAGTTCGTCAAACCATAAAATGTTTTTTTTTTCCTTCAGGTTTGTAGCTGAATCCCCTTCTTTTAAATTTTTTGCAATTTGGTGTAAATCCATTATACATTATTTTGATTTAAATGGTATATATGGTTTTATCGTTATTGTTTAGTTAAGAAGTAGAAAATAAGTTAATTTATTCAAATACTGTAAGTGTTTTAGTGAAAACTCCTCTTTCTGAAAATACCACAATTTCATAAGTTGAATCAATTGAAATAGAACAATTACTAACAATAATATTATCTACATTATTAACAATATAAACTCCTGGTAAAGTACACTCATTACTACCAACTTTAACTCTCTCAATTGTATGATATAATTCACCTTTATTTCTAAGTCCAATTTGAACATTACTCCCTGAAGTTTTTAATTCCATAATTTCTAAAACTCCACCTTTTCCTTCGTATAATTCTTTTTCAGTATATTTTTCCCCAAAAGATGTATACCACTGATATGCAAAGATACTTGCTGAACCAGTAACTAAAAATAAAAGAACTGTTGCTGAAATAACTGAAAGCTGCGCTTTTTTCATCATTTTAAATTTCTATAAATCATCAAACTTATTTTTCCCTTTAACTAAATCAGAAATAATTTGTGTAATTTTAGAAACTTTAATTCTCTTTTGCTCTGTCGTATCACGATCACGAATTGTAACTGTTCCTTTACTATCACCTTCCTCAATACATTCATAATCAATTGTTATACAATAAGGTGTACCAACTTCATCTTGTCTTGCATATCTTTTACCAACACTTCCAGACTTATCATAAATTGTTTCTATATCATTATCAATTAATTCTTCAAATATTTCTCTTGCAATATTAACTAATTCTGGTTTATTCATAAGTGGAAAAATTGCAACTTTATATGGCGCTAATTTAGGCGTAAAATTTAATACAACATTTCCTCTTTTTTCATCGTTGTTATAAGACTCAAATAATAGTGCTGCAAAAATTCTCTCAACTCCAACGGCAGGTTCAATTACTTCAGGTAAAAATTTAGTTTTAGACTCTTCATCAAAATACTCTAAAGATTTTTTAGAATGTTCTTGATGTTGTTTTAAATCAAAGCATCCTCTATTTGCAATTCCTTGTAATTCTTTAAATCCAAATGGATATTTATAATCAATATCAAAAGTTCCTTTAGAATAATGTGATAATTCTTTTTTAACATGTTCACGAACTCTTAGATTCTCCCATTTAATTCCCAAGTCTTCCACATACCAGTTGTATAATTCAGCTATCCAGTAAGCGTGATAATCAGTTAACATTTTTTTATTAATCATCTCACCAATAGTTATTTCATAGATTTTATCAGATTCATTATCTTGCGTTTTTGCATCTAAAATTTGAATTTTAGTTTTAAGATGCCTATCAGTTAATAATTCACATTTAGTATTTGGATTTACAAAATACTCTAATTCCATCTGTTCAAACTCACGACTTCTGAAAATAAAATCTCGTGGAGAAATTTCATTTCTAAATGCTTTACCTATTTGTAAAATTCCAAAAGGAAGTTTAGCCCTTGAAGTTTCAGCAATAGATTTAAAATTTGGAAAAATACTTTGAGCAGTTTCAGGTCTTAAATAAGCAGTTGCATTTTTAGTTGTATCAGCTCCAACTTGAGTTGAAAACATTAAATTAAAATCTCTAACTTCTTCAAACTCTTCTCCTTTGTATTTTAGCTTGTGTTTAACAATTAATTCATTAATCTCAGAAGCATTCATTCCATCAGCATTAATTTTTAATTCATCTTCAATAAAGTGATCAGCTCTAAGTTTAGTTTTAGTCTCTTTAGTTGTAAGAACTAAATCTCCAAAAGTATCAACATGTCCACTCGCTTTCCAAACTTTAGGATTAGTAATTA
Organism: uncultured Methanosarcinales archaeon; assembly: GCA_964351975.1. Taxonomy (GTDB): domain Archaea; phylum Nanobdellota; class Nanobdellia; order Woesearchaeales; family UBA583; genus UBA583. The sequence continues at coordinate 4,812 of CAYGPK010000007.1, forward strand.
TTGAACCATCTTGTCCAAAAATATCTTCACGTTTTGTAACAAATTTTTTCCAATAACTTTGTTTAATATTATTCTTTAACTCAACTCCAAGTGGTCCAAAATCAAAAAAACCTGCAAGTCCTCCATAAATCTCAGCTGCTTGAAATACAAATCCTTTTTTTTTACAAAAAATAGCAAGTTCTTCAGTGTTTAGTTTGTTAGTCATAATTAAAATTATGAATATAGAATTTATAAACTTTACTTATCTACGAGTTGCCAGATTTACAACATCATCTAATGATTCTTTAGATCCTTTTTTGCATATTCTTTCTTCTTTATATTCAATTGCAAAATTAGATTCTAAGCCTAATGTAGAGAGTTTATATGAAAATTTACCTAACTCTAATTCATTGATACTAATAATTTGATAAGTTTCATCAAAACAGTTGAGTGAGTTTAAATGTCTTATAGATACAATTTCACCAACTTTGTATCTTGGTTTTCTGTGATCTTCAATAAATACAATTTCACAACTCATATATTAATACTATATTATTTTATTTATAAACCTAAAGAACTAGTTCTTTTTTTATCTCATATAATTATAAATTTAAACGTGCATACTCAACAATTTTTTCTTATCAATAGTTTTAAAATTCTTGGTCGCAGTTTAAATCAGAGATTTAATCTTGCATAATGAAACAGATATTGTTGTTTTAATCCTTTATGTCCATCAAAATTATCTTTAATATAAATCTCAATTTCCTTTAGATTCTTAGCTTCTCTTTTCAAATACAATTTTTCAATGATTTGTTTAACCCAAGTATCAATTGGAAAAGCATCTTTATGAGAAAGTGCAAATAGACAAATACAATCAGCAACCTTTGACCCAATACCTGGTAATTCCATTAATAGTATTTTAGAAGTTTCATAACTACTTCTCTCAATCTTATCTAACAAATCAGGTTTAGAAATTAATATATTATTAATTTCATAAATGTATTTAGAACGATATCCAGTTTTACATAAATTCAATTTATCTAAATTATTTATATTAGAAGGATTAGGAAAAGTGTAAAATTCTTTATCATCAAAAATAACTTTCTCACCAAAGTTTTCACAAATCAATTTCAAATTATTTTTAATTTTTGGAATATTAGATGCACTTGAGCAAACAAATCCAATAATACATTGCCATAAATCCTGATTGATTAATCTTAGTCCCCAATATTTTTCAAGAGCAATTAGAAGATGTTCATCAAGAAAATCAGTTGTTAATTCTTTTAAATTTAAATCTAAATTAAAAAAATTAATTAATTCTCTTTCAGAAATTCCATCATAGAATAAAGTATTATTTTCTTGTTTAACTTTGAAAACAATGTTAGAATTAATAACATAGTAAAATTCTTCTATCTTTTCATAAAGAAAAAATTGACCACACTCAATTGTATGTAAAAGTGAGAAATCAGTTACTTGTATTTCCTTCATAAAATTTAATTACCTAGAATTGATTTAAATGTATCCAATTTAAAAAAAAATATAGCAATACTTAGAACAATTAAAATTATTGCAAGTATTAAAACAGTAGTTAATTCAGATATTTCAGCTTTTTTTTTAGTTTTATTCACTCTTTATTATATTCAAATTTACTTTTGAAACTACAGTTGATCTATCGATATTAGAACATTGTTCATAGTAAGCATCATAATTTTCATCTGCTTCATAAATCTCTAAAGCTACTTGTTCTGGAAAAACTGGTTCATTTCCTTTTTCAAGTAAGTAGGGTCTAATTGAGTTCATTACAATATTTAATTTCTTTTCTTCATTAACTGAAAGTTCAACATAAGCTTGTCTATATCCACCATAATACACATCATTAGCACCAACATAATCAAGATAGAAGTCATATTCCATATCATCTAAGAAAACACAACCTAGATATGGTTTTAAGTTAATCTTTGAAGTTATAACTCCATCATTTCTTAAAGTTACTTCACCAATTTTACTTGATTGTGTAACTTCATTAATATTTACATTCTCTTCAAATGTATAATTTTCAGAAACATTCTTAAAAGCTGTACTTAATGCAATAAGTGCTAAAAATAATGCTACTAAAAGCACAAGACCTATAATGTATATTTTATTAAAATTATTTTTTTTCATTTTTAAAAGAATTAATTTATTTTTTATGGCTCTCTTTCAAAGAGGTATGTGGCTTGTCATTTTTTAATTGGATTTTTGAAAAGTATTTTCCTAAGAATATCATAACAATTGTTGATACAACCAGCATTGCTAAAACACTATTTTTTTTAAGTTCAAAAACATCCCAAGTGTAAAATACTGCAAAGATATAAGTTGCAATTGACGCTGTTAAAACAACAATAAATATTTTTTTAAATCTCCAGTAATAAATTGCAGCAATAACAACTGCAACAATAAACACTAAAATACCAACAGCAATTGACCAATCAGCAATTCCTGCCATTTTATTTATTCAACCTCCTTAAATAATCTCCAAACACAAATAATATAATTGCAAGTAAGAATGATAATACTGCTTTAATACTACTTGGCACATCTTCTAAATAACTCATTAAAAAAAATGCAATAGTTACAATTAAGAAAAAAATTGCAATTGCATAGAAAATATTTTGTAATTCCATAAGGATATTATAGAATCGTTTATTTATAAATATATTTATAGGTTCAAATGGAGTTAGATAGTTAACTTTTTAAAGCTATTAAAAATATGTATTAAATTCCAATTAAAATGAAAAATCGAAATGAAATCGAGACATATATGTCTAAACAAGATTTTGAGGATATTATTGAATTCTCAAAAGGAAAGGAGACACCCTTTTTAGTTCTTAATCTAAGCAAAATTTCTAAGAAATATGATGAATTAAAAAATAATTTACCACTTGCTAAAATTTATTTCGCTGTTAAAGCTTGTCCAATCAATGAAGTAATTAAACTATTAGATGATAAAGGTTCATATTTTGATATTGCATCTACATTTGAATTAGATTTATTATTAAATTTAGGTGTGAATCCAGATAAAATAAGCTATGGTAATACAATTAAAAAAGAAAGTGATATAGAATATGCATATCAGAAAGGAGTAAAACTTTTTGCAACAGATTCAAACTCAGATTTAAACAAGATTGCTTTAAAAGCGCCTGGTTCAAGAGTTTTTTTTAGAATATTAAGTGAGGGTGGACATGCAGATTGGCCCCTTTCAAAAAAATTTGGTGCACATCCTGATACAATATATAAATTAATTTTAGAATCAAAAAAATTAAATGTTATTCCTGTTGGAATTTCATTTCATGTTGGAAGTCAGCAAAGAGATATTGGACAGTGGGACAATGCTATTTCACAAACAAAATATTTATTTGAATCTATAAAAGCAAAAGGAATTGATCTTAAACTTATTAATTTAGGTGGTGGATTTCCCGGAAATTATCTTAATCCAGCTCAATCAATTACAGATTATTGTAGGGAGATTTCTCAATATTTAACTGAGGATTTTGGCAATGAATTACCTGAAATTATAATTGAACCAGGTAGAAGTCTTGTTGCAGATGCTGGGACAATTGTATCAGAAATCATATTAATTTCAAAAAAATATAGATCTGCACCAGTTCATTGGGTTTATTTAGATATAGGTAAATTTGGTGGACTTGCAGAAACTACTGGTGAAGCAATTAAATATCCAATTTTCACAGAATCTTTTGATTCCATAAAACCAAATGAGGTAATTTTGGCAGGACCTACTTGTGATTCAGCAGACATATTATATGAAGACTTTAAATATAAATTACCTAAAGATGTAAAAGAAGGTGATAAAATTTATATTTTAGCAACTGGTGCGTATACAAAATCTTATAGTTCAACAAGTTTTAATGGATTTCCACCTCTTGCTCATTATATAATAAAATAATTTTTATTTATTTAATAAAAGCCTCAACATCTTCAACAGAGTTAATTTCATCAAGTGGTTTATCATCTCTTAGATTAATTATTCTTGGGAAACGAAGAGCATAACCTGAATCATAAGAAGTTGATTTTTGTATTTCTTGATATCTAACTTGAATTACAATTTTAGGCTCAAATCGTGTAATTCCCTTCTCTTCTATAATTTTTAGAGGATTTAGTAAATTAGTTAAATTCTCCATAGTAGCACCTTCTCCACTAAGTTCTTTAATCCCCGAAGATACTTTTCCAATCTCTAAAAACATATCAGTCTCATCATTATAATTTTCATTTTTTACAGCAATATAAAAAGAGGAATAAAATCCTGCTCTCTTACCTTTTCCGTGTTCTGCTGCAACAATTACAACATCAATGTCTTCTTTAGTCTCTTTTAATTTAGCCATTGAACCTGCACGAAGTCCCGGTTTGTAAATTGCATTTAGAGATTTAAACATTAATCCTTCAACACCTTCATCTAAACTCTCTTGAAAGAACTCTTGCGCAATATAATCTGAATCCGTAACAATAGAATTAGTTGGGGAGAACATCATAAAATCTTGATACTTTTTCATAGCATCTTTATTTTTAATATTAAAAGAAATTTTATCTCCAGTTTTAATAATTTGAACATCTGAGTTATCTAAAATAATTTCTTTTTTAGAAATTTCTTTTTTAGAATTAGTAAAACTTGTCAAATCCATATTAAATATAAAAAAGTAGTATTTATAAAATTTCTTTTAAATTTTAAAATTTTAAAATTTGACCATTAGAGTGAATACCATTACTTCTAATTTGAATACTTGGTTCTTTTGTAACTTCTCCAATTAACTTTGCTTTAATGCCGTATTCTTCTGCAACATTAATAACCTCTCCAGGATTAGATGTTGAAACTATCATTCCTTGACCCATATTCCAAGTTTTATAAGCTTCTTCATCAGAAACATTACCTATTTTTTGGCAGTGTCTCATTAACTCAGGAACATTACAAGGGAAATTAATTTTAGCCCCTAAACCTTTTGGTTCTAAAAGTCTTCTCAATTTTTCAGGAATTCCTCCCCCTGTAATGTGAGCAACACCTGAAAGACTTGCTTTTGGTTCTCCTTGATATCCTCCAAACATATCGACAACAGCTCTTGTATAAATTTTAGAGGGTTCTAATGCTAGTTTTGCAAAATTAATATCACCAAATCCCGTCTTATGCCAATTAGTTCCATAATTTTGCTCCATAATTTTTCTGACTAGTGATAAACCATTTGACCTAAATCCTTTCTCCTCAAAGCCAACTAAAGAATCACCAGGTTTAATTTCAAAACCCGTAAACATTCTTTCTTTTCTTGCAAACCATACAACGCTTGCCCCCCAATTATAATTAAAATTACCAAATCCTCCAACACGATTTCCAAGTTCTGCAACTTCACCATTAACAACTGCAACTCGAGCTTCATTAGCAGCACCAATATAACCTTGTGCGAGTTGTTTAATTTCATTAATAAAAGTACTTTTACCTTTTCCTAAAGAATTAACATCTAAAATCGAACCAATAATAACAGGTTCAGCTCCTCGAACTACTGCATCATCACAAACCATTGCAAATAAATCATAGGCAATTGTAGTATGATCACCAATCCTTTCAGCAAGTTCCATTTTAGTACCCACTCCGTCAAAACCCATATTCATTAAAGTCCCAGTAGGCAAATTAGATACATTTATTGCTCTAATTCCACTAAATGTGTCAACAGGAACAATTAATTCACCTAATTTTCCTTCTCTATTTTTCCAAGTTTCTTTAGCAGCATTATATAAAATTTTAGAAACATCGCCTCCTAATTCCACATTAACTCCTGAATCTTCGTAAGATACCATATTATTTAAACTAAGAAAAGTCCTTTTTAAACTTTTCGTCATTTTTTAGTAAATAAAAAACAAAAGTATTTAAATTATTAATTTAAAATTATTTTATTTATTCTTTTCTAAGATACATAATTTGATTTGTTTCTGGTCCAATTCCTATTGAAATTATATTCATTTTAGTCAATTCTTCAATTCGTGACAAATATCTCTGAACATTAGGCTCCAGAGATGCTGCTTTTTGCCATCCATCTAAAACTTCATATACCGCTCTACAATTTTTAAGAACTTCTTCTCCAGCAAGATTATCATCAAGTGTAATATGGCATCCATTTTCATAAACTCTTCCTTTGTAGTTGTATGTTTCTCCATCATAAATATAACCTGTTATTAATAACATATAACTTAAACCATCTGCTCTATCAAGACATGATATAGATAATTTGCCTTGTTGAAATTTCTTCAAATTTTTTAAATGAGGTAAATCTAATCCTCCAGTTATTCTAGGTTTTCCTGTTGTTGCACCGAATTCTCCATATGTCATAACTTCAGCAATTGCAAGAGCTTCATTTACTGTTAATTTCTCCTCATTTAAATCATACGTTTCTCCATTTTGATTTTTATAAAGAACTTTTGAATCTTGCAATCCGTTTTCATCTATAGATTTAACAAATTGTTTTAGTGCATCGTTTAAGTCAATATCTTTAGGCAAATTTTCTTTTCTATAACCTTTTTTACTAAACCAATTTTGATCAACATAACCACTAGGATTTGCTCCACTTCCAACTCTTGAAGAACCGGGCGCTTTATGAACGTTAATTGTAAGAGTATTATTTGTATATTTTGGAGGTAGATTTGAAGATGCAAAAATTCCAGTTGCATGCGTTTCAGCTGAAGTTGAAGATTTATGATGAGTATCAACTCCATTTGAGAGATAATAAGATTGAGGGCCTTCTAAAATAACTTTCTTATCTTTTTCAAGTTCATCAATCATTATTTGAGTGGTATTAGCATAGTGTTTTACTAAGAAATCTCTTACTTCACCTTCATAGGATTCAATTAGAAGTTTAAGTCTTATTTCATGAGTTTTAGCATTAAGAAATTTTTTAATATCAATTGGAATCTGATTATTTAGAATAAGTTTTTCTACAACTTCATCAGTTAATTTTGGAGAAATCTCATTCCACCAATATTCTAAACTAGAGCTAATTAATTCATATTTTCGATTAATAATTGTCTCAATAGTTAAGTCATTTTTACGTCTTATATCAGAGTGAACTTGTGACATACCTTTTCCAGTTGAAGCATTTGGATCTCTTAGAGCATCTGAAATTTTATGCCAAGGAAAAACTAGTGTTACATTTCCAATAAAAATATTTGAAGTATCAATTCCTTTTTCAATAAGAGGTTTAATTTCTTTAGAATAAAAGGACAATGGGTCCATAACGCAATTATCACTTATAATAATTTTTTTACCTGTAAAGATTCCAGAGGGCAAAAGATGAAAAACAAATTTTTCAGAATTATGATAAACTGTATGACCAGCATTTTCACCTGAGTTAACTCTTGCAATAATTGTCACATCTTCGTGCGACCCAATACTATCAACAGTTTTACCTTTAGCTTCATCACCAAAGAAAGCACCCGTTGGAATTATTACTTGTTTATCATGAATTAAATCATTAATTGCAGCTCTTGTTTCAAGATGAACAAAAGTTTTATTAGGTTCATTTAACATATTTACAAACTGAATTTTAAGGTTTATAAACATTTCCAAATTAATTATTTTAATAAATATATTTATATAAAATTCAAAGCTAATAATAATATGACAAATACTTTATTCAAAATAGATAGGAAATCTATTCCCTCAAATCCCGGTGTTTATATTTACAAAAATAAGAATAAAGAGATAATTTATATTGGTAAAGCAAAGAATCTTAAAAATAGAGTATCTTCCTATTTCTCACAAAAACACGAAAATTCACCAAAGACACAATTCTTAGTAAGAAACATTGCAGATGTTGAGTTTATAGTAACTAATAATGAAATTGAAGCACTTTTATTAGAGAACAAACTTATTAAAAAAAATAAACCTAAATACAATATTTTTCTAAAGGATTCTAAAACTTACGCCTATTTAAAAATAACAGAAGAAAATATCCCCAAATTAATTTCAACAAGAAAAGTAATTGATAATGGTGAATACTTTGGACCATTTCCAGATGCGCAGGCAAGAGTACAATTACAAGACTTAACAGTTAGAATATTTAAACTTGTAACAAGTAAAACCTACTCAACAAAATCAAAGTTAAATTATGAAATAGGACTTGCTCCTGCGAAAAGTTTAGATGAAATAGACAAAGAAGAATATTTGAAAAATATTGAAGAAGCAAAGCTTTTCTTAAGAGGAAAAAACATTAATAAAATTATAAAAAAATTAACAGATGAGATGAATGATTTTAAAGAAAGCCAAAAATACGAACTTGCAATTGAGAAAAGAAAGCAAATAGATGCAATTAATTATCTAAACGAAAAACAAAATGTTGATTTAATTAAAGACTTTGATCAAGATGTTATTGCGCAAATGTCAAATATTAAAGATAATAAATCAGTCTTTATTCTATTAAAAGTTTCAAAAGGTGTAATCTCAGATAAAAGAGAATTTAAATTCGAATATGATGAAGGTCTATTTGAAGAATTTATCAAAATGTACTATTCTCAGAATTATGTTCCAAGAGAAATTATTGTTAGTGATTCTTTTTGGAAAAATGACGAAGAAAAAGAAGTTTTTGAAAAGTATTTAACAAATCAAAGGGGAAGCAAAGTTATTTTAACAAATCCAAAAATTGGGGATAAAGTGTCATTAATAAATTTAGCAAAGGAAAATGCAAAATTAAGTTTAGTTTCACAAAACAATATTTTAAAGATTATAAAAGAGAAATTAAAACTCCCAGTTATTCCAAATACAATTGAATGTTTTGATATCTCTAATTTAGGCAGTGAACATATAGTTGCTGGTATGACAAGATGGGTTAATGAAAAGCCTGACAAAGACAATTATAGAAAATATCAAATTAAATCTTTTAAAGGATACAACGATGATTTCAAAGCAATGCGTGAAGTAGTCTATAGAAGATATAATGCAATTAAAGAAAAACGAGAGGTGAATGGTGTGTTTCCAGATTTAATTATAATTGATGGTGGAAAAGGGCAGTTAAGCAGTGCGTGCGAGTCCTTGAAAAAATTAGGACTTGAGATTGCGATAATTTCTATTGCAAAAGGAAGTAAAAGAGATAAAAATGAAATTTATTTCCCAAATGAAACTGAACCAGTAATTTTTGATGATAACTCTAAAATGATGTTATTTCTAAGACAAGTAAGAGACAGCGTTCATAATTATGTAATTTCTTACAATAGAAAGAAGCGACAGATGCAATTCCAAAAAGAAATTACGACCAAGAATTCTTAAAGTATTTAAAAGAAAGAATTGTTGAGTATGTAATTAGTTATAATAGAAAAAAGAGAGATATGAAGCTAAAAGAACAGATGAAATAATCTAATTTTATATTTAACAAACTTTATATTCTAAAGTTAATCACTTATATTATGAAAACATCACAAATTAAATTAGATCAACATTTTATGAACAATGATTTAGTATTAGGTAAAATAGTTGCAGCAGCAAAAATTACTACAAAGGACTTTATTTTTGAAATTGGGCCAGGTAATGGTAGTCTTACTAAAAAACTTCTTGAGCGAAATTTTAAAGAACTATTAAGTGTTGAATTTGATGAAACTCTAAAGCCTGAATTAGAGAAAATTAAAGATAAGAAGTTTAAATTAATAATTAATGATGGACTTGTTCAAATTGACAAATACAAATTTACAAAATTAATTGCAAATATTCCATATTCCATAACTGAACCATTGTACACAAAGATTCTTGACAAAACTTTAGAATTTGTAGTAATGCTTCATGGAATTGATTTTTATAAAAATATAGTAGAGAGAGAAACTAAGTGGAAATATTTTGTAAATTCCTTTTACAATGTAATTCTAATTGATGAAGTTTCAGGAGACTTATTTGAACCACCAACCAAAGTTAAATCAGCTATTGTAAGACTTCAGTTGAGAACTGACAAATTATCAAAGAAAGAAGAATTCTTTCAAAGACTTTGGGAGAGAAGATCAAGACTTAGTAAAAATGCTTTAACATTTAGTTTACTAGAAGCTTATAAAATGCTTAAAAAAGATGCTAAATTAAAAGTTGAGAAATTAGATTTGGATAGAAAAATTGTTAGTAAAAAGATTGAAAATTTATCTAATGATGAATTTTTAGAAATAATTGAAAAGTTGAATTTAAAATAATTTTATTTGGTTATTAAGCAGCTCTAAGTAATAAAGATTCTAATTTTTCAATTCCATTATCATTAGCTGCTTTTTCTAATTCCTTCCATCTTAAACCATTACTTTCTTTTAGAACTTTTTCAAATCTAGTAATTGATTTTTTAGCTCTTAAATCAACTTTTCCATCTTTATCTAATAAAGCAGAAGCAATTGCTTGAATTCCATTTTCTCTAATATATCTTTCTCCAAATTCTTGTGGATTTTTTGCATATGCCAAGTTTCTTTCTAAGTGCTCTCTAGGTGAGTGGGCATTATGAAAATCTTTATCAATTTTAACGTAGGAACCTACAGGAACACCTGTTAAACCATTAATCAAATCTGGTCCACCTTCACATCTATCGACAATTGCTTGAACAAAAACTACATTTCCTCCAAAATTTTCAATTGATCTTATCCATCCCAATTTCACTCCATTTGGTAAATCTTCTGCAACACTACTTCCTTCAGTTATTAAATCTGGGCTTAAAATAACATTATAACCCTCAATTTTAGGATTTTGAATTATTTCACCAGATTTATTTGTTAATTGAATTCCACCTAGTTCTTCTCCTTCAGGTTTGTAAATTCCAATATGTGGTAAACCCAAATAATGAGCAATTGGAAATGAAAAAGGAATATCTCTTTTAAGTCCACCCCCAAATGCTAAATTAGTTCCATAATTTCTTAAAACTCTATAATGGGAATCAACGATTATATCAAAAAACTTTTTTAAATCTGAATCAGATTCAATTATTTCTAAAGCTGCAAGTCCCATAGCATTAGGATCATTACCATTTTCTTTAATAAAATCTGTATTTCCAAATACTTTTTCAGTATTATTATAGTAAACACCTATTAATCCTGATGCTAAGACTTTAGCAGGTTCATCTAATTCAAAACTTCTAAAAGTTCCTCTACTAACTAAAAGTTCTTGCATAAATTTTTTATCTGCTTCATTAATATGTGCCATTTTATCTACTCCTATTCGCATTAAGCATTGCATTAAATTCAACTAGTTTTTTCTCAGGAGTTAAATCTCCATCTTTAAGAAAATCACTTCCTCCATTAATCATACATCTATTTAAATCAATTCCCGATTCTAAAAAAAATTCTAAGTTTCCACCTTGTCTTCCAAAACCTGGTACAAGAGCAACTAAATGTGGAAATTCAACCATTTTTTGAACAACGTACTTAAATAATTGATTTCTTTCATCTAAAGCTAAAAATAATTCATCATCACTCATTTCAGATTCTAAAATAGGTCTATCTGATTTTAGATTTCTATATTTTTTAATCTCATTTTGAAAATTTTCACCTGAATTTGGAACATATGCCGTTGCTCCAAGAACAAATCCACTAGTTCCAGATTCTATTGCCCTGTCAATTCTTTTTTTAAATAATTTATAACCATCTTCAATTTCTCTCAAAACTCCAGGAAAACTCATAACTCCCATAGATATAGTTTCCAAACCTAAATTAGTTGCCATATCAATAGTATCTTCAATACATCCAGCAGCAGGAGCAATAGTTACATATTCAAATTGATCTTTAAATGACTTAAAAGCTGCAGTATTTGTTGAAGCACCATCTGGTGATTTTAAATCCAAAAGTCTAATCATCTCTGGCCCAATGTTTCTAGAAATTTTACTTAAGTAATCCCTATAACCTGGTTCTTGATAAAAACTTAAATTTGGTTTAAATCCAATAAGTCCTTTTTTAATTTTTGAAAGATGAACACACTTTAAAGCTTCAGCATTATTTTTAGGATCAAGTCCCATCATTACAATCGAATTCTTTTCTTCTCTTAGATTTGTAAATTGTTCATTTAGTTTACTCATTTTTTATATTCAATACTTAGAAATAAAAAAACTAGTATATAAATCTTTCGAAGTTCACTACTTTAAAATTAAGAACTTTAATTCCCTAAATTAAATACTATGTTTAGAACACTAAATAATATCACAAATTAAGAATAACAATAAGATTTTGAATTTTATTAAAAGTATGAGTAATTAATCCCTTATCACGATTCGCTCATCTCTATTAGAGTCCTTATTTATAGGTCTCTTGCACCAACAGTTTTTCTACCGTTAGCTTCAGCTCTAGCACATGCTTGAGAAACCATCCAAACTAGCATTTCATTTAAAGCTTCAGCGAAGTCACCGGAAACATTGTGTCCAGCTCCAACTACATCTTTAACTTTAGATTTAACAACTAGCATAGACTTTGCTGACATTTTACCAACAAAAACATCTTTTGCTTGAACTGTTTTTCTACTATTTGCAGAAGCTCTTTTAGCAGCTGCTTTAACAAATTCTACAGCAACTCCGTTTAATGCGTCAGCGAAATCTCCCGCTACGTTACATCCACCGGAAACTTCTTTAACTTTTGATTTTACTACGATCATTTCCATTTTTTATTAAATTCTAAGGTTTAACACCTTGTAAATAGAATTTAGAAGTACAGAGTTTATAAACTTTTCGAGTAACTTATATGTAAAACAGCCTAAAATGACTATATTAAGCCATTTTAAGAGTAAAAATAAACTTTTTATTTAGAAATAAGAACTATTATTTGAAAAAACTTTATAAAGAAATTAAATATATTATATATATAAAATGAAAAAAGTAAAAGTAATAGATTTGTTTAATGTTAAATACGATGAAATGGAAGGAAAGATTAATTCAGTTTTAGAAACTCTTCAAAGCGAAGGTAAAGAAGTAGTTGAAACAAAGATTATTGGAGATTCATTAAACAAATGTGCAGTTTTTGTTGTATATAATGAAAACTAACATTTAAAAAAAGATTTTCAATTAATAATTTTATGGCAAAAAGTAAATATAAAAAAAGTTCTTTTGAAATAGTAAAGAAAAATTGGATTTCAATTTCAATAATTGCAGTTTTAATAATTTTAGGATTATCAGTTTTCTTAACAGCTGAAAAAGAAAGTAATGAAATTCTATTGTATGGTGATGATGTAATTGTAATGAGTTATTTTCACTGGACTAAATGTCCACATTGTATTAAACAAAATGCATTTAACGATAGGGTAATTAAAGAACAATATCCAAATGTTAAAATTAATGAATATGAAATAACAAATCCTGCAACTAATGCAAAGTATCAAGAAATGGCTAAAAACTATGAAGGCTTAGATCCTAATAATTTTCCTGGAACACCTCTTACAATTATTGGAGAAGAATACAATATTGGTTATGGTGATGATGATACAACTGGACCTATTATAATTGAAATGATTGAAAAAGAGCAAGCAAAAATTGATGCAAATTGGGATGATGCAACAATGAAAAAAACAGCCCAAGTAAGAGCAGCAGCTAATAACTAGTTTTATTATATATAAATGGTTAAAAAGAAGAAGCAGAATAATAAAGTAAAGTTTCTCTCTTTAATCATAACAATTTTAATTGTGATAATTTTATTTTTTGGTTATAATTATTTCTTCTCAAATAAAGAATACCATGTTCACGCAGATTTTAAAGTTTACTTAGATAAAAATCCCATTAATTTCTCACAAAGTAAGTATCAATCAACTTCAACTAAGATAAATCACGATTTTGTTCATCTGCACGATGATAATGGAGATGTAATTCATTATCACGCAAAGAATATTTCACTATCTGAATTCTTTAATTCATTAAATATGAACTTTACAAATAATTGTTTTATAGATGATTTAAATAATTCTTATTGTAATAATGAAGATTCCAAATTAAGGACTTTTGTAAATGGAATTGAAATTCAAAATGCACCTGATTACGTTGCAAACGATTTAGATAGAATTCTAATTGTTTATTCAAATAGAACTGATTTTGAAGATTTAATAAACAATGTAACCGATGAAGCTTGTATTCAATCTGCTAAATGCCCAGAGAGAGGAGAGCCTTCAGAAGGAAGTTGTATAACAGGTAAAGTTTGTGCAATTGATTTAAATGATTTTAGTTAAAAATAAAAATAAAAATGAAGAAAAATAAAATCTCCGAAATTAATATATCAAACAAACAAAAAATAACCTTTTCTATTCTTACATTTTCAATTATTTTATTAATAATTTTATCTTATATTTATTCAGGTAAATTAGAGAGTTATTTGTTAAATTCAGAAATATCAAAAACTTCTTCATTATTCATAGTATCATTGTTAATTGGACTTTTAGATGGATTTAACCCTTGTGCTATGTGGATATTGATTTACTTAATAACTTTAGTTTCAACTCTTCAAGATAAAAAAAAGATGTGGCTTATAGTTGGAACATTTTTAATGGCATCTGGAATCTTATATTATATAATTTTAGCATTATGGTTAAATGGATGGAATGCAATAAACTATGTAATTAGTGCAGATTATATTCTAACCGGTGCAGGAATATTTGCACTTGTATCAGGAATTTATTTCATATATGAATTTATCAAATCAGGTGGACAGTTAGAGTGTAAAGTTGCAGATTCAACATCAAGAAAAAAAACAATGAGTAAAATAAAAGATATAGTTCACTCACCATTTACACTTCCAACATTTTTAGCACTTGTAGCTCTTGCATTTGCAATTAATCTTTTAGAATTTGTATGCTCTGTTGCACTTCCGGCATTGTTTACGCAAGTATTATCAGTTTCAAGTATTAGTTTAATTTCAAAATATTTCTATATGTTTGTATATACTCTAGCTTTTATGGCAGATGATATATTAATTTTTGTATTAGCACTTAAAGCAATTGAATCACCAATAATGGCAAAATACAGTGGCTTTGCAAAAATAGCTGGTGGAATTTTAATGCTAATACTTGGAATAATAATATTATTTTTTCCTAGTGTCTTAATTTAGTGTATTCTATTTTTACTTTTAATTTGTCAACAAAAAGATTATATATCACAATATTAGATAATATCATCGTGTTGAAACAACTAGAATCAAGACTTGAATATCCACAAGTACCACCACCATTTGAATTTAAACCTGAACCAAAAAAAAATTTAGTTCACCCAATTTTAATTTTGACTTTTAGATATGGAACAGATTATAAGGTCCAAATACCTTTACCTACTTTGTTAGGAGAAATTTTCGAATTAGAGACTGATCCTAATTTTTATTTAGATAATCATTAAATAACTCAATTTTATAAAATATAACTTCTTAACTATAATATATAATATGAAATTCAAACTAGTATCTGATATGAACCCTGCGGGTGGACAACCTAACGCAATTAAACAATTAAGCGAAGGTTTTTCTAAATATCCTATGCAAACCTTGCTAGGTATTACAGGAAGTGGAAAGACATTTACAATTGCAAATCTAATTCAAAACGTTCAAAAACCAACTCTAGTTTTAGCGCATAACAAAATTCTAGCAGCGCAGTTATATCAAGAATTTAAAGAACTCTTTCCTGAAAATCGTGTTGAATATTTTATTTCATACTATGATTATTATCAACCTGAAAGTTATGTTGCAACAACTGATACATACATTGAAAAAACAGCAACTGTTAACGAAGAGATTGAGAGATTAAGATTAAGAGCAATCTCATCAGTATTATCAAGAGATGACGTTATTATTGTAGCATCAATTTCTTGTATTTACGGTGCTGGAAACCCAAACGACTTCAAAGAATTATCGGTTGAGATTGCGAAAGGTGATAAAATCTCACGTAGTGAATTCATTACAAAACTTGTAAATATGCAATATGAGAGAAATAATCTTGATTTAATTAATGGAAGATTTAGAGTTCGCGGAGATGTAATTGATTTAATTCCTTCATACGATAAAAATATAATTCGTATTGAAATGTTTGGAGATGAAATTGAGAAGATAACAGAGCTTGATCCAATAACAAATGAAAAAATAACAGATATAGACAAAATCAGAATTTACCCTGGAAAACAATTCGTAACAACAGATGAAAAAATTGATATTGCAATTGACCAAATTAAAAAAGAACTTGATGAGAGAATAAAAGAGCTTCCACTTCTAGAGGCCCAAAGACTAAAAAAAAGAACAAAATACGATTTAGAAATGATTGAAGAAATGGGATATTGTACAGGAATTGAAAACTACTCAAGACACTTTGATGGAAGAAAAGCAGGAGAAGCGCCATATTGTTTATTAGATTACTTTCCAAAAGGAGATTTTTTACTTGTTATTGATGAGTCCCATCAAACAATTCCACAATCTCACGCTATGTACAAAGGAGATTTTAGTCGTAAAACTTCACTTGTTGATTTTGGATTTAGATTACCAAGTGCACTTGATAATAGACCATTAAAATTTGAAGAATTTGAAAAATATTTTAATCATACAGTTTTTGTTAGTGCAACTCCTAGTGATTATGAAATAGGAAAGTCAGGACAATTAGTTGAGCAAATAATTAGGCCAACTGGACTTCTTGATCCAATTATTGAAGTGAGACCTAGTGAAGGACAAGTTAAAGATCTCCTATCTCAAATCAGAAACGCAGTCTCAGATGGAGGTCGTGTTCTTGTAACAACTTTAACAAAAAGAATGGCTGAGGATTTAACTGACTATCTTTCAAAACAAGAAATTAATGTTAGATACATGCACTCAGATATTGAAAGTCTAGATAGAATTGAGTTAATACGTTCTTTAAGAGCAGGTGATTTTGATGTTCTAGTTGGAATTAATTTATTAAGAGAAGGTCTTGATATTCCTGAAGTTAGCTTAGTTACAATACTTGATGCTGACAAAGAGGGATTCTTAAGAAATGAAAAATCATTAATTCAAACAATAGGACGTGCAGCAAGAAATGAAAATGGGAAAGTTATAATGTACGCTGATAAAACAACTTTATCTATGAAAATTGCAATTGAGAAAACAAAATACAGAAGAAACCAACAAATAAAATACAATAAAGAAAATAACATTATACCAAAGACAATTAATAAAAAAGTAGCTGATAAGAACAGAGAAATTAAAGGAATTAAACACATTGGAAAATCAGAGATAGACAAAACAATAATTAATATTGAAGCTGAAATGAAAAAAGCAGCCAACGACTTAGACTTCGAAAAAGCAATTGATTTGCGTGATACTCTTGAGGCACTTAAGAAGGAACAACAGTTTAATAACTAAATTTTTCTTTTAAATCACTTTTTTTACTCAATCTTTTTTATGATTTTCTATGAAAAAAGTTCTCAATAAAATGGAATATTTAGCTTTGCTAAATACAAAGAATGAGTTTACGAATGACCTTGTTTTTTGAATTAGATAAGAAAAATCATTGAAAAAAGGTTGTATGGAAACTAAGCAGCCAACGACTTAGACTTCGAAAAAGCTATTGATTTAAGAGATACTTTAGAAGCACTAAAGAAAGAGCAAGAATTTAATAACTAATTTAATGATAAACTAGATCTCCTCTACATAATGGAAAAAATTTTTCTTCATCAGGGATTATAGGAGTTTCAGTGAAAGACATAGGAATTGAAAAATTAAGTTTATTGGCTAGATTCTCTACTGTACTAATACAAAGAATTTCATACATTTCACAAGTTCTATCTAAAATTTTAGCATTTTCTAAATCTCCATTTAAATCTGCTCTAAGCCAGGAATAAAAATTTCTAAAATTTCTTCTAAATGTAGTAGGATGCCCATAAGGGTAGAAACTTTCTAAAGGCATATTTTTAGGGATTTTAGAACTATTTGAAAAATCTAAAGAAGCAAACCCAGTATTAAATATTTCGGAATTTTCGGGATTATTTCCATCAAATTCTAAAAATGAAAATAAATTTCCTATATATCTTTGCCTAACAACATCATTTATATATGAACCAGAGATTTTTCCTGCTGAGATGTTAATTATTCTTTGATCACCCTCATTCCATCTTCTATTACCACTTATGTTCAACAAAGCATTATACATACACTCTTTTAAAAGAGGATCATCATACAAGAATACTTCTTCTAATGTTTGTTCAGGACAACATAATATCAAACTAGTCAAATTTTCTCTTAATGTTTTGAATCCCGGTTTTGAACCTGTTAGATTTAGTACTGATTTACATTTTTGTAAATTCTCATCGTTTTCTTCTAATCTTTTTAAATAGTATTTATAATCTAAGGCTTGGGCTGCTGCAAGTCTTAATAAAGAAAGAAGCATTGAGTCCGATGGACTAACATATCCAAAAATAGAATAACAATCTATCATGTCTTTTTGGCTTCTAAATTGTTTTCTCTTCTTAAAAAAACCCTCGTCATACGCAAAAGAGAGTCTAGAAAATTCTATTTGGTCTTTACTCATGTTATTATATTGATAACTTAGTTTATAAATTTTTACTCTACAGTTACACTTTTTTAAAAGTTTTATAAAATCATTAAATTAATAAATAAACAAACTTTGTATATCTTTACTTAAATTAAATATTTAAAAACAAAAATGAAGAAAGTAGTTTCAAAAAATAAAAATGATTTGTGTAATGATTACATGATTCTTGGTGCAAGATTATTTATTGCTCTAACATTTGCTTTAAGTGTTTGGGGAAAATTTACAGGATTTTCAGGTAAAGCAATGTTTGCCGAGAGTTCATGGATTTCATTTGGAATCATTCCAGGAGAATTATTAATTCTTGTAGCAATAGTTATGGAAGTATTTGGAGTTGTGGCTTTAGTTTCAGGTTGGAAAATGAAAGAAGGTGCACAAGTTTTAGCAGTTTATACATTGTTAACTATTATTATGTTCCATTATTCAAACTTTAATAGTATTGCAAGTCATTTATTAATGATTGGTGGTTTATTAGCACTTAGCTTAAATAAACCAGGAAAATTTGCTTTATAAAAATATAAAGTATTTTTTTATTTAAATTAGTTTTAACTTATTACAAATTCTTTACCTATTCTCTAGTACTTCAACAACTTTTGGTAAAACATTATCTCTAACAACTATTTCATAACCCTCTTTATTAGGGTGAATTTGATCACGATTATTCAAAGAAGAATCCGCAGCAACTCCATCTAAAAATATTGGTATTAAAGTTAAATTATATTTGTTCGCAATTTGTGGATAAATTTGTTCAAATTCATTAACATAATCTGAACCAAGATTATCAAAAATAATTTGTCCAGCAAGTATTACTTCAACATTTTCATTCTGAAGTCTTGTAACAATTTCTTCTATATTATTTTTAGTTAATTCTAAATCAATTCCACGAATCGCATCATTTGCTCCAATTCCAAGAATAACAATATCAGGATTTAACTGTAAAACCCAGTTAGTTCTTGCAAGTGCTCCGCTTGAAGTCTCACCACTTGAGCCTGAATTATAGACTTTAATATTATAACCTAAATTATTCAGTTCTCTTTGAAGCTGAGCAGGATATGCATCTTCTCTTTCAACTCCTAATCCTTCAGTTAATGAATCTCCAAATGCAACAATTATTTTATCATATTGTGGTGTTTCTACAATTTTTTCTTCTATCTGATTTTCATTTTTATTTTCTTGATTTGAACAAGCAGAAAAGATTAATATTATAAGTATTAAAAATAGAACAAATAGATTTTTTTTAATTTTATTCAGATTATTTTTCATACTTTTGTTTGTATCTATTATTATTTAAAGATTATCTTTATAAATTAGAAATGACGATGTATAATATGTCAAATTTAATAGCAAAAGATATTAAAAAATCTTTTTTTATAGATGGTAAAGAAATTAAAATTCTTAAAGGAGTTTCCCTTGATATTAAAGAAGGAGAATTTGTTGCAATTAAAGGTTCAAGTGGATCGGGAAAATCAACTCTATTAAGTATTATAGCAGGACTCGATAAACCAACTTCTGGTTCAGTTTATATTAATAAAAAAGATATAACTAATTTATCAGAAGAGCAACTATCAATTATGAGAAATAAAGAGATTGGATTTGTTTTTCAAGCATTCTATTTAATTCCATCTTTAACAGCATTTGAAAATGTATGTTTTCCCCTAGAATTATCAAAAATAAAAGATAAAGCTTCAGCGATTAAATTATTAGAACAAGTTGGAGTAATCAATCGTCGTGACAATTACCCAATTCAGTTATCAGGTGGAGAAAAACAAAGAGTTGCAATTGCAAGAGCACTTGTAAATAAACCTAAAATTTTATTTGCAGATGAGCCAACAGGAAATTTGGATTCAAAGAACAGTGAGATTATTATTAAGCTTTTAATGGATTTACAAAAAGAATTTAACTTAACACTTATTGTAATTAGCCATGAAGATTATATTTATAATAAAGCATCAAGAGTAATAGAACTTAAAGATGGTGTTATCGTTTCAGATAAAAGTAAAAAATAAAATGAGCAAATTTAAATCAATTTTCAAAGAAGTTCTACAAACAAAATTTCAAATATTAATTTTCATATTTTGTCTTGTTTTATCAATAGGAACTTTTGTCTCAATTGATAGTTTAAGAGTTAACGTTGAAGATTTCACTTTAAGAGATAGTAAGACTTTAAATGGTGGAGATATTATTATAGATTCTAATAGAGAGTTTTCAGATAATTTAACATATGCAGTAGAGAATGTAAAACTTAATTATCCTAATTTAGAATTTGTTAATTCTTATACTTTTTCAAGTGTTGTCTATGCACCAAAAACGGATTCTTCATTACTCTCAGAAATAAGAGTTATAACAAATAAATATCCTTTATACGGACAAGCAGTTTTAAAATCAGAAAGAGATTTTAGTGATGTATTAATTTCAGGAAATGTAATTGTACAAAGTGATTTACTTGTTAGATTAAATTTAGAAGTTGGAGATGAATTAAAAGTAGGAGATAAAACTTTTATTATAGCAGATGTAATTTTAGTTGAACCTGATCAGCCTCTTGAGCTTTTTGTAGTTGGACCAAGAGTATTTATTTCAGAAGTTGATTTAGAGGCAATTAATTTAGTTGGTGATAAAAGCCGAGTATTTTATGAAACTTTAATTAAAACCTCTGGAGATGATGAAAGTAAAGAGATTATAGATTACATAAACGGATTTACAATTGATCGTGAATCTGCAGAGTTTTATTTTGATGATAGTAATTCTTTAACAAGATTCACAACTAACTTTTTATTTTTTATTAAGATGATTGCTCTATTTATTATAATAATTGCAGGAATTGGAATGACAAGTATTATTTTTTCTTATCTTGAAGATAAAAAATTATCAATTGGAATAAGAAAAAGTTTAGGTGAAAGAGACAAAGATATTTTATCATATTATTATTTGACTATACTTTTAGTTTCAGTTGTAGCAACGATCTTTGCAATTTTATTTGCATATGTTTTAATTAAAATATTTCCAATAATATTTGAGAGTATATTACCACCAGATGTTAATATTTCATTATCATATTTTGCTGTAATAAAAGGAGTAATAGTTTCATTAATTATTTCAACATTATTTACTTTGTACCCATTATTATCTTTAAGTAAAATTAAACCAATTCAAATTTTCAGATTAGAAGATAGAAATTTATTTTCAAAAGATAAATCATTTTATTTAATTAATTCACTTATAATTATCTTTTTTACGATTTTTGTTTTTGTAGAAATCGAAGATTTCTGGTTTAGTTTTTGGTTGGTATTGGGTTCACTTTGGTTTTTCATAGTATTATTTTTTATAAGTAAATTCACATTAGCTGGAATTAAAAAATTAAAGAATAAAATTTCTTATTTAGAATTAAGACAAGCAATAAACGGATTATTTAGAATTGGAAATAAAACTATTTTAGTTATAACCTCTGTTGCCCTTTCATTAACAATTATATTTACAATTTCATTTGTTGAAGCAAATTTACAAAATCAGTTTGTAACATCTTTTCCAGAAAATGCTCCTAACTTTTTTGTAATTGATATTCCAAAAGAAAACTTATCAGAAATTCAAGAAATAGTTGGTGAAGATATTATTTTTTATCCTAGTATCAGAGGATCATTACTATCAGTTAACGGAGTTGATACAAAGACAATAGAAGAAACTGCATCAGGCTTTGGAGATAGCTTAACTAGAACATTTACTTTAACTTATGGAGATTTACTTGAAAGTGAGAGAATAATTGAATCAGGATTTGATTCAAATTCTGAATTATTATTTGATTCTAATTGGAATAAAGAAATTGTACAAGTTTCAGTACTTGATGAAATTGGTGATAGATTTAACGCAAAAATAGGAGATAAATTAGTATTTCTAATTCAAGGAATTGAAATAGAAGCTGAAATAACAACAATTAGGGAAAGGGTAAATCAAGGAATTGCAGCATATTTTTATTTTACATTTGAAACTGAAGTTTTAGAAAATGCACCACAAACAATTTTCACTATAAGTCGTGTTGATGGAGATAGAATTCCAGTTCTTCAAAATGAAATTGTAAAGAAATTTCCAGGTGTTACTGTAATTAATGGTGAGAGTACTGCAAAATCAGTTGGAGAAATTATTGGTAAATTATCTTATATTGTTTCATTTTTTACATTATTTTCTCTTGGAGCGGGCATATTAATACTTTTAAGCTCAATTGTATCAACAAACACTTATAGAACTCAAGAAGCAGTATTTTACAAATTAGTTGGAGCAAATAAATCATTTATTAGAAAAGTATTTATTTTTGAATACCTAATAATAGGTTTTATCAGTTCCTTAATTGCTGTTGTTCTTGCAAGTTTTGCAACTTTCGCAATAACGGAATTTTTTTTAGAAATAAATTTCATCTTTTTATTCAAAGAAACAATTATTTATTCCTTATTAACAATTTTTGTAATAGTTTTAATTGGGTATTTAAGTTCATTAAATGTGTTTAGAAAAAAGCCAATTGAATATATTAGAGAGAATAGTGTTGAATAAATAATAGTAAAAAGTATTATAAATTATGCTCCTTTATAATATAATATGAAGACTAAGAAGTCCAAAAAATCACAAAATTCTAAGAGTTTCTATAAGAACAATAGAAAATTAATATTTGTTACAGGAACTGTTTTTCTAATTATTTTTATTGTTTGGTTTTTATTTAATTTTTCAATAAATTTATTTTTGAACTCCTCAACTACAATTAAGATAGAGCCTGAACAATTATATCTTAACTCTTTAAATAATGAGATTAGAACAGCAAGTTATAATATAACAATATCTAAATCATTATTATCTCAAATTGAGTGTAATTACAGTTTTATTGATATTAGTAATAATAAAAATTTAGTAACTTCAAAAATAAATCTGAAAAATGATATAACCTCAATTAAATTTAATGTTTCTTCAGATGGAGCTGGTAGTGGAAAGAAAATTTATAATCTTGAAGTTGTATGTACTGAGGATTCAGGTGAAACTTTTGAGAAAACTTCATTTTTACTTTTATCTTATGATTTAACAAATAGTGAAAAAGAATTAAAAGAAAACTTAAGACCAAAATTACTAGACTCATTTAACTTATATAATATTGCAACTGATGAATCAGCTAGAGTAAATTATTTATTATTAAATAATAAATTACTTGTAGATAATACTTTCTTTTTAGATATTAATAGTTTAAATTTAAAATTAAATAATTTTAAAAAATCATTAACAGTTTTAGAAAAGTTGTGGGTTGATGAAAGATATTTAGATTTTAAAAATTATAATCTTACAACTTACATAATTGATTTAACTAATTTAGAAAGAAATTATAAAATTTATGAAAATCAAATTATTGAAAACCTAAATTCTCAAAATGAAACGATTCAAAATTATAATTCAAATCTTCTTAAATATTTGGAGTTTTATAATGAATCGGAACATCTTAAAGATAAACTGATTTATTCAGAAATGTTATTTGATATAATTAAAGAATTAGACGAAAAATTAATAGATGTATATTTTAAATATAATAATTCAAATTATAATAATATTACTCAATTTGAAAATGATATATTTAAAATTAAAAATCAAAACTTTTACTTAAATAATACTTTAAATGAAATTAATGAGAATTTTACAAATAAATCACGTTCTCTCTTAGAAATTGAAAATAACATTAGATGTAATATTGGTGAGTGTTTAGATAATAATTTCATTTTAGAATTTCAAAATAATACCTGTTCTTTAACATCAAGTTTGATTAACAATATTGATTATAAGAGATATGATATAAATAATTCTTTTAACTTAATTCATTATAATGATATATATTATAATTATTCAAACAACAATTTAGTTGAGATACAGATGGATTCTTTAGATGAGAACCAAAGCATAGAAGATTTAGTTAATTCTAATAATACTTATTTTTTAAATTTAAATTCTTCAAGATATTCATTAATTCAAAATTCAAATAACAATCAAATTGAGATTTTAGAAAATCTAAATTTAAGCAAGTTCTATTTAGAGTATTGTTATGAAAATAATTCTTTAAATTCTAGTAAATTTGAATTATCAAATCATAGTTTTTTGAATCTAAGTTCAAATATAGTTTATGACGAAAATATTTCAAATTCAAATTTTAAATTTGATTTAGAGATTGCACAGAATTTGCCGCAGTGTTGTGTCGGAGGAATTTGTACAAATTGCTGTGTAGATAATACTTGTAAAGATGATCCAAGAACATATCCAGTTTTACTAATTCATGGCCACTCCTTTATTAAATCAAGTCCAGCTGAACCTTCAATTAATGCCTTTGATAAAATAACCTACAAATTAATTGAAGACGGGTTCATTGATGCAGGAATATTAAGTTTTACAAATTTAACTTTACTTGAATCAAATCTTGCATCTTTAAATGCACCTGTTTCGGTTAAAGCAAGCTATTATTACGATAGTTTTTACAAATTAGGATCATACGTTTATATCACTAAAAAAAATGATAATATTGATACCTATGCAATTAGACTTTCAGAAATAGTTGATAGTTTGAAATCAAGTACGAATCGTGATAAAGTTAATATTGTTTCACATTCAATGGGGGGACTTGTTGTTAGAAGATATATGCAGATATTTGGAACAGACTCAATTGATAAAGTAATTTTAATAGGAAGTCCAAATGCAGGAATTAGTGGTAGAGTAAAATATTTATGTTCAGTTGTTGGTGAGAAATTAGAGTGTGATGATATGGCTGATGATAGTATATTAATTGCAAAATTAAATTCACCAAATTATAAACCTATTAATGTTGATTTATACACAATTTCTGGAGTTGGATGTGATATGGATAATGGAAAAACAGGGGATGGAGTTGTAACATTGAATAGTTCACAATTAACATATGCAACTAATTATATTGTTAATGGAACATGTAGTGATTTATTTAATACAAATCTTCATACAGATTTATTGAATATAAATAAATATCCTAAAGTTTATGATTATATAAAAGAAGTTTTAGTTAAAGAATAATTAAGTTTATTTCATTTCTTTTTTCATTGAGATTTTAACTAACTTCTCAAGAATTTTAAGATTAATGTCAGATAATTTTTTAACATTAATACAAGATTTTCCAATTCCTGCTTTTCCAATATCTTTGATTAATTCTTCTTGTTCTTCAAGATATGGAACAATATATATTGAAAGGTAATTCTTTCTTGGAGAAAAACCAACTTTAAACCATTCACCAACGCAATATGATTTAGTTTTATAACTGTAGTTA
Source organism: uncultured Methanosarcinales archaeon (assembly GCA_964351975.1). Taxonomy (GTDB): domain Archaea; phylum Nanobdellota; class Nanobdellia; order Woesearchaeales; family UBA583; genus UBA583. The sequence continues at coordinate 30,593 of CAYGPK010000007.1, forward strand.
CCAAAACCAACAATTGAAGTTCCATACATTTTTCCCTCTTCTTTTGTATGTTTTCTCATAAATTCTAGTATTTCTATACTATCTATTTTTCTTTGTTCATCAGTGATTGAATTTATAAATTTATCAACATCAGAATTATTAACCTTAGTTTTTATTTCATATGCCATAATATACAATATAATAAAAATTATTATTTATTAATTTATGTTTTAATTAATTCGAGAATAGAATTAAGAAATATAATAATTAATCTTTTAAAAAGAAGAATTAGGAGTTTTTAAAAATTCAATTTCTTCATTTGTTGATTCACGATTCAATATTTTATTTCTATGTGGGAATCTTCCAAACCTTTCAATAATATCATAATGTGCAATTGCATAAGTAATTAGTTTTTCACTTTTATTATCATCTTTTGCAAGTTCTGTAAATAATAATATAGATTTTTCTTGATCTTCTAATTTCTCACTGTGCATAAAAGGCATGTAAAAAAATTGTCTTCCTTTAGTAACTTTTTTATCAAATCCTTTTTCTATAGAGTTTTTTGCAACTCTTAAGGCAAATTTATCAGATTTAAATGCTTTGGGTGTATCACGAAACATATTTCTACTAAATTGATCTAAAACAAGTATCAGTGCTAATGCGGAATCAGGGTTATTCTCCCAATCTGTGTGTTTGTTACTAATTATTTCATCGTGTAAATCTGAAAACTTTTTTATTAGTGTTCTATCAAAAGTTTCATCTTTCATAAACCATTTTTTAGGATCTATATCTTCAAACCAAAATTTTAAAATTTTTTCATACATATATTTCTTTAATTTTAATTATTTATTAAGTTATGTTTTAAATTAGAAAATTAAAAAGATAGTTAAAAAAATAATTGATATTTTTTAATTTAAATTAGTTTCAAGAAAACTTAAAGTTTTCATCCAAGCATCTTTAGTTTCGTTTTCTGCAAATCTTGACCCACTTGGATTTAAGAATGCGTGACCAACTCCAGAGTAAATTGTAATATCATTTTCATATCCAACTTCATTTAATCCTGTTCTAAATACTTCAACAGTATCAGGCGTAATTCCTGTATCAAGTTCACCAAAGATTCCTAAAACTGGTGCATCAATTTTTGCAATTTCATCAATTTCTTGAGGAAGTGAACCGTAGAAAATAATAGTTGCATCTAAATTAGCATCTGATGTTGAAAGTTTAGCTGATTGTTCTCCACCAAAACAAAATCCAATAGATGCAACTTTAGAGATACCTTCTTCATTTTTCAAGTAATCAATTCCTGCTTTCATATTTTTAATTGATTCATTTTGATCAATGCCCATTCTATATTGCATAGCTTCACTTGAATTTTGCGCAACATTTCCATTGTATAAATCAACAGCAAGAACAACATATCCTTCCTTTGCGATTGTATTTGCAACTTCTTTGATATGCTCATTTAATCCCCACCATTCATGTATCATAATAATACCAGGATAAGATTTATTATCGTCCGGTCTTACCAAATATCCTTTTACATCATTATAATATGTAACTTCTTCAGATCTTATTGAAACATTGTTCTTTGTTCCAACAATACTTAGGAATTGATTAGTATTACCAACAACACTCATATGATCAGTTGTTTCATTTTCTTGTAATTCAGGAATTTTAATTTCCTCTACATCCTCAGTATTAATTAACTCACTATCAATATTTGTTGAACAAGCACTTAATACAAAAAGTGATATAATTAATAAAATTAATTTGATTTTCATGTAATATTAATTAATATATATACTTTTATAAAAGTTTATTAAGATGAGAAAGAAACAGTTTTTTTTGAACTATAACTCTTTAAACAAGAATAAAGCTGTTTCTTTTGCTTTTTGATGTTCAACTATAGGTTTAGGATAATCAATTGGAATAAGTGGCCTTTGCGTCTCTAAATTATGTATCATTTTAGGTGTTAAATCTTTTAAATCGGGTAACCACTTTTTTATGTATTCACAACTCTCATCAAATTTCTTTTGCTGAAGCCAAGGATTAAAAATTCTAAAATAAGGCTGAGCATCACAACCAGTTGATGCTGCCCACTGCCAAGAACCATTATTAACACAAGGATCGTAATCAATTAGTTTTTGAGCAAAGTATTTCTCACCCATTCTCCAATCAATGTGCAAATCCTTTGTTAGAAAAGATGCAACAATCATTCTACATCTATTATGCATATATCCCGTTATATTTAATTCTCTCATTGCAGCATCAACTATTGGAAAACCAGTTTTTCCCTTTTTCCACGCTTCAAACTTATCTGAATCATTTTCCCAAGGTATATTATTATATTTTTTTTGAAACGCATTTCCAAAAACATTAGGAAAAAAATATGCAATTTGCGTAAAAAAATCCCTCCAGTAGAGTTGTCTAATGAAAGGTTCAGAATTAGGCATATTTTCACTTGCAAAATAAAATACTTCTCTTGGTGATATTGTTCCAAATTTATTATGAGAACTCAAATATGATGTTGAACTTAAAATAGGAAAATCTCTTTTTTCTTTATAGTCTTTTTTTGTTTTTAATTTATTCATTAAATCCCTTGCTTCAACTCTTCCACCCTTGATTGCAAGATTTGGATTCTTCTCAGTTATAATCTTATTTTCTATATCTTCTAATGTAGTTGTATCATCAATTTCTAGATTATAATAATTTGAAAACTCATTTTTTATAGGTTTTGGGATTTCAAATTGAAGTGAATTTTTGTAAAATGGTGTAAATACAGTATAAGGGTTACCATCAGCTTTTTTAGTTTTATTAGGATTATTTAAAAGTAAATCAAAGCAAGAATTAAATTCAATATTATTATTTTTACAAAATTCTTGAATCTCTTTATCACGTTTAATACTAAATGGTGTATAATCTTCATTAACGTATAAAGCATCAAAATCTAATTTATCTTTTAAATCCTTTAATATTTGAAGGTTATCTCCATAAAAGGTGTATAATTTTGAATTATGAATTTTTAGCTCTTCATTTAAATCTTTTAGAGAATTAATCATAAACTCAATAATATTACTAGATTTATACTCATTGTTTTCAACTTGTAATTTATTAAAAATAAAAATTGGAATTACTCTATCAGACTCAGATAAAGCTTTAATTAAAGCAGTATTATCAAAAAGTCTTAAGTCTCTTCTAAAAATAAATATAGATAGTTTATTTTTCATATTTATTTAAATTAAATTGTATTATTAAAGTTTCTTATTTTTTCAAAGTAAATTGTGTTTTCTTTGCTTTTTTATTCTTCTTTGAAAATTTTTTAACTCTTTTAAATTGTGGTTTTGCATCTTTACCTGTTGCATTTTTAGCAAATTCACTATGAAATTCATGACTGTAAACTTTTAATTTGCTTTTTAGTAATTTCTCAATTCTATCTAGAAAATTTCTCTCTTCTGGAGAACAAAAAGAATAGGCAACTCCTTTTTTATTATATCTTGCAGTTCTTCCTATTCTATGAACATAAACTTCTTCTAGTGTTGGTAATTCAAAGTTTATAACGTGAGTTATATCTGGAATATCAAGGCCCCTTGATGCTAAATCAGTTGCGATTAAATGCCTAGTTTTTTTGGATTTAATATCCTCAATTGCTTTTAGCCTGTGTGGTTCTGATTTTTTAGAATGAATAGAAAATGAGTCAATATTATTATTTGATAAAAATCTAACGATATTATCAACTTCTTTTCGTGAATTTGCAAATACTATTGTTGATTTTACTTCTTTCTTATTTAAAATTTCTAAAAGTAATTTATATTTAAATTCTTTTTTTGTGAACAAAACAAATTGTTCAATTAAATCAGTATTAACTTTTTCTTCATTAATATTTACTTTAACAGGATTAACTAAAATTTCATCAATTAGCTTTTCAATTTCAGGTGAAACAGTTGCAGAAAAGAAAATAGATTGTCTTAGCTTTGGAAGTTTTTTAATTACTTTTTTTACATAAAAAGAAGAACCTATTTCAAGCATTTTATCAACTTCATCTAGAACAAAATAACGAACTGAATCTAAATCGATAATCTTCTCATTTGTTAAATCATCTAGTTTTTCAGGAGTTGTAATGATTATTTCATAATTTTCTTTATGATCAAATTCAACTGAACCATATAAAGAAGCACATTTAATTTTTGTATATTTAGAATAAGATTTAATATTTTCAGTTATTTGAATTACAAGTTCTCTAGTTGGGGCAAGTATTATAACTTTAGGGAAGTTAGTAATTAATTCTTTTTTTGAAGAATCTAAAAGTAATTGAAGTATTGGAATTGAAAAAGCACCAGTTTTTCCTGATCCTGTTTGGGCAATACCTAATATATCCCTTTTCTCAAGTATTTTTTCGATTGCTTTTTCTTGAATAGGGGTTAAAGTCTCATAATTTATTTCATTTAGAGCCTCTTGTAATTCAATGTCCAAATTTAAATCTTTAAATAACATTTTTCTATATAATAGTATATTTAAAAGAATTTATAAATTAAGTAGATTAAAGGAAAGTTTATTTTGATTTTTTTAACTTTGATTTAATTTTAATATTTCTATCAAATAATGCTTTGTATTTATCAAAATAAATATAAATTAAATAAACATTTACAAGTCCCATAGCAATTGAAATTGGTAAATTTTGTGGTCCTGAAAATAAATGATAAACAATTATTCCAATTGTAATTGGTGTTATAAAAATAACAGCGAGCGCAGGCAGAAAATTAGTTATTAACATAACTGCTACAACTAATTCCATTGCTTTTGCAAGTTGAATTATACCTGTATCCCAAAAAGCTTTAGTAAGTTCTATGTCCTGTGCACTTATTCCTTCCATAGGATTTCCGTTCACTATTGCCTTTGCTCCAAAAAATCCAGCAATTGCTGCCATTAACAAAAATAGAGAAAAAAATACTCTAACACTTGTCACTAAATATTTATTTTTTAAATCCATTTAACTATACTAGAATCTCTAGAATTTATAAATATATCTTAATATCTGTTCTATATTCTAAATAACATTTATTCTTGAAATATTTCTTTCATTAAAACTGTTGCATAACTTCCTTTTTGAAGTGTAAATTCAAGTTTGACTAAATATCTATTATTTCCTCTTAAAGTATATTTATCATCTCTTGTAATCATTAAAACTTTTAAATCCTTGTTAAATATAACAACATCTCTATAACTTGTTTTAAGAAAACTTCCACTTTTGGAGATATCATTTATATTTTCAAGTGTTAAACCTTCTTTTTCTAGAACCCTTTTTGTAATTTCTTTTTCTTTTTCATTTGGTTCACAATTTCTTCCAAACATAATAAATTGAGAGGTTTCTATTTTTTTATTAGAAAAAAATAATTCACCTATATTATAATTAACTTTGTAATAATCTTTATTATTTGTTACAATTATTTTAACACATTCATTCCAAAGATAACTTTGATAAGACATTACAACCATTTCTTTTATTTTTGATGGTATGACTTTGTAAGCGGATTTAAATGATTTTTGTTCTAAATATTTTTTTTGTACTAAATCTAGATATAAGAGATTTGCTTTTATACTTCCAAAATTATTCCAATTTTTTTTTAATTTATCATATTCAATTTGATTATCTTTATTCGAATAAGATTGATATTGACTTAATAAAATATATTTAACCGCATTTTCATAATCTCTTTTTGCAAGGAACTTTGCAATAAAAACTTTATTTATAACATTCCCAAATCTTTGAGAATCAAAATAATTTATTATTCCTTTCTCTTTTATTTTTTCAATTCGCTCATTAAGTTTTTTAGTTTGTTTTTCTTCTAAATCTCTTATTGTTATAGTAAATTTATTTCCAATTAAGTTCCCTGTTTTAATTGGGCTTTTAGAAAATCCTAATTTAGTTAGAGAATAATTTTCTTTGATAGAATCTAAAATATTATATTTTGTAGCAATAGAAATTAATTGTGTTGTAATTGCGTGCCTATCTTTAATTCCAGCATACCCTATTTCATTTCTTTTAAGATTGTATTTTTTACTTAATTTAGAGATAATTTCAAGTGTTTCAAGATTATTTTTCTTTAATTCATAAATAGTATAATCTTCTTTATTTTTTAAAATTTCAATATTTGAAACTTCTTCTACAATAAAATCCTCAGGTAAAACTCTTAATTTCATCTTCTCGAAGAGATTAAACGAGCTGAGTTTATAAGCTTGACTGAGAATTAAAGTACTCAGTTAATTTTGAAGGAAAAATGCCATTTAAAATGGAGAAAGCATCAATGGCAGGTTTTGAAGTTCTTGTTAAGTTTTAATCAGATTTATTTTTATTGATTTTTTTAGAATTGAAAATATTTTTATTTAGATAATAAAATAAGTAGAATTAAGATTATTAAAACATCAAAAAATATTGCAATAAGCAAGCTTGTTGGTATATAGTTTTTTCTATTACTTTTTCTAATAGTTATATTTTCTTTATTGATTTTTGCAATTTTTTCTAATTTATCAAGATCAATTCCTTTTTTCAATTTAAATGTTTTTACAGTTTTGATTTCTTTTTTATTATCTACGAATATTTTCTCTAACTGAAATTTCTTTGTTAAAAAATAGTAAAATAATGCTCTGTATTTTTTAGTATTTGTAGTTCCAAATATATCTCTAACACTAATTATTGCTAAATCTAAGATATCTTCATCAACTCTTGATAATTTTAATTTTCTTTTCAAAAAACTCTTTTTTACAGTATTTACTTCTTTTTCATCACTTGTTGAGACAAGCTCAGAATCAGCATTATGAATTGATGGGCCCAGGTATTTTGTTATTGCTTCAAGCAAGTCAAAATTTGGCTTTTCTTCATATTTTAGAATCTCTTCCTTGTAAAATGCTAGTTTAATATCTCTTTTGTTCATTTTTATATTAGTAGAAGTATTCATTAGATTATAAACTTAACTCTAAAGTGACAACAATAAAAACTTAGAAAAATTACATATATTTTTCTAAATTTTAAGATAATATATACTTTTTAATTAAACTTTATTTGTTTAATTTAGAAATAAAAGCTACAATTTCATAAGATGAGAATCTAATGATTTTTTCTTCAATTTTAAAACTGTATTTTGTAACTAAAACTTCTAAAGTTAAATTTGAACCATCTTTAATTAAAGTCTTTATCTTAATAAATATATTCTCAGGATTTACTAAATTTGCAAATTCTTCGGATATTTTCTTAACTAAATATTTTTCTAATTTTGGAATTTCAGAATAAAATTCAGCAGGAAAGAGAAAGGAATAATTTATTTTTTTAATACTATTTTTACTATAATTAATAACTTCCTTATCCATAAAAATTGAATTTGGAACATAAACAATATCTCCATCATCAGTTTTAAGCTCAACATTTTGAAGAGTTATATTTACAATTTTTCCTTTATAATTGTCAATTGTGATATACTCTCGTAATTTAACATTACCTGAAAACATTAATCTTAGTCCATTTATGAAATTTGCAAATATTTCCTTAAATAAAATTGTTATTGCAACTGCAAATAAAGCAATTGTTGTAAAAAATGATTTCATATCAACTCCAAGTAAATAAAATAAAAGTACAAGGAATATGAAATTAATTGTAATTGAATTCAAATTATCAAATGCAAGTATTAAATTATCATAATGGTCAGGTGCAAGATTGTTTTTCTTTCTATAAAATGAGACAAAAAAAATTCTAATTAAATTAACAATAAAACTAATACTAAGGTAAAATAAAACCAATTCTAGTATTGCAGGCATTATCCCATATTGGATCCATTTTTGGGGATAAAAATATTGTAAGATGATTAGAAGAACAACTGTAAATAACTGAGCATACATAGTTATTTTTCTTTTTTTTGAAATATGTAAATTTGTTAGTTTTAATATTTCTTTAATTTCTATTAAAAATTGCTTAATCATTTTATATCTAATCTGAGAAGTTTGGTTTGGTTTTTAAATCTAATTAGAACTTTAATAATGAAACAAATTAATATTTAAAATTTTAGAAATTTTTTATAAAATAAGGTTATAATTTAACCTAATTTAACATAACTTTCTTGAGTATTTCCTGCAATATTTGAAACAATCCAAATTTCAGTCATATCTTCTGATAAGTAATATTCTGTATTAATTTCCCCAATATATTCCATAGTTTGAGTATGAACACCTTTACAAGTTGTAACACCGTTGTAATCAGCTATTCCTTCATAAACTACATCAATGCTTGCTCCTTCACCTTCAAATTTATATGTATCACCAGCAACACACCAATCATTTATTGAACTTTGTGCTGCAATTTCTAAGTCTCCTTCAATAGCCCCTTCACTAATTGCAACATCATTTTTAACATTACCTTGTGAATCAACCGTTGTTGTAATTTCAACATCTTCATTTGAGATTGTAGCTTGAGATTCTACAACATCCACATCTATTTCACTAGCTGCATCTTTTGAATCAATTGAAGCATCAACTTGAACACTATTTTGAGTTTCAGCTGGTACTTGAGTATTTGATTCAACATCTAAATTACTACTACATCCTGCAAAAATAGCAAGTATTGCAATAAATACTAAAAATATTTTTTTCATAGTATTATAAAGTTTAGAAAATGTCTTTATAAATTTATTTAACTTATAATTTCATAATTTCTAGATATTTACTTTTTAAAAGTAGAGAGAAAGTTAGAGCTAGAATAAATTTAACTTTTAGATATCTTCATTAAAGTATTAATCATAATTATTATAAATACAATTTTTATTAATAAAATATAAATGAAAAAACATATTTTAGAGAATGGGACTACAAGAATTAAATCTGTTGATTTTGAGTTATATGAAATAAAAAACGGTATTTGGATCAAGTCTTCTAAAAAAATCTTAAAGTCAACTAAAGAGATTATTAAAGATTATATTAAAACTAATTCAGAACAAGAGTTGTATGACAACTTTTCAAAAGATTTTTTAAAAGGTTTTGTTGATTCCTCAGGATTAATTTATGGTGAGAGAATTCAAACTTTACCAAATGGAAAAAAACTATCTAGGGGTGGATTCTCATTATTTGCAAAAAATTTAAAATATAACTTTGATGGAGATCCTGAATGGGATATTTGTTATGAGAATAGTTCAGGCTCTAAAACTTATTTGTATTGTGAAGATAAGATTCATTTAGAAAAAAAGAGAAAGGCAAAATTAGTTGATGAGTTTACAAAATATTATTCAATTATTCTTGAGAATTTAGAAATCGATATTAAAGCTACATCAGACTCAAAATATTTAGCGTTGTACACCTTAATTATAACACATATTAGAGTGGGTAATTTAGAACATTACAAACATTTAGGGCATATGGGTCTTACTACATTAAAAAAAGATAATATTAAGGTTTCAGGTAATACAGTTATTTTTGATTATATTGGTAAAGATGCAATACCACATCATAAAGAATTTGAGTTTCCAGATTTTTATATTAAAAAGTTAAATAAAATTTTAAAGAGTAAAAATAAAGATGATTTTGTTTTTTCAAATAAGAACAACAACCCGATTCATTCTTTAGAGTTTAGCGACATTTTATTCAAATACACTCAAAAGCATTTTTACCCACATATTATCAGATCTTATTATGCAGATTTGACAGTTCTAACCTATCTTAGAAAGCATAGAAAAACTTCAAAGAAAGAAGTAATTAGTGAATTAAAGGAAATTGCTTGGAATTTAGGACATAAGAAATTTAATAAAAGTAAGAATGAGTGGGAACCTTCATATAAAATAACTGTTGATAACTACATTAGACCTGAATATTATGAAAGACTCTGTAAATTGTATGAGAAGAAATAAAACTAATTATTCTCAGTTAAGAATTTTCCTAAATATTTTTTTAACAATATATTTAAACAAGCTTTGATAATTTATATTATGAGTTCAACTAACAAAGAATTAATATTAAGAGTTTCTAATTTTGAAAAATCTTTTGCTAATAAAGTACTATTTGATAATACTAATTTATTAGTTCATAAGGGAGATAAAGTTACTTTACTAGGACAAAATGGTGTAGGTAAAACAACTTTTGTTAGATGTATTGAAGGTATAAGTGATTATCTAGGAGAAATTGAAATTACATCAGGAACTACTTTTGCAATTATGGAACAGGAAAAAGTTTTTGATAATACTAAGAAAACCTTTACTAATTATCTTAAAGATAAAAGAGATTTATTATTAGAGAAACAAGCTGTATTTGAAGAAAAATTTGCAGATCCAAAAGTTTACGAAGACACAATTTCATATGAAAAATTACTAGAAGAATATACTGCTATTCAATCTAGAGCTGAAACAAATATTGATGAAGTTAAAATTAAAACTATTTTAGATGAGTTAGAATTTGAAATGTCTGATTATGAAAAAACTATTTATTCCTTAAGTGGAGGTCAAAAGATAAAGTTGAGATTAGCTGAAGTTTTAAGTCGAGGTGCAGAGTTTATTATTTTAGATGAGCCTACAAATCATTTAGACTTTAAATCAATTAGTTGGTTAGAAAATTGGATTAATAAGAGTGACAGTACTTTTTTAGTTATCTCACACGATAGACATTTTGTGAATAATATATCAAATAAACTTGTTGAAATTGAAGATTCTAAATTTCAAGTTTATGATTGTACATATAATAATTATAGAATTCGTAGAAAAAACAGACATGAGGCTTTGAAAAATAAATTTACATCTGTTGAAAGAGAGAAAAAAAGATTAAAAAAATCAGAGGAAGAAAAAAGAAAATGGGCTCATCTAGTTGGTTCTAAAAAGATGAAAATTCAAGCTGATAATATTAAACGTAGATCTGATAATTTAGGAGAACATTCTAATCCTGACGAGTTTAATGAGAATTTCGAATTAAATTTTTTAGCTGGAGATTTTTCGGGTGATAATGTTTATAAAGCAGAGTCTTTATCTAAGAAATTTAAAGATTTAGAAATTCTAAATAACCTTTCATTTACAGTTTTAAATAAAGATAGGATAGTGATACTTGGTAAGAACGGTTGTGGTAAATCTACGCTACTTAAAATATTTGCTTTAAAAGATGAAAGTTATTCCGGTAAGTTAACAGTTGGAAATGGATTAAAAATAGGTTACTTAGATCAAGAGTTTAAAGATTTAGATCCAAAACAAACTGTAATGGATTTTTTGTGGGAAGCTGATCAAAAATTAATGGAACATCACATTATCTCTTATTTAATTAAATTTGGTTTTGAATTTTCAAGAATTAACGACAAAATTGAAAAATTAAGTGGTGGTGAAAAAACTAGAATTTCATTAGTTAAATTAATGCTATCTAAATTTGATGTATTATTACTTGATGAACCTACAAATAATTTAGACATTGAGTTAATTGAATCTCTAGAGAATGCTTTAAACAATTATCAAGGAACTATAATATTTATCAGTCATGATAGAAGATTTATACATAGAGTTGCTAAAAAGATATATATGATAAAAGGTAAGTCTATAGATTATAGAGATAATTAATTTATAACTTCAGATACAAAATATCCTTCTTTTACAATAATTGATTCTCCAGAATCGCTAACAAAAGTTCCTTCAAAATTTCCAACAACTTTTCCATCATAATTAGAGCCTAGCATTGTTCCAACTTCTGTTAATTCTATTGTTGCATCTCCTTTATCTTTATCAGCAACATATCTAACTCCATTAAAAGTAAACCAAACATCAACTAATCTGTAACTATTTGGTCCCTCACCTGCTTTATAAGTTCCAATTTCATTTGGAAGCATTCTTAGTTGAATCTTAGTACTATCAGGTGCTGTTATTGTCATAAAATCTGCAACTGGTGTTTGTGCTAGTAGAGGAGCTTTATCATATACAAATAGTTCTGAATCTACTTTAAATGACATTCCATTTCCTTCAAAACTACTTTGAGATGCTGGAGTTGTTTTTATATCTTCTTCATTTATAATTCCCCTCTCAACTAAATCTTGTTCTTCTGGAATATATTGTTCAATATTCTCATTGTTTTGAGCACTTTGTTGAATCTCATTTTGAGTTGAACAACTAGCAAACAAAATTCCTAGCATTAGTAATATAATTAAATTTAATTTTTTCATTGTGATATAATTTTAAGCTTAGGATTTATAAATTTTCTTAACTTGAATAAATTCAAAAAGGTTGGATTTGAAATACTTGGCTCTGCCAAGTAACCAAGAATTACGAAGTAATTGTTGAGATCAACGGAGTTGGGAAAATACAAACTGAGCTAAAATAATTTTTGAAAAAAATTAATAATAGCGAAGGTTGGATTTGTTCTCAAGAATTTTTTAGAAGTTTTATTGAAATTCTTGGTACCCTAAGGGAACCAAGGTTCAAATCTTAATAGCGAAGGTTGGATTTGAACCAACGGCCTTCGGGTTATGAGCCCGACGAGCACTCCTAACTGCTCCACTTCGCTGTAATAAAAATAAAAAAATTTATTTTAAAATAATTGGTTCTCCTTTTGGAGACTTAGAAATGTAATCTTTAATCTCAACAAATGTTGAACCAGCTTTTGTAATTTTTAACTTTGCACTCTCTGATGCACTAAATGCAACGATAGTTAATTTCTTAGATAAAATTCCATCACCTAATACTTTTCCAGGAATAACAATAGTCTCCCCGCTCTTAGCTTCTTTCTCAATTTTTGATAAATTAACTTGTGCTCTTTGACTCGCAGAGCCTGCTAATTTAGCAGCAACTGCTTTCCAAGCGTTAATTTCAGTTTTAGCTGATAACTTTCGTAAATCATTGATAGTATCAAATAAAACTTTGTTTGTTGTTTTTGTTTTTGGAATACTCGCCATTGTACTTAAAAGAAACTAAATCCGATTTATAAACGTTTTCTATAAACGTTATACCTGAACTATTTGAACCTAGTTCAAATGCGGCAAGAATCTTTGATTGTTACCGGAAGTAAAACGAAGTGTCTTGTATAAAGATTACCTCAATTAGAAACTTTACATCTAACTTGCAATTCATCAAATTCTATCTCTGCAAATCCAGCAACATTACCACCATTCTCATTAATTATTCTAATTCTATGATATGTATAAGAAGTAGAAATATCAATATTTGTTATACTTAAGACTAAACCTGCTGAATCTGTTGAATCAATATCTCCTAAATCAACCCAAGTAGAATTATTATCTGAACCTTGTAAAGTTAAATTAACGATATTGCTTCCTGTAACAAAACCATCATCACTTAAAGAAGTGGCAGTAACTGAAGAAATTATTTTATTAGTTCCCCAATACTTTCCTACATAACCCTCAACAGGTAGACCCCAATAAGTTCCAGTTGTACTTCCTTGTGGAGTTACTCCATCAAATACTCTATCTGACCTTGCAACTGCGTTAGTAAATTGACTCCCAGTAATTGTTAAATCCATAGTTGAATTAGTGGAAATATCAACATATTCACTAGGGCAAGTACCTGTTGCAAGCTCAATAATAGTATTATTAGTTAATATGTTACTAACGCCGAAAACTTGTCCTGAAAAATTAACTGACCCATTAAATTCATAATCACCTTGAAAAGTTCCAGGAATTATTTCTGAGGTTGTATGAAAACCAACTGCGAAGACAATACCTAAAAATAAACTTATTACTAGAAGAAATCCAAACCCAAATTTGATTCCATTTAAGAAACTTTTATCCATTATATATTTTATTTTAAATTACTTATATAAATATGTTTTTACTTTAAATTAATATTAAGCCTTTATTTATCAACTCTAAACATACTTTGATTACCATTGAAACAAGTACAACCACAAGTTGTTTTAACTGCTGTAAATGTATAAACTTTAGAATTTTGCTCTAAACAAATATTACTACATTTATCAAAACAAGTAAGACCAAATTTTCCAATTTTAGATTCATCCTCTCTATTTAAAATTAGAAGTAAAGAAGAAACTAGCAAAATTATAATAATTAAAATCCCAATTATCTTGTGAGTTTTAAGCTTCATAATAGAATTAGATTTAATTTATTTAAAATACTTATTAAAAATTAATTTTTTTCAATGAAGTTCTTAATATTTTCATATTCAGTATTACCAAATTCCATTTCAACTACCTTCCCATTACTAAAGGATACAAAAGTTGGATACATCTCAACTTGGAAATTCTCCATAACTTTAGGAATATCATCTCTATTAACTTCTGCAATTATCTTTTTAGGAAACATAGAACTAAACTCAATAAGCCAAGGCATAGCTTTAGCACAATAATTACATCCATTTCTATGAATCATAACAATTGAATGATCTTTCATTATAATATCTTTAAATTCTTTATCTGATTTTATCTTAATAACTTCCATATTATATCTTAAAATAGGTAATTTATAAACTAAATGTTTAGGTTCTTATGTTCTAAAAATTAGCACACTTTTAAACTGAAATTTAAGTGTATTGTTTCTTTTCCATGTTTTTAAGCATGCCTTCAACAAATCTTTTATTTGTTTTTTCTTCTTCTGTCATTTCAGCTTCGTCTAGTTTTTTAGGTAGTATCATTTTAATATATATTTAATTTTTATCTTTATATAATGTTCTATAAAAAAGAAAGAGTAACAGAAAAAGGGGTTAAAAAAAGAATTTTCGCACTTATTTAAAATAGAAGTCTTTTTAAATAGAGTATAATTAATAATATCTATCAGAAAGGACATTTACGAGATTATTATAAATTCAAGTTTACCTATATTCTGAATACAAGTTTACAAAATGGAAGGAAAAATTAAATGGTTTAAGAGAGAGAAAGGATACGGTTTTGTTACTGGATCTGACGGCAAAGATTACTTTGTACACTACAGTGCGCTTCCTCAAGATATGGAAGATGTACGAGAATCAGATAACATGGAAGTTACTTTTGAAGTTAAAGATACTGATAGAGGAACTCAAGCAACTGATATTAAATTTACAAAAGATGAAGCATCATCAGATGAAGATTCTGATAAAGAATAAATTTCTTTATTTTTACAAAATACACAATTCTAAATAAATAAGCTTATAAATACATAAATTAAGAATATTCTATGAAAAACAGAGCAATAAGTTTGAAACAAAGATTTCCAATTGAAGGTTTGAAGTGGATTCCATACTTAATAGGATGGATTTTAGGAGTATTTTTTACTCCTTTTTGGATTATATTATTAATAGTTGGGTTTCTAAGTAACGATAAACATCAATTTATTGACGTTGGACTTCATAATACTGTATATATTTGGGGTATCTTTTGTATTGGGATGATATTATTTATGGTTATCTTTGCATCAATTTTTATGGCAATAACTGCAAGTAGTGTTGTAATAGGATAAATTTATTTAAAATTCATTCTAACAATACATTTTTCAATTAAAATTCTTAAAACTTCAAATTCTCCAATAGTTAAATTCTTAGATGCATCTCCAATTTTAATATTAAAACTCTTTTCAGATTTATTACACCAAATTTGTGTTTTAACATCTTTAAAAGAGTGAAAAAATGAACATTTACTCTCCTCTTTATTTAAAACATTAACAATATCACCAAGCTCAGTATCAGACATTTTAACTTTCTTCCAATTCCAAACCTCTTTAGAATCCTTTAATCCTAAATGAAAATAAACTTCACCCTCAGTATTCATAAGAACCTTAAGACAGTTGATTTTCCCAAAAAATGCTTTATTTAAAATAAATTTTGTTTCTTTTTTCCCTAACATAGATATATATCAATTTAATGTTTTATAAAATTTAGTAAAATTATTTTTCAGAAAATGAATTTATAATTGAACAAATTCCAATTGTAATTAAAATTGTTGGCCAAAAATTATCCCAAACCAAAGTTATAGGGGTTATATTTTCAATAAATATAAGTAAACCTATATTTATCAAAACTATTGGAAATGTTTTAACTCTCTTCATTTTAATAAAATTCTCCATTTATAGAGGATACTCCACTACTAACTTTAATATTAATAAATTCTTTAGAACTATTAAAATCTTCGCTAAAATATTTATTACCTATTTTACTAAAATTTTGAAAATTTAAACTTGAAGCACCACTATCACTTTCGACTCTTATTCCAATATCATTTGGAAAATGAAAATTAATTTGTGAAGCGCCAGTACTAATATCAATATTAATTGGTTTGTCTCCTAAATATACCTCAGTATGAGATGCACCTGAGTTAATAATCAACTCTTTAACATTTAAATTTCTTAAATCTAAAGTTCCATCAACTGCGCCATAATTTAAATTTAAAGTTGAATTAGGTTTAGAGTTAATTTCAATATCTAAATTAGAAGTTTGTTTGTCAAGTAAAAATAATTCATTTAATTCAAAGTGACCATTTTCTTCAATTTTAACTATTGTAATATTTTCTTTATTATTTACTTCAAAATCCAATCTCTTGGAAAAAGTAGTTTGTGAATTCACTTTAACTAAATTTTCAGAGTTTTCTATATTTTTCAAAGTTAATTTAGATCCACCAATTGAAATATCATAATAAACATTATTTTGATTTGAATATGGATATACAAACTCTTCAACTTTAAGTTCATTTACTTCTAAATGTGTAGGTACAATCATAGTAAACACTCCAATGATTATTGATAAAATTAATATTAAAAAACCAGACTTTCTCTGTTTGAAAAATATTAATGAACCAGAAAGGATTAAACCAATTGGCCAAAATAAACTAAGATTTTCAAGAAAAGTTAAATTAGTTATAATATT
The DNA here is from genome assembly GCA_964351975.1 of uncultured Methanosarcinales archaeon. Lineage (GTDB taxonomy): Archaea > Nanobdellota > Nanobdellia > Woesearchaeales > UBA583 > UBA583. The sequence goes on from CAYGPK010000007.1 coordinate 47,368, forward strand.
CAAATTTTCTAATATTAATAATAATCCAAATAATGATATTACAATACCAAATATTAATTTTCCTATATGTTTCATTTTCTAAGTAATAATAAAACTCCTAATCCAATTATTAAAAAGCTCCAAAAAATTTGTGTATTAATCCAACCAAATGTATTTTTAAGTAAAAAGAGCATTCCTAAGATTATAAGAATTCCACCAATAACAATATGACTTGATCTTTCTTTCTTTTTAACTATATGAGAATCTTTGTTGTGAGTTTTAATAGTTTCTTGAAATTCAGAAACTTTTTCTTGAACAACAGTTTTCTTATTATTAGTTTGTTTGGGATTTTCAGGGACTAATATCCAAAGAATAATATATGCTAAAACTCCAACCCCATTTAAAAATACTGAAACTATTCCAATTAATCTAACCCATACTGGATCAATTTCAAAGTATTCAGCAATACCACCACAAACACCTGCGATGACCTTATCTTCTTTTGAACGATATAACCTTTTAATAGGTTCGTTTATTTTGACACTCTTTTTAATTTTTTGTTTTGCCATAGATATGTTTATTCTTTTACCTTTATAAATAAAAAGAAGGAATAATATAGAGGATTACTCCATAAATCTTTTTAAATAGACAAAACCAATATTTATTATGATTGAGAATCTATTTCTAGAAATTGAAACTATTATTAAATATATTATGTTTCTTATTGTAATATTCATTTCAGGATATATATATGTTAAATCAATAAAATTATATAAATTAAGTAATTATGAAGGACTTAAAATTTTTGGTTTAGCATTTTTATATTTTGCACTAGGATTTTTATTTAGTTTTTTTATTTTTCTTATTGATTTTTTAGGAATTGATTATAGTATTAACTCCAAAATAAATTTTCTTTACTTTCTATTTTATTATTTTATTTCAATGGCTGGACTAATGCTTGTATACAGCTTAGTTTGGAAAGATTTTCAAAATAAAATTAATTCTAGTATTGGAAATATCTTAACTAAAAAATATTTATTATTAAATATAATTGGCCTAATAATTGCTTCAGTTTCTTTATTTAGACCCGTAGTTATGTTTCTAATTATGTTAATTCTACTTCTATATTCTATAATATTAAGTTACTCAAATTACACTCAAAGCAAATTAAACACTAAGAATAATTTTTCTCAAATTTATTTTATAACTGTTGTTTTAACATTTTTAGGATATTTATCTAATTTTTTACTTGGGTTTTTTCCATATCTGAAAATTTACGTTTATATTGCAACAATAATTGTATTTCTATCTTTCTTCTATGGAACTTTAAAATTAGAAAAATAATATAAATGGCATCAAAAAAAAGAGAGAGATTAGAAGTTATCTACGATATACTAATTGCAATTAAAAACAATAATAATGAATTAGGTCCAACTCGTTTATTATACTCTTCTAATTTATCTTCACAAATGTTCAAAGATTATATTAATGAATTAATTAGTAAAGACTTAATTATTGAACTAGAGAAAAAACAAAAGAAATATTATTCTCTATCTAAAAAAGGAATTGAATTTATTAACAAATACAAAGAGATTAAAGTTTTTATTGATAATTTTGGGTTGTAAAAAACAGATATACTTATTTTAATTCCTTTATATGACAAATAAACTTTATTAAGTATTATTAACAAAAATTCTTATGGCATTAGATTTTTATCAAACTTATTTAACTATAAGACCCCTAGTTATTTTTATTCTTGCAATGAGTGCATATAGTATTTTTATTTTTAAATTCTACAGATTCCTTGCAAAAAAAGATATAATTGAACTTAATCTTAAGAAAAAATATTCAAGAGGAAATCATTATTTAGTTAAAAAGTTTTTTTCAATTGGTTTATATATATTAGAATTTATTATATTACTTCCTATATTTATTTTCTTTTGGTTTGCAGTTTTAGCAATACTTTTAATATTTTTAACTAAAAGCCAATCTGTTGAGACAATATTACTTGTTGCAATGGCTGTTGTAGGAACTGTGAGGTTAACTTCTTATTATAATGGGGATTTATCTAAGGATTTAGCAAAAATGCTTCCATTTGCCCTATTAGGTGTTCTGTTAATTGATATTTCTTATTTTGATTTAACTTCTTCACTAAGCTTAGTAGATGAGATAAGAACACATCTAGGATTAATGCTTTATTATCTAGGATTTATTATAGTACTTGAAATTCTTGCAAGAGGAACGTATAACTTATTAAGATTAATATTTAAATTTGATAAAGAAGAAGAAATTGTTGTTAAAGAATAATAATTTATTGTAATTTAATATCAATCCCTTGTAAATTTCTTTGTTCTTTAAATTCTGCTTTAATTGAAAGTTTAATTATTTCCGTAAATAAAACAATAGTTGAACTAACTGTAATTATTATAATCCAATCAATTAATGATAATGGAACTGTTAAAAAAAGATTTTGTCCAAAATCTGAGTATATAACTAGCTGTGTTAATAGGAAAGAAACTCCTATTGCTAAAAATAAATAGGGATTATTAAAAAAGCCTTTATCAAAAATTGTTGTGTGTAGACGTCTAGCATTTAATGCGTGAAATAATTCAAATGTAATTAAGGTTGCAAAAGCTATAGTCATTGCTTTTTCCAAAGAACTCTCTACAATAAATAATTCCCACATAAACAACCCCAATGTTCCAAATAATAGAAATGGAATTAATATCATTATTTTAGTTAATATATAGCTAGATAATAACCTTTCTTTAGGGCTTCTTGGGTTCTGATTCATTACTTTATCATGGGTTGGTTCAATACTTAGTGCTAAAGCTGGAATTGTACTTGTAACTAAATTTACAAATAATATCATAAGTGCAGTTAATGGAAGTGAAAGATTTAAAATTACAGCAAGAACTATTATTCCAACTTCAGTAAAATTTCCAGTTAGTAAATAATAAATAAACCTTCTTATATTACTATAAACTGTTCTTCCTTCTTTTACAGCTTTAACAATTGTTGCAAAGTTATCATCTGTTAAAACCATATTAGATGCCTCTCTTGCAACCTCCGTTCCATTTTTACCCATAGAAATTCCAATATCTGCCTTTTTTAATGCTGGAGCATCATTTACACCATCCCCAGTCATTGCTACAATTTCTCCAGTCCTTTGAAAGGAATTTACAATTCTTAATTTATGTTCTGGAGTTGTTCTTGCAAAAATAGAAATTTCACTTATTATGTCATCAAGTTCATCATCTGTTAACTTATCAATATCAACTCCTTGTAAAATTTTGTTTGAACTATGCTTAAATAAATTTAATCGTTTACCTATATTTTCAGCTATCAGTTTATGATCTCCTGTTATCATAACAATCTTTATTCCTGCTTTATGACATTCATCAATTGCTGAATAAACTTCTTCTCTTATAGGATCTTCAATTGCAACAAAACCTTCAAAAATATATTTTGAATTTAAATTTGATTGAATTAGTTGTTTATTATCATTTTTTTTAGATACAAGTGATTTAGATGCAAGAGATAATACTCTTAACCCATTTGAATTTATTTCTTCTATATTCTTTATAATATTATTTTTAATTTGTGGAGTTATTTTTTTAATTTTTAAACTTGAATCTCTATAAAATAAACATTTGTCTATAATTATTTCTCCTGCACCTTTTATATAAAAATCAATTCTATTCTTATCTTTAACATTTTGATTTACAGAAACCATATATTTTTTAGCTGGATCAAATGGTTCTAGGTATACTCTTTTATTATCTTCTCTAACTACATTTTCATCTATCTCCAAACTTTTAGCAAGAGTTAAAAGAGCACCCTCAGTTGGTTCTCCTTCTAATTTCCAACTATTATCACTAAAGCTTATTTCTGAGTCGTTACATAAAATTAAGGATTTTAAGAACTCTTGAGATATAGGAATTTTAGATTTTTGAATTTCATTAGTTGTGTCATTTAGATAAAATTTATTTATTGGTTCATATCCATTTCCTTTTATATCAAATATATCTTTATTTCCTAAAAATAATTTAACAACTCTCATTTTATTTTCTGTTAAAGTTCCAGTTTTATCTGTACAAATTACAGTTGTTGTACCAAGAGTTTCAACAGAATTCAAATCTTTTACAATAGCATTTTGTTTTGCCATTTTTTTTATTCCATTTGAAAAAGTAAGTGTTAAAGCAAGAGGAAGACTCTCAGGAATTCCTGCAATTGCAACAGCACTAACTAATAACAAAGAGAAGTATAAAGAATTACCCTTTAAGAAAAGAATTAAAAATAAAAGAATTGAAATTGATAAAATGATATAAGAAATCCTTTTACTCATTAAATCAATTTTTTTTGCAATTGGGCTTTTCTCATTTTTAATATTACTAATTGAAGAAGAGATTTTACCTATAAATGTATTTATTCCAGTTTCTACAACTATTCCAACCCCACTACCTTTTGTTACAAAAGTTGAACTAAAAACCATATTTTTCAAATCAGAAGTACTTAAATTTTCTTCAGATAAATGTTCTGAAATTTTAATTCTATCTTGAGATTCACCAGTTATAATAGATTCATTAATTTGAATTCCAGAAACTTCTATTAATCTTAAATCTGCAGGAATTATATCTCCTCTTTTTAGATAGACAATATCACCAACTACTAATTCTTGTGTTAAAACTTCTTTTTTTTCTTTATCTCTTAAAACTAAAACTTTTTTAGCAGATAATTTATTTAATGCTTTTATTGTTTTATCTGCTTTGTATTCTTGAAAAAACCCTAATAGTATAGTTATTAAAATTATAGCTAATATAATTATAAATTCTACAACCTCATTTGAAAAAAAAGCAATTAGACTTGCTACAAATAATATATATATAAGTAAAGAATTTGTTTTATCCCATAAAACTCTAAATCCTTGAAAAGACTCTTTAGCATTTATTTTATTTTCGCCATATTCATTTAATCTTTTTTTAACCTCTGTTTCAGTTAAACCTTGTTTTGAAGATTGAAGCTCTTTAAATGTCTCTTCAACAGTTCTTAGATGCCAATACTTATCATCTTTTATATGACTATTATTCATTTTCATTTTATACCTATAATTAAAGATTTTAGTTTATTAATATTTAGATTAATGTTGTAGTTATACCTTTAAAATATATTTATAAAAAATGGTTTCATAGAATATCATTAAATCATTAAGAAATTGTTGTTAAAGAATAATGATTAAAAAATGTTTAATTAATATTAATCAAATCTTTTTTTATCTTCTGATGCCATTTCAACAACAGGTCTTCCACCACGTCTACTAAATGCACTAATAATTTTATCAGCTTGATCAGATGGAACATTAACAAATGAGAATTTACCATTAATTTTAATACTATCTCCATCAATTCTAATTCGTGATTCCTTTTCTAAAAAGTTAAATAATTCTTTTTTACCAAAGTTATCATCTTTACCTTTAGCAATAAAAAGTCTAACTGATTCAGAAGAACCACGACTTCTATCACGACCACCTCTATCATTACCTTCTCTACCTGAAGAACTACTTTGTTCATTTTCTTCTCTTTTATTAATTTTTGAAAGTAGAGCTGAAACAATTTCATCAGCACCAAACTCTTTAACTAAATCTTTAGCCATCTCCCTATAATCATTATTTTTACCAGCTTGAATAAGACCTTGTAATTCTTTTTTGAATCCAGCACTTTTTTTCTCTGCAATATCTTTAAAAGAAGGTAATCTTCCTTGTTCAATTTTAGAGTTTGTAACTTTTTCTAAATCTCTTAAAATAAACTTTTGTTTAGGAGAAATAAATGAAATTGCAATTCCACTTTTACCTGCTCTTGCAGTTCTTCCAATTCTATGAACGTAATTTTCAAGTTCTTTAGGAATAGAGTGATTAATAACATGTGTTAAATCATTAACATCAATACCTCTTGCTGCAACATCAGTTGCAACTAAAATGTTAATTTTTTGCTCTCTAAAATTCTTTAAGATTTTCTCTCTTCTTGCTTGAGGGATTTCTCCGTGAATACAATCTGCATCGTATCTTGCTTTTCTAAGTTTTTGTGTTACATCATTAACATCTTCACGAGTCATACAAAAGACAATCCCATAGAAAAAGTCTTCTCCATCAATAATTTTACAAAGAGCATCAAATTTTTCTTCTCTCTTTAAAATTAAATATGTTTGTTTAATATCAACTTTTGTCTCAATTTTATTTTCAACTTCAACAATAATTTGATCTTTCATATATTTCTTTGATAAAGATTTAATTTTAGGAGGCATTGTTGCTGAGAATAATAATACTCTACGAGTTTTAGAAGTCTTTTGAAAAATTAATTCAATATCCTCAATAAAACCCATTTTAAGCATTTCATCAGCTTCATCTAAAACAAAATGTTCTACTTTAGATAATTCTAATGAACCTTTCTTAATTAAGTCTAAAACTCTTCCTGGTGTTCCAATAACAATATCAACACCTTTCTTAAGTTCTCTCATTTGTGTAACAATTGGACTTCCACCGTATACTGTTAACAAATTTAATCTCTTTTTACCTGTAAATTCTCGCAGCTCAGTTGTAACTTGCAGGGCAAGTTCTCTTGTAGGAGCTAAAATAATTACTTTAGGAGTTTTGTTATTCTCATCAATTAAATCAATAATTGGTAATCCAAAAGCACCAGTTTTACCTGATCCTGTTTGTGATATCCCAATAATGTCATGTTTGTTTTCTAAAACTAAAGGGATAATTTTGGCTTGGATTTCACTGGCAGTTGTGAAACCTTTCTTTTTCGTTGCATTTAGTGTATTTTCACTTAAACCCAACTCTTCAAATGTTACGTTTTTTTTCATTTTATTATAGCGTAAGATTCCTATAAAATAAGTTATATATTAAAAATTTCAAATTTATTTCTTAAAAATCCTAATATAATTAATGAATACTTGTTTTTAAATAGATGTGTTCAAACTAATCTTTGACACAAATTCCCATTGGATAGCCAGCACCATTCCATTGACAATCTAAACCTGCTTCTTGAGCTATGCCCCCCATACAAAAGGTAAATACTATGGGAGTATTTCCTGAACTACAAGTCATATATGGGTTTGATTGACCTATAGCACAATTAGTTGCACTTCCATAAGCATTACCTAAAATACATCTACCTGTAATCTTTCCAGTTTCACTGCTTGATGTTGTTTGATTTGTCCCATCTGAAAAAAATAATGCACCCGAGCTAATATTAATTGAACCATTAATCTCTAATTTCTGTGTTGGAGTTGGAGTTCCTATTCCAACATTACCATTTATAAAACTATAATTTCCATTAAATGTACCTTCTAAAATTTCATTAGCTGTATGGAATCCTACAGCATAAACTAAGCCAAATAATAAAAAAAATGTTAAAATAATAGTAGTTAAAAATCCAACACCTATTTTCACACCTTTAATAAAATCTTTATCCATATTAAAATATTTAAAAGAATTACTTTTAAATTTTTATTTTATTTTTAGATAGTATACTTAAGAGAGCTATATAGAAAAATTAATTAAAAAGAATTATCTTCTTCTAAACTTTCTAACTGGTTCTTCAATAATTGTACTAGAACCACAATCTTTACAAGTTTGTGATGTTTTTGCTTTAGAACCTTTTCCGTGGGAAAAATTTTTTCTTTTTTGAATATTTTTGGAATTGCAATTAGCGCAGTGTGCCATTTATTCTTGAGACCTCTTTTTTCGATAACAAGTTTTACATAGAATTGTTCTACCTTCAATTGGTTTGAAAGGAACTTCTGTCTCTTCTCCACATTTTGTGCAATTTACTTTATAATAAGTTTTTTCTTGGTTATTGTATTCATCCATTTTTTAAAAATATATAACATATAGGGAAATAAACTTCAGTTAAGAAGGATAAAAATCTAAATTTATACTTACTATATTTGATTTGAGACTATTTATAAGATTTTGTATAAAATTTGAAAAGTGTAGTTAATTTTCACAAACTCCTTCATATAAAATATTTGCATCACTTGCTTTTGCAAGGCAACTATTACTAAATGTTTCTTTAATAGGATTACAAGGTGCTCTTATACATTGAATTTGAACTTCACCACAAACTGGTCTGTATTCTCTAGTACAAGCTACAGGTTTTTCTAATTCATCAGTTTCATTATCAATTGAGTCATTTGAACTATTAATAGTTTCATCTATTTTCTCTACATAAGTATTTTTACCATCGCTGCATTGACGTGGATATGATTCCATAATAAGGTTTCCAGAATCAACACAAGTTTCAAAATCAACTACTTTTAATTCTCCTTCTACTTTTTTAGAAAACAAATCTCTAAAAAAATCAATAATTCTCTCAAATAATGTTTTATCAGTTAAAGGTTCATCCCTTCTATCAACTCCACTGTAAATAATGGTGTTTAAATATTCTAAATCTGAATTAGCATCTTTAATCTCTTTTGTTCCACTACAAAGTCCAGTACCTAACTCATTTTCATATTCATAAGCATAAATCAAATAAGAACTATTTTCTTCAAAATTATAACCACAAGCAGCACTATCCTTATTTGTGTAAATTATTTTATTTTTATCAATACTTCCTTTATAGGATTTACTTAAACTCATTTTAATTTCAAATTGATTAAACCCTGTAATTATATTTTCATTCTCAGTAATATCTATAACTTTTCCAATAAAAACTTCATCTGACCTATTAAACTTATTTTCAATAGAATCATCAGCTATACAACTACAAGCAAGAGCTGTTCCTATAAGACTTATTAACAATAGTAAATACAATACAATTTTTTTCATAATAGTATAAAAGAAATATTATTTATAAATATACTAATAATTTCAAACTAGTTTGAAGTTATCTATTAAATAAAATTCTATTTAAAATTTCATATAGCTCATCAGCTAATAAAGATTTTATTGAATTTCCTGAAATTTTATGTATTTCAAAATGTAAATGTTCATCTATCTTAAATCTTTTAGCATTAATTCCAGTTCTTCCTCCAATTCCAATGTTTTCCCCAGAGGATATAATTTCTCCTGCTTTAACTAAAGTTTCAGAAAGATGAAAATAAGCATACAAATAATTATCATTAGGATTAAAAATTACGACAACATTTCCAGATTTAGGCCCAAGTCCACCTCCAAGATAAGAATTAAGATCTTCATTACCCGTCCATTTATCCATACTCAATAAAACTAAACCTCCTTTAATAGCATTTATAGGTAATTTTGAATCAGGATTTGACTTTTGATAATATATATCTATAGCATCTTCATGATTTAAATTTAAAATATTTGGTTTAGGAAGAGTAAATTCTACATTTTGATTGAATAAGCTACTGTAATTATTTATTTGAATATTTTTTTCATTAAATATCTGTATATAAAGTTTAACTAAAGTAAAATATTCTTCAAGATACTTTCTTAAAAATATAGAATTTTCTAAATTTAAATAAAAATCTTTCAAAATAGTATTATCTTTAAAAAACCTAGATCTGTTCTTTACTAATCGGGGAATTGAGTTTACAAATGAATCAGAATAAAAAAATATAGAAATTTTATATTGGTTTGAAAATAAAAGATTTTTAAGTTCATCTTTTGTAATTTTTCTTTCATTAATTAAAGAAATTAATTTTTCGTATTTTTCTTTATCAACTAAAACTTCTTTTAATTCAAAATTAATTGTTTCCTTAATTGTATCTTGTTTTATCTCATTTTGTGTAATTGGTTCTTTTTCCATCTCGATTTCATTAATTTCGTTTGGAAATAGAATTAATGTTGTTGTAACAAGAATTACTCTACTAAATTTCTCTAAAAATCTATTTATCCCTTCAGGAAAAATATTTTTTATAAGTTTAAATTCAAGATTTAAGGTTTTATTTTTATTATCAATATTAAATTGAAGATAGGGATTTAGTTCTAATAAGATTTCTTCAACCTCATTCTTTATTTTTTCTATGGCCTTACTTTTATAAGATTCTTTCTTTAAATTTTCAAATGTGTTATTTAATTCTTCTTTGGTGTCTTCTACAACTTTTAGGATTTCTTTTTGTTTTAATATAATTAGTATTAACAAATAATTTGAATTTCTAACTCTAATCTCATTTAATTTAAGAATTTGAGAAAACATTTCTAAAATCTTTAATATGTTTTCTTTTTTCAAATCATTAGTAATAGTATCTAATTTTTCAAATTCTTTCTTTAAAGCAGAATCTAAAGTTGTTTTATCCTCATAATAAGTGGTTATTGGAGAAAGTTTTTTAACTATTTGAAAATTTTGTAGATTTAAATCTAGAGCTAAATTTTTTTTAATTCCAAAAAGAATTTTCTTATAAATTTTAGAAATATTATTTAATTTAAATTTAATTCTTCTTTTAATAAAAAAATTAAATTGGGATTCGTGAAGTTTTTTAAATTCTTCATTTAGATTCAATAATGTGTCAAGTGGCATATTAATTGAAGTACTTATTGATTCTTTTTCGTTTAAAAACATTTTATTTAGAAAAAAATAATAATAATTTAATTGTTCTAATTCCTCTTTTAAGTATTTTATTATCTCTAAATAATTTTTTGGCTCACTATTATCTTCTTTTATTTTTTTAAAATTAGCTTGAAAAGAAGTTATTTTTTCTTCTAAATCAATTAAAATTTGTTTTGGATCTTTCTCAAATTTAAAATCTTTAGTTTCTTCTCCTAAATTTAAATCTCGATTTAATTGCTCAAACTCAAAAAATTTCATATTATAATTAAATTAAATTTTTTTACTTTAAAAATATAACTAAAAATATTTATTCTTCTGCTTTTTTATAATTAGTAATATTATGAGTTCCACAATCAGGACAATGTTTCCAAATTGGTTCTAATTCCTTTTTACAAGTCATACAATTCTTATAAGAATCATCATGCCATTTATCTTCTCTGTGTATTATTATTTGTCCTATAATTATTAAAACAGGAATAAAGGTTACAATTTGCTTAATTAAAAAAATATTACTATTCTCATGAAGAGCTGTAATAATTAAAATTCCAAATCCTAATGCTAATAATACATGATATATTATTGATAAATCTCTAACCTCTTTGTGTTTGTGTATTTTATATATCTGAAACCAATAACTAGATCCAAGTATAATTATTGCAATCCAAGATAAAACAATTATTAAATCCATTTAATCTTAGGATTTTTATTATTTATAAGTGCTTTGTTTTTAATTTTTCTAATCTTTATATAATCTCATCTTTTTTAAATAGAAATTGATTATTTATATTTAGATGACAACTTATTCAGTTAAAGGACACGAAATAGAAGGAAAAATTACTAAATCAGCTTATGATCGAAAAGTAGTTTTATTTGCGAATAATATTATAGAAGAATTAAAGAAACTTAATATTACAAGAGATGATGTTGAGATTAAAGTAAATGTTTTAGGAAATAAAAATGTTCCTGCAGTAATTGAATTTTGGTCACAAGGACATTATGGGAGATTCTCTTATTCTTTAACTAATCGTTTTGTTGATAATATGTATATTATTCAAGAGCTTGTTAAACTTGAAGTAGCAGAGGTTTTATCTGGTAAAAAACAAATGTCAGAATTTTTTCATACTTTTGAATCTGAAGGAAATCGAAAAGAAATTTCAAAAGATTTAGATGAAGCTAAAAAAACTCTAGGTTTAAGTCAAAATGAAAAAGATTTAGAAGTTATTAATAAAGCATATAAAAATCTTGCAAAATTACATCATCCTGATGCAGGTGGTGATTTAGACGAGTTTAAAAAAGTAAATAAAGCCCATAAATTAATTAAAAAAGAGATGGGATTGTAATTTCTTAATTTTATTTCTATACATAGTTAGATAAATTTATAAGGTACAGCCTTGTTTTTCAATTTATGAGATTACTTAAGAATTTTTTTTATTTTTTGATAATTGTTTTTATAGTAAGTATAATTTCTTCAATCACATATAATTGGACTTGGCTTGAGACATTTTACCCTATAACTTCTGCAATTTTATACGCAATTTCAAAATATTCTGTTAAAATAATTAGTACTATTTTTTTATTTTTTATTTTTGCTTTGTTACAAAATTCTATTTCAAACCTTTTTATGAGTGTTATTATTAAAAGATTCACAGAAGATGAAGAAATTTTATTTTCATTTAGAAAAATATTTGGATTTATTTGGTGGTTTATATATTTAATAACAGTATTTATCATTTTTGTTGAAGGTATTAGTAATTTAGTAACATTTCTAGGTCTTATTGGTTTGGGATTTTCACTTGCATTTCAAAAACCTATTTTAAATATTGTTGGGTGGTTCTCAATAATTTCTAAAAGAATTTACAAAGAGGGAGATAGAATTGAAGTTTTGCCAATTCGTGGAGAAATAATTAGAGGTGATGTTGTCTCAGTTGGATTATTTTATACCCAAATAAATGGACTTTTAAAAAATACTCAAACAAGAGATTCTAAAATTATCACTTTTCCAAATGAATTTGTTTTAATGGCACAAATAAGAAATTTGTCAGTTGATTCAAATTATATTAAAGATGAAATTGTTCTATATTTAAGTTTGGATAGTGATTATGAACTTGCAATTTCAATTTTGAAAAAAACTATTGAAGATGTTATGAAAAATAATTTGAAAAGATATCTTAAAGTTATTAAGAAAAAAATTTCTAGTGTTGAATTTTCATTAAAAGATGTAGTTAAGTTCTCAAAAAAAGCAAAAGATACTAAAGTTAAAGAAGAAGCTAAAAATCAATTATCAGAATTAAAAGAAAAAAGTACAGAATTAGAAGATGAAATGAAAAGAACACAAGAAATTGGGGAAGATTTCAAACCTGCGATTCATTTCTCTATACGAGGTGGACATCTATGTTTAATAGGATTATATATAGTACCATATCACTTCTTTAGATCAACTAGAACTGCAATTTTTTTAAATTTCTATAAGGAAGTTAAAAAACATAAAAAAATTAAAATTGTTCAATCTGAACAAACTTTTGAATTATCAACCTCAGATTAATTAAAATCTAATTATTTTTATTTAGGTATAGCTTTATAACTTAATTTAAACTCTTTATATATATAAAATGTTATTCGAAAATTTAAATCTAATCCCTCAGATAAAAAAAGCCCTTGTTAAATGTAATTATGAAATTGCAACGCCTATTCAAGCTCAGGCAATTCCACACGTCTTAGCTGGGTCTGATTTATTGGGTATTGCTCAAACAGGAACAGGAAAAACAGCAGCATTTCTAATTCCACTACTACAATTGTTGTATAATTTAGAAAATAAAAATTTAAGATATCCACAAATTTTAATATTGGCTCCAACACGTGAATTAGCTTCACAAATAGGAAATAACATTAGAGAATATTCGCAATTTTTAGATTTTAAATATTCGATTATTTTTGGTGGAGTTTCACAAGTACCACAAGAAAAAGCATTAAATAGAAATTTGGATATAATTGTTGCAACACCAGGTAGACTTTTAGATTTGATGAAACAAGGAAAAGTTAATTTAACTTATATTCAATATTTTGTTTTAGATGAAGCTGATAGAATGCTTGATATGGGATTTATCAATGATGTTAAAAAAATAATTGCAGTTCTACCAAAGAAGAAACAAACTTTGTTCTTCTCAGCAACAATGTCAAAACCAATTTTAGAATTAAGTAAATCAATTCTTATTAATCCTAAAAAAGTTGAAGTAACACCAGAGTCAAAAACAATTGATAAAATTGATCAAAGCCTTTATTATGTTGATACTGTTGATAAAGATAAATTACTGCTTGAGAGCATAGCTTCAAAAAATATTTCTTCTGTTCTAGTTTTTACAAGAACTAAACATAAAGCAAATAAAATTGCAGTTTTTTTAAACAACAATAATGTTACAGCTGAAGCAATTCACGGTAATAAATCTCAAAATCACAGAACAAAAACCCTAACAGATTTTAAATCTGGAAAACTTAAGGTACTTGTTGCAACAGAAATTGTAGCAAGAGGAATTGACATAGATGATATTTCTTTAGTTGTTAATTATGAAATACCAAATGAGCCAGAGAGTTACGTTCATAGAATAGGAAGAACTGCAAGAGCAGGTAAAAGTGGAATTGCAATTTCATTTTGCGCAGCAGATGAAAGAGAGTACATAAATGAAATAGAAAGAATAATTAAAAAGAAAATTCCTGTAGCTTCTCATAAAATGCACAGCGATACTGCTCAAAATGCAAAAGGAGCAGCAGCAAAACCACTACCCAAATCACAGCAACAAAACAGAAACTTTAACAAATCTAAAAAATCTAAGAAACCTAATGTTTTTGCAGGTAAAAATAAAAATTTTAAACGATCTAATTCTAGGTATTAAAAAAAACTTTTACTCTTCCAACTTGATTATCTTCAAGCATAACTTTTATTCCGTGATGATGATTAGGAGATTTGGTTAAAATTCTTTTAACAACTCCTTTAGTAATACTCCCTGATTTTTGATCTTTCTTAAGAACAACTCCAACGCTTTGCCCTATCTTAATATTATCTCTTACTGTATGCATAATAGATATTAATCTTATTAGTTTAAAATACTTTAGAATATTATTTAAATAATAAAATTCTAGAACAATTATGAAACAAGATACAAATGAATTTTTACATCATTTAAAACCTGAGATTAGAGAGATTGTCGATTTAGTTAGTGGAATTCTCTTTGAGAACATTTCTAATGTTAAAGAGAACATTACAAATAATAAATTAAAATATAGTAATGCTTCATTAGGTTCTATTTGCTCGATTTATATCAGAGATGAAAAAGTAATTCTTGAATTTAGAGTTGGAAAGAAATTTTCTTTTGAAAAATATAATGATGTTAATAAAGAAAAAATAAAGAAATTTATCAATACATAGGATTAAATAGTTTCACTTCTATAGTGATTTATGGCAATTAGAAGAAATTTAGGCGGAAGATATGTAGAAGTTAGAGAAAGAAATACAGTTAAAGGTCATAAAGGGACTATAATGGGTAACTGGTCATCAAAAACTAAAACTAAACATAAGCATATTAGTTTTTTTAGTTGGCTTTTGGTTATATTAATTTTTTTAATAGCAGTTCTATTTATCTATTCTTTTATTTAAATATAAAATTAATATTTTTTCGAGAATTTTATAAAATATAATCAATTATCTATTTTAGAATTTAAAAATGATAGAAGATGTTCAAGTAAAAGATTTAGTTGAAAGAATTGGTTTTATTCAAATTTCTGAACTATCTAAGTTTAGAAACTTATCTCACTCTTTATTTGTTGTACCAAATTCTCTAAAGCAATCAGAATTAATTGATGCAAAAAGAACAACTGATTTTTATATTTTATTAGGATTAGAACGAAAAGCTTTAGAATTAATTTGTAGAACTAACTCTTATATAATAAAATCGCCTGGGAGCGAGTTTATCTCTGTTTCGTTAGATAATAATATTCTTCCCGATATTTCTAAATTTATTATTAATGGGAATTATAGAATGGAACATAGACCTTATGTTGTAGAAGTAGGTAATTTATATCAAGCATCTTCAAATGAATCCATTAATTTAGTGGATAGTATTGTTAGTAGATAGTTTTTTTGTATCTTCAAATGATAAAATAGTTTTATATACTTTAAAATTTATATAACTTGTACTATGACAAATGTATTATCAGGAGTTAGAAATTTATTAGTAACATTATTGGCATCAGTTCTATTAATATTAATTGGTATTGTTTACTTTATGGCAACAGTATGGATTATTAAAGTTGGAGCTGGATGGGCTGGCTATAGAGCCTTAGATGGAGCAGTTGTTGTTTCAACTGCAGGTTTGATTACTGCAGCATCAATGATTGGTTCAGCAATTCAAAAATAAGATGGTAAATAAAAATTTAGATATGGGATTAAATGGAGCAGTTATGCTAATTGGTCTGTATATGATTTATTTGGGATGGGGTGGAATTACACCCCCTTTATTAAGTGGAATTGCTTTTCTATTAATTGGAATAAGTAGTTGTAAATTAATAAAATAATTCTTATTTTTTATATGATTAAATATTTAAAAAGATTAAACTTATCATTAATATGTTAGATTTAAGTGAAAGACATAATTCTTGTTTATTAACAAAGGCCTCAAAAGTTCCAAAAGAGTATTTTACAGCTAGATATCCACCTCATCCTTCCTATTTTATTTCTGATTTTGGCCTTATTAATAGAGATATTGTTGATTGTATGGGTTTTACTTATGGGTGTGATCATAATTTTAATCAAGCACTAGTCTTATTCGAGTTATTGGATAATCGTAGAACTCTACCTTTAGCATTATTAGGGTTTGATGATAATTGTGACAATTATGAAGTTTTTCAAATTAGGGGTGCTAGAGATATGAATAGGGGACAATTAGATAAAGTTCTATGGGGTGAGGCATTATTTAGTAGTTTGATAGATAAAGCAATAGAATCACAAGTTGAAACCATTTCAGTTATACCTTCACATTTAGTAGGGGGCAGTCCAAAGAATCCAGAAATTATTAAAGAGAGATATAATAATTTACCTAAAAGATTAGGTTTTAGATTTGATTCAAAGCTAAATAGACATATTTTAAAAGTTCAAGGAGTAATAGATGATTTAGAGGAAGAAATTCCTTTTGAACCGGATTCTGATAAGATATTAAGTATTGATGGATTTAAGTTATTTTAAGTAAAAGTTTTTAATGCTTGGATTAATAAATAAAAAAATAATATACAAATACTAGAGATAACTAATGAAATAATAGATTCCATTATGTTTTCTTTTTTAATTAGTGAAATAATACTTAGAACAAATAAAACAACTGTGTTTAATAAAAAAACAGGGATAATTATATCAAGTAAATTAAGTTGAAATTGTACATTTAGAAATTGTATTAACAAAATTAATATCTGAATGCCTAATGAAGTTTGAATATATCTTTTTAAATTCATAATTCTTCTATAGTTTGATTCTTTATAAATCTGAAGTATTATCTTTTTATTTAATATCTTTAATTTTATTTAACTATTTACTAAAATTTATAATAGATTAACTCATTAAAATATTAGAAAATGTCAGATTTATCCTATAATCATAATTTTATTTTAGAACTAATTAAGAATTTAGATAAAGATTTATGGAAGATAATTTATAAAGAAAATTTTTTAAGTTTGAGATTTGAAAGAGATTTAGAATTAATTTTTAATATAGAAACTAATAAGGATAATATATTACAATTAAGAAATATTCATAGGATTATTTCTGATGAAGAATTAAGAAATAGGAGAATTGGGAAAAGATGTTTACAAAATTTGGAAAAAACAATTTTAGGAGTTTGTAAAGCTTTAAATTTACCTTGTGAAATTGTATTTCTTCTATATAACCAAGATGATACAACTTATTGGCTAACAAATAATGGTTATGACGTTAAATTAGAAACTAGAGAAATTAAAAGTGATAATAAAAACAGAGAAATAGTTTGTTATAAATTATTAAAATAATATATTAAAAATGATAAACTATTTAGTTATTTTTATTGGGAAAAAATTATTAGTAAATTCAATTTAGGAAAAGTTGGTAATTCTCTATTTATAGCTATTAGATTAATTCCTTTAATAAGTATTTTATAGTATTAATAATTTCCAAAGCTAATTTTAGAATCTTTAATTTTATTATAAAACTCATAACTTGGAGTTTCATCTTTAGAATCAAATACTATTAAATGAAGACCTTCCCAAACTGAAAACCAACTAGCAGGTTCTAAAAGTAAAGCCAATACTTTTAATGACTCATATTTGATAAAATAAAAATGAAGTAATAATATTAATGAAAATCCAACTCCAATAAATTTAATACCATCTTTTAAAAGTTTATTTCTTTCTTTTTTAGCTATTATAAATTTACTTTTATAATACTCATTAATTCTTTTAACAATAATTTTTTCAGACTTTAAATCTCTTAGATTTTTAGGAACTAATAATTTAATTTCATCTATATTTTCATTTCCTAATTCAATTATTAATCTTCTAGTTTCAGAAATAAAATCGTAAGATAATTCTCTATCTTGATAAATTCTTGGATCAAAATCTGAATAAATCTCATCATAATCATCAAGCCATAAAACTAGTTCATTCGGTTTTTTCTCACCTTTAAATCTCTTTGATATATTTATATTGTATCCTAGAATTTCCATGAATGAATTAATGAGATATGGTATATAAACTTGAGTATATTTCCTTAATCTAATGCCAATATAACCTAATATCTATAAAAATAATAGATATAATCCAACTAATAATATAATTAACGTTCCAATCCAAGATAAACTACCTAGTTTGACTATTGGAAGAACATATTGAATAATTAATGCAATAATTAATGCCAATCCTAAAGTTGTTTTTTTAATATTTTTTTTAGCCATATTCTAATTTAACTTTCTATATATTTAAATCTTTTTATAAACAATACTATAAAACAAAAAAACTTATAAAGATTAAAATTTTCAGGAAAATATGTTTAATAAAAGAGCTATAAGCCCAGTTGTAGCTTCAGCTTTATTATTAGTTGTTGCTGTTGTAGCCGTTGTGGGTTTTCAAAGTTGGTTTAATTCCTATTCTACAAGTATGTTTAGTGAAGTTGAAACTACTAGTTCTGATTCTATGGGTCAAAGTGCTATTGAAAGGGTTATTGGAGATACATTATTTGTAAAAGTTGCTGGCACTAATAGTTTAAGTGTAGTTAATGTAAAAATTGGTTCATCTGATTGTCAAATAAATTCTTCTCTATCACCTGGTATTAATAGTATAAATCTAAGTAATTGTGTATCAAATATTTCTTCAGGTTATCAAGACATTGTACTTATAACAGAAAAAGGTGTTTTATCAAAAAGACAAAATATTGTTAGTTCTGTTACTGGAACTAATAGCCTTAGCGAAAATATTGTAAATTTAACTTTTCTTGGAACTTCTTTGTTTAATATAAATTATTCCAACCCAAAAGAAGATTTAGCTATTGATTCAAATAATAATATTTTTTTTGCAGGAGCAACTCAATTCATAGGTGGTCAAGCACATAATTTTTATGGAGCTAAATATAACTCGACAGGTAGCCAACTTTGGAATTTTTCTTATGATTATAATGGATCAAATGATTATTTATATTCTGTAGCAGTTGATTCTTCAGGTAATTCATATTTTGAAGGTTCAGGAACTAATCAATCTGGATCAGGACTATATGATTTGTATATTCTAAAATTTGATTCAGATGGAAATAATTTGTGGAATAAATCATATCTTAACTTTTCAGGAAATTCTGGTACTCCTTATCATAAATCAATAATAGATGAAAATGGAGATTTATATATACATGTTGAATCGCAACCTAGTTTAACTGGTTTTGTCGCAAAGATAGATAAAAATAATGGAGATATAATCTGGAATTATTCCTTAGGAATTTCATACTCACAACCAGGTGGACTTGATTTTGGCCCAAATGGAATCCTATATGCTGGATTTAGATTATCTGGAAATAATTCTATAGTAGCACTTAATACTTCCACAGGTTCAAAGATTACTAACTTTTCTGTTGGCATAACTCCCTATGATTTAAAATATAACTCTTCAAATGGAATAATTTATCTAGGTGGTGGTTCTTATTCATCTACTGCTTCTATCTCTGCCATTAACTCAACAACAGGAGTTGAAATATGGAATGTTTCTCATTTAAATGTTGGTGATAGTGGAGGATTTGGACACGGTATTGCACTTGATTTACTTGGAAATATATACCTAAGTGGGACTACTGGAAGCGGAATTTCATGGAATGGATTTATTGCCAAATTTAATTCAAGTGGATCAAAATTATGGAATTATACTTCAAATCCTTCAGAACAAGGAACATTTCCAAGATTTGTTAATCCAGAAGTTAATAGTTTGAATAATCCTCATGTTTTAGGACTTAGTGCAAGCACAACAGCAGTTTTTGTATTTGATTAGTATATATAATATCAATACTTTTATTTTCTTTTTTATTAATAGCAACAAGGCAAACTTATTAACACAAAGAATATAAATAAAAGAGTTTAATAAGATTTATATGGTAAGAATAACAAAAACTGAAGATCCATCCAATTACTTATTTATTGGTTGTTTTTTCATAGGTATGGGGCTTGGTTTCTGGTTTGGAAATCTTGTAACTTGGACATTATTAGGTTTAGGGGTTGGTTTTTTAACTAAATTTCTTTTTCTAATAGTTTCAAAAAAGAAGAAATGATAATGATTAAAAAAGAAGATTTATGGAGATTAGGTTTTTTAGGTATTTTTGGACTCTTAGGATTTATAGGAGTATTTACTGAATATAAAGGTTTAAGTGGTCTCTTTGCTCTATTTGGATTATTTGGTTTTTTTGGATTGAGAAAAAAAGAATAAATAATTTCTTATTTTTCTAGTATTTATTTCTAAAATGTAATATATTTTTTACAAAATACATATATTTATAAATGTAAAGTATTTCTTACATTTATGATTGGAAAATCAAAATGGTTTAATTTAAGAAAGTACGGTGGCTGGGGTATTAACCCTAGAACTTGGCAAGGGTATCTATATATTCTTTGTGTAGCAGCAATAATCGCAATACCACAATTTTTATCATGGTTATCTTTTGAGACTAAACTGGCAATTTCAGGATCTTTTGCTTTGTTGTTTTTAATTGATGTTTTAGATATAATGTCTAAATTCAAATTAGATGAAAGAGAAGAAGCTCATCAAGCAAAAGCAGAGAAAAATGCCTCTTTAGCAATGGTTTTTGGTTTGGGAATTACATTATTATATACTGCTTTTTCATCAATTACAACTTCAAAAATTAATTATGAATTATTAATTGTTGTATTTACAGTATTATTTATGGGTTATTTAGCAAAGGTTATTACATATTATAAGCTTGAAAAGTGATTGTTAAGATAAAAGAGAGAAGAAAGGAATTAAGGTTAACTCAAGACGATTTAGCTGCTAAAGTCGATGTTACAAGACAAACTATTATTGCTCTTGAACAAGGAAAGTACAATCCTTCTTTAAAGTTAGCACATGATATTAAAATTGCTTTAGATGTTAAATATATCGAAGATATATTTGAGTTTGAGTAATCTTTATTTTTTATTCAAGTTAAATATATAAAGATAAAACAATAGTGTTTAATATGAGTTATTTAGATAAAAGAATCAATCCTAAAACTAGTTTAAATGTTAAAATTATCTACATTATAGTATTTTTAATTCTATTTTTATTAGTTATATTTATGCTCGGAAAAGAGAATATTTGGATCTTTTTTAGTTTTATTTATAATGTTATTATTGTAAAGATATTTGGATTTGCATCATTAGGTTTGTAATTTTTATCATTAAATTTTTATTTTTGCTAGTAATATTCAATCAATCGATAATTACTTATATTTTAATTATTGCTAACTTCTTTTAATCTTTTTTTATTTCTTAAATTGATAGTAATTGCTAATTATATTTAAGCAACAAATAAACTTAAACTAGTAATAATTGATAGTAATATTTAATCTTTTTATATTCTGGTATGTTGTAGTTTTTGCTAATAACTTTTAGTCGCAAGTAATCAACACAAATAACTATTATTGCTAATAATTTTTAAGCAACTCACAAGTTCATACTTTTTATTGTGTTGTTATAAATTCACATCTTTAGAAACTAACAAAACACACCAAAATAGATGCGAAAAGAAAAGCACACTTTTAAAGATCTATTTTTTATCCCAAAATACAATAATTTATCCTAAACTAACAGAAAATTATATATAATATTAAGGTTTAGCTAATATATGTATATAGATTGGAATTCTATCCTATCAGTTATTTTAGTAGGTTTATTTATACTAATAGCTATCGGATTTATTTTTATTGCAATAGGATTTTATTATTTCCTAGGATTTAAACTCATGGAATTATCTCATAAAATAGATAAGACTCAAACCTTAAATTCAGCAAATAGTATTTTGTCAGGTATAGGAGGAGGACTAATAGTGTTATTATTACCTGAGATTTATAGTACAAACGCTCCATGGTACATTAATTTATTTTCAATTATAATGTTTATAGGAGTTGCATTTGCAATATTTTTTTTATTTGTTTTTATGATGGTAATTATAAAGATGTTAAAAAAGAAAAAAATAAAATTAGTGTGGGTTGAATTAAAATCTCATTTTACTAAAAGATAGGTAATGTTCGTATAATATACA
>CAYGPK010000008.1:0-65130 GCA_964351975.1 uncultured Methanosarcinales archaeon
ATTTTACATCTTGAACTTTTTCAATTTCTTCTTTTTCTTTAAGGGATTTTATCTTTTCATTTAACTCTAAGATTTTTTTCTGAGTATCTTCAAATTTTAATAGTTCTTTTTCCAGTTCACTTTGAAATTTGCCTTTTTCTTTTTTTTCAGTTTCTAAATTTTTGATTTTAATTGTTAACTTTTTAATTTCATCTTCACTTTTTTTATTTATATGATTTTTATGTGATGAGTTAACTTCTTGTTCACAAATAGGGCAATTCTCTAATTTAGAGATATTTTCTAAATGTTCTTTTTTCTCAATTATTATTAATTTTAAATTTTCAATATCAGATGTTAATTTAATTATAATCTCGGATATATCTTTGAACTTAGATTGTATCTTCTCACTTTTTTTACTCTCAGCTTTTAATTTGTTCTCTAAAACTTGAGCATCTTTTAATCTACATTTAGTTAGCATATAATCAAAACCTTCAAGACGAGATTTGAGAACTGCTTTTTTCTCAGAGAGATTATTTAATTGGATTTCAGTCTCTTCTTTTTCATTTGAGAGTTTTTCTAAGTCTTTTTCTTTTTGAGAGAATTCTAATTTAATCTTATTAATATCTTTAATTTCAGTTTCTAATTTATGAATTTCTTTTTCAATTTCTTTTTTTCTTTTATCAAAACTATCTTTACTAAATCTCTCTTTAGTTTCTTTTTTTTCCTTAATTTCTTTTGTCATATCCAAGATTCGTTTTTCAATCTCAGAAATAATAGTTAAATTCTTTTCAATTATTAAAATATTTTTATTAGATTTTTCTAGAAAATCTTCTCTTTTTGAAATTGCTTCTTTGTATTTTGAAATCTTTTCAGATAAAGGTTTTTGATTATTAAGCTCAACTTTTAAACTATTATTACTCTCATCTATTTCTTTTTTGATATTTTTAATTTCAGAATCAATTTTAGAAGAGTCTTCAACCTTAGCACTTAATACTTTTTTTTTAGTTTTTAAATCTGTTATAAAAATTGAAATTGCATTTGAGAGTTGTTTGTATTTATCAATATTAAATAACTTTCTGATAATCTCAAGTCTTTTTTCATTTTCTGAAAATAGAATTTCTTTTAGATGTTCTTGTGGTGTATAAATTGTGAATCTGTAAATTAGATTTTTATCCTTTGTAAGAAAGTCAATTGGAAAACTAAAAATCTCAAAGATTTTCGCGTTAAGTTCTTGAGGAGATAACTCTACTAAATCATCGTTAATTCTAATATATCCATTTTCTTGAGAGATAGTATCATTTGTTTTTCCTTTTTTTATATTTCTAAAAATTTCAATTTGGACATTATCTGAATCAATGATATTTAATTTAACTGATCCGTTTCTCTCTCCTTTTCTTAAAAGATGATATCCTTCTAAATCACCTCTTTTAAATCCAAGTAATGCAAATTCAATTGCAAGAAGAATTGTACTTTTTCCAGAACCAATATCACCTGAGAGAAAATTAATACCTTCTATAAAATTAATAGTTTGGTTTTTATAACTTCTAATATTCTCAAGTTCAATTGATTGTATAATCATAATACAATAATTTATTGAATAATCTTAATAAAGGTTTTGATTAAGATTATTAATATGCTCTAATAATATCTGCATAATAAGTACCAGTATTATATGCACCAGCTTCAACCATATCTCTTAGATAGGGATTACGATTTGTTACTCTTGCCATTCTTTTTCTAAATTTATTTTTTTCTTGATTTTTGTACTGTATATGTCCGAGTTTTTTACCTTCTCCAAATAAATTAACTAAATAATCCTCAAATCTAACAACCATTATTTCAGCACATAGTGGTGTTTGTATTCCTTTTGTAGAAACACAGAATGAGGATGTTTCAAATTTAGTTCTATCAGAGCCTTTTGAAATTTCTGTAGCTTTATATAATACTAAGTCATCTCTTTGTGATAGAACTCTTTTTGTTCTTTGGTATACTTGTTCAGTAAATGTAATAATCATTGCGCCTGCTTTGTCTATTCCATCAGTCCCTAGGAAAAGATCAGGGATTTTTTCACTTTTAAAATCTTTAACTCTTCTATTATCTGATGATACCATATCAAATGTATTTGGATGATGACTCTTCGCATATTCTATCAAATCTTCATCTGAAGTTAATTGACCTTTTTTATATCCTAAATATAATTCTCTAATTGCACTTTGAGTTAACTTTTTCTCGTCAGGGTCACTATAAGCCTTTACTTCAGCATCAGTAGGCATTAATACTTTACCAGTTCTAAAATAGCTTTTAGCTAAGTCACTTTCAATTCTTTTACTTTTAATTCCAATCATAAAGTCAATACTTTCTTCTCCAATAGGAAATCCAAAATTTTTAACACAAGCCCCCAAATCTTCAGGATAATAAAAAGTCATATTAATAAGGTTTTTTCCTATAGATTCAAGATCCATTTTTTTAGCTTTTTTAACAACTTTTCCTAATTCTTGTTTTGAAATAAATCTTCTTTCTACTAATTTTTTATAAAATCCTGAATTAATATCTCCAAATATTTTTAAAATATCACCTTCAGTTCTTGGAAATCTAGAGAACAACATTTCTTCTAGTTTTTTATCAGAAGTAAGTATATTTTTATCTAAGAACTCTGATCGTCTAGAATCAGCAAAAGTTGTTGGGCTTATACCATCTAATTTAGTTCCATTTACGTCTGTAGATAGTATTTGAGGAAGTATTTCTTCTAATTTAGGAATAAGGCACTTTTTTGCATCCTCTTCAATTCTAAATCTTAATAATCTTCTTAAAAATAATGCGACTGATTTTGTGTACAAAGTATTTTCATCTTCTACAGGCTTAATATCAAAAAAAAATGGACTTGTAATTAAATGAGTAATCCTAGCACCACCAAAATATTCTAATGGGTAATGACTCACATTTTCAACATGCTCGACAAAAGCACCTATCTCATTTGTATTAACTTTTTTGTTAGGTACTGTATCTGTCTTAAATGCTTCAATTAATTCATTAACATTAGAAAAGGCATCTGTAATTAATGGGTTTTCAGTTTGACTAAACATAATCTATATAATACTTAATTATTTATAAATCTTACAATTTTACTACTTATTAAGACAACAAACTAGTTTTCATCGATATAAACTACATTTCGTTTATTTTCAAATATTAATTCAAAGAATCCATTGTTTGGTTTAATACAAAAACAGCCTTTTCCACTCTCAAAACTTCCAAAATTATCTGTTGCTTTAATTCCAGCTCCATCAAAAATAACGATATTATCTCCAGCATCAAATGTTAAACTTAAATCTGTTTTCATATCAGTGTTTAGCTCAGTTAAGTTATCTATACAACTAGACTTTGAAACAAAACAAATTAGATCAACATTTGAAGGAACTTTATAACTTAAAACTTTCTCACTTCCATAAGTTTTGTAAATATCATCATAATCAATTTTAATTTCATTAAAAATTTCATAAGTAATCCTATCTTCTGCATCAGATGTAAATGCAATAACAAATTTAGTAACTAGAAAACCAACAAATACAATAATAATTGCAGACATTATATATACAAAAACTTGATTTAGCTGTGCTTTTTTTGTTTTTTTCATTTTATGGCATCCTTTTTAATGAGTCTAGAATATACTGAGCTTTTTGTGATAAATTCTCATTAGAGTTATAATTCATATTCTTCTGGTTACTAGTTTCTTTTTGTGTTTGAACTTTTGTTTCCTCTTCTTTTTCTTCTTGAACTTCTTTTCTCATCTCATCAAGCATTTTATTTCTTATTTGTTCTAAAAAATCATCACTTGACTGTTTAGGTTCCCAATTAATCTTAAGATTATCATTTTGATACCTTGGAACAATTCTAACTGAATTATCATTAAAACTCCACATAATATTTGTACCCTGAGCTCCAGCAACCTCAAATAGAACTGTTGCAAATACTTTAGAGAATATAGAAATGTAACTAAGTTCTGATTCGTTAAGTTGTGAATTCTTTTTCTCATTTGTATTTTTAACAATAATCTCTCCTAAAACTGTTGAGTTTTGATTTAAATAAGCAAATATTTGTTCATCACGATAAATCTCATAAGATTGTGAATCTATAACTTTAACTTCTTCATTTTTAATCTGTTTCTCTTCTTTTTCAATTTCAATTTCTTTTCCAGTTTCAAATTGTAGAGTAGAACTATCTTCTTTTGGTTTTGGTTCAGGAGTATGGTCTACTTTTTTTTCTTCTATTCCTGAGAGAAGAGCATCTAAGCTATCTTCATCTTTTTTCTTAGTATTAATTTGTGGTTTTTCTTTATCTAATTCAATATACTCTTTTTCTTTTACTTCTGATTTTGTTTCTTCCTTTACTTGTTCTTTTATTTCTTCTTTAACTTCATCTTTAGTTTCAAGTTTTCTTTCTTGTTTTTCACTTGTTTCTTTATCATCTTTAGAATTAGATTTAATTTTTTCATAAACTTCATTAATATTAACCTCTACTCTTGGAAGTGTTAACAAATTATCATTCATAGTTCTTGGAATTATAAGTGCTTTATTATCTTGAACAATTATATTTGTTCCTTGTGGTTTTATCTCTTCAAAAACCAGCGAACTTAAATATTTTAAAAGAGGTAAATTAATATCGTGATTAAAATCAACTAACATATAAGGAACTTTTCCACCATTAAGATATACAGTTAATTCTGAATCTGAATAAATTTTAATTGAATCAGAGTTTTGTATTTCTTCTTTTACATCCTCTTTAATCTCTTTTTTTTCATCTTCTTTAACAGGTTCAAAATTTGTATTCTCTTGAGAAGAAAAATTAGTATTTGTTTCTAAAACATTAAATGCCGTTGTAATGAATCTTAATCTTAAACTCTCAAGAGTATCAATTACGTATACAACTTTTTTTTTAGTAAGTGTTGATGAAGAGTCTTTAATTAAACGATTTAAATTAGAACTTTTAATTCTCAAATGTTCTTTTAACTTGTAAATACATTTTTCAATAGTTTCAAAATCAGTTAATTGTTTAATATTAATTTGTGGTAGAATAGTAATAATTTCATCAAAACGTGAATCTATTTTAACCTTTTCATATCCTTCTAATCCAAAGACAAGGTTTTTCAGATGTTCAATCATACTTATTTACTATAAAGCTCATTTAAAAATATTATGTATCACTTTATTAAACATTAATGTGAGATATGAATTAAAAAAAGTAATTACAAAGAATTATAAATTCAATTACTCAAATTTACATATGGATAAAGATATTCTAAAGGGACTAAAGATAGGTTTTGGTTTTTTTCTTTCTTTAGGAATTCTTTTTGGTTTAGTTTTTGCTGTTGGATTTCATAGTGCTAATGAAATTTTAGGTGGAGTTTTCACGGGCAATTTCACAGTTAATGGAACATTTACAGCGCCAAATATAGAAAAAGATATTTCAGCATTAACTTTAGTTGCAATGGATTCTTCAAGTTATTCTGTAGTTGAATTAGAAAATGGTTTTTTTGATAGTTTTAATGATAACTCAGGAATTGATATAACTGAATCTATAAATGAAACTTTTGATAACACAGGATTTATTACTTCACAAGCTTTAAGTTCTTTAATACCAACAGTATCAGATTGGACAGGTGTGGGTTCTGGAAATTCTTATGGATCAGGTCAAGTTGGAAGTACTGCTAGTGGTTCGTCATATACAACAAATGCACTTTTAAAGGGAGATTTTATAATGGAATTTCAAATGTCAACAGTTGTATCTGATTGGTCAAGTTTTGGAGTTTTTGATACTGCAGAAGTTGGAACAATTGGGGGAAGCGTACAAAAAGCACATATGGATGTTATGACTAATTCTTTTTATTTAAATGGAGTTAACAATGTTTGGAAAGGTGCTTCTAATCTTGCATCTGCTCCTTCATTAGATACTTCAAATGTCTTTCAAATGAGAAGAGATAGTGGAGTTATTTCTTTAAGAAATAAAGGGACTGAATCAACTTTATACACTTGGGCTGGAACATATACTCAGGATATGCATGGTGTTTTAGGTGGTGGAAATCCTGCAACTTTTACAAATATTAATATTACAGGAATTGGTGATCCTGTAACTTTAGATTTGTATTCTAAAAATTATACTAGTGATATTCAAGCAAATAATGTTATAGTAACAATTCTTCAAGAAAATTTGGATGGATATGAAATCTCTTTAAATTCTGATTTTTTAGTATATGTTTCAGCAAATGGAGGAATAAATTGGGATCAAGTAACAATGACTTATGAAGGAAATTATTCCTCAAGTATTAGAAAATTAGTTGGTGAAACTTCTATAACAAATACTGGAAGTATAATGAAATATAGAATTTTATCTAACTCTTCAAATGGTTTTTATTTACACGGTGTTGGATTAACTTGGAGTTAATATTTATTTCTTTTTAACTTTCACACTATCTTTATTGTTCTTTTTCTTATTATTTTTTCTTTTCTCTTCTTCGTTAAATGCAAACATCATTGCAACCCCTAGTCCAATACCCATTGCAATACTATCAAATACCAACCAAAACATAACTCCAAAAACTAGTCCAAGACCAATTGATTTTTCACTTAAGTTCACTTCTTTAAAATCTTTTTTAATTTTGTTTTTAATATTTTTTATGAATTTCATTTATCTTTCTCTCTACATCTCATCAAGAACATCTATCTTTAACAATTCAAGTCCCTCTTTTATTATAACACTTGTTATATAACATAGCATTAATCTTTGTTCTTTAGTTTCTTTGGACTCTTTAAGTATTGGACAATTTTGATAAAATTCGTTAAATTCTGAACTTATTTTAATTAGATAATTTGTAATCATAGATGGTTTCATTTTAATTGCACTCTCAAGTACAATATTTTTATATTCTCCAAGTAATTTAATAAGTGAAATTTCTTTTTCTGAAAAATTAGAATAATCAATTTTATTTTTAATATCAAAATTTCCTTTAGAGAGAAGAGATTGAATTCTTGCATAAGTATATTGAATATAAGGTCCACTCTCTCCTTCAAAAGAAAGAGCCTTATCAACATCAAATTTCATATCTGAAAAAGGATTTGTATTTAGTATTGTAAAAGTTAATGCACAATATCCAATAATCTCTGCTCTACGATTTATTTCTTTCTCAGATAAATTTTTAGAAATTTCTTTAGAAAGTAAACCCTCTTTTGCTTTTTCAAAAACCAAATCTAGTAATCCATCTGCTCTTAGCACATTTCCTTTTCTTGAAGAAAATTTATTCCCATCTTTATCATAAACATAACCATGAGCGTAGTGGTAATTTTTAGAAATTCCACCATAACCAAATACTTCAAGAATTTGAAATAAAACTTGAAAATGATATTCTTGTTCTTTTCCAACAACAAAAATATATTTGTTAGCTTTAAAATTTTTAACTTTTTCAGATGCAAGGTAAATGTCTTGAGTCATATAAAGAGTAGTTCCATCTCCTCTTAGTAAATATTTTTTACCGTATGTTTCATTTTCAAAATCAAATAACACAGCCCCAGTTTCATCTTTTTTAAGTCCTTCAACTTTTTTCTTAAGTGCAGAAAGAACAATGTCCCTTCCTTTATCATAAATTTCTGACTCGTAGTATACTTTATCAAATTTATCAAGTTTTAATCTTTTATGTGTATCTTCATAACCTAAATAAACCCAATCTAAAAGTTTTTTCCACAAATCTCTAGTTTTTTTATCACCTTCTTCCCACTTAACAAGCATTTCTTGCGCTTTAATTACTAAAGACTCATCTAACTTTAATTCAGTTTCGAACTTAACATAACACATACCTACAAAGTCATCACTTTTAACATTTAGTGATTTAGGAGTTTCATTTTTATAGAACATTTGAAAACCAAGCATCGCTTTACAAATTGCAATTCCACGATCATTATTCAAATTAGTTCTAACAACTTTATGCCCAACTTTTGTAAAAATTTCACTTAATGAATTACCAAGCAATATATTTCTAACATGTCCAATGTGAAGAGATTTATTGGTATTTGGAGATGGGTATTCAATTAATATTTTTTCTTTCTTTGAAATTTGAAATGACAATGTTTTTTTTGATACTATGCTATTAATAATTTCTTTAGTAACTCTAGAATTATCTAAATAGAAATTTAAATAAGGTCCAATTGCAACAACTTTTTCAAATTCTTTAGGAAGTTTATCTTTTAATTTTTCTTCTAATTCTTTTGCAATAATTGGTGGTGCTTTCTTTAAATCTTTTGCAAGAAAAAAAACTGGAAGAGAAAAGTCACCTTGTGATGCTTGTTTGGGTTTTTCAATTAAATTATCTAAATCATATTTTTGTGTTAATTCTCTCAAAACAATTTTACTTATTAATTCTTTCATCTTAAAATTTTACTCTTGAGAACTGGTACAAAACATCACCGTAAAACAATGTGATTTGATCCCAAAAGTATATGTATAATAAAAATAAAATGCTATATTTTATTAATCTTCCCATAAAACTAAGAAATACATATCTTGAGAAATTAAATTTAAAACTTCCATAGAAAATACTAAGAACTTCAATTGGACCAGGTAGAATATTTCCAAAAAATATAACGAGCCCTCCATATTTATCAATTCTATTTTTGTATTTATCAAAGTTTTTACTAAACACTTTTCTCATTAAATTTTCTCCTAGAATTCTTCCAAATAGATAATTAAAAATTAATCCAATCACATTTCCAAAAATTAAAATCACAAGGATGAAAAAGAAAAAATACTGTGTTGAAGTTAAATAATAAATAAATAAAGCTTCAGATGGTATTGTTAAGAAAAATAGACTTCCAAGTATTGAAATGTAAAGCAGTCCAGTAAGGGTATTATTTGCAATTTGATATTCTAAGTTTAAATAAATTCTATATACTGCTGGATTTAGTTTTAGTATAGTAAAAAAATATCCTAAAAGTGTATCATAGAATAGATAAAGTAGAACTACAAAAAGGATAATTCCAGTCCATTTTAATTTTTTAGATTTTTTCTTTGTAGGTTTGTTTAAGTTTTGTTTTTTAGAATTAACTTCGTCATCATTAAGAATATCATCATCTTCTTCAATCTCAAGATAATAATTAGATTCTTTAACCATAATATAATCTTACAAGTTCTATTTAAAACCATTTCTATTTATCTACTGTTAGTTAAATGTAAGTTTGGTATTGTTTTTACAAAAGTTTATACAAATTTATATAAATAAAACTTATTAAAATTTAATATGGATAAAGATTTTCTAAAAGGGGTTAAATTTGCTTTAGGAATTCTGTTTGTTATAACTTCTATTTTGGGTATTGTTTTTGCTGTTGGATTTCACACAGCCTCAGAAATATTACCTGGAATTTTTCAGGGAGATTATAGTTTTAATGGAACTATAAATTTTTCAGAATCAACAGTTACAGGAATTACTGGTTTAGGTGCACCTGCCTCTGTTCAAGTTTTTACTTCTTCTGGAACTTGGATTAAACCTACAGGTATTTCTAAAATTAAAGTAACTCTTATTGGTGGAGGAGGTGGTGGTGGAAATGGTAATGCAGGAACAGTTGGTGGTGGTGGAGGGGGTGGAGCTGGTGGTACTGCAATTAAGTGGATTGATGTTACAAGTATTTCAAATGTTTCAGTTACAGTTGGAACAGGTGGAGTTGGTGGTGATAGTAGTGAAGCATATACTGCAGATGATGGTGATAGTGGGGCTATTTCTATTTTTGGGTCTTATATAAATGCTACAGGTGGAAGTGGCGGAGAAGCTGGTTGGACTGATGATGCAAGTCCGGGAATAGGAGGACAAGGTTATGGAGGCGACATTAATTTATCCGGTGGAGATGGTGATTGGGGTTCAGGAGGAAGTGGACCTACAATTGCAGGAAGGGGTGGTGATTCTTATTTAGGATTTGGAGGAAGTGGACTTAAAGTAGTTGAGGCAGTACAAAGAGTTGGTGGATTTGGTAAAGGTTATGGAAGTGGTGGAGGTGGAGCCGCTCAACAAGGAGGAGCAGGAGCTTCAGAAGGTGGTAATGGTGCAGATGGAATTGTTATTGTAGAAGAATATTATTAATTTTATAGAATTTTAAATTTTTATTTATTTCAATAATTTTATTTTTTCAAAAAACTACAAGTATGGGATAAAGATTTATAAGAAGTTAAAAATAAAGTTTATTTAATGAACTTATCAAAGATAAACGAACATGAAAGAGATATGAGAATCAGATTCGAAGAAGAACCTCATATATATTATATTGACGATGAATCCTATGACATCTCAGTTACAAAATTTGTTCACGATTTCTTTGAAAAATTTGAACCAGATAAAATAATTACAAAATTTTACGATATGTGGCAATCAAATGAGAACTCTAAATATTTTGGTTTAAGCATTGACGAGATTAAAGAGACTTGGGAAAAAGCAGGCCTTCACGCGTCAAAATTAGGAACTAATTTACATAAAGACATAGAAAGGTTCTATAACAAAGAAACTGTTGAAAATGATTCTTTAGAATTCAAACATTTTTTAGATTTTCATAAAGAAAATTCAGATTTAAAACCATATAGAACTGAATGGGAAGTCTTTGATGAAGATCATAAATTGGCAGGTTCAATTGATTGTGTATTTGAATTAAACGGAGAATATCATATTTTTGATTGGAAGCGAACAAAAGAAATTAAAGAAAACAACAAATATGGGGAAGGTAAATATCCACTTAGTCATCTACCTGATTGTAATTATTGGCACTACTCTTTGCAATTAAACATCTACAAATACATTCTTGAGAACAAATACGGATTAAAAATTGGTGAGTTAAAACTTGTTGTATTACATCCAGAGAAAACTAAATATGAATTAGTAAAAGCAGTAGATTTGCAAGATGAGATTAAACTAATGCTTGATTTAAGAAAGAAAGATATAGAAAATAATTAGTTAATTTTATACAAATACTATATAAATAGAAGATTATAGAACTATTTATGGAAAAGAAAAAAATCAAAGAATTAATAATAGTTATAACAGTTCTAATAATTATAATCTTAGTTTGGGGAATTATAGGTGGCATTCAATCTAATTCAATTGAAGTTACCTGTGATATTGGTTTTGAAAATACTCTATGTTGGAAATGGCATACTAATGCTATTGGTCAAATAGCAGAAGGACTTAGAGATTTATTTTAATCCATTTAATATTTAGCATTTATTTCACAACTTCTTTAATGAATAAGAAAATTTATAAACTTTTAATTTATAATATCTATTATGCCCTACGATATTTTATCCGATGATTTAACAAGTGATGATGATTCATCTCCTAGAAAAAGACCTAGAGTTAAAGCAAATAATAAAAAAAGTAATGATGGTATAACAATTAAACCGTTCTATATTCATTTAGCAATTATAGTAATTTTACTAATTGTACTATTCTTTTTTTTTATGTCAGATTTTTCATTTAATTTTACAGATGAGAAAAAAGGTGATGTAACTCTCTCAGGTGATTTAGTTAAATTTGATGAATTCTACACTGGAGATTTATTATTGTACTCAGCAAAATTCACAATTGAAACAGAAACTGGAACTTTTGACGATGTCTCTAAAAATATAGAAATAATTGGTTTTGATGGTGAAATAGAATTTGATGAGAAAAATACTTCAATTATAATTACTGGTGTTGCAGATAAAATCAAATATGGAAATAACGATATTAAGATTAATAATAAGACTTTCGAATTAGTTTCAATTAAAAAAACAACATTTCAAATGTATTTTGATAATATAACCTTGAATTATAACAAAGGAAATATTAAATTAGATGATACCTTTAATTTTGAGTTTGATAATACAACAATTGATTTTGAGGATTTCAATTTATCTCTAACTTACGATGGTAGTTTTCTAATTAGTGGAAAACCAAAAGCATTTGATTTAAATTCTCCTAAACAAAACTTAGCTATAAGTTACGATAATGATAAATAACTTTAAATTAAATGACATAATTGAAGTTAGGGCAAAGCCCAACTCTTCTAAATCAGAAATAATTTTTCAAGAAGATAAGATATTAGTTTTTCTAAAATCAATTCCTGATGATAACAAAGCAAATGAAGAGTTAGTTAAATTATTTAAGAAACAATTAAAATTAAAAGTCGAAATAATTAGTGGCTTTAAATCAAAGAATAAGAAGTTAATAGTTATTTAGATATTACAAGATTAGTTCTAATTCTTTCAACAAGACCTCTTATTTGATTAAAGTTAGGATTATTTTCATTGGCAATATATGATATAATTGAATCCCCTAAATTAGTTCCTTCTGAAGAGATTATTAATCTATCTCCACTAATGGTTACTATTGTATATACTTTTGGAACTTGTGTTAAATCATTTGGGAATTCTACAAATCTGAATCTAGCTTGGTTATTTCCAAAATACATTAATGTTCTAGTTTCACCTTTCACAACTGCACGTATTAAGTCTCCATTATCTAATGTATCAAAATCCTCTCTTCTATTAACAGTTTTATATTGAATTGACATAAATAGAGTAATCGTTATTAATTTATAAATCCATATTAGATTTGGTTTAATTTATCTATCTCTTCTTACTGTAAACGTCTTTAACAGCTTTTTTAATAATATCCTTTGGATATTTTTCATCATACAAATTACTAACTAAATCTCTTTTAGGATAATTATTTTTATGCTCTCTTAAATAATTTTTAATATGGTTGAAAATTAATTGATATTCTTCTTCGCTTAAATGCGAACTAGGGAGATTTCTAAAAAATAATTTAAAAATCAAATGGTACAAAATAAAGAGAATTGCAACTAAAAATAAACTTCCATAAATAATATAATATATTGAGATATTTTGAATCTTTTCAAGAAGAGAGTTTGAACTTGTTTCATTATTTAAGCTTTCATTTAATTCTTCTTCTAGATTTTCTTCAAAGAGAATTGGAATTTCTTTATCTTCTAAACTATCTTCTGTAGTTTCAAGAGTAATTGTATCAACAGCTTTTCTAGATAACTCTATAGACTCTTTAGTTTTACCATATTCAACAACTCCACTATGACTTAATCCGCTAACAGTATAATACTCATTATCGACTCCACAAATATATTTGTTAAATTGCAAAGTATCATTACATATAATTATATATTCATTATTAGAATTACAATTTGAACTTATTTGTGAAATAGAATTGATTTCTTCATCCTTAATACAGATACTCTCTCTTTTCTTAGTTACTTTTAATTTTAGTGTTTTATTAATTTCACTGGGTAGACCTCTGACTATAATGTAATTTTGTAGTAATTCATTATCATAATCATCTCTGTCTCCCTCTTCAATATTAAGATCATTTAATTCTAAAATTTTTTTACTAAAGTTAAAGTCAAAACTTATAACATTAGCATTTTCTTTGTTTTTAATAAGTACTTTATTCAAACCTGTAAAATTATTTTTTGAACTTAAACTAACACCATTAATATAAACTGAGTTTTTATTTAATTTTTCTGAAAACTTAATTATATTGTAAGTTTCAATTTTTGTAATATTAGTATTATTTATTACTTCAGTTATAGTTGTTGAACCGCTACTTGAACCTCCACTGCTTCCACCACTTGATCCTCCTCCAGAACTCCCTCCTGATGACCCGCCACTACTTGGACTTGTACAACTCTGTGTTAAACTACTTCTATTATTTGTTGTACCACAACTATTCAAATCAGTCGCAGTTCTACTTTGAGAATTTCCAGAACAGGTACTAAAACTAGAATATTGCCAATTTTCAGTACATGTTTGTGAAACACCACTATGAACAAGTCCACTTATCTTAACTCTAGTTGTAGAATTACCATCATAAGAAATTGAATATCCACCAATAGAACTAGGAATTACATTTAGATAAGTTTCATTTGAACCAGTACAAGTTGAGCTAATCTCACTAAAATCAAAAATTAATTTATCTTTAATACACACACTCTTATCACGCGTTGTGTTTCCAATCAAATCTAAATAAATTGTTTTCTTTTTTCCAGAACCTAATTTTAATCCACGAATCAAAACTTTTGCTTTATTAGATGATGAAGAGTTCTTTAAACTAACATTTGATAAATCTACAGAGTTATCACTAAAATTATTTTCAAATTCAATTAATTTACTTGAACCAACATAAAATGAAACATTACTTAAATTACTAAAACTTTTGGACAAATTATTATCATCATTAACTTTAACAGATAAATTTGAATAAGTTGTTTTAACATTCGAGCTTGTTCCTTTTAATGTATCATTTGTATCATTAATTCCATCACCATCAGTATCTCCTAATGTTGAACCTGAAAAAACCAAACTAGCATTAAAAATTAAAGTATTGATATTTGATTTATTGTAATAGTCACTAAAATTAAATTCTATAGAATTTGAATTATAATTAAAAATTTCAATACTTGTATTGATTGTATTGTTTATTAAATCTGAAGTTAAATTATAAGTTGTTCCTGAGATTTCATAAGTTAAATATTTAATATTTTTAGAAAAGTTTCCAGTCAAATTAATTTCTAAATTTGTTACATTAACATAACTTGAATTGATAGGATTAGTAAAAGTAACCTCTGGGCTCTTTACCGATACATTAAAAGAAACAGTTTTAGAATTTGAAGCTCCATTGAAATCAGTATAATTTAAAATTAAATCAACTTCTTTTTCTTGTGTTAAATTTATTGTAGTATTTATTATCGTATTGTTAAC
Source organism: uncultured Methanosarcinales archaeon (assembly GCA_964351975.1). GTDB lineage: Archaea > Nanobdellota > Nanobdellia > Woesearchaeales > UBA583 > UBA583. The sequence goes on from CAYGPK010000008.1 coordinate 14,770, forward strand.
TAATAGATTTGTAATATTTGTTGTTGTAGAATCAATTGTATAAGTTAATGAAGATATGTTTTTAGAAAAATTTCCAATTAGATTAAAACTAGGATGTATATTATTATAATTAGTTAACTGAGTTGGACTTGTTAAGGTAATATTCGCTTGATTGCTTAGAGGATAAGAATAAACAATTGCATAGGATTGTGTACTTTGTGGTACATTATAACCTGAAACATTTATTTTATAATTTCCAGATATAGGATTTTCAATATAAACTACTTCAACATTATTCAATCTATCATACGAACCGTTGTGATTGAAATTATTACCGTTGTAAATTGATCCATTAGGCAGTGTAACAATTAAATCTAAATCATTAACTAAATTTGTGCTTGCAATTGTTGTACTTGGAAAATCTGTATAAACTAAAGTTATTTTAATAGGTATATTTGAATTTACTAAATCATCTGAGATACTAATATTAAAAGATACATCTCCATTTGTATTAATTCCTTCTTTGTTATCAACATAACCAATTCGATATGATTCATTTTCTATAATTGAATCTTGCAAATTAACTTGTCCCCAACCGTAATTGTAATCGTATAGAACTCCGTCACCAGGAGTCATATCTCTTGCTCCATTTATTACAAATGCCTTAACCAAAGCTGAACTAGGATTAGAATAACTTAGATTATTTTGAATATGCTCACGAATAAGTGCAGACATTCCAGAGGCTAAAGGCGTTGCCATTGAAGTTCCACTGCTTAACAGATAAAAAGAATTGTAAACACCCCATAAAGTACCTGAGGCAACTGAAGATCGTGAAGAGATTATATTATATCCGGGTGCAACAACATCAGGTTTAATTCTACCATCATCTGTTGGACCACGTGAACTAAATGATGCAATAGTTGTTCCATATTGAGTTGCACCTACTGTTATTGCATTTTTAGCAGTTGCTGGGCATCCAATTGTATTAGCTCCTGATCCGTCGTTTCCTGCTGCAAATAAAATTGTCATATCTTTATTGTCCCAAGAGTAAGTATCAAGTTCTACAGAATTAGAACTATAATCTCCATTACAATCACTTCCCCAACTATTTGTATGAATTCTTGAACCATTAGAATAAGCAGGAGAAAATAAATCTCCTAAATCATCAGGAATTCCAAGTAATAGATAATCTCCAAAATATCCACCACAATAAGTTGCATTATCACACTCTTGTTCAATTGCTTGAAAAATTAAATTTGCCTTAGGAGCAGTTCCTGCAAAACTTGCTGAGAAATTATTAGAACTAGGATTACTATTAGATTTGTTTCCATTTCCTAAAACTGAACCACTAACGTGAGTTCCATGCGCTGAGTCTAAATCAGATGCTCCATCATTTGTTACACGAGTGTCAATGAAATTTTGTATTAAACTAATTCTACCTTGAAAATCATCGTGCATTGTTGCATCGTTAACACCAGTATCAATTCCCGTATCAGCTACAGTAATAATTTGTCCAGATCCAAATAGATTATAATTATTATAATCCCAAATAGGTGTTATATTCATAATAGTTCTTGATAAACTATTATCTATTGTTGGTAGTATGAATTCTTCTGTAGTTTTAATTTCAGATATTGAATTTAATTCTTGTATCTTATTTGAATCTATTTTAACTCTTAATTTATCTGAATTTTTATTTGTTAATGTTTGAATATTATCTTTTCTAATCTCTGCGCCTAATTCTTGGATTTGTGAAATTACATTTGATAGATTTGAGTTTTCATAAAGAGTTATATCAACTTCAATTTGTTTATTAGAAGTTCTTTTATTTTTATTTAAATTATTGGTGTATTTATTTAGTCCTTTGTACTCTGCTCTATAATCTGTAATTCCTAAAATATATTCTTTGCCTTTTACATTATCAAATTCTTTTTCATCTATTTTAACTAAATAAGAATTATCAGGAATATAATCGTAGAACTGAACATCAAGTTTTTCTAAATCTGAAATCCATTTTTTGTTAATTTTATCTGTGAATTGTAGGATGTATTTATCGTTTGTATTATTTGAAGCTATTGCAACTTTATTTAAAGATTTAAGACTTAAAGTTTCATCTTGAATTAAATCAAATTTAACTTTTAGTTTGTCTTCTTTAATATTTTTATCATTTATTGTTTGAATTGAGAAAATAGGAACTAATAGAATTAAGATAAAAAAGACAAAAAAGAAACTTTTTTTCATAAATAAATATAATATTGTATTTCTTTATAAAATTTTACAACTCTATCTTAATTTTATCACCAATCTTGATATTTTTTAAACTTCCAACCTCTGACTCGATAATATATTTAGAAGCTTCTTTAGGAGTGTAATTAGGAACCCAAGGTCTTAGAATTTTTTTATCAACAACTTCGTATTTAGAATTAACAAATAAGATTTCAAGTGGGTAAAAACAAAAAAACATAGTAACGGAAGATCCAAATTTTACATCTTTATCTGATGGCATAACTAAGACAACACCTCTTTTAACTCTTTTTTTTCCTGCAAACATAAGTCCTCTTGAAATCTCTAAAAGACCAGTTGCGTATTTCATATTTGGTAGAACTACTTTATCTTTATGGATAAGCTTTGACATAAGTAAACTTAAAGAATTGATTATATAAAGTTTTGTCATCTTTTGATTTTCAATTACTAGTTGATTAAAACATATATTTAAATATTAATTAATATCAATTAATATTATGACAACTCAAATTAATTTAAGAATAAATGACAAACTTTTAGAAGAGGCAAAGGAATACTCAAAAAGTTTTGGTTATGAAAATGTACAAGATTTTATTAGGGAGATTATTAGAAATAAAGTTTTTGAGAGTAATGATTTAAATAATAGGGAGATTGCATATGCACAAGCAATTGAAAAAATCTCAGATGCAAAAAATTTATATGGTTCTATGAATGATATACAAAAATTAATTAAGAAAAAACAAAATGTCTAAATATGAAGTAAAACCTTCTAAACTTTTTTTAAAACAAATTGAAGAATTAAATGTTAAAACAATTGAATTAATTTATGAAAAATTAAAATTATTAGAACTAAATCCTAAAAGAAATAAGAGTATAGAATATAAAAATTATGATTTATTGAGAATTAGATTAACTGCAAATAACAAAGAGATTAGAATAGTTTATGCAATTAGGCAACCATTAGTTAAGATATTATTTATTTTAGATAGAAGTAAGAATTATAAAGATTTAGATAAATTAATTAAAAAAATAGAAGATGATGGATTTATTTAAATTAATTTCTTGAATCTAAAGCAAATATTTATATAAAGCTTTGTTTACATTTCAATTATGGATAATAGTATTAAAAATTTAAGAGAATCTTTTAAAAAAATCATTGATAGTCTAGGTTCAGAAACCTATATTGATTTTAATTATTTAAATAGTTCTGAGACGAGAATTTCAGTTGATAAAGAGAATGTAGAGATTTCAAAAGACTCTGATAAAGGTGTTAAAATTAGAGTTTACGATGGAGAGAAATTCATTGAATATGGAACAACTTCTCTATCCTATGATTCTTTATTAGATGCCTCAAAAGAGCTGTTGAATCAAGCAAAAGTGAATAGGGAAAATATTGCAAATTTTACAGAGCTTAATATTACAAAAGAAGAACTTGAGAAAGATTTCATTGTCTCTGTTGATGAGAGTTCAAAGTCTTTGGAACAGAAAACTAATGAGCTAAAAGCATTAAAAAATGATTTAATTAAATTAGATTCTGACATTGTAAATGTTAGATCAGCTTTAATTGAAGAAGAGGAAGAACATATTTTTGTTAATAAATATAGAAATTTATATGAGAAAATTCCAATTAAAATTTTAGTTGCAGTTGTAATGGTTAAATGTGAAGATGGTGAGATAAGATCTGTTTACGAATCTTTTACAGATAATGATAATAATGTATTTGATAAATTAAATCATTCTCTTGAGAAATTTAAATCCCTGATTTCAAAAGTTAAAAAAGCTAAAAAATTAGAAGGTGGAAAATACAAAGTAATTCTAACACCTAGATTATCCGGCCTTCTTGCACACGAGAGTTTTGGTCACGGCATGGAAGCTGATACTATGATGAAAGATAGGGCTCTTGCAACAGAACTTGTTGGTCAAAAGGTTGCTGGTTCGAATGTTAATATTGTTGATTATCCTGCAATTTCAGGAAAACATGGAGAGTTCTATTTTGATTGTGATGGAGTTGTTGCAAGAGAAGTTTATTTAGTTAAAAATGGAATAGTTAATGAGCCTATGGCTGATTCTTATTCTAAAACTAGAATGAATTTGAAGAACTCTTCTAATTCCAGAATGGAGAGTTTTGATCATAAAAATTATACTAGGATGAGTAATACTTATTTTCAATCAGGTGTTGATAAATTTGATGAGATGTTAAAATCTGTTGAAGATGGAATTCTAGTAACTGATTCAAGTGGAGGAATGGAAGATCCTAAAGGTTGGGGAGTTCAGCTTCAAGGATGTTTCGGACAGAGAATAAAAAACGGAGTTTTGATTGACGAGTACTACGATGGTTTTGCAATAACTGGATTTCTACCAGATATATTAAATAATATCTCTGCAATCTCTGATGACTTTTTAATTGAAGGAGCTGGAAATTGTGGTAAGGGGCATAAAGAGTGGGTTAGAGTTGCTGAGGGTGGACCTTATATGTTAATTGATGAGATAATACTAGGTTAAAATGGATCAAATACAAATACAAGAAAATAAATTAAATGAATATAGAGAGTTGTTAGAAGAATCAATTAATAAAAATGAGATTTCTAGTTTTCAAATTTATACAATTAAAAAGAGAAGAAACAACATTTACGTTGAGAAAGATTATAGAATTGAATCTACTTTAAAATCTAATCGTGATGAAGTTCTATTTCATGTTTACAAAGAATTTGAAGATGGATTAGGTGATTCTACTTTTTCATTAAGCGAGTCTGATGATGTAACAGATTTTAAAAGAGAGCTTAAAGATGCTGTTTTTATTTGCTCTCAAAGTAAAAGTAAGAAATACACATTGCCTAAAAATAGTGATTCATTTGTTTCAGATAAAGAAATTAATTATGATAATTTCTACGATAAAGAGTTTATTTCAAAATTTGATTCAGGCGAGCTAAATTTGTTTATCGGTGAAAAAATTCAGGTTTTTAAGGGTTTAATTAAAGAGTGTTCTAATGAAAAGATTGAAGTTAAATTAAATGCATTTGAATTTCATTCAACTGTTTTTGAGAATTCAATTGAAACATCTGATAATATTTCTAAATCCTATACTAAAAATACATCTTATGTTGAGTTTGTATTAACGGCAATTAATTTAGAAAATAAAAAAGAAACAGAACACGTTGTTTACCATAAAGTAAATGATTTGTTAAAATTTGATTTTGAAGGATTTTTTAAAGATAGTATTTTAACATCTATTGACACATCAAAAGAATCTAAAGCTCCAAATCATAAAGGGAAAGTTATTTTATTAAATACTGCAGTTAAAGATTTTTTCACACCTGATTTAGGAATGAATGCTATGATTGCACATTGCTCCGCTCGTTTTAAATATTTGGGAATGTCTAAATACGAATTAGGTAAAGAAGTTGTTAAATCTAATTTGGATAAGGTAACTATTTACTCAAATCCTCTTTTAAAAAATAGTATTGGTAGTGGACCATACGATGATGATGGAATTAGTTCTAAAAGATTACTTTTAGTTGAGAACTCAGTTTTTAAAAGTCATTTCGCATCAAAGCAATACGCTGACTATTTAGGAATTGAACCAACTGGGCCTGTTGGAACAATTGAAGTTCTCTCAGGTGAGAAATCTGTTAATGAATTACAAAGTGATTCTGACGTTGTTTTTGAAATAGTTACTTTTTCATCTTTTGTTCCTGATATCTTATCAGGTGATTTTAGTGCTGAAATAAGACTTGGTTATAAAATTGAGAACGGCGTTAAAACTTCGTTTAAAGGCGGACTATTCACTGGTAATATCTTTAAATTAATGCAAAACGTTGAACTCTCGAAAGAACAACTTCACGATGAGACTTATCTAGGACCCAAAGCAGTAAAGTTCCATAACGCCGAAATCGTCGGTATGTAATTGAAGGATGAGTAAAGTTAAGAAAATTACTGCAAAAAAATAAAATTTCAAATTACTATTTTTTTTTTAATTACATTAGTCACAATTAATTCATCAATATAATGTCTTTTGGAATGTGCAGAATTAATTAATCTTGGACATTTAATTATATTCACAAAAAAATCTTTTTTATATAATTTTAAAACTTCATCAGTATTACTATAGCTTAAAACAAAGTTTGCACCTTTAGCTTTACAATATTTCATAAAAGTATTTAATTGAATTCTCTGTTCTTTGTTAAAACTTTTATTATTATATTGTGTAAAACTTGTTTTTGTTATTGGGTCATAACAAGGATCTAGATATAAAAAATCCTTTTTTTTAACATCTTTAATTATTTCTTGATAGTCTTGACAAATTATTTTAACATTTTGTAATAACTCACTTGCAAAAAAAATAGTTTCCTCATTAAAAATTTGAGGATTTTCATATTTTCCAAATGGAACATTAAATTCATTTTTTAAATTTACTCTATAAATTCCTTGAAAACAAGTTTTATTAAGATAAATAAATACTGCTGCTCTGTGAACTCCCCTAATTTTATTTAAATTAAACTTATTTCTAATTTCATAATAATTTTTTTCATTATTTAATTTCCTATATTTTTTTAGATAATAAATTAATAATTTAGGTTTATTTTTTACAGCTAAATAAACATTTATTAAATCTTTATTTAAATCAGAGAGAATACAATTTTTGGGATTATACTTTTGTTTAATATAGAAGAAAACTGAAGCTCCACCTAAGAATGGTTCATAATAAGTTTCTATTTTTTTAGGGAAATATCTCTCAATTTTATCAATAATTCTTCTTTTACCTCCAACCCATTTTAAAATTGTTGGAATTTTAATTTTATCTTCCATTATAAGTTCATACCTTTCAAAAAATTTTTTTTAAGCTTACTTTCTCCTCTTCCTCCTGGAGGGTAATTATCTGCTATAAATTCTTCTAATTCTCCACTATTTTTTGCTTTAATTAAGAAAGCTTCGAAAAATTCAATACTAAAATTTTTATTTTCTAATCCTATTTTAAAAATTTCTCTAAAGATATTCATTAATGCTATGTATCCTGTTGTTTTAATTAAAATTTTAGTAGAGTCTTCCCACTCCATTGGAAATACTTTGTATATAGCATGAAAATAATTGTTAAGTATTTTGTAGATTAAACTATCTTGGCTTTCAGTATAGAAATCCCAGAAAACGTATTTTGATTTTTTAGATTCTGGATAAAAATCTTTTAGACTTTTTCTATCATTTTTATTTCTTTTAAGTTTGTCTCTAATGGTATAAGAATCACTTTTTTGATCTGCAATTAATTCAATAATATACTTAGAAAATGTACTTTGTGATAGTATTGGTTCTACCATTCCTTCTTCTTTCATCCCTAATATTTTAATTTTATTAAATAAAGGCGAGTTATTATCTGAATTTAATTTTTGAGTAATGTTATGTGCTACTTTCTCAGGAGTTGAAATTGTAGAAAAATCATAAAGATCTTGAGCTAATGATGGGTTAATTCTTGTCATTTTAGTATTGATTACAGAAAAGATATAAGCTTGTTGTTCCATTTCTAGTTTAGTGAATATAGTTAATATAAGATCAAAGTCTTCTCCCCCACCTTCATAAAATCCAGAGAGTCTATGTTGACCATCAATTATATTACTTGATTCTTTAGACTTTTTAATGTATAGTACATTATTTTCAAAAAAATAACTATCATCTTTTAGTGCGAGAATGATAGAATTTGGAAAAGATGCATCAGAAGTTGTAACATATTTTTTAATTTCAATAACTCTTTTTGGATTTAGAAACCTTTGTATCCCCATATATCTTTGCAATTCATCTTTATGTCTTTCATTTGGTGAACAAATTTTAATAACTTCGCTGGCTTTACCAACTCCCAGATAAAATTTACCTATATTCTGTTTAACTTCAAGTATTTCTAATTTAATATAATTTTCTTTATTTACCATTTTTTAAATTTATAAATTAAAACCTCCAGTTTCTTTTTGTTTATTTAAGTTCTCTCTATGTTTTTTCAAATTTTCTTCAATTGTTGAATCAAAATCATTATTAGGTGCAAGATTATAAATTTTTATTGACAATAAACTAAATATTATTGAAAAAATTAATAGTATTATATTATATTTTTTATATGATATAAATGTATCTTGTTCTGTGAAAGAGAGAACAGAAAAAACTAATGAAAAAATCATTAGAAGAAATGCCATAACTGTATTAATGTCATTATTTTTAGGAGTTAAAAACTTTAATCCCATAGAGTTTGAAGATAATATGAAAGAATAACTTAATAATTGTTGTGATGTAATAAGAATTAAAGACATTGAACCCCAATCTCTAAATAAAATTAAAACTACAATTATAATTAGGATAAAAATAATTGGTAAACATGTAAATAACCACCATAAATGAGATCTTTCTTCAAATGTTAAAAACTTTTTAATTTGAAAAGTAATGATTTTAAAGATTTTTTTGGTGATTTCTTTTAACATTTATTTAAAACCAGGTTTTATTATTTATAAAGGTTTCTGGTTTAGAAGAAGAGATTTATCATAATTTTTAGATAAAAAAGATTTTTTAGGATAAAATATTCAATAATAGGATAAAAAATAGATAATTAGTATTTAAACAACCTTATCTATAATCCCAACCTAACTCACTAAATAAAAAGCTAAACTCATCTGTAATCTCATCGATAACTTTAGACATCGGCTTACCACCACCGTGCCCTGTACTTCTATCAACTCTTAATAAAATGGGATTCTCTCCTTGTCCAAGCTCCTGTAATCTTGCAGCGAATTTATAAGAGTGCGAAGGCACAACATTATCATCAAAATCACCAGTTGAAATAAACATAGACGGATACTCTAAACTCTTAACATTGTGATAAGGAGAATACTTAATCAAATAATTAAAATCAAACTCATTATCACTGCATCCATAATCACCAATCCAATCCGAACCATTTGTAAACTTGTGAAACTTAAGCATATCAAGTACACCAACAATACATAAAACAGCTTTAAACAATTTAGGCTCTTGTAAAGCGCAAGCAGCAACTAAAAGCCCACCATTAGAACCACCTAATATTCCCAAACGACTAGAATTAGTATAACCATTCGATATCAAATACTTTGCAGCATATATAAAATCATCAAAAACATTCTGTTTTTTCTCCTTAATTCCAGCTCTATGCCAGTTCTCTCCAAACTCTCCACCACCTCTTAAATTAACCATTGCATAAACACCACCTTGCTCTAAAAATATTAAATTACGAATACTAAAATGTGGAGTAAGTGAAATATTAAATCCACCATACCCATAAAGCAGTGTCATATTATTTGAATCAAGTTTAATACCTTTCTTATGAACTACAAACATGGGAACTTTAGTTCCATCATAAGAATCAAACCAAACCTGTTTAGATTCATAATCGTTAAAATCAAATTTAACTTTGGACTTCTCAACTAAATTTGATTTTTTATCTTCAAATGAATACTTGTAAATCTCAGATGGATAAGTAAAAGAAGTAAATCCATAATACAATTCTTTCTCAGACTCATCATAACTTAAACTATGAACACTTCCAAAAGTAGGTAGTGTAATCTCAAACTCATTCTTAAAATCACAATCAACAACTCTCAATTTATTAGAAGCGTTCTCTAAATAGACTAAAACATAACCATAATCTTTAACGAATAAAACATCTTCAAGTAAAGAGTCTTTTTCCAAAACAACATCAGACCACTTTGATAAATCAGATTTAGAAATCTTAACTAATCTTTTCATAGGAGCATCTTTATTTGTGTGCATATAAAAATAATTTGAATCCTCATTAACAATTAAATTTTCATTTTCATATTCATCCGTAACAACTTCAAACCACTTATCTAATTTTAAATCTTTAACCAAAACAGAATTTCTCCCGTTTCCATAATTAGAATAAATATACAAAGAATCTTTAGAACCAGAGAGTCCATAAGTAATTTTTGAATCTTTTGAAGAATAAATTAATTTATCTGATAAAGCGCCTAATTTATGATAATAAACTTTACAATCTTTAGTTATATCTTGATGTCTTTTACTCTCATCTAAAACAGGAAATCTCGTATAAAAAAATCCATCTTCAAACCAAACAACTTTATCATAATAAGCACCATCATCAAATTTAATATTGGATATTTCATCATCTAATTTTTCTAAAGTCTCTAAATTAAGAACATAAACCTTTGACCAAGTAGAACCCGATTCAGAAAGTCCATAAGCTAAATACTTCCCATCTCTTGAAAAAGATAAGCTACTAAGAGAAACAGTACCCTCTGAATTTAAAGAATTAATATCTAAAACAACTTCTTCAACTTCCTTTTTTCTATAAAGAACACTTTGATTTTGAAGTCCATCATTTTTAAAATAATAATAGTAATCCCCTTTTTTGATAGGGACACTTTTCTTAGGATAATTCAAAATATCTTTTATCCTTGTACGCAATTTCTCACGAAAAGGAATTTCAGACAAATAAGAATCACTAAATTTATTTTGAGAATCAACCCATTCATTAGTATCATTTAAACTTAAATCTTCAAGCCAAGAATAAGAATCATCAATCTTTACACCAAAATATTCATCAACGGTATCAACTTTTTTTGTAAAAGGGTATTTCATACTATTAATTCAAAATAGTAGTTTATATACCTTATGAATTCTAATCTATCAATAATACAAAATATTTATAAATTCCTTCAATCTTATAGAACTATGGCAAAGAAAAATGTTACGAAAAAAACTACCAAAAAAGTAGCTAAAGCAACTAACAATAGTAAGAAAGTAACCAAAAACACAAAGGTAACTAAAAAAGTAGTTACAAAGACTTCTCATAAAAAATACGAGGGGGCAAAATCTAAAAATAAAACAACTAGAATTTTCTCAATTACAATAGCAGCTATTCTATTAATAATTGCAGCATATTTATTAATCACAAATGGAATTGGAAATAACGAAAATAATCAAACAATAGAGTTTAATGACTCAATGCTTAATATGATTGTAGTTGAAGACCCTGCTTGTAGTGAATGCCAGGTTGAGATTGTAGTTGATCAAATGCAAAAAAATGTATTTGATAATTTAAATCCAATAAGAATAGATTATAATTCAAAATTAGGTAAACAAATTATAGAAGAAACTAATAGTAAATTTCTACCTTCATATATTTTTGAAGAAAAAATAACTAATGATTCTAAATGGTTAAATTTAGAAACTGCATATAAACAAGTTAGTTATAATAATGAAACTTATTATATGATTAATCACAATTTAATTCCAAATAAAGTTTTAGTAAATGAAGTTCCAGAGTTAGAAAATTCAGTAGTTTTAGGAAACCCAAACGCTAAAGTTACAGTTTACGAATTTAGTGATTTTGAATGTCAATTCTGTGCTATTGCCCAAGGTAATAAAGATTTAGTTTCACAATTTCAAAAATCAAATCCAAGTTATGTTCCAATTGTTCCAAGTTTATTTGAAGACTATGTTAATAATGGAAGTGTAAAATACGTTTACTATAACTACCCTCTTGAAAACGCTCACGTTAGAGCAAAAGGAGCCTCAATTGCAGCACTATGTGCAAATGAACAAGGAAAGTGGAAAGAGTTTAGTTACAAATTATATAATGAAAGAGATACTTGGATGAAAGCAGCATATGTAGAGCAAGTATACATTGAATTTGCAAGAGATTTAGGAATGAACATTGACACATTTGGAACTTGTTTATCAGAGTCCTCAGAAAAATACAGTAACCAAATTGATATGGAAAAAGAAATGGCAAATGAAATTGGTGTTGTTGCAGCTCCAACATTTATTATTGATAGGAACTTCATAGTTGGTGCAATTGATTACGATCAAGTTAAAGTTATGATTGATTCAAAACTTAGTGAATAATGATAACATTTATTCCATACATTATTTTTTATTTCTTAACACTTACAGGACATCTCTTAGGAAAAGCAACTCTAGAAGAACATGCTGAACTTAAAAAGTTCATAAATTACTTTGTAGATGTACTTCTTGTAATTACTTATCTATTGTTATTTTATTTTTTTAGAAGTAGTATTTTATTATTTTTACTAGCTGCAAATTTAATTTTAAAAATGCTAAGTTACAAATATCCAAATCATCATATAAAAGAATTACACAATATGATTTTATTAAGTGTTTCAAGTATAGTAATGATTACTTTGTATAGTGATTATTTCTTTGTAATGATAATTCCAATTATGATAATTTTCTTTGAAAAATCATTTGAAACATTTAATATAAAAACATTTAGTTTAGAAATAATAACATATTTGATATTGTTTTTATTGATAAGAGTATAAGAAAACTTTAAATAATCTAAAGTTTATTTTTGATTATGAGTAAATTAATTTTAGTAAGGCATGGTCAATCAATTTGGAATTTAGAGAATAGATTCACAGGTTGGGTTGATATTAGCCTTAGTGATAAAGGAATAAAAGAAGCAAAATCTGCAGGAAGAATTTTAAGTAAATTTAAATTTGATAAAATATACACTTCAAAATTATTAAGAGCACAACAAACTCTCTTTGAAATTTTAAATTTAAATGATAATATTGAAAAATATTTAGTTGAACATAATGAAAGTAAAAATTATAATAAGTTTACTATAAGAAAAGAAGATAAGAATTTGATGATTGTTAAAAACTCAGAAAGTCTTAATGAGAGACATTATGGTGATTTGCAAGGTTTGAATAAAAATGAAACTGCCAAAAAATTTGGTGATGAACAAGTTAAAATTTGGAGAAGAAGTTATGATGTTGCCCCACCAAATGGGGAGAGTTTAAAAGATACATCAAAGAGGACTCTTCCTTATTTTAAAAAAAACATATTAAAAGACTTAAAAGAAGGAAAAAATGTTTTAGTTGCAGCACATGGAAATTCACTACGGGCAATAATTAAATTTATTGAAAGTATGACTCCTAAAGAAATATTAGAATTCGAATTAAAAACAGGTGTTCCATATGTTTACACTTTTGATAAGAATATGAAAATAAAGAAAAAAGAGTTTTTATAATGTCTCAAATTAATCTAAACATAATTTTATAAGTTATTCAATTTCTATAATATTATGATTATAGTAAATACACATGAAATTACAGGAAAGAAAATAAAAGAAACAATAGGTATTGTTAAAGGAAGTTCAGTTAGAGCAAAATGGTTTGGAAAAGACATTGTTGCAGGACTTAGAAATCTTGCAGGTGGTGAATTAAAAGAATACAAAGAGCTTCTTGATGAGGCTAGAGAAACGGCAATTGAAAGAATGGTTTCTGAGGCTAAAAAGTTAAATGCAGATGCAATTGTTAATGTTCATTTTACAACAGCTGCTATTTCTCATAATGCTGCTGAAATTTTAGTTTATGGAACAGCTGTAAAATTAAAATAAATAATTTTCTTATATTCTTCATTAATTAGTACTCTAAAACTTATATAAATTCAATTCTTAATAATTATATCATGTCCAACGATAAAACAAGAGTTGCTTATTTTAGTGCTGAAATAGGAATTAATCCAGATATTAAAACCTATTCTGGTGGTTTAGGAATTTTAGCTGGTGATACTATTAAAGCGATGGCTGATTTATCTTTTCCAATCTGCGCTGTAACACTACTTTACAAAAAAGGTTTTTTTAAACAAAAAATTGAAAATGGTATTCAAACTGAACAAGATGATAATTGGGATTTTATGAATATATTAGAAGATACAAAAAAAGAAGCTTGTGTTAGATTTTCTGGTGTTGATGTTCATATTAAAATTTGGAAATACACTTATTTAGGTAATTCAGGATATCCCGTTCCAATATATTTCTTAGATACAGACTTAGAAAAAAACCCAGAATGGACAAGAAACATAACAAATAAATTGTATCAAGGGGATAGACTTCATCAAGAAATAGTTTTGGGTATAGGTGGACTTAAAGCACTATCAGAATTAGGTCATACAAATATTGAGAAATATCACATGAACGAAGGTCACAGTAGTTTTTTAACTCTTCAATTGTACAGAGATATGGGTGATACAATTGGTTGGGATGATGGATTAACAAGAGAGAAATGTGTATTTACAACTCACACACCAATTCCAGCTGGTCACGATAGATTTAGTTATGATAGAATTTACGATACTTTTCACGAAGCAACAAGACTTATTCCAATTCATATTAAAAAACTAGCTGGAGATGATGAATTAAATACAACAAAACTTGCAATGAGTTTTAGCTCTCACATTAATGCTGTTTCAAAAAAACATATGGAAGTTACTCAATGTATGTTTCCATCATTTACAATTGATTATATAACAAATGGAATACACTGCGCAAGTTGGGTTAGCCCATATATGGCAAAAGTATTTGATGAAAATTTAATAGGCTGGAGAGATGATTATTCAAATCTTTCAAAAGTATTTGAGATTAAAGATGAAGTTATTTTAAATGCACATTCTCTTGCAAAAAAAGATTTGATTAAATATGTTAACGAGCATAATGTAGTTGATACAAATTTAAATGAAGATGTTTTAACAATTGGGTTTGCAAGAAGATTTATTGAATATAAAGATGCAGAATTAATCTTTAAAAATATAAATAATTTAAAAGATATTGGAAAAAAAGTCCAATTCATTTTTGCAGGAAAATCCCATGGTAATGATGGAGTTGGAAAAGATATAATGAGAAGAATAATTGAGAAAGCCAACGAATTAAAAGACTTTGTATCCATTGCTTTTTTAGAGAACTACAATATGAATATTGCAAAACTAATGGTTTCAGGTTCAGATGTTTGGCTAAATACTCCTATTCCACCAAATGAAGCTTCAGGAACATCAGGAATGAAAGCTGCTGCAAATGGATGTTTACACTTTTCAAGACTTGATGGTTGGGCAATAGAGGCATTTGAGCGTGATGGAGGAGGATTTCCAATTTACGAATATGAAGACTTCATAATGACTCTAAGATATAAGATAATTCCAAGATTCTACGATAAAAATAGAACCTCTTGGGCAAATGAAATGAAATTATCAATTGGTAACTCTGCTAGTTACTTTAACACTCATCGAATGTGTAAAGAATACATTCATAAAGCGTATAAGATTAAAGATTGGTAAAATCTATTTTTTGCTCAATCTTTTTTAGAAATCTTAGGAACAAGCCACTCGATTCAACGGTGCTTGTGACTTCGATTAGTAGATTTCTCAGAAAAAAGGTTGATAGGTAATAGTGCAAGTTACTTCAATACTCATCGAATGTGTAAAGAATACATTCATAAAGCGTATAAGATTCAGAATTGGTAAAGGTTTTTCTTTAATTTTTCACAATGTTTAAAAACTCTTAATTATTAGAATTTTTATGGATAAAGTAAAACAAGCTCAAGAAATGGGTTATGATAGATCAGTTGGTATGTTTTCACCTGACGGTCTTTTATTACAAGTAGAATACGCTGAGAAAGCTGTAAAATTAGGAAGTACTGTTTTAGGTATTGTTACAAAGGAAGGAGTTGTATTTATTGCTGATAGGAGAATTAAGTCAAAATTACTAGTAAAAGACTCTTTTAAGAAAGTATTTGTAATTGATGAACACATCGTAGTTGGTGGCTCTGGTGTTATGAGCGATGGTAGACGCTTAATTGAACAAGCTCAATTAGCTGCTCAAGAGCACAGAGTTAAATTTCAAACACCAACTGATGTTTTATCTTTAGTTAAAGAAACTGCAAATATTCAACAATACTATTCTCAATCAGGAGGATTAAGACCGTTTGGTGTTAATTTATTATTTGGTGGTATTGAAGATAATATTCCAATGTTATATCAAACAACAGCATCAGGAATGTATTTTAGATTTCTTGCAAGAGCAGTTGGAAACTTATCAGATAAAATCAACGTTGATTTAGAAAACGATTACAAAAAAGATATGTCAAATAAAGATGCAATTAAACTAGGTCTTTCAATGTATAAAAAAGCAATGGAAGAAGAATACGATTTAGAAAGATTTGATATCGCATATATTGATATAAAAGAAAACTTAACAAGATTAACTTTTGATGAAATAAAGAAATTAGGATAATTTCTTCTATTTTTTAATATTTAGTAAATAATAAAGATTATAAAGTGTTAATTTCCCAATTATTTATGTTTAATTCTAAAAAGGGTATTGGCCCTGTTGTAGCAAGTGGTTTACTTTTAGTTGTTGCAATTGTTTCTATTGTAGGTTTTCAAACCTGGTTCAATAATTATAGTTCTATTACCTTTTCTAATGTTGAGAGTCAAAGTGGTGATAGTGTTGGCTCAACAAATATAGATACTATTTCAAATAATTATTTGTATTTTAAAAATTCTAATTCTGGTAATGTTACAATTCAATCTGTTAAGGTTGGTGGTGTTGATTGTAGTGTTTCTCAAGAAATTAGTAATGGTCTTACAGGGATTAATATTTCTAGTTGTTTAGCTAATTTAACAACTCGTAATGTTGATGTTGTTGTTATAACAAATCAAAAAGTGTATTCTAAAAAAGTTTATTTACAAGAGATTAGTTTAAGTGGTGCTAGTGGTGGTTCCTCTTTAATTATTTCAATAGGAGTAAATGATACATCAATATATTTTAGAGATTATGTAAATGTTAGCTGGAATATTACAGGGACTCCTTCTTCTTGTAGCGGTTCTAATGGTTGGAGTGGAAGTAAATCTACAAGTTCAAGTTCAGAGGTTATTCAAGTTTATAGTGATTTAAATTTTACTTTAACTTGTGATAGTGTTGAAAAGAGTGTCAACATTTCAGTTTATGACCCTTATTGGAGTAGTGTTGTTTTATTAACAAGTTTTGAAGGTACAAATGGAGCTACAACATATATTGATAACTCTTCTAATTCCGTTAGTTTAACTAATGTTGGTTCTGGTGCAATAAATACTTCAAATAGTATTCTAGGTTCTTCTAGTTATTATATTCCAGATTTAGGCGAAGGAACTTCAAGTCATATTTTAACTGAAACAAATACTACTCTTTTTGATATGGGAAGTAGTGATTTTACAGTTGAAGGGTGGTTTTATATTTCAGATCTTTTAGAAAACTCAGATGCTTTATTTTCAATTGTTAATGATGCTAATCAAGGTTTAGCATTAGGTATAATTGATGTTGGAGGGGGGATTATGAGTTATTATCCTTATGAATGGCCAGAGAATAATGGATTAAATGGAACTCAAGACATAGAAAATCAAACTTGGTTTCATTTTGCTTTTCAAAGAACAGGTTCAACTTATGAAATTTATGAAAATGGAACTAAAATATATACTCATAATTTGGGTTCAACTAAAGATTATGGCACAAATAAAATAGCAATAGGTGCTTGGCCTCTTGGTGCTAATAGATATTTACAAGATAGTTTTATTGATGAATTTAGAGTTACAAAAGGGGTTGCAAGATATACCAGTGATTTTTCAACTCCTGTTTATGCTTATCCAACAAAATAATTTAATTATTTTTTATTAAGAAAACATTTATTAACTCTTATTAAGAAATCTATTTAATGTTTAAGCCTTGTGTAATAAGAAAATATTGTGGAGAAAATCCAAGATTCCATGCAAATGATATAACAGTTGTTTCAGGTTTAATTAGTGTAGTCTCTATTATTGCACATTCCTTACCTTATGTTGAGTTTATAACACCTATTACTGGTCTTAAAGGGACTTTAGGAGATTTATTAGATGGAGATTGGGCGAGAGCGTATAATCAAAGAACTTTAGAAGGTGCAATTTTAGATCCACTTGTAGACAAATTTAGACATTTATCAGCTTCTTTATTTCTTTATGCTCCCCATGTTGTTACATCACCAAGTGCAACTTCATTTTTTCTTTTAGGTTCTGCAGGTGCTAATTTAGTTGTTGATTATATATCTCAAAAAGATAGAGGGCCTATTATTGAACAGCTTAAAAGTTCATACAGAGCATGGAAAAATCCAGAAACTTGTACTAAAATTGATGAGAACAACATTAATGAAAATTTAGGAGTTGAAGCTGTGGATTATGGAAAATACAAAACATTACTCCAAAGTATTTCATTTCTTACATATATGGGATCGAAACCTTATTCCAAAATTTTTATTGAAAACCCTCAAATTCATGAAGGTTTTGAAATGGGAACAGAATTTATTGTAGCAAGTCTTTTAGTAGGAAGTGCTTACTTGGGAGCTAAAGGAATTCAAGAAAAAAGAAAATTAAAAGCGCAAGCTTCTTCAATTTAATTACTCTTAATTAAATCTTTTAATTCACAAGTATTACATACTTTCTTTTGACTTGGTTCACCACATCTTGTACATAAAGTTACATCAGAACCAAAATCTTCTAAATACTTTTCACCTAGAGCATCTTTAGTTTCTAAATAGAAATTTACAATAGAGTGTTTAACACCTTTATGTTCATCTTCTAATTTATTTATCATATCTCCTAAGTTTGCCCTAAAACTTCCACTGCTATATGGACATTCATCATAACCTACATCAAATCCTTTAAGGATAGTGTATAATCTAACCTCTTTTTCAGAGCACAAGTATAAAGGCTTAACTCTTGGAATAAAGAGCTCATTTTTAACAACTCCATTACTTGGTCCAAGTCTTGCAAGTATCTTAAAATTGTTTTTGAAAATATTAAGTAAAATACTCTGCGCTTCATCATCAAGATTGTGTCCAGTTACTAGCTTCGTTGCACCAAGCTTACGAGCTCCGGTATTAAGTGCGTTACGTCTAAAAGTTCCACAGATATTACATGGTGAAACATTTGAGTTTTTTTTATGAAGTATCTCAACACTTTTGTCAAGTGTTTTTCCAAAGTCTTTTTCATAAGATTCAATGTGTAATTTAACATCAATATCCTTACAGAACTTTTCTAAGAATTCTAATGTGTGAGACCTATAATCTTTAATACCCTCATCAATTGCAAGAGCTGTAATATTTTTTTGTAAATTCTTTCTAGCGAGAAATTTCTGCGTTAAATAAAGAACTGTAATTGAATCTTTTCCTCCAGATACTGCAACAACTAATTTATCATCTAATTCAAAGAGTTTAAACTTACGAATGGTTTTAAAAACTTTATTTTCAAAGTATTTAATAAAATCAGATTTAGTTAATTTCTCTCCATTAAGAAGTTTATAAACGTAAACTGGTTGTTTTTTCATATATAAAAGAATAATATTTAATTTATAAAATGTGGTTTAGAAAAGTTTATTTTAAAACTCCTAAATCACTTAGTACATCCATTATTTCTTGTCTTGGATTTTGAGAAACTCTAGGTTTAGTTCCTGTTAATTGTGTAGCAATGTTCATATAAATTTTAGAAGTATCACCAAATAACTTTTCAGGAACTCTACTAGAATTGTCATTTGCAAATGCAATAACTTCTTCTTTAGTCATTTTAGTTAAATCACTTCCAAATAATCTAATTAATCCTTGCCTAAAAAATTCTTTACTTCTATTATCTGAGAGTCTACCTGAATCTGGAGTTGGTGGCTCATCAATAAATGATAATTTTCCATCAAGATAACCTAATTCTAATTTAAAATCTAATAAATCACCTAATCCTGCTTTTTTATAAGCAACATTAAATACATCGTCATATGCTCTTTGATTTAAACTAGCTATTCTATCTACATCCTCTGGAGATTCAAAACCAAATGCTTGATAGTTTCTTAGAATTTGTTCAGGAGTAATTGGACAATCATCTTTTTCATAAAAAGCTCCACTTTCTCTTTCTTTTTCAAATCCATGCAATAATCTTCCAGCTTTTCTTTCTATATGGGATAAAATTCCTTTAGAAGTTGGTGTATATATTAATTCTTCTAACTTATCTCCTTCTCTTAATCCTTCTGGAAGTTCTTGTCCACAAAAAACTCTATCTCCCTTTTCATACGCTCTCCACATTGACCCTACAATGTATGCTCTAGATATTGCCTCAACCATAACAGGTGGATTAGCTCTTTGAACTCTCCAAACTAAAGGATGAGCTTGTTCAAGCAAATGGTGATTCATTCCATTTTCACTTAATTTTCTAAATAAATAACTACTAATATGATTTAATGCAGAACCTTTATTAGCAACATTACCCCAAACTGCATCAAAAGCTGAAATTCTATCAGATATAATCATTATACCTTGATCTCTTGAAGTCCAATATACTGATCTTACTTTTCCATCATGAACCGGTTCAACAACTTTAATTGGAAAATCATTTGTTTTAACGAGATTTTGTATTGTCATAAGATTAAAATATTTTTTTGATTTATATATTTTACTATTATTTAGTAAGAAAAATTAGAATTATATTTATTTACTTTCAATTTCTTTGTAATTCTTAACACCGTATCTTTTAAGAACTTCAAGTAAATTTTTAATTGCAATATGAACATCTTTATCAGATTTAGTTCCAGTACAAACAATTTTTCCATTTCCAAAAATTAGAAATGTTGCACCAGTTTCATCATGAATTTTAAAAACAAGACCAGGAAATTGTTCTGGTTCGTATTCAACATTAGTTAATTTAATTGCAATTTCATTTAAATCTAATTTCATATTAATGTCAGAACTTGCAACAACGTTTTCAACTCTAACTTGTGGTTTAATTTTAATTTCAATGTCAACTTTTGCCATATACTCAATTAATTTCTCAAGTGCAAGTTCAACTTCTTCAAGTGATTTAGTACCAGTACAAACAACTTTTCCTGAGGAGAAAATTAAAAATGAAGCTTTAGGTTCTCTAATTTTCATAATTAAACCTGGGAATTGTTCAGGATTGTATTCAGTATTTGGTAAATCCATAATCAACCGCTCTAACGGAATTTTATGCTCTAATGATGTTGAAATTACAATATTTACAATTTTTGTATCTGGGTTTGTTGTCATTTTATTTTATTTTTCCTCTATAACCTATCCATAAGAGTTACAGTAACTTCTCCTACTTCTTCTAAATCAGAAATTTGATTTTCCAATTCTTCAGATCCGTGTGTTTCATTCATTTGAAACTTAATTCTAACTGCCTTAAGTCCAAAACCTACTGGATCTTCATTAACTTCAATAATTTTTACATCCTCAGCATAGTTTTTAACTATTTCTTCAGATCTACTTTTTAAAGTCTCAAATTCTACTTCGCCATCTTCAGGCATTACTCTGTATTCGACAATCATGTCAGCCATTTATAAAAGATTTATAAAGGGTTATTTATAAAGCTAACGATTTTACGCTAAAGGGGCAAATTCTCTATAATCCCTCTAATCTCTTTCTTTCCTGCTTTCATACCTATCAAAGTGAAATTCTTCCTCTAGTATTGAAGCTGTTGATTTTGATTTCTTCTCATCTTTTGGCATCTCATATCTATCAAAATGTTCATCAAGATCAGGGTTTAAAGGTGAGTCAAAATCTTCATCAAATTCATCTACACTTGAACTATAATCTAAAATTTCCTCAATATTTTCTTTTCCTTTTTTATTAGAAATAATATTAGAAATTTTCTCTTTAAGCCCTCTATAATTATCAGATTGTTTTTCTAAAAACTTTCTAAAAGCTTTTTTTTCATTATTCAAACTATCCGATTGATCTTCTTCCATATAATACTATGGTAAACATCTTATATAACACTTATGTCTAACTTTCAGTTAATAGAAATTATTAAAAATAACAATATCTTATCTCAAGATCTTAATTTTATCAAAAAACTTATAAAAGGTTTGTATCTACTTTATAATTAATAAGATGGAAGATAGTGGAAGTTATAGTATGAGAGTAGGAAAAGTGGGTGGATTTGATGGGCATGTTTTTCAAGATGTTCCAGGAGATGTATTAGATGCAGAATTATTGGAGAGTTTTAGTAATATTCCTAGAAATTTAACTACTCCTGAACTATTAAGAATGTATAGAGTTCTTAGAGAAAAAACAAGTACAAAAGAAGTAGGTTTCTTGGATAAAATATTTGATAAACTTTTAAAATTAGGAGGGAATCCAGATAATAAGAGAGATATTTCTAAAGTTGCAGTTCCAGTAGATATTGGACTTGAAAGTTCATTTATGGGTGAGAGTAGAATTAGGATGGTTACATTTGATTCAATAGGAATAGTTCCATATACAACAAATAATGGTCGTATTACATCTTATTTGGCATTTTCAGTTGGAAATTTCTCTCCTGCAACAGCTTCATATTCAAGAGATCAAATAGAGTTTTTAACTAGATTTGATAATTTTTCAACTCTTTTAGCTTTGAGAGTTCCTAACTCTTTTGGTGAAAGATTATTGGATCCTTCTTTAAGGGCTGAGAAAAAATTACCTTTTGATTTAGTAGATGCTCAAGATCAATATTCAGGATTAACTAATAATCCTTTTGAATTAATTGTTTCAGCTGCTAATGAGATTAGAACTAATTCTCCTGAGGATGAGCTTTTGGCTAGAGACGTTTTAGAATCAAGTATTGTTATATGTGATGAAAATGGTTTACCTCATACTGTTCCAAAAGAGTTTGAAGCAAGAAGACATTATAGTTTAAATGATGGTATAGTCCCATATATTCCCAAAGAAACATCTAGAAATGATATATTAAGAGATAAAGGTCTTGTAACTCTTATTGCAGAAAGAATTCTTAGTGGAAGATCAAGAAATTTTCAACCTAATCATATAAATGATGTTAAAAGAAGAAAAATAGACTTTGGTAACACTGGTCCCTCAGGATATGGCTCAACAGCTTTTTCAGCAAGAGGACCTGTAGAAAGAACTAATGCTTCTTCAAGAAGGGGAGCAAATTAATTTCTTAATCTTTATAATAAATTTAAACTTTAGTTATAATATAATTTTTATTTCAGATATAATTTAATTTATAAAATAGTATTTTATTGTTTAGATGGCTGGAATGGGATTCGTGCTCAACAATCAGGGATTCTTGGCACCAAAGGAACTAAAGTTCTCACCCATTAATTATTAGATTTAATTTATAAAATAGTATTTTATTGTTTAGATGGCTGGAATGGGATTCGAACCCACGAACACATATGTGACAGGATCTTAAGTCCTGCGCCTTTGACCAGACTTGGCAATCCAGCCATAATAGAATATATAATGGTCCAAGTCTAAATTAAAACAATTTTTATCGCTTTATAAAGTTTATTTTAATTTTGAATATTTTTCATTTTAATAAGATATAAAAACAAACAAATATTATACTTAGTTATGCAAAAATCAGTTGTTGAAGAAGGAATTGAGATAACATCGTATGGAGATGATATTACAAAGAAACTAACTGTATTCTACAATCCTGTAATGAAACTTAATCGTGATATCTCACTTTTAGTAATTAATTCGTACTTTGACAAGCAAATTAAATTCTGCGACCCTATGGCTGCATCAGGAATAAGAGAATTAAGGTTTTTATCGAAAATCCCTCATCGCTTTTCACATCTCACTTTAGGTGACGCGTCGCCTAGTGCAATTGAGAATATCAAAAAGAATTTTAAAAATAACAAAATAGATTTAGATAAAGTAGAATTGAATTGTGATAATGCAATTAATACTATAACAAAACAATTCTATGATTTTATTGAAATAGACCCATTTGGAAGCCCAGTCCCATTTATTGACTCAGCACTTCAAAGAATGAAACATAATGGAATCTTAAGTATAACAGCAACAGATACTGCTGCACTATGTGGAACATATCCAAAAACTTGTTTGAGAAGATACGGAATTAAAGTTCTAAAAACACTTTTCTATGAAGAAGTTGGATTAAGAAATCTAATTGCATATTCTATAAGAGAAGCTGGAAAATATGATAGAGTACTAACACCAATTGTATCAATTACTCATAATCATTTTTATAAAATATTTTTTAAAGTAGAAGACTCAAGAGAAAAATCATTAGAATCAATAAAAAATTTAAAATATTTAAAGTGGGATAGAATAACTCAAGAAACTAAAATTTGTGAATATGAAGATAAAGATACATTTGGAAAAACTTATGTAGGAGAATTAAATAATAAAAATTTCTTAAACAAAATATTAAAAGATATTGATTTAATATATGATAAGAAAGAAATTGAAAAACTAATAACTAAATTAATAGATGAATTAGACTTAGTTGGGTATTATGATCCTCATAAATTATGCAAAGAAAATAAATTAAATTTTTGTTTAAAATACGAGACATTATTTGAAGAGATTAGAAAGAAAGGGTTTGAAATATCAAGAGTTTCAAATGATAAATTAGGAGTTAAAACTAATGCCCCTGTAAAAGAGATAGTTAAAATAATAAAAAAGTTTAATTAATCTAACTCTTTCTCTAATATCTCTTTTCTAAATTTAGAAGTTTTATCATCTTGCTTAAACTTCATTGGTTTTCTTTTAATTGATTTAACTCCATCTATTTCTTTCTCTAATGTGTAGTCATTTAATTTCTCATTCCAGTATATTTCGTATTTTACCATAGTTTATTTTAAAATATAAATGAGGAGCTTGTTAGAACTTCAAAAACATACCATACAAAGTTAACGGCAATTGAGATATAACAAATTGTTTGAGTTAATTTTTGATTTTTAGATTTATCATCTATTTTTTCAAGCTTAAATAAAATAAATATGGCAAGTGCAATTCCTAGTAAAAGAAATACTCTTCCAAGTATAATTGAAATTATTGAAAGTACAAAATAAATTCTCTCATTTTTAATTTTAATTTTTGTCATTATTCTAATCTCGCTTATATTTTATTTATTAATTAAAAACTCTCTTCCATTAAAATATGGTTTTAAAACTTTTGGCAATCTCACATTTCCATCTTCTGTTTGATGTGTTTCAATAATTGCAATTAAACATCTAACAAGTGCAATTGCAGTTGAATTTAAAGTATGAACAAATTCTAATTCTCCTTTTTCATTTTGAAATCTCGCATTTAATCTTCTTGCACCGTAATCTCTATAATTAGATGCACTAACCATTTCTCTGTAATTTTCTTGTCCTGGGAGCCAAGCTTCAATATCAAATTTTCTTGCAGCAAATGAACCTATATCTCCGCTGCAGATATCAACTACTCTAAAATGAATTTCAAGCTCTCTAAAAATCTCTTCTGCATTTTCTGTAATTTCTTTATGTAATTTGTCTGACTCATCTGGCTTACAAAAAACAAATTGTTCAACTTTATTAAAATTGTGAACTCTAAAAATTCCCTTACTATCTTTTGTAACACCAGCTTCTTTTCTAAAGCAAGGAGATAATCCTGCGTATTTAACTGGTAAATCTTTGTGCGTAAAAGTATGTTCTTGATGAAGTGCTGCAAGTGCTGGTTCTGATGTTGCAATTAAATACAAATCTTCTCCTTCAATTTTATAAATTACTTCTTCAAAATCATCAAGTGAAACTGAACGTCCAACACTATCACGCCTAAGCATAGGTGGAGTTTCAACAGGTGTGTATCCCTTGTCTGAAAGTTTATTTAAGGTATAGCTATAAAGTGCAATTTGAAGCATTAAAAGTTCACCTTTAAGATAATAAAATCTTGAACCTGAAACTTTTGCTGCTTGCTCCATTTCATACCAATTATTCATCTCACATAATTCTTTGTGATCTCTTACTTTAAAATTAAATGTTGGTTTTTCTAGGTGGAATCTTAATGGTTTGTTCTCTTCATCATCTTCACCTTTAGGAACTTCTTCATCTAAAAGATTAGGAATTTTAATTAATAATTCATCTCTGTTAGATTCTAGTTCTTTTAATTTATTGTCTTTATCTGTAATTTCTTCTGAGATTTTTTTTACTTTTTCAAGTTGAGATTGAATATCACCACCAGTTTTTTTAACTTCTGCAATGGCCTTGGATTCTTTGTTTTTTTGAGCTTTTAATTTATCAAGTTCATCTTTAGCAGATCTCCACTCATTGTCTGCTTTTAAGACATTATCAACGATTTTTTCATCAAACTTAGGTCTTTTTTCTAAATTAGTTTTAACTATTTGTGGGTTTTCCCTAAGGTATTTAATGTTTAACATATTTATAAAAGATTGAGAATATTTTTAAATGTTGTGTTTTATACTATTTTATGGGATGTGAGATTATAGATATTGAAATTTGGAACAAGATGAGAAATGATGATGTTGTAATTATTGATTTAAGAACTAAGGATGAGTTTGAAAGTGGAACAATTAAAGGTTCGATTAACATTGATTTTTTTACAGAAATGGAAGACAAGTTGAAAGAATTAGATAAAGAAAAAACATATTTAACCTTTTGCCGTTCTGGTGGAAGAAGCAGTGTTAATCTAAATAATATGAGAAATATGGGTTTTAAAGATGTATACGACTTACAAGGTGGAATTCTAAATTGGATAGAAAAAGGTTATGAATTGAAATAATTTTTCATAAAAATTAAATTTTTTTTAAAATATTAAAAGTTAATTTTATAAATAATGAAACTATAATATGAATATGAATGAGTTAGAAAAACTTAGAAAAGAGAATTTAGCTTTAAAAGAGACTTGTGAGATATTATCTAATCCTAAAATTATGAAAGATATTAAAGATTCACTAGATGAAGTTTCTAAAGGGGAGTATGTTTCACTTTCTGATCTCTAATGAGATATAATCTTGTTATTTCTAAAACTTTTAAAAAAAAGTTTGATAAATTACCACCCAAAATTAAGGATAGAGCAAAGAAGTTACTTGAGAAATTACAATTAGAATTAATTGGTGAACCTTTAATAGGAGATTTAAAAGGTTTATGCTCAATTCATTTTGAAAAAAATAAGTATAGAATTTTATATACAAAAAATAAAAATTCAATAGATGTAATTTTAGTTCACATAGGAAAAAGAAATAATTCCTTTTATGACAATTTCAGAAAGAATTTATAAATACTTAATTGATAATATATTTACGGCCCTTTAGCTTAATTTGGATTAGAGTAGTGGGTTTCGGCCCCGCTGATACGGGTTCAAATCCCGTAAGGGTCTTTTTTAGGATTTGAACGTAGTTCCTTTGGTGCCAAGAATTACGTAGTAATTGTTGAGCACAAATCCCGTAAGGGTCTTTTCTTCGAAAATCCTCCTTAGGGATTTTCACCCTGCTTTGCAGGTTCACAACAATTTGTTTCACAAATTCTTGGACGCTCAGAAATTAAAATTTCTGTAGCATTTCAAATCCTGCCGGAGTCTTTTTTAATAATATTGATAAAACTAGAATAGCTTATTTTAGAATAAATTATCACTCTTAATTAACTTTAACAACAACGTTTCCTACTTTTTTTCTACTATCAACTTTTTTATGTGCTTCAACCATTTTTTCAAATGGATATACAGTATCAATAATTGATTTTAATTTTCCTTTATTTATAATTCCAATAATTTCAGTTAAATCAGAATCTTGTGAAACACCAACTATAATTCTTTTTTTAAAAATTAAATTTGAGTAAATTGTTCCTAAATAATCAGATAATGAGGCATTGTTTGCAATGAATCTACCATTTTTTGTTAGAGAATTTCTAACTTTACTAAAATTCAAAATACCAATGGTATCGTGAATAATATCATATTTCTTTTTATTCTTTGTAAAATCTTCACTTTTGTAATCAATACAATAATCTGCACCAAGAGATTTAACTAATTTAAAGTTTTTACTTGAACAAGCAGCAGTTACTTTAGCACCATAATATTTTGCAATTTGAATTGCTGCAGTTCCAACTGAACCTGAAGCTGCATAAATTAAAACCTCTTCTCCTTTTTTGATTTTTGATTTTTTAAGAAAAAATATTGCAGTAATTCCACCAAATAAAATAGATGATGCCTCTTCAAAACTTATTTTTTTTGGTTTTATTGCAATTGGCCCTTTCTCATTAACACAAATATATTGAGCATAAGTTCCAAAATTCATTCCAGTGCTACCAAAAACTTCATCTCCTTTTTTAAATAAAGTAACATTCGATCCAACTTCTTCAACAATTCCTGAAAAATGAATTCCTAAAATTTTCTTTTTAGGGGTAAATCCATTAATTAATTTAATTATTGGTGGGTCAGCTTTTCTAATTCTATTATCTCCAGTATTAACTGGAGTTGCTTTGACTTTAACCAAAACTTCATTTTCCTTTGGTTCAGGTTTCTCTACATCTTTTAATTTTAAAACTTCAGGGCCACCATACTTTTCATAGGTATATGCTTTCATTTTCATAATAATATTAAGATAAAAGATTTTATAAAATTAATCTAATTGTAAAATAAAGCTAAGTAAATACTCTTAAATAATTTCTAAAAACATTTATAAATAGATATCTCAGATTATTAATATGGTAGAAGCATTAACATCGCCTTTAAGTTGGATGTCTCCTTTTGGAGTTGGTTTTTTTTTAGTTTGTTTAGGAGCTTTTCTTTGGCTTGTAACTAGAATGAAAACGAAATAAAATGCTAGTCAATAAATATTTATTGCCTTTAATTCCACTTTATTGTGGATTAGCATATATTCTCGGAATTATATATTTTATCGGAATTACAAATTATGGTAATTTAGTTTCAGTATCTGATAAAATTATTTTTTTCAGTAACAATTATATTTCTATGTTTATTGTTATGAATTTAGTCTATGTCGTATTTGGAATTATGATAGCTTTTTTATCATTTATTCTTTATGATTTATGTAAAAAAAACTTAGTAAATAAAGTGGGATTGGCATTTGGTTTATTCTGGTCATTTGCAGTTATCCTTGCAGGAACTCTATTTAATATTGGAATGAAAAGAGTATTGGAAATAAATCTAATAAATCCAGAGTTAGCAATTCAAGTATGGACAATAATTGAAATTATTTTTTCTTCTGTTGGTGGTGGCACAGAAATTTTGGGTGGAATTTGGATTTTAATCATTAGTATTTTAGCTATAAAAAATAACTTATTTAATAAGTATATCAACATTATGGGAATTATTATTGGAATTAGTGGAATTTTATCACATTTTCCTAGTTTAGAATTTTTTCAAATGGTCTTTGGACTTTTACAAATTACTTGGTTTTTTGCAATAAGTTATCCGTTATATACAATTTTTAAAACTGTAAAATAATTCTACCTATTACATTTGTTTTGTAACATTAATTATTATTTTATTTCAACTTTGTTTAGCTTTAGGCCTAAACCTTGCGGAAGTCTTTCTATAGGTGACAAATTTACAGAAAAAAGTGAAACTTTTATAATTACTTAATTATTAATCTTATTATGAAAATACCTAAAGGAGTGTTAAAGGCAAGCTTTACGAATTACCAAGTTCTCCAAACGCTGTTTCTAGTTATACTAAAGATAAAGAAAAATATGTTAAACCATTTAAGTTTAAAGATAATTTAGATAAAACTAAAGATGCAATTAAAAAATCCTTAGAAGAATATGGTAGAATTGAAATTAAAACTGAGGAGAAAAACTATATTCACGCAATTAGTACAACTAGAATAATGAGATTTAAAGATGATTTAGAATTTCTATTTGATGAAAAAGAAAAGCTAGTTCATTTCAGATCAGAATCACGATTAGGCCATTCTGACTTAGGATTAAATCGAAAGAGATACAATGAATTAGTAAATTTGTATGAAAATAAATAATTCTTTTAATTAAACAATTATTTTATAAATATCATCCATATTATATATCTATGAATCTAGATAAAAAATTTATTTACTTAATTGATTTTATTGTTCCTTTTGGAAAATTTATAAGAGAAAATAAAAATATAAAACCTTTCTCAAAAGCAAATTATATTATATTTTCAATTATACCAAGAACATTCTTTTTTTATTGGTTATCTTCACTAATTCCATTTATTGGAACTTTATTCTATACTTTAATTTTAATTCCATTAAGCATATATATACATATTAATATTGAAAGGATTAAATCTAGGGAAAAAATTACAAATATTTCACTTTTGTATTTTGTAATTATTTTAATTGGTTTTGGAGGAATTTGGAGTTTTATTGGACATACATTTATGGCAGATACTGTTGCAACAAAGATAGGTTGGGAAACTGGAAGTCCATTTCAAATTGAATTAGCATTTTTCACTTTAGGAGTTGCAATTGCAGGAATTATGACAATTTGGTTAAGAGGACATATGATAACGGGATTAGTTATTTCAAAATCTATTTTTTGGTTTGGGGCTGCTTTCGTACATATAAAAGAGATGATAGTAAATACTAATTATTCAGTATACAACACAGGAACAGTATTAATTGGAGATATAGTTTTTCCCACAATACTTTTAATTTTATTATATCTAAATTTAAAGTCAGAGCTAAGTTAAATTAAACTATATTTGATAAATTTTATTTATTTGAATTTAAATTTCCAAAATCCTTTTTAACACATATTTATAAATAATTATATTTTATTTTAATTTATGGAAAAAAATAATTTTATCTCTAATACTAAGATATTAGATAATTTTTCAAAAGGTTACAAGGTATTATTTTCAAGCTTTTGGTTACTAGTTTTAGTAACACTTGTCTACATGATTATAGATTCATTCTTAGATGATAAAACTATAAGTTACCTATTCGGTATTAGCTTTTCATTAGGATTCGCTGCAATTCTCTATACTTTTTTAATTGCTATGCCAATAAAAATGAGTACAAGTTGGGTATTCTTAAAAGTTGCAAGAGGAGATAAATTTGAATTTGTTGATATGTTTGCAGTTTTTAATAGAAATTATTTAAACGCTGTAGTTGGTGGAGTTTTATATTTAGTTTTGATAATGGTTGGAGTTGTACTTTTAATAATTCCAGGAATTATTGTTCTTATTCGTTTATCATTTGTTGATTATCTAATTATAGATAAGAAAATGAAGGCTTGGGACGCAATTAGAAAGAGTTGGCAAATGACAAGAGGACATTCTTGGAAATTATTTGGTATGCTTTTATTATCCATACTAATAGTTATTTTAGGTTTATTACTTTTAATTATTGGTGTAATTCCTGCAATTGCCTGGATACTTTCATCATATGCAGTTCTATACAACAGTATCTCTATGAAAGATAAAACACCTCTAAAAGAAACTACTAAAAAATCAGTTAAGAAAGTTACTAAAAAGACAGTTAAAAAAGCTGTTAAAAAATAAATATTTTTTATTTAATTATTCTTCCTTCAAAACTATAGGATATACTTTTTACAAATATAGTTACATAAATTTTTTTTGGGTAGAAAGAAATTAATATAAAATAAAACTTTTTAAAAGATAATAGACAAGTAATTTAATGAACATATCTAGAAGGGGACTTTTATCATTACTTATTACTCCTCTTATCTTTACTAAAATTGCTTTTGGGTTAGATAATCAAGATATTGAATTTAGAGAAGGTGATAAGAGTTATTCTAAATTAGAGATTATTTCAAGAGATGATGGTAGTTACACAATAACAAGACAATCCCATCTTGAAGCTTGGTTTTTTGGAAGTCATATAGTAGATGAATGGTCAAGATCAGAAGTGAATTCTGATTTTAGTATTAAAAGTCTTAAATGGGGACAAGATTATAAAACTACATCATTTTTTTCAGATAAAAAATCTTCAAGGAATCTTTATAGAGAAGGTTCATCAGAGACATTTAATGCCGAGATTTTAGATGAGAATGGTGTAATAGAAGATTTAAGAGTTTTAAATATTGAAGATTATTTTCATGCACTTAAAAAAGCAGATGAAGAGCCAAAATACCCAATTTTAACAAATTCAGAGAATAGACCTTTATTAATGGATTTAACTACATTATTACTTTTTCTTCCAGAGCATTTAAAGAAATTTCCTGAAAGGAAATTTATCTGTCTTTGTACTGATGGTAAAAAGATAATTGAAGAACAAATAACGCCATCTTCTTCAAGCTCTGATAAAAATTTATTTGATATAAGGGGAATGGAAGTTGATTCTGGATATGTACTCAAAAGATCAGGCGGTAAATATGATGTGGATAGTATTGGAATTAATAATGGAGAAGTTGTTACATTTGTTAAAAAACATAATAATGTAGAATTTTTATTTAGAAGAGTCTAGAATTATTTAAATTCAGAGTTTAATTATTGTGTAGTATTTTTTATTAGAAAAGGTTGTACTCCGGATATATTGTCCAGAGGTCAACTACTCAAATTTGACATTCCTAGAAGTTAAAGACTAACAATTAAAAAAATGAGTTTTTTTATTTTTTATATAATAAAACTGTTATAACTAACAAAATTATTAAAATCCACCAAGCTAATCCAAAAAACATAGGATAAACTCCAACTCCAAACCAAACACTATCCATCATATGATGTGGTATTAATTTTTCTTCTTCACTGTGTGCTAAAACCAAAATACTTTGTGTTAATAATAATATAAAATAAATTATTTTCTTCATTTTAAATTTCTAAAATTACCTCTTTAGTTTCAATATCTCTAATTTCATAAGTTTGAGTTTTAATACCAGGCATCCCTGGAGTTCCAATTGGCATCCCTGGTAAAGCAATACCCTTAATGTCTGGTCTCTCTGTAATCAACATTTCAATTCCTTCAATTGGAACATGCCCTTCAATCACATAATCTCCCATCATAGCAGTATGACAGCTCGCTATATCATTAGTAATATTATTATCTCTTTTAATTTTACTAACATCTTCATCAGTTATAACTTCTACATCAAAACCAGCTTCACGATACATCTTAGCATGTCCATCACAACAACCGCAATTTGGGTCTTTGTACAAAGTAACTTTTTTTAAATCTGCAGGAATATTCTCAAAGGCATTCACAGTAGATTCTTTAGATAAGCCTACTCCTAAAAAGAATAATACGATTACTAAGAATACAAGTACTGAAATTATTAAACCTTTATTCTTCATTTTCTAAACCTCCTTGCACTTTAAAACTCATCATCATACCTGACTCTAAATGTTCAGCTATATGACAATGTGCCATCCACTCACCAGGATTTGTTATATCAAGTAAAATGTCTACTGTTTCACCAACTGGGATTAATACTGTATCTTTCCAAACTAAATTTTCATTTTTATCTCCGTCTCTTTCTAAAACTAAAAACCTTTGGCCATGAAAATGAATTGGATGTTGCATAGGATGCATTGAATTTGGATCGTTAAATAATCTGATCTTTACTTTATCTCCAACGTTAAAATTAAGATCAATATCCATGTTCTCTTTATCGTTCTCTCTATCCCTTAATATCCAAGTAAGAGATTCACTAGTTGACATTGAATTCATCCTCTCCATTTCGTCTTCCCATTCAATCTTCATCTCATGTTCTTCTTCACCATCTAAATAAGACTCGCAACCCATCATATTTGGCATCATTTCACAATGTTCTACTCTTTCTTCATGGTTTAAACCATCTAGCATTGATGAGCCCATTCCCATCATGTCAATTGAAAGTTCAATATTAACATCTACTTCTTTCCCAAAGTACTCTTTAAAATCATTTATGTCTTCTTTCACATATACATTTTCTCTTAGAGATAAGAACTCATTTG
Organism: uncultured Methanosarcinales archaeon; assembly: GCA_964351975.1. GTDB lineage: Archaea > Nanobdellota > Nanobdellia > Woesearchaeales > UBA583 > UBA583. The sequence goes on from CAYGPK010000008.1 coordinate 48,477, forward strand.
AATAATCTTCTTCAGAACTCGAATCTAAAATATTAACTTTTCCCATTGTATATTCAGTATGTGGATTAATATGTTTAATTTCAAACTCACCACTGTTTTCAAAGTATGCTTCAATAGTATATCTTTGTGCAGGAGCAATAATAATTGAATCAACATATTCTTCTTTTTCATATGAACCAATGTCTGAACCTACTAATTTAATTTGTACACCAGGGATTGAAATATTAAACATTCTAGTATTAGATACACTTGTTAAATAAAATCTAACCACATCACCTTTATTTGCTTCTAATGAATATTCTTCATCACCATTAATCAACATTACATTTCCAAATCTTCCCATCAAAGTTTTAGTTCCATAGTCTTTGTAGAAAGGCTCAACATCTCCATCAACAATTAAAATATCATCTAGTATTAAAGGAACCTCTAAATTAACACCATTATAGTAATCATCATAGGTTGGATTAACTAACATATTCCCATACAAACCTAATTCTTGTTGATAGTCTTCTCTTACATGTGGATGGTACCAATAAATTCCTTCATCAACAAAGTCTAACTTATATTCAAATGAATCTCCTGGTTTTTGAACATCCATCGTTTCACCAGGGACTCCATCATACTTATTCTCTAATCTTAAACCATGCCAATGAACTGTAGTTTCAACATCTAAGTTATTAGTTACGTTAACATATACACTTGAACCTTGTTTAGCTTTTAATAACGGACCAGGAATTTGACCATCATAACCAAACATTCTAATCTCATTACCTTGTATTATTTTTTTTACAATATCAATTGATAAATTTATTCTCTCATTATCTTCTAAGTTGTAAACTTGAGATTCTTCAACACCTTCTAAACCAACAATAGACCTTTCAAAAATTTCATTTGATTCTTTTGAACTATGCATTGGAATCTCTGACATCAACTCTTCTTTTTCATTAGAGCACATTACCATGTTTGGCATTTTACTACAAAGAGATTTTATTTGGTCTTCATTAAGTTCAACACCTTCAAACTCTTCACAACCTGGCATTTCCATTTCTAAACAATGAGCAACCATCATCAAATCCATATTTGACAATTCTTGACTTGTAGAACAACTTGCAATGAAAATCATTGAAAGTAATACTGACATTTTAACGAAATTTATTAGTTTCATAATAGTTACAATATATGAAACTATACTTATAGATTCTTGAAACTATGAAAAAGTTTATAATTTCTAAAATATTAGATAATTTATGGATAATAGATTTAGAACACTAATTTTTCTAATTTTGACTTCAATATTTATTTTAATTCTAACTTTAACAATCGTTTCATTTTTCTTTTTATCTGCAGATTCAACACCATACATTCTAACTATTTTTGTTAAGTATCATGTTTTCTTTATGATAACTATCGCAATTTTTGGATTAATTTTTGGTTCAGTCTCACATATACTTTTTAGTAGAGATTTAGAAAAAAATAAAGAACTACTTACTGAAACAATTAATCTTTTAATGAATTTATTAAATTATGAGGAGAAAAAAATAATTAATTATTTAAGAGATAATAATGGAGTTTCAACTCAATACGAATTAACTAAGATTTCTGGATTAACTAAATTAAAAGTACATAGATCAATTGATAAATTAGAGAAAAACAGTATTTTGAAGAAGGAAAAGTTAGGGAAAATCAATAAGATTTACCTAAGTAAAAAGTTTAGAGTATAGGGCATTAAACTGCCAAATCCGGGTACTTGCACTCTGGATATATTGTCACAAGGTCAAAAATATAACTTTCGAAAGATTTAAATAGTTGTACTTACTAGTATAACTATGGCGCTACAAATAAATATACCTGAAATGTTTGAAAATGTTTTTTCCTACCCACAATTAGATACTATTTTAATGGTTGAAAAATTTATTGAAAAAAATTCTGCAATATATAAGAAAAAGTTATTATGGGAAAGTTTACCAAAAAAAATGAAATATCAGACTTTTAAAGTTATTTTAGATTATTTAGAATATTCTCATAAAATTGCTTTTGATAAAGAAAAAAAAATTGTTTGGATAGGATATGAATTTAACAAAAAATTAATTGAAAGAGGAGTTGAGGTTTAATGATTAAAAAACTAAATTCTAGAGTTATTTTTCATGACAAAGATCTCTTTAATACTTATAAGAATTTAGAAAATGGAAATTCAGAAGAAAAGAAATTATACAAATGGATCTCAAGAGCAATAGAAGATTTAAAAGAAGATGCATTTTCAGGAATAGCAATTCCAAAAGATAGAATCCCAAAAAAGTACTTAATTAAATTAGAAGCAAAGTCAATTTGGAAATATGATTTACCTAAAGCATTTAGATTAATATATACAATTGAAAATAACGAAGTTGAAGTTTTTGCAATTTTACTTGAATGGTTTGATCATAAAAATTATGAAAAAAGATTTAACTATTAATTCTAACCTCTACTTATATTATCCTAAGGTCAATCCCATCTAAACCTATATTCTCTTACATCAATACCACAAACCTTTAAAAACCATTAACTAATATTATATTTTATAAACGGTGAACAATTATTAGATGGAACAAATTTTAATTATTTTTATATTCTCAATTGTATTTATTATTATCTCAAGTGCAATAGTCTCAGGTTCAGAAGCAGCCCTTCTTTCAGTATCATATCCGAAGATTAAAGATTTACAATCAAAAAAAAAATCAAAGCACGACAAATTAAAATACGACAAAGTTCTTCACATAAAAGATCACATTCACAAATACATAACTTCAATTGTAATTTTAAACAATGTAATAAATATCGTAGGAAGTATCTTTATAGGTTCTCTTGCAGGAAAAATTTTTGGAAACTTCTACGTAGGAATAGTTTCAGCAATTTTAACTTTTTTAATAATTTTGTTCTCTGAGATAATTCCTAAAATTTATGGAAAAAGATTCGATTCCAAAATATCCGTTCTAATTGCAACGCCTCTAATAATAATTACAAAAATACTATTTCCTCTAATTTGGATATTAAACAAAATAACAAATCTCTTCATAGGTAATTCTAAAATGCAAGATAGTGTATCAGAAGGAGTTATTCGTGAAATGGCAATCTTAGGAAAACAAGAAGGAAGTATTAACAAGTATGAAAGTGAATTAATTGAAAATGTATTTGATATGAACGATACTGAAGTTTATGAAATTCTCGTTCCAAGAAATAAGATTCACACTTTAAGTCTAAATTCAAAATACAAAGAAATTTTAAAACTTTCATTAAAATCAGGACATACAAGGTTTCCAGTTTTAGACAATAATGATGAAGTTGCAGGACTTGTAAATGTTAAAGATTTATTCAAGTACTATGGTAAAGAAAAAAATTTTGATATAAAAAAAGTTATAAGACAATTAGAGTTTGCACCAGAGACAATGAAGATTTCAACTCTTGAGCAAAAGCTTAGAAAAAATAAAACACATATGGCAGCAATTTTTAATGAATATGGTGACTTTACTGGTATTGTAACGCTTGAAGATATTTTTGAGGAGCTTCTAGGAGAAATTCACGATGAATTTGATACTGAAGATAAATTAATAAAAAAAGTTGAAGCAAAAAAATTCATAATAGACGCTAGTTGTGACATTGAAGATGTTGAAGATAAATTTGGTTTAGGAATAAATACAGAACTTGATTATACAACACTAAATGGATTTCTAATAAAGAAACTTGGTAGAATTCCTCAAGAGAAAGAAACTATAGTATTTGAGAAAGGAACTTTTAAGATAATTAAAACAAATGGTAAGCAAATTCTAAAAGTAGAGTTATTATTAAAATAATACAAATTTATATAAATATTCAAAAATAGAAACTACTATGGAAATATTAAATACATTACTTACAGTATTATCAATTTTTATCCTAATAATTATTATGGACTACATTTGGCTTGGAATAATTACCAAGAATTTCATTATAAGCGAATTTGGATCACTTGTTAAAGTTGTTAACAATTCAATTCAAATCAAATTGGGAATAGGACTTTTAGCTTGGCTTATAATCGCAATTGGTTGCTATATCTTTGCAGTTCATCCTTCAACAAGTTTAACTCAAGCAATTATACTTGGAGCAACATTTGGATTTATCTCATATGCAATTTATGATTTAACAAATTTAACATTCATTGTTAACTACTCATTAAAATTCACAATAGTTGATATTGCTTGGGGAACAGTTCTATGTTCTACAATTTCAGCATTTGGATTTGTAGTTAGAAATTTTTTAAATAAAATATTATAAAATGTATTTAGAAATCATAACAGGTGTAATAATTTCATACACTCTACTCTTTATTTTATCATTAATACTAAAAGATAATTCAATAGTTGATATTTTTTGGGGACTTGGATTTTTACAAATAACAATTCACTCTATATATTTATCAAACACTTTCAAAATAGCTCAAATAATACTTTTAATAATAATTACACTCTGGTCATTTAGAATTTCATTGTATATTCTATCTAAAAAATTAAAAACAAAAACTGAGGATAGAAGGTATGCTATATGGAGAGAGAGTTGGAAATATTTCTATTTAAGAAGTATATTTCAAGTATACATACTTCAAGCAGTATTACTATTAGTTGTATCAACTGCAATTATACTATTCAATTTAAATCCAACACCATTATCAAATCTCTTCTTGTTTGGTATAACTTTAGCATTTGCAGGTCTTGTATTTGAGACTATAGCAGATATACAATTAAAAAGATTTATATCAAATAAAAAAAACAAAGGAAAACTAATGATGCAAGGATTGTGGAAATACACAAGACATCCAAATTATTTTGGGGAGAGTGTTTTTTGGTTGGGAATTTCAATTGCAACTATATCTTCCTCATACTACGCATTAATTAGTTTCATAACAATTTTTATTTTATTGAGATTTGTTTCAGGAGTTCCAATGTCTGAAAAGAATTATCTACAAAGACCTGACTTTAAAAAATATGCAAAGAAAACTCCTCCTTTCTTCCCTAATTTTTTTATAAAATAAAGATTTCTATTTATCATTACCAATAACTATAAATATTTATAAAGATAATTTCAAACATTATTATAATGCTTAACAAAAATTTCTTATTTCTTCTAATTGGACAATTCTTATCAGTTATAGGTGAGAGAATAAGTACTCTTGTATTCTTTTCAATCGCAGTATCGATAATTGGATCTGAATCTAGTTTTTTGGCATCTTTTCTAATTGCAATTCAATTCATACCATTATTCTTATTTGGCTATATTTTTGGAGTATTTGCAGATGAGTACAATCAAAAAAGATTAATGATAATTGCGGATTTTCTTAGAGCTTTATCAATTATATTTTTAATTCTTTATTCAGACTCATTAATTATTTTGTATTTTGTAGTTTTTTTAATTGGACTTTTTACAGCTCTTTTTGAACCATCAAAAAAGTCTATGATTCCCTTCATTGTTAAAAAAGAAGATTTAATTAAATTAAATAAGCTTTTTGCCTTATTTGAAATATTCGCAATATTTTTAGGAATATTACTAGGTTCAATTTTACTTCAATTTTTTACAATAAAAGAAGCTTTATCAATTAATTTTATAACTTACTTAATTTCATTTTTTTTAATTATCTTAATTAATTACAAACCTAAAAATTTCAAAAAAAAACTTAGAGTCTCAATTTTAAAAGACTTTAAACAAGGACTTAATTATCTAAGAGATAACTACAATACAAAGCACATTATATTAAATATTACAATGATTAATTTCTTTGCAGCAGGATTAAATTTTAGTTCTATCTCAGATTACACAATTAAAAATTCAAATAATTTAGATCCTGGAACACAAATAGGGATTTTCTTATTAACTATGGCAATTGGTGCAATGCTAACACCTATATTTAATAAATTAATAGAAAAGAAGAATTTTAAAGATAGTAAAATCGTAGCTAATATTTTTTTAATGGGGGGATTATTTGCCCTATTTATTACATTTTTGATGTATATGAATTTAATTAATTATTATTTCCTATTGGGCTTTTTCTTTGTATCAGGAACTTTAGTTGGAATAATCTATACTAGAATATTGTATCTTCTTCATTTAAACACAAATGAAAAATTTTATGGAAGAATAATTAGCATAAATGATTTAGTATCAAGTTCAACAACAATACTTGGTATTTTAATTGGTGGTTTAATTGTAGAATTTTTAAGCTACAAAGTTGGATTCTTATTAACAGGACTAACTTTTATAATAGGTTATTTCTATTTTAGAATTGTAATAGATAAATTAAGTTGGTAATAAAAATATAATTTTTTTTACCTTTTAATAAAAGCGTGTGATAAATCTTCTTTTGAAAATCCCTCTGGGATTTTTCCAGTTTGTGCGTAAACATAAAGTGCTGTATTAAATACTGAGTTTGCAACTGTAAAAATAAGTGAAACAAGTACAACATAAACAACAAGTAATGTAACAAGTACAAGTGTTAAATAAATACTTAATCCTAATGTTACAAATATAACTAAACCTAAAACAACAATTCCTAAAACAGTTACAAGCATTTGAACAAGACCTAAACCAAAATGTCTAATTAAACTCTCTCCCCAAGTTTTCTTAATAGTTAGTGCAGATTCTTTAATTGCATTAATTGGTGTATGTCCCTTATATACTAAAATTGGAACAACAAAAATTGTAACAATTCCCCAAGCCATACCTAAAACTCCACGAAGAACCTGTAAAACAATTTGATTTCCTCCTTTAGCATTTCTTGCAAAATTCTCTAGGATTCGTAGAAGAACACCAACAATTGCAGTAACAATTGACCATAGAAAAATAATATAAATTTTTGAAAATGCAAATCTAATACTATCCATAAAGGTTGCATCTCCACCTTCAAATCTTGTTTTTGTTGTATAAACAACAGCAACATTAAAGAAAGTTGCAATAAATGCAAGCCCCAAATAAGCTAAAAATACTAAAACTAAATTGGCATAACCAACATTATCATTACTTATTCCAATATATGCAAGTAGTGTTGGAAAAATCATTACAAACAAAAAAAGTAATGAAAAAAATCCAGCAAGTACTGGAAACCATAACATCTCTCTATCCTTATTAATAACACTAAAACTCATTTTAGTGATTTCCCATGACCTTGAAAATGCGTTCATATGATTATAAAAGATATTTTTATTTAAATAACTATCTCATTATTTCATTATTTAAAAACAAGAATAAAAATTATAGACAAATTTAAAAAGGGTAAAGTTTGTAATATGATTATGAAAAACAAATTTAAATTATTACAAACAATATTTTTAGTATTTATTTTAAGTATAACAGCTGTTAGTGCAACAGATTATTATTTTCAAATAGAGATAGATCATAATTTTGATGAAGATCAAGAAGTTGTATGTGATGTTAAATATGATGAAAACGAAAGGACTTGGGTAGTTGATGATAATTCAAATAGTGATGATTTAATTCTTGAGAAGAATTTTGATGAAACAATTGAAATAGATTGTAACTCTGATTTAGATGAAATAAATTTAAGAGTTTATGAAAAGGATACAGATGATAAGATATTTAGTGAAAGATACGATGATACTGACAAATTTGATTATGAATTAGAACTTGTAGATAAAGATGATGAATGGTTCTCAATAAAGATGGATCAAAACTTTAATGCAAATGATGAAATTAAATGTGAACTTAGAATTGATAATAAAGGCTACGATTTTGAATTTAATGATGATAGCAGTTCTAAAGATTTAACAATTGAGAGAAACTATAAGGATGAGATTTCATATGAATGTGATGAAGATGTTGATAGGATGGTATTTAAAGTATACGATGATTCAGAGGATGAAATCTACAGTAAAGAATATGAAGATAAATATAAATTTGATTTTAATATAGATGATCTTGAAGAAGAATATGAATTAAAAATACAATTAGACCACGATTTTGAAGGCGATGAAATTACTTGTGATTTAGATATTAAAGGTAAAGATGATAAATCATATACTTTTGATGAAGATTCAACAAACTCACAGTTAAATATAAATGAATTTTTTATTGATGAATTTACATTTGATTGTGACTCTGATATTGATATTATGAATTTATACATCTATGATGAGAATGGTGATAAAATTGATGAGAAAGAATTTGAAAATGAAGACAAATTTGATTATGAATTAAAAAAAGGAGAATATGATTTTTTTATTCAAATAACAAATCAGTTTAATACTGATGAAGAAATAAGTTGTGATTTAAATATTGATTCAGACAAAGAAGATAGTTTTGATTTTGATGATAGATCAAGTATTGGTGATTTAAGATTAGAAGGACAATTCAACGAAGATTTTGAACTAAAATGTGATAAAGAAATGGATTCAGTAGAGATTTTAATTTTTGAATTAGATGATGAAAATAATGAGATTGATTCCAAATCATTTACAAACAAGGATACAGCATCTTATTCAATTTTAGATGATTATCTTAAAGTAGAACCTGTTACTGTAACACCTGAACCAACTCCAGCTAATACTAATGTAGAAGAAGAAACTCCGATTGAAACTACAGTTTCAAATTCAACTAGTGGTAGTGTTCAAAACACAAATTCACAAAATCCTGTTGAAGTAAATTCTACCTCACAAGCAATTCAAAATTCAATTGAAGAAGAACCTGAAACTACAGATACTAGTTCAAATAAATATCTTGGTCTCTCCATAATATTTATGATTTGTTTAGTAATAATTTTTGTGCTTTTCTATTTTAGAGAAGTATTATTTGAACAAAAAAGACCAAAGAGAAGAAATGAAAAAGTAGATTTGGACTTTCTTAAAAAAAGAAAATAAATCTTTATATACAATAACATAATACTTTAATTATGAAAAAAATATTTCCACAAATTTTATTTGTTCTAATATTCTCTCTTTTCTATTTATTAATTTTTTACTATCCTATTTTAGAATTAGGTAAACTCTTAAACATATACTATAATCTTAAATTTCAAACAATTGCATTAGTACTTTTAATATCTCCACTTTTAATAAGACTTTTAAGTGAGAAAATAGATAATAGTTTTTTTAGATTCACAAGAACAGTTATTATGTTTTATCTAGGATTTTGTTTTGTATTATTAACTTCTTTAATATTTTTTAAGATTATAAATTATTTTGTAAAATTAGATTTATATGTATTAGGGATTATTATTTTTATTTGGGTAGTATTATTTTCAACTTTAGGTTATGTTAATGCAAATTTATTAAAGATAAAAAAAATTAAACTAAAGTCAAATAAAATAAAGAAAGAACAAAAACTTATTCAATTAACTGATATACATATAGGTTCAAGATCTACAAAGTTCTTACAAAAAATAGTTGATAAAACAAATTCTCTTAATCCAAACTATACTTTAATAACTGGTGATTTAGTAGATTTTAACTCAATTGATTATAATCAATTAAAACCTTTAAAGGACTTAAAATCAAAAGTTTACTTTGTAATTGGTAATCACGAGAGATATGTTGATACAAATAGAGTTATTGAAATATTAGAAAAACTTAATGTAAAAGTTTTAAGAAATATAGAAGTAATAGATAAACAAATTCAATTTATAGGAATTGATGATGCTGATGATAAAAATCAAGTTGAGAATATATTAAAGGGAATAAAGATAGACAAAGAGAGATATTCTATTCTATTATATCACAGACCTCAAGGATATAAATTTGCAAGTGATTGTGGAATTGATTTAATGCTTTGTGGGCACACTCATAAAGGTCAAATATTTCCATTTAATTTTCTAGTTAGAATTCAATTCAAAATAGTTTCAGGATTAAAGAAGATAAAAGAAATGCGTTTATACGTCTCACCTGGGACAGGAACTTGGGGTCCAACATTAAGATTAGGATCAAGAAATGAAATAACATTGTTTGAACTTGAAAAGAAATAGTTCTCCTATCGAGCAAAGCGAGGTAGATAGTTTTTCGTGAACGTTTTTTTGAGTAAATTTTATTTTTAATAAAAATTTACGAAATGGTCCAAAAAGGTTCAATGGATAACAGTGTTTGAAATTATCCCACAAACTAAAAAGCAGCAAAACTAAGAATAATTTTGTAAACTAAATATATAAATATGATCCACCATAAGAATCCCCAAATACTACCAACTAGAAGAAATAACATTATAAGTCCAACAAGCATATCAATAAAACTAAATAAATCCTTTGAACTTAAGTAAAAAATTAATCCTTTTGTAAATGGAAAGGTTGCTCCAGCAACTATGTACATTAAAGGCAAATAATCGTGAAACATTAAAACAAATAATGTGTGCAAATCGATTAAAGCAAGGATTTTAACTATCATAACTAGTGAAGTACGATAGGGTTTTTAAAGTTTATAGTTTAGAATTTATCCCCATTCGCCTAATCACATATCACCTATTTTTATAGGTATCTGAGATTTCTCTCTCTTATCACACACTCTCGCTTCTCACCTATCATACAACCCTATCACTATCATATTTTGTAGTTAATATGTGAATTTCACACTTACCACATTTAGGTCGATTCTTTATAAACTGATACTATATCTTGTGGTTTTCTAAAAAATTGTAATCAGTTCTGTTGTTCCTATTTGTAAAAAACAAATTATATATATCTAAAAAATGAGAACTAAGCTATGGCACAACATATTGTGCTCAAGTTAAATAATCACTACTTTATGTTGATTTTTAACATATAACCTTTAGAGGTTAGATATAAAGGTTTTAAAGCCTTTTCGATTGAAAAAATAATAAAAAAAATGAAACAGATTTTAAACATTGTTTAACATCTGGAAAAAAATTCAATTCTGAATTTTTCTCATTTTTTACATAGTTAAAAATGAACTGCCCATATTGTAACAGTAATGAAATAAAAGTGAACGACTCTCGTGAGAGTAAGGATGGTTCAACAATTAAGAGAAGAAGAGAATGTCTTAGTTGTGAAAAAAGATTTTCGACAATTGAAAAAGTTTTGAAATTAGATTTGGAAGTTGAAAAGTCAAATGGAACTATTGAAGAATTTAATTTACAAAAAATCAAAAAGAGTCTTTTAAAAGCCTGTGAGAAAAGGCCAGTTACATTAGAACAAATAGAAGTATTATTAGATAAAATATTATCTGATTTGAAAAAGGTAACTGAAACTTCAATTCCAACTTCAATTGTTGGTAAAGTTGTTTTAAAAAATTTAAAAGACTTAGATGAAATTGCATTTCTAAAATTTGCAATAGTTCACAATGATTATGAGTCAATGAGTGAGTTTGTCAAAGAAATTAATAAACTAAAAGATTTCAAGGGTCTTAATTATAAACTTCCAAAAAAAAGCGAGGTAATATCTGCAAATTAAAATGAATACGCAATCAATTAAAGAAGAAAAAAATATAGAGAAGAATGATATGAAAAGAGATAACTTTTTTCAGAAGATGGAACTTATGTTTGAGCACAAAAGTAAACTATCTAAATTGGTTGATCCAAGTGTAATTAAAAACTACAAAGATACTTATTTTTATTTATTTGAACAAATTGAGAAAGGGAAATTACCTGTTCATGCTGATTATTTTGGTAATAATGATTTAGCACAAAATATCTATAAAAGAAAATATTTTCTAAAAGATCTTGATGCAGAAAATACTATTGAAGAAAAAGCTGAAGACGTATTTATGAGACTTGCAGCATATATGGCAGCAATTGAACCAACTCAAAAATCTAGAGAAGAATATGCAGAGAAATTTTATCTAGATTTATACGAAGGTCATTATTTGCCAGGTGGAAGAGTTATGGCAGGAGCTGGAGATTTATACAGATTAAAAACACTTGCTAATTGTTTTGTATCAGTTATTGAAGAAGATAGTTTAGAAGGAATTTACAAAGCATCTTATGAAGCTGCTAGAACATATTCATTTGGTGGAGGAATTGGAATCGATATTTCACAATTAAGACCTAAAGGTGCAAGAGTTCATAATGCTGCAGACAACTCAACTGGAGCAGTTTCATTTATGGAATTATATTCATTAACAACCGGACTTATTGGTCAATCAGGAAGACGTGGTGCATTAATGCTTACAGTTGATGTTAAACACCCTGACGTTATGGAATTCATTGATGTTAAAAAGAACCCTAATTGGATTACAAATCAAATTATGGATAGACTTAAAATGTCAAATCTATATAATGAAGAGCAGTTAGAAACAGCAGAGAGAAATATTATTGAAAATACACAAGTTAGATTTGCAAATATTTCAATTAAAGTATCTGACGAATTTATGAAATCTGTTGAAGAGCAAAATTTATACGGAAAAGATAAAATTTTAGTTTATAAAAAATTAGATAAAGGGGGACCTGTTAAAGGAAAATCTGCTGATGAAGTTAATTATGCTTATGGAATTTCAGATAAAGAACTAGATAGATATGAAATGTATGAACAGTTTAATACACTTGACGAGTTAAATGCTTTTTTAATTGAGAATGACTTTAATGAACAAGTTTCAAAAGAAAGATTATCAGATATTAATAATAGGGATTTTTATGGTGAATTAGTTTTAGAATCAGATAAACAGGATTTTGATTTAGCAATTAAATACAGTGGAGATTTTTTAACTTATTATCACAATTCATCTGTTGGTGAATTAAAGGAATTGCACAAAGCAAGAGATATTTGGAATAAATTTGTTGAAGGAAATTATAAAACTGCAGAGCCAGGTTTAATCTTTTGGTCAGAGATGACTAAATACTCACCTTCAAATTACGTTGGTCGTCCAATCGCTTCAACCAATCCTTGTGGAGAAGTTCCTCTTGAAGATGGTGGTGCTTGTAATTTAGGTTCTGTTAATTTATCAAGAATGGTTAAAAATGGTTTTACAAGTGAAGCTAAAATTGATTGGGATTTAATGTCTGAAACTACAGCGAATTTAACAAGATTTTTAGATAATGTAGTTTGGTGGAATGAAACATTAAATGCACTTGAAAAGCAAAGAGCATCAGCAAACATTACAAGGAGATTAGGTCTTGGAGTTATGGGAATTGCAGATATGTTTAATCAGTTAGGTCTAGATTATGATTCTGATGAAGCTTTAGATTTACTTGAAAAAGTTATGAATCAAATTGCACAAAGTGCATATAAAACCTCAGCAATGCTTGCTAAAGAGAAAGAAGCAGCTCCTTGTTTTGAGTGGGAAGGATACAAAGAAAATCCTTTTTTTAAAGAAGTAATTGATTCTGAAATTCAAGATTTAGTTAAAGAAAATGGAATAAGAAATATTGCAATATTATCTATTGCTCCAACTGGAACTATTTCAAATGCAATTTGTGGATTTAGAACTAAAGATAAAAACTACATAGGAATTTCAGGTGGAATGGAACCAATTTTTGCTCTTTTCTATCAAAGACGTTCTGAACAAATGCACCAAGGTGGAATTTATAATGTATTTCACAACACAGTTCAAGCATACATTGACATTAAAGGTCTAACAGAACAAGCAAAAGATGCAAGTGAAGATGATTTAAGAAAAATATTACCTGCTCATTTCTTTAGAACATCACACTACATTAGTCCAGATATGAGAGTAAGAATTCAAGGAATTGCTCAAAAATATGTAGATCACAGTATTTCATCAACTGTTAATTTAGCAGAAGATATTGAACCTGAAACAATTTCAGACATTTATCTAAAAGCATGGAAACACAGACTTAAAGGAATTACAGTTTATCGTGATGGTAGTCGTTACCCAATTTTAAGTGTTAAAGGAAAAGAATCAGAATTTCAAAAAATTAAAGATAAGAAATTCAAAGTTAAAGGTGCAGATGATTCAGAGAGAATTATTCGTGGTAATGATGTAATTGTTTCAAGTACAGGTAAACTTACAACACTATATCACAACGGGTTAAAAAAAACAGCATAATGGCAGGTGAAAATAAAATGGAAGTAGTAGATTTAACAAATGTAATAATAGAAGAAGTAATTGATAGTGACGATTTTATTCCTATCACAGAAGAAGGTAATGCAGTTAATCCCAAAGATGCCCTAACTGCAAAATCAGGAATAAAACCAAAAAAAGATACAGTAAAAAGACCTGATACTGTTGAAGCTAAAGTTTACAAATTAAAAAGTAGATTTGTAAATGAAAATTTGTATGTAACATTAAGTTATATTCAAGACGAAGAAGGAAACAATAGACCTATTGAAATATTTATCAATTCAAAAGATCTATCCAAACTTCCAGAATACACTGTTCTTACAAGATTGATTTCAGCGATTTTCAGACACTTTAACAACCCAACTTTCATCTTAGAAGAACTTCAAAGTATTTACGACCCTAATGGTGGTTATTTCTCTAAAGGAAGATATGTATATTCTTTTTATAGTGAAGTTGCAATGATAATTGAAAGATTCTTTATAGATATTAAATTTCTAAAAGAAAAAGATGAAGGTCTTGACAATTGGATTGAGAATGCTAAAAAGAACAATCCAGAAAAAGAATTTGAAGTAAACAACTTTAAAATCTGTCCACACTGTAATCAAAAGAGTTTACAATTAGATGGCGGGTGTTTACAATGTATTAACCCAGAATGTGGATACAGTAAGTGTAGCTAATACAACTGATACAGAGTCTGATTTGCGATTGGTGATGTGAGATGAAAGAGAAAACTCAACTATTTTATATTCATGGTGGAATGACTTTTAAGAATCACGATGAATATATAAATTATTTAAAAACCCGACCTATTTCAATTGAATCTAAAAAAGGTTGGGCACAAGATTATCTAACTAAAGAATTAGAAAATAAAGTTGATATAATTAGACCTAGAATGCCATTTCAAGATAATTCTAAATATGATGAATGGAAGATTTATTTTGAAAGATTTTTAGATCAATTAAAAGATAATATAATTTTAATTGGAGAATCATTAGGTGGTATTTTCTTTGCTAAATATTTATCAGAAAATAAATTTTCTAAAAAAATTCTTGGTGTATATTTAGTTTGTCCACCATTTGATGATACTTGTATTGGCGAGGATTTAGTTAATGGTTTTGAATTAAAGGATGATTTATCTTTAATTGAGAAAAATTGTTCTAATGTTAAATTATTATTTTCTAAAGATGATGATTGCGTTCCAGTATCACACGCAGATAAATATAGAAGCAAGTTACCTAATTCAGAAATAATTATTTATGAAAGTAAAAATGGTCATTTTAATATCACTGAGTTTTCTGAAATCATTGATATGATAAATAATGATTTAGAAAGAGTTTAATTATAATTACAACTTAATTACTAGTAATATTTATAAATGATTAATTTTGAAATAAAATAGGTGAAAGTATGAAGTGGATACAGATATATATAATAGTTTTTTTTGCAAGTTTAGGTCTTGTTTTTTCAGTAGGATTTCATACAGCTTCTGAGGTTCTTCCTGGAACATTTTCCACAGGTAATTTCTCATTTCAGAATAATGTAGGTATTGGAACTAGTAATCCGACCTCTCAATTGCACATTTTTAGAGATTCATCTGGTGGTGCTAGCGCACATGTAGCTTATGATGATCTTATTATTGAAGGAAATCTTTCAACTGGAATCACAATTGAAACAAGTAGTTATAATGCCGCAGCAGGAATTGCTTTTGCAGATGTTGAGGAAAGCATCGCAGGAGGGTATTTCTATAATCATAATTTTGATAGTTTATTATTTTGGGCAAATGCATCTGAAAAAATGACTATACTTGGAAATGGTAATACAGGTATTGGAACTTCTAATCCTTTAGCAACTCTTCAGGTTAATGGTAGTGATACTTCTGAAGGAGTTTTGTATGTTACACAGGATGGAGCAAGACAAATTAAAATAAACGACACTAGAGAATCTAGTGCATGGGTTATGGGACAAGGTGTAGGTGCACTAGGTCAATTAGGATTTATTGAGCAACCAGGAACTAATATTCGTTTAGTAATTCAAAATATTACAGGTAACGTTGGAATCGGTACAACTGATCCATCTCAGAAATTGGACGTTGTAGGTAATATTGAAGCTACCGCTTTCTTTTATTCTTCAGATAGAAATTTAAAAAATAATATCACTCCTTTAACTTCTCAATTAGATAAAGTAACTCAATTACAAGGAGTTAGTTTTAATTGGAAAGAGAATGGTCGTGAAGATATAGGTGTAATTGCACAAGATATTGAAAAGATATACCCAGAGCTTGTAGCTACAGATAGTAAGGGAATTAAATCTGTTCAATATGGTAATTTAGTTGCTCCTTTAATTGAGGCTATCAAAGAACAACAAATACAAATAGATTTATTAAAGGAAGAAGTTAGACTATTAAAAGAGAATGGATAAAGAAGCTAAATCTAAAATTAAACTTTGGGCTTATATTATTGTTTTTATTAGTTTAATTTTTCTAGTTTTTGCTGCAACATCCTATAGAGTAAATAATGCATCTAATCAAGATATTACTGAACATAGTGTTTGTGCAAATGTTGCAAACAATTGTGGTTCAGATTTATTTGTTCCAACAGCAACAGCACCAGAATGGTCAACATTTAGATCAAATGCACCAGGATGTGTAACTATAGGTGCTTGTGCTCCACCGCCACCTCCAC
>CAYGPK010000009.1:0-65127 GCA_964351975.1 uncultured Methanosarcinales archaeon
TTACTAATTTCTTCTGCCCTATCACCTAAAACACCACCTTTTGCGTATGGCATTTTAATTCCTTTTCTTTCATAACCACCGATTGGTGGGTGAAGTCTAAAGAAAGGTTTTAGTTCGTATTGCGCTTCAAAATCTCTTAATTTTAATTTACCACTAAAATACTCTTTTGCAATTTTAGCTGTATCAATTTTAGCTTCTGAATTACCAATTAATTCAGCTCTTTTGTCAAGAATTTCTTTAAAAAATTTCTCATCAATTAAACCATAAGTTACAAAGTCTTTTACTTTCTTAACCATTCCTAAATTTTCAGGAGTATTTTCAAGTACAACACATACATGCTTTTGTTTTATTCTTAAGTATTCTAGAGTTTTTTTAATATCATTTGAAAGATGAACTAATCCCCTAATTAATACTACTGCTATTTTTTTATCTTCACTCATTTTGTGCACCTTCTTTAATTCCACGACCTTTAGCTACTTGCGGAGTTAGTCTTACTTCTTGAAGCTGTTTTAAAGCATTATAAGCTGCTCGAATTAAATTGATTTTATTTTTAGTTTGACCAAATGTTTTTGACCAAACATCTTTAACTCCTGCAAGTTCAAGCATTTTTTTAATCTCTGATTCAACAACTAATCCTGTTCCTTTTGGAGCAGGCATTAAAATTACTCTTGCTGAACCACATCTACCTTCAACTGAAAAAGGAATAGAGTGAGCAGTTCCACAGAAACAACCCCAATCTCCACAACCTCTTCTAATCATAATCAAATCTTGTTTTGCGTTCTTTAGAGATTTCTCTCTTGAAGGAACAGTTTCTCTTGCTTTTCCAAGTCCTAATCCAATAACTCCATCCCTATTTCCAGAAATTGCAGCCATTGAAAAACTCATTCTTCCACCCTCACGAGTAATTTTTTGAGTTGCTTTGGAAATTTTTCTTTTTCCACCTCCAAATTTTCCTTTAGCTTGACCAATATTAATATAATCAAGTTCTAAATTTGGAATTAATAATTCAGTAATTTGTGGTTCCATAATTCTTTTACCAGATAGTAAAACTTCATCAATTGAAGAGTACTTACCTGCAACTACATCTTTACCTAATTGGGTTTTAGGCACCCATTTAACCTCTTCTACTTCAGGAGCTCTATTTCTATTTCTATCCGGCCTATTATTATCTCTTCTAGGTCCACCTCTGAAATTTCTATTTCTGCTATCTGAGTTATTATTATTGTTCTCTTCTGCCATTTTACTTCTTTAATCCCTCAATTGCCTTTTTAACTTTCTCAACTACTTTAGTTGCATCCTTAGATTTTAAATGAGAACCATTTAATCTCTCTTCAGAAGGAAAAACAACATCTGAAACTCTAACATTAATTCCTGAATCCTTTAAACCTTTAACCGCAGCATAAATTCTATTACCATATAAAGATCTTTGAAGACCCATATCAATAATACAATCGGATTTGATACCTTTAATTTGTGCTCTTTTACCAGCTAAGTAACCAGTTAAATAAGCTGAAACTAAATTTCCAGTATTAAGTGTAAAACCTAATTTTTTAAGTTCTGAGGCTTTAGCAGATGTAATAATCTTATCACCTTTTTTGTCAAAGTCTGATAATTGAACTAACATATTTTTATTAGATTTTCTAATAACTGCTCTTGTTAATTTGCTTTTTAAAAGTCTTAATCTAAGTGCATAATCAGTTAAACCTCTGATTCTACGGTTAAATCTAAAAACTCTATTTTTATTTAAATTCTTCATTTCTTACTACCTCCATCTTTAGTTTCTTCTTGTTTAATTAGTAAATTGTTTTGTTCAATATAAAGTAAGATATGTCTTTTATTTCTAAAAAAGTTACCTTTAGATTTTTGATATAATTCTCTAAATGTTTTCTTATCTAAACTACCTTGTTCTCTAATACTTTTTAATAAATTTCTAAGACCACGAATCTTAATCATCCATTTTTCTTTTTCATTAAATCTTGCATTTGCTGTTCCTTTTCTATTACCTTGGCCAGCTCTTCTACCCTTTTTCTTTTGTGATAAAATGTAATTTGCCCTAGTTCTTGAAATTCCTTTCTTAGCAACTTTAGTGATTGTTTTATCAGCAAGTAAATCTTTAACACCTTCTCTTGAAATTAATTCTTTCAAATCTTTTCTATTCTCAGCAGTTAAATTAAATTTAATTCTCTTTTTAGAGATACCTAAAGCCCTAGATGCTAATTCTTTTTGTTTACCTAGGTTCATTCTTTCTTAACCTCCTTAGTTGAATCAGATTTTTTTGTGTCAGCTTTAGCTTCAACTTTTTTCTCTTCTTTCTTAGGTTCTACTTTCTTTGAAGTTTTAGTTAAAGATTTAATTTTCTCTTCAACATTTTTAACATTAGAAACTTTAATATTTGCTTTTTTAGCCTCTGCTAATATTTCTAATTTTTTCTTAGCTCCAACGTTACCTCCAACCATTGCAACTTCAGTTTTAGTATTTACATTTTTAAGTTCAGAAACATTATTTACAATAACTTCCTTAAACCCTTCTTTGTTATAACCTTTAATTGCTTTTGGTGAACCGAATCCTACTTGAGGCATAGATGGTTTTCCTCTTCTATTTCTTCTAACCTTGTTACCCATACCTTTTGGTTTTCTCCATTTAACTTCACTTAATTTAGCGAATTGATGAGATTGAACTCTTTTATAGGTTGGTTTTCTCTTTTTAACAGCTGCTCTTGTTTTTAATAATTTCTCAATTGCCATTTTAACTATACCTCTTATGTGGTTTCTGCGTTATGTAGATACCATCTTGTATTACTCTTCTATCGAAATGACTAATTCTCGTAAGTTGTTCAATGCTTGCTGCAATTTGACCAACTCTCTCTTTATCAATTCCTGTAACAGTAATATCTTTACCATTAACTTTAACATCTACATCATCATAGATTGTTAAAACTTTTGGAACTTTTTCTCCCAATAAGTTTTTAACAGTAAGTTTTTTACCTGATAATTCAGTTGTAATAGGGAATTTTGCATAAACTACTGCTAGTTTATATTCAAATCCTTCTGTTACACCTTTATTCATATTAGTTACATGAGCCCTATATGTATGCATAATCTTCTTTTGTCTTTGGGTAAACCTTTTAGTTCCAATTAAAACCTTATTTCCATCAACTTTGATATATACTTGAGGATATTTTAATTGTTTTGAAATTTCACCTTTAGGACCTGTAACTTTTAAGGAATTTTCAAAATAAACTGCAGAAACTCCAGAGGATAATTCTACACTTACTTCTAATTCTCTAAAAACCTTAGGTTCAATTGTATCTTTTTTTTTAATAATTGCCATTTTAAAACCTCATATTAATAGCAATAAGCTATTAATGTTCCCCCCACATGGTTTTCTTTTGACTCTTTTTGAGTTATTAGACCTTTATTAGTTGAAATTAATAAAACTCCAAAATCTTTTGCTGGTAAAAACCTTTTCTCAAAAGATTCAAGTTCACTTATTTTAACTGGAAATCTAGGTTTAATAATTCCACATTTGTTAATAGTTCCCAATAAGTTTACTTTAACTAAATCTGATTTACCATCCTCGATAATTTCAAACTCTCCAACATAATTGTTTTCCTTAAGTACTTTTAAAACACCTAAAAGCAGTTTACTTTTCTTTAAAGTAACTGTTTTATTTAATGCTTTTACTGCGTTATTCATTTTTGATAACGAATCTGCTAATTGATCATTTAGTGCCATTTTAATTTAGTTTCTTAAACCCCAATTTTGTTGCATTTAATCTAAAACATCTTCTACAGATACTTAAACCAAATTGTCCAACGAAACCTCTTGTTGAACCACAGAATTTACATTTATTAATAATTCTTCCTGTATCTCTTTTTTTAGGAGAGTTGTGCTTTTCATATTTTTTCCACTTAGCAGGTTTTACTCCTAATTGATTTTTAACTTTTGAATAATCTTTACTTGTCATTTTATTCCACACTCACTCCTAAATTTTCTTTTAGATAATTAATAACTTCATCTTTAGTTACTTTATGTCTTAAAGGTACTTTTGCAGTTTTTAATCTTCTAGACTTAACTCTAAATCCTGGTCTTGAAAAAGTTACCATGAATTCAAATCCCATAATTCCAATTTCTGAATCGTACTTCATACCACTTAATTCTAAATATTCGTGAATTCCAACTGCAAAATTCCCATAAGTATCTAATGAATCAGATTTAATCTTATTATTCTTTGAAGCAAGAGTCCATTTTAAAAATTCTTTTGCATCATTTTCTCTTAAAGTTACTTTATATCCAATTGGAAGACCTGGTCTAATTTGCCATGTCGCAAGTCTTCTTTTAGCTGAATTCATAACTGGAGTTTTTTTAGTAAGTATTTTTAATAGCTTATTAGCTTTAGTCATTCCAGGTTTATCATTTCCTACACAAATATTAACTGTAACTTTTTCAATTTCAACTTGTCTCATAGGATTAATAGTTTGTACTTTTGTTTTTGCAACCATTTTAGTTATACCTCGCTAAATCTTCTTTTTTAGTTCCAATTGCAAAGCAATAGTTTTTAGAAGTTGTGTGCATTACACCGTTAATTTCTAAATCTACAATATCTTTAGTTAAACCACTATAATTTGTGAATTTTTTAATTAGTCCGAATTTACCTTTATAGTTACCATCGAAAATATATGCGAAAGTTCCCTCTCCTAATTTAATAGATGAATTTACTTTCTTTTTTTCAAAATCATAAACAATAGTATCTGTTAAATTGGTTTGCTTAAATGTTTTTTCATCAACTAAAATATTATATCCATTGGAAAAGTTAAGTTGAAATTTCTTTCCTTTCAATATAGTTTTATTTGAAACTTTTAAATTTACTAAATTATCCTTAGTTTTAACTAATTTAAGTCTCCCAACTTCATCAAAAAGAGTTAAATATTTTTCATTAACTTTCTTAATTTCAATAATATCAAACATACCAATTGGAAATTTGATTTCTTTTACTTCACGACCATTAACTAAAATATTTCCGCCAGTAACAATATATTTTGCTTCATTACTAGTTTTAGCATATCCTAAAATATCTCTAATTAATATTAGAACAGATGAAACATAATCTCTTGAAAATGACCCTGCATTAGGTTTTGAAATAAATGCTATACCTTTTCTTTTAATAGGCCAGGACTTAGGCATACTATGTCTTTTTAGATGATTACTTGTCATTTTTTTGCCCCTCTTTTAATTTTTTTAATTTTGCAGATCTTGCATTATCACTTAAATCTAATTTTGTTATCATTAAATTTGATGCATGAATAGGATACATTGCATCACTTCCGTCAACTCTTTTAATAGTTGCTCCGTCAACGTGAACTTTCATTTTTGATAAAGAAACTTTAGTAATTTTCCCTTCTTTACCTTTGAATTGACCAGTTGTAATTTTTACAGTATCACCTTTTCTAGCTGGCACTGATCTTACACCATGTTCTTTTCTTAAATCAGCAGATAAAGTACTTGATAATAATCTATGCTTGATATGTAAAGGTGCGTTGTGTAAGTATTTTCTTTGTTTTCTAGATTGACTAGAAGATATCCAGGATTTTGACCATTGCTTTTTCATTTTTATACAATAATACTAGCAATTCTTGCAACTGCTGGAAACCTCTCACCTACTTCTTTTGCAATAGCACCTTTAATTAAAGTTCCTTTAGGAGATACATTTTTATCATCCTTTAAGATTACAGCACCATTACTTTCAAATTTAATTGTTGTACCATTTGGTCTTTTGAATTCTTGTTTTTGTCTAACAATAACGCATTTAACAACTGTGTGTTTAATGTCAGGTTTACCTTTAACAACGTTACCAGTAAACATATCTCCAACACCCCCACACTCAAGCATTCTTTTAACTGTTTTATACCCTTTAACGGAAATAATTTTTACAGTTTTAGCTCCTGAGTTATCAACTACATCAATTCGTGCACCAATTGGAAGCCCTCTAGAATTATTTCTTTTAATAGCTTTCATTTTATGCCACCACCTTTAAAACAACAAAGTGTTTAGTTTTTGATAATGGTCTACACTCAGCAATCATTACTTTATCTCCTTTTTTAGCAGAGATTGTATCTGGATTGTGCGCTGCAACTTTTGTCTTTTTCTTAAGATATCTACTAAATTTAGTATCTTTAACCATTGTTTCCCATTCAACTTTAACTGTTCTATTCATTGAATCTGAAACAACAATACCTTCAAAAAGTTTACCACGAATAGAAACCTCCCCATAAAAAGGGCATTTCTTATCCTCAGTTTCAGTTTTTTCAGGCATTTTATCTCCTAAGTTGTATCCTATTTTAGTTTTCATTTTTATTTTAATGAAAATGACTTTTCAAGAATTCAAAATTCTTAATAGTTTCATTTTTATGATTTGATAGAAGTGATACTTTAGAATCTCAAACATTATGTTTTCGAATCAAAAAGGTGTTTCTACCTGTTTAAACAAATTTATAACTCGAATTACTTCGAATTAATTGAATTTATTTGATTCGTATTGCACTTTTACATGCTATACAATAGTAAAAAGAAACTAAATTGTGTTTATAAAGGTTATTGTTTGAATATTTTTAAGATAGTGAAAAATAGATTAGAGCTTAAAAGAACTATTATTTTATCTTTTTAATCCTATTACTTAGTGATCCTAGAATTAGTTTACAATCAAGCTTGAATGTATCTTCATTATGTTCAAATTTAATAATTACTTGACTCTTTAGAATTTTTTTAAGTCCATTTGTAGTTTCAAGATGTAATAGATTTGCTGATTCGAATACTAAAGTTCCTTTAATTCTAATTAAATTTTTATTATTTGAATCAATTACCTCAATTTCTTTACCAATTAAAGAAGTATAAAGTATTTCTAATTCAAGTTCTTTTTTAGAAGAGAGTTTTTTCATTTTTTACTTTGTACAAAACTAGTTTCATAGTATATATTATATGTAATTAAGAATTATTAATAAGAGTAACGGAAAAATAAAATAAAGTGGAATTATTTCCCACTAACGTGAATTGAATCTCTACTGAAACCTTCTTTTACAAGAATTTCAGTTAAATCTTTAGTTTTATCTGTTTTACCAAATAAAATTTCAACATTTTTTCCTTTAATGGTTCCAGCAACTGCTAATCTATTTTTAATATTTTTAACAATTTCCTTTAATCTGTCGGTTTCAGAATCAATTCCTGTAACTACAGCCCACATCTTTCCATACTTTCTTCTTTCAACTTTGATTTCAATTAAAGAAGAGTTTTTTTCTACTTCTTTACAAACACACAATTCAGAGGGTAAACCACAAACTGCACATGTATCACTTAGCATATTTTCACTCATTATTTAACCTAGTTTTAATTCTTGCAATGTCTTTTTTAACAGATTTGATTCTACCTTTTTTCTTAAGGGAATCTTCTCCTGCTAAAGAAGAAGATCTTAAATTAAATAATTCTTTTTTAGAATCCTTTAGTAAAGAATCTAGTTCTTCTGGTTTTTTTTTGTTCATATCTGCTTTCTTCATTTCTCTTCTTCCTCAACAACAACTTTTTCTTCTTCAGCCGCTAATTCTTTTAATTTTTTAGCTTCTAAAGATTCTTCTTTTGCTTTTATATCACTAGTATAAACAATTTTATCTGGTAATGGTGTATCTGGAAGCATGATTGCTACTTTAATTCCTACAACTCCAGTTTTTAAAGTTACACTCTCCATAGCTGTATCAACTAGAAAATCACTAACATAACCTGTTTTTTTAAGGTATCCCTTAGCAAATCTCCAAGATTTAGCTCTTGAGGAAGGTAATTTTCCTGAAATTTTAATTTCACAACCCATAGCTCCTGATGCCATAATTCCTGATAAAGCTTTAAAACCTGTTAATTTAAACTTTTGAGAACCAAAATTTGACAAGTCATTTGCAATTCTTCTTGCAACAATTGCTGCTGATAAGAAGATATCAGTTACTTCACCAATTTTGATTTGAGGATTTTCAAATTTAAATTCTTTTCTCAAAGTTTTAGTTAATTTTTTAATGTTTGAACCTTCACGACCAATAACAAGACCAGGAGTTGAAGTATAAATTGTAACTCTCTCACCCATAGGATTTTTTTCAAAAGTCACTTCTTTAATTGCAACATCTCCTAATTCTTTTCTAACAAAAGTTGCTACACTGTATTGAGCAAACTTATCTTGCATAATTTTTCGCTCAATCATTCTTTAGAACCCCCTACATCAGATGGTGATTGTGATTCTGATTTGCTAACAGATTTTTTAGTTGGTGCTTTTACTGTTTTTTTAGCAGCTGCAGCTAAAACAATTTCAACATTAGTTGATTTTGTTTTTCTACCTGAATATCTTCCTGCAATATATCTTGTAGGTCCTTTTCTTGCTGAAACACTAACTATTTTCAAAGAATCACCTAATTCTTTTTCTTTTGCATTACTTTGAGCAGATTTAACTAATCTTAAAAGTTCTTTAGCAACATTTACTGGAAAACCTCCACTATCAATTCCTTTTCCTCTTTTATGACCCATTTCAGCTTTATATCTAGTATAAGGAACTACTTTTTTCTCTTTAGTTACTTCTTCTAAATAATGCAGAGCATAGGATACACTCTTTCCTTTAATCGCTTTTGCAGTTTCAACTGTTTTTTTAAGTGAAATAGTTAAACTAGTTCCACTAGATAAAGCAACAGCACTTTTGTCACCTTGATAGGAATATTTATATTTACCCATTTTTATTTCCTCACCACCGTTTTCTTAGCTCCACCACCTGAGTGTACAACTCCGATTTTTCTAGTTGGAACAAGTTCTCCAAATCTTAAACCAAGCATCTCATCTACAATAACAACTAAAACAAATTGTTTACCATTATAAATTGAAAATTTCTCTCCAACCATTTCAGGAAGTACAAATAAATCTCTACAATGAGTTTTAATATTTTTTTCTTTATTTCTTAATTTTGTAAGAAAAATTTGTTCTTGTTCTGTAAAACCTCTTTTTATTTTTCTCTTTAATCTAGAAGTTAACATTTCTGTGAATTCTTCAAAAGGCATTGCCTTTATCTCATCCATAGTTTTTCCTCTAAATTTGAATATTTTATCATCCATTTTTATTTATTCCTCCCCGTATGTCTTGGCCTTAACATACCAACCTTTCTACCTGGTGGTGCATTATGTGGCGCGATTGTAGGTCTTCCTTTTCTTAAGGATCTAGTTCCACCATGAGGGTGATCAACTGCACTCATTGCAACTCCTGATACTTTAGGATACAATTTGTTCTTCTTCTTCATTTGCATGAATTTAGTTCCAGCTTTCATATATGGCTTCTCTGGTCTTCCACCACCACCAATTTGTCCAACAAAAGCTCTACACATACTATCCACAATTTTCTCTTTTTTGGATGGAAGTAATACTTTACTTTTTCCTTTAAGATGAGATACAACTGTTGCAAAAGATCCACCTGCTTTAACAAGCTTACCTGAATCTCCAGGAGTTAATTCAATGTTAAAAACACTTGTCCCTTCTGGAATATTCTTTAAACAGTATGCATTTCCAACTTTAACATCTTCTCTTGCTACTTCGTCTTTTTGATTAATTGATAATTTCTTACCAATGTATGCTCCTTCAAAAGATGGGATTAAAGCTTCTTTTCCATTTTCATATCTAACTTTTAAAAGTGGTGCACTGTGTCCTTTTGAGTGAATAATATCAAAGATTTCACCTTCAACAATTCCATCTTTTTCATAAACATTATAAGAAACTTTACCTGCAAATCTAAAACTGTGTGATCTATAAGTTGAAGTTCCTCTTCCTCTTCTTTGTTGTATAATTCTCTTTCCCATTTTATACTAACCCCAATTTAGATGCAAGTTCTGACGCTGCACCTTCTTCTTTTAATGTTACAATAGCTTTTTTATTTCCATTAATATCATTTACAGTATTAACAGATTTCACTTCTTTACCTAATTCATTTTCAACTAAAAGTTTAATGATTGGTTTTGTTGCTTCTCTTGTAACTTGAAATACTAATTTGTTTTCAAATTCCATTTGTCTTGTAGCTTTTTCGGTAACTACTACCTTTCTAACAATATCATAAAATTGTTTAGATAGTTCTTTTTTAAAAACATCATCCATTTTTACATCTGTTGCCATTTTATTCTTTTAAGACCTCCAAAAATTCTTCTGCACCGGATTTTGTGAAAAGAACAGCTCTACCTGGTTTCTCACTCATACCAAAATCACTTGCTAAAAGCATATCAGCAGGCATAACATCAAGACCTCTAAAGTTTCTTCCTGATTTAATTAAAGGAACCTCAGCACTTGAAACAACAACTAAGAAACTTCTTTTAGTTTTATAAGTTCTATTTCTCATAGTTCCTTTTCCAGCTCTAATTTTTCTAACAGAAGTTCTCTCTAATTCATCAGTAAAACCTAGTTTAGTTAAAACTTCTCTAAAATCCTTAGTCTTTTCAATTTTTTCAACTGAATCGTCTAAAATAATAGGATAATTAACAGAAACTTTTTGACCATTTGCAATAACTAAATCTCTATTTAAAGATGCATTAACACCACTTGCAACAGCCATAAGCCACTCTTTATTATTTAATCCTTTAATTAGATTTTTCTCTGCTTTAGGAGCATGAGCTTTTCGTCCACCAACTGTGTTTGGGGCAAAAGCACCAACAAATCTCATTTGTGAACCTCTAGACCATAAAACTTTCTTAGGAGTTCTTGATCCACCTCTACCATATGTTGTTCTAAATGTCTTTCTTCTCTTTGAAACATTAATAGCAGATCTCTTTCCTGCTAGTGGGTCAGCCCCTTTTTCTTGTCTAAAAAGACTTAATTCAGAAAGTACAGCTTTTTTAAAAATATCATCTCTTATTTCAGATTTAATATCAAAGGTAAAGTCGCCGACTTTCTTTCCAGTTTTATCTACAATTTGTACTTTTACCATTTTTATTTGTTAATATATGTAATTTGTGGAGCTACTTTAGGATATCTTTTATTCGGCCTAAGTGCTCTTACTAATGTGATTAATCTCTTTCGTGTTCCTTGAACACTTCCTTTTACAAGTATGAAATCACTCTTAACAACACCATATCTAGCAAATCCTTCTTGAGGATTGATTTCTTCTGGGTTGCTTGAAACTTTTAAAATCCACTTATTCCACTCAGTTCTTTCATGGTAACCATGTTGACCTGGTAGAGGAATAGTTGTTAGAACTCTTGATGGAGTCCAGGCACCAACGTTACCTGCGTGTCTTCTTTTTTTCTCGGACTTATGTGAAGTTAATTTAACTCCAAATCTTTTAACAGCACCTTGGTGACCTTTTCCTGTTGTAATTGCGTGTGAATCAACTAGTTCTCCACCATCAAATACTTCGGATAATTTAACTTCTTTACCTAATTTATCATAAGCAAATTTAATTTGCTCATCGATAGAACCAGATACTGCTAAATCTAATACCTCTGGTTTTTTCTTTCCAATAGTTGTTTCAGAAGGAGTTGTACTAACTTTAACTCTAATGCTATGAACTTCTTCTTCTGCACAAAATTCAATTAAATTCTCTACTGAATCTAATTTTGATGCTTTCTTTGCTAAATCAACTTTTTTAGAAAGATGTTTATCTTTGATTTGCGCTGATACTTCTTTTGCAATTTGCAAATTTCCATATTCATCATTTTTCAAAAATTTAATTGACATAACTTTAACTGCTGGACATTCAATAATTGTTACTGGAACATTTACTTCTGTACCTTTTGTTATTGTATGTGAAAAATTATCAATTAATCCTATATTTGTCATTCCTACTTTATAGCCGGGAAACCCTAAGAAATTAACCTCTTTAGGAATTGCTTTACTAGCCCAACTATTTACAACAGCAGTAGACTTATTAGCTCTAACTCTTGGCCAAAATGCCTTACTACCTCTTTTTCTTGTACTTCTATTTGCCATTTTTTAGCGTAATTGCCTGCAAGGGTAATACAACAGAGTGTGATTGCGATTATTGAAAATGCGAATCAGTGATTGTAAAATTGCCTATTAAACAGGATTACTTTGTTCAAATTGAACATTCGTAACTGAAATTTTTGAAAAATTTCTGAAACGTAATGTCAATTCTTGAACATACGTAATAGTATTTAGTAATTAAGAAGGGTTTTTAAAGGTTGAGGTTAGAATGGCTTTGCCTATGAAGTCCCACTTGCCTACGACTTTTAGATAAAACTTAAAATTTTAACTAAAAACTTATTAATTAACTAATTAAAAATTGCAGAGCGAAAAAACAAAATTACGTACAACATTCAAGATTTAGAGAAGTCGAGCTTTAGCTCGATTTGGATGGAGAAGTCCGCAAGACTTTGGAATCTCTTAATCGCTGTTAAACTCTCCAGTTAGGGATTGAATTTTAGTGCAACGTTCCCAAAGGGAAAAATTCAAAGTAAATTTGAAGTCCGTCCATTAAGCGAACACAGTGAGCTATCAAGACATAGATTAAGGGCAGGGAATTTTATTAAAATAGAAAGAGTTATAACTATTAATCTTTTAGTAGTAGTAACATGCCACAATTATACTTAGTTGGGACACATCATTTGGATTTGAAGGGTCCAGAAAGACTTGAAAAGTTTTTAGGGTTTGTTAGACCTGATACTATTGGGCTAGAATCTACTGTTGAAAATTATCATAGAAGAATTCAAGATCATGACCAATTAAAAGGTCAAAAATTGATGCTGCTGAGATTGATGCTAAAAGACCGATATGGTCCAGAAGCGGCTGAAAAAGTTGTTAAATATTTTGATATGCTTGGATATGAATTATGGGTTCCATCAAGATTTTCTGGAGAAAATAGTGGAGTAACATTGGCTCATTGCGATGAATATAGAAAAGAAGATATAAAAGCAATGACTCAAAAGGTTTTTGGCGATAGAGTAAATGAAGCACAAGAAGTAACAACAGATTATATTGATGAAATTGCAAAATCTCATTTTGCAGAACTTCAAAGAACAATAGATGCTTCTTATCAAGATAATTCTGTTACGGAATTGCTAAAAGATCCAACTTTATTTAAAACATTAATTCTTGATAGAGATGAAAGAGCTGAGCCAAAAATAAGACAAGCATTTTCAGAAACAAATCATACAATGGTTTATGTTGGTGGAACAATGCACTTTTTTGGAGATTATGATAATTTGTATGAGAGACTAAAAGACTTAAATCCAACTAGAATCAGACTTCCAGAAGTTGATAAATTCTAAAATTCCCTGCCCTTTCTATTTTTTAGGACTTATTTTTTATTGCAATTAACATTCAAGATTGGGGAATGTTTGCACGTAGTGCAAATATGGGAGAACGAGTGCGCGAGTGAACTCTCAAATCGGTGTTATGGGTCCCAGAGCTTGCGAGAGTGCAACGTGGGTCGATGGAACGGAGTGAGCGAGAAGCCTGATTATTTCTACGAACGAAGTGAGACTAAAATTAAAGGGGGCGTTTTTCAATTAATTTTGTAATTATTTCTTTTATCTTAAAAAAATCATTAACTTCATAATCTGCTTCCCACTTACTTTTATTATTTTTTTCATTTAGATAAATTGTAATCATATTAACCTGATTCGCAGCAATATCTACATCACTATCACCAATCATTACACACTCTTTCCCTTTACAATTTAAATGTTGAATTAATAATTCAAACACTTTTTTTTCTGGTTTAAAACTTAAAAACTTAGAAGTTGGTATTAATTCATCAATTAGTTCATACAAACCTAAATTTTCTAATTGATTTTTTTTAAATTCATAATCAATATGAGAATTCTGATTTCTGTAGTCAAAATCTACAACGGTTTGATTTCCGCCTGAAAAAACAATTATCTTCAATCCTTGTTTTTTTAAATATTTCAAAAAATCAATAACTCCATCTCTTGGTTTAATTTTTACTAAAATGTTTTGCTTTGCATTTTCAACTAAATCTTTTGCAAAATTAATATTTTTATTTGTTTTTTCTAAATTTAACACATCAAACATTTGAATTATTATATCAGTATAAAAATCTTGATTACTTAAATACTTTTTATTTAAATTCTCAATTTGTTTTTTTGATTCTGAAAATTTATTTTCTACCAAATCCAAATTTACTTTATACTTGTTTGAAAATGTTTGTATCAAATATTTTTTTAAAGAGTTCCATCTAAATCTAAAACAATATTCTTAATCATAAATATTAAATTACATTCTAATTAAAATAGTTTTTGTTTAAGCCCCCGTTTTTATTCAACTACTAAAAATCAAATCTCCTTTTGATGAATTATGAATAATCTATTTCTTATAACAATCACAGCCAACAAAGTGATCGTTTACCATTCCTATTGCTTGCATATATGAATATATTATGGTTGAACCAACAAAATTCATTCCTCTTTTTTTCAAATCTTTTGAAATTTTATCAGATATTTTGGATGTAGCTGGAATGTCTTTTGGAGTTTTCCAATTGCCTTTTATAGGTTTATTATTAACGTATTGCCAAATGTATTTGTCAAAGCTTGTAAATTCTTTTTGAATTTGTATAAACGCTTTAGCATTTTTTATGGCAGAGTTTATCTTTAATCTATTTCTTACAATTCCTGTATTTTGCATTAGTTCTTCTATTTTTTCTTCATTATAATTTGCAACTTTTTTAACATCAAAATTATCAAAAGCTTTTTTGTAATTCTCTCTTTTATTTAGAATTATCTCCCAAGAAAGTCCTGCATGTGCTCCCTCTAGTATTAATAATTCAAATAATAACCTTTCATCGTGACTTGCAACCCCCCACTCTTGATCGTGATAGCGAGAGTAGATAGGTGAATGTGAACCAAAGCATCTAACCATCTTAATTTATATTAATTCAAACTCTGCGAGTTTTTTCTGACAAGTACAGTTATAACCTAAATGATATATTGCTACTTTTTCACAAATAAAATCTAGTGGAAAATCAACATAAGTTTCAATGTCACCTTTTCCTAAACTAATATGTGCCCAGTAAGTTGATTTATACAAATAATTCTTTACCCAATCTAAATGTTCCTCTTTTATTTCAGCTCCTGTTTGAAAAAAATCTTCTTTTGAAACTTCTTTATTGTGAAATGTTTTTAAAAATCCTATTAGTTCATCACGAAAATTTAAAAGTTCTTCTTCAACTAAAACTTCAAAAGAACTTCTTTTATCATCACCCTTAAAATTAGTTAATTCACAATACTGCCTATTTAATTGTGAAGATAAAGAGTTAACTTTTTCTATAACTTTAGGTAAATCTTTCTCATTAATATTTGCAAAAGCCAAAGTTATGTGAGGGACTTCCTCATTTCTTTTAAGTTCAATTTTTTTACCATATTTCTCAATTAAATTTTTATTTATTTTAATTGACAAATCCACAATTTCTCTTGGAAGTTCTAATACTACATCAATTGCTATTTTTTTACTATTCATTGTTCTAGTTTATTTATTCTTATTTTATGTCTTTCTTCATTTGAAAAATTAGTTTCTAGAAAAGTTCTAATTATCTCATAATAATTACTATGATTAAACTCTCTTGCTCTTAACGTTAAAACATTACAATCGTTATCACTCCTTGCCATTTTAGCAGAATAAGTATCATAGCAAAAAGCAGCCCTTATTCCTTTGAATTTATTAGCTGCAATTTGCATTCCAGTGCCACTACCACAAACTAAGATCGCGATTGAGTTAGGTGATTTGAGAGTTGCGAGGCAAACAGATTTTGCAATATCTGGATAATCTACTGAATGTTCTGAATTCTCTGTTCCTAAGTCCTCATAATCACAATCTAGTTGTTCTAGTATATCTTTTATTTCTTTTTTTGCATCAAAACCTGCGTGATCAGAACCTAAATAAACTTTCATTTTTTTATTGAATAAAAATTATTATATGTATCATTTATTAAAATAGAAGAATTAAAATGGTAACCAAGGCACAACAC
This sequence comes from uncultured Methanosarcinales archaeon, assembly GCA_964351975.1. Classification (GTDB taxonomy): domain Archaea; phylum Nanobdellota; class Nanobdellia; order Woesearchaeales; family UBA583; genus UBA583. The sequence continues at coordinate 15,990 of CAYGPK010000009.1, forward strand.
CTGCCATACCTGAGAACCAACCTGCTTGATATATAAATAACATATAATATGGGGCAAAACCAATTGCGCAGGCAATAACTAATTTATGCCACATTTTCTCTGAAAATCCGCTTCCTGAAACTCCTTTAATTGCATGTGATCCAACCATCTTTATCATCATAAACAAGGTTATTATAACTGAAATAATTAAACTATTTCCACTTGGTTCAACAAGAAGTAATCCAGTTAGAAAATCAGGAATATACCCTTGTGATAATAACCAAGGAACATTTGATGCTGCTAATACACCAAAAATAGAGAAAAGTAGTCCGTGCCACATATCTCCAATAAATTGTTGCCCAGAGGTCATGTTCTCGTCTTCATATACAAAATAAGCTTCTATAATACCTATAATAAATCCTACAATTACTGGTAATATAATGTGAATTGTTATTTCTTCTGTTGCCATCTTTTATTATTTTTGGATTTTTCTCATTTATTAAGTTTTTGTTTCACTCTAATTGAGGTTTATGAATTTCAATCTCTGAAAAATGCCCCTCTTGCTTTAAAGAAACTTTATTATCATTATGTAAATGTAATAAAGGTATAAATTTTTCTAAAATTCCCATTTTATGATTTACACCCTTTGAGATATGAGAAAAAGCAACATGTCCTTTCTTATTTTTCATCTCTTCCATTATAACATCGTATAATTCAGCAATAATTTGTTTTAAATCCATAGGTTTTTTCTCATACTGAGGACCAGTATATTCAACATCTGGATTTCTCGCAAAAAAATTAGCTCTTCGTTTATTACTTTGTTCAAAAGTTTTTTCAAGTGTTTTAATCAAATCAAAAATGTTAACTTTTCTCTTTCTTGCAATTGGGTTTCTAACTTTAATTGCATATTTCTCTTTTTTCTTAATAAATTCTTCTTGGTTTAGATCTTCCAAATGTGAATCTAATTCTTCTAATGAATCAATTCCGATTTCTAAATCATCACTTTGCTGTGCCCAGGCAATTTTTTCATCAATACCTCTTAAATCTTTATCAACTAAATTCTCAGCTTTTGTTTTAAGAAGAAAAACTGCAATTGTTAAAAATTTCCCCGAAGCTTCAAAATCTACTTTATCAATAGCTTTCATAGCAGCAAGATATTTGTGAGTTAAAACACTAAGATCAATATTCCAAGGATCTAAACCTTCATTGTAAATTAATTGATATAGGAAACTCTTCCAATCTAACTTATCTTTGTCTAATGCAACTTGATAAATTCTATCTTCAGGTTTAATATATTCTGTTTCTTCTATCTCAGTAGTTAATTCTGATGTCATTTAAGTATAAAATTGTATTTTTAACTTATAAAATTTTGTACCTATTTACTAAGAGGTATTAACAATTAAAAAACTAAAATATTCTATCTGACTTATGTCTATTAAAAAAAATATTTTTATTCTCTTTATCTTTATTTTATTCTCAATAAATGTTTATTCCTATAATTCTAGTTATTCTAATTTAACTATTGATCCAAATTCTTGGTGCGCAGGACAAGAAATAACTCTTAAAGTATATAATTCAACTGATTTTGAAAATAGAAAAGAAATAAAAGCTGATTTATGTGATGCTGATGAAAATCCCACTGATGACAACTGTCAATGGTTTAACAATATCTCTGATGCCACAGTTAAGATTTATAATGGGCCTGTTGAAAGTCTAGGATTATTAGTTGATACGAAAACTAGCAAAGTTGGAGAATTTACTACTACTTTTCCTGATGTTACAGATTATTATTTTGAAATTACACCAAGTGGAAAGTATAATGAATTAACAGGATATTTTGAGAGTTTAGAATGTAAATTTTCTAATACTGAGCCCACTACTCAAACACCAGAAGTTGAAGTTAAAAAACTATATAACTTAAGTTTTAGCGATTCTGCTACTTCGAGTTTTATAAAAATTGAAAATACTGAGATAAACAAATCCTCAGATATTGTTGTTTCAGAAATTTCTGATATTAGCCTAAGAAATTTGCCAAACTTAGATTATAAAATATATAAAACTCTTGAACTTAAAACAATTTCAAATATTAATTATACCAAACTTACAATAGATACACAAGTTTCTCAAAGAGAACCAATTTTAAAACTATTCAAATATGATACAACCTCTAGTTCTTGGAAAGAAGATTCCAGTTTTAATGATTATGATAATAAAATAGTTATTGAAAATGCTAATTTAGGAATTTATACAATTACTGGAAACTCTAAAATTGTTGATGAAACTACAGTTGTAGAAACACAAGAAACAGTTTCAAATGGAATTGATACAACAACAAATGAAAATAATAATTTAGAAACAACAAATACAGATACAGAAAATTTACTTGCTACCACATCATCTGAAACAACTAGTAGTTCTTCAAATATGTTAACATATCTATTTATTATAGTTCTAGTAATTGTTAGTTTACTTATTGGGATTGCAGTTGTTCACCATAATAAAGAAAAAAATAAATTAGAAACAAAAACTCAAACAACAGAAGGAACAGATTTGAAATCCTATACTGATATTTATGATAAAGCAACTGCTTATGTTAAAGAGTACAAAGATAAATTTAGTAAAGACCAGTTGTACAGAGCACTAAAAGAAGCTAATGTTCCAACGGATGTTATTGATAAAATCTTTGCTAAAGAATATTAAAACCTGAAACTGATTGAGAATTAACAAGTCAGGTTAAAAGACATAACTAATTAATTTTCTTTTTTTCTAACTTTTCGATTTAGTCTTCTAATTTTTTGAATTAAATTTTTAATTAACATCCCTTTACCATATCTTAAATATATAAAACCTAAAATTGAAATTATAATTGCTCCAATTCCTGCAACTATCATATCAAGCATTGTATCAACAAGTCCACTTCTTTGCATATTGGTTCCAAAAAAAATATCAATTAGAAATTCAACAATTTCCCAAATCGCAGCTATTCCCATTGAAAAAGTAAAACTAAATAAAATGGTCATTGAAGGAGACATTTTAATTTTTTGAGTAAACCTTAAACTATAAATTATAAAGAATCCTAAAAGTCCAATTAAAAAACCAGATAAGGTATGTAAAACTTTATCCCACCACCAAAATCTAGTGTAAAAATCCATAAAATCTCCAAGCAATAAAGAAAAAAATAAAAAAAGTGTAGTTATTAAATCAAACTCTACAGGTAAATGAGCATTAATTCTTTTTTCAATAAATGTTGGTAAAAAACTAAAAAAAAGTACAAGTATACAAATAAAAAATAAAAGCCAATCTGAAACAAGAATTGCGATTATCAATATACACAATATTACTAATTTTAAAAAATAGTCAAGTAAAATAATTATTTTATCTGAATGGTCTTGTTCTTTAAATGAGCTAATAATACCTTTTAACATTTTAACAAATAAAAATTATTAAATGGATTTTTTAACTTTTTCTCTTATCTTAGAATCTTTTGGTTTCCAATCTAAAATTAAATCTAATACTTGAGGAAAGTTTTCAACAGGATAGATTTTAACTTTAGAGTTGATTTCATCTGTTAAAACTAAATCTTGCATATTTGATTTTGGAATAATAATATTTTTAATCCCACTTTGCATTGCACCTTCAACTTTTGCACTAACTCCACCAATGGGTAAAACTTCACCACGTATCGATAAACTACCAGTCATTGCAAAATCTTGTTTAATTGGAATTTTTTTAAGAGCAGATACAATACAAGTTGCAATTGCAATACTTGCACTATCCCCGTCAACTCCTCCGTGAGTTTGTACAAATTGCACATAAACACTGTTATCTTTAACTAAATCTTCGCCAAACAATTTTTGAATAAGAGCAGAAACATTAGTTACACTCTCTTTTGCTATCTCTTGTAATTTTCCTGTTGCAGTAAAAGTCACACCTTTTCCACCTTTTACAACTTCAGCTTCAATTGGCATAACCATTCCAGCATAAGGTGGTGTACTTCCCATAACTGCAAGACCATTAACTTTACCAACTCTTGTTCCTTTAGTTTCAATAATTGAATAGTTCTTACTAACTTCAATATGTTTTGAAATTAATTGACTCTCAATTGATTTAATTTTTGTAAGGGCAAGTTTAACATCTTCTTCTTCTGTTAACATATGTTTCTTCTCAATTGCAATATCACCTGCTGCTCTTACAATTCCTCCTAATTCTCTAAATCTAGTTGTTAGTTTACTACCTTTATCTGCTCTCTTCTTTGCTTCTTGAACAATTAATTCTGAAGCCTCAGGAGTAAAATGAGGAATCTTTTTATCAGATATTACTTCTTGGGCAATAAATTGAATTACTTTCTTTCTATTCTCTAATGTATCGTCCATATCAGAGTTCATATAAACTTCATAACCATATCCACGAATTCTTGATCTTAAAGCTGGGTGCATATGAGTTAATGTATCTAAATTTCCAGCAGCAACTAAAATAAAATCAGTTGGAGCAGGAGTTGTTCTAACCATTGCACCAGCACTCCTCTCAGATCTTCCTGCTATTGACATCTCTTTTTCTTGCATAGCAGTTAGCAATTCTTGTTGCATTTCAGGTTTTAAAGTTGCAATTTCATCAATAAATAAAACACCACCATTTGATTTATGAATCATACCTGCAACAATTCTTTGATGAGCAGGAGTTCCTAAACCTCCGGATTGAAAAGGGTCGTGTAATACATCCCCTAAAAGAGCACCCTCATGCGCTCCACTTGCATCTTCAAATAAAATAGTCTTTTGTGAATTATCAACTAATAATTTAGGAGCATTATTATCATTTCCGCCTCCCATTCCTCTTTTAGACATACTAGCAGAAAGAGCCATTGTAAAAATTAAAAAACCAATAATAATTACATCAGCAATAATCCACGCTGCGTAAACTTCGTTTGGTATTTGGCCTGTTTTCCATTTCCAATAATGATAATAACCAAAACCTATACTAAGCAGAATAAACACTAAAATTAAGGTTCCTTGTCCTTTACCCATACTTTTTAGTTGTGCGATTCTTGTTTTCTCAACAATCTTTGCTCCATCCCCTGCTTTTGTTATTTTAATAATTGGATTATTCTCATCTTTAGGATTAGGATAAGATAACATATCAACAGCATCTTTTGTTGAAACAACTTCTGCAAGTGCTTTTCCAAGCATGGATTTTCCTGTTCCAGGTTCACCAAGTAAAAGAACATGTCTTCTTTGAGCAGCAGCTTTTTTAATAATTTCAAGTGCGGATTCTTGACCTATTACTTTATCAATTATCTTACCATTAACTTCAACTTCACCAGTATGTTTAAAATTTAAATAATCTTTACTTGTTTTCTTAACCTCAGGTTTTTTAGAAGTTTTTGTAACTTTACTTGTAACTTTTTTTGTTACGATCTTTGCCATTATATATAAACATTATATATATTTAAAAACATTGGGGTTATTTTAAAAAAGTTAAATTAATTAAACTCTTCACTCAAAGCTATAACTTTTTTAATTAAATCTCTTTTATCATAAATTTCTGTATCTTCTTCAAAAATTTGTCTAATTGCTTTATACTTTCGTGCCGATAACCAAATGGTTAAATGCTGATAATCAAAGATTGTTTTTTCAGATAAAGATAATTTTGCATATCTAAATTTATGATTCTCTAAAACTAGATGAGTATTTAATTTTAAACTCTTATCTAAGTATAAATAATCTATTTCTTGGGGTAATCTGCTTTTGAATCCAACTATAATATCTTTATCATATTTAAGATTTTTAATAAAGATAACAATATTTTTTGTTTTATAAATAATTAAAAATCCTAACATGCCACCCATTATAACTTTATAGAAAATAGAATGGTTTATAAAAGTTGTATAAAGGTAAAAGTATATGAATAATAAACAAAAACTTCTTGATGAAGTTGCAGAGGATATAATTAAAAATCTTAAGTGTCCATTAAGAGATGCTGCAAATAATTTAGTTTTTGGAAAAGGAAATTCGAATTCTGACATTTTATTTATTGGTGAAGCTCCCGGAGCTAAAGAAGATTTGGAAGGATTTCCATTTGTAGGTAAAGCTGGAAAAGATTTAGATAAGAGGTTGAATAAAATTTGCTTAACTTTAGATGAAGTTTATATTGCAAATATTTTAAAATATAGGCCACCAAAAAATCGTGATCCAACTCCAACTGAAATGGAAAATCACACTCCTTATTTAGTGAAACAAATTGAAATTATCAAACCTAAAATTATTTGTACATTAGGTAATTTTTCAACTAAATTTATTTTGGCAAATGGAAATGTTAAAGAGATGAAAAAAATTGCTGGAGTTGACGCTTTACATGGAGAAGTTCAAAAAATCAATTTTAGAGGAATAGAAGTTAATGTATTTCCACTACACCATCCTAGTTCAATAATTTATTCTAAAGATAGAAGAAAGTGGTTTGAAGAAGACTTTTTAAAGTTAGAAAAATATTTATTTGGTAAAAATAGAAAAACTCAAGAAATACAAAAAAGTTTAATTTAAATTATCTAATTCATAATTAATTATTGTTATTGCTTGAGATGTGAAATATATTTGATCTCCAAGAGATAATCTATTACAACTTTTCTTTAAATATTTTTTAACTTTTTTTTCAAAACCATCGTGATCACCAAGTATGAAAACTCCGTTTTCTAATTGATTTTTTTTATAGTCTTTAATATGGGTACCTGCGAAGTCTAGTACAAAAACCTCTTCTTTTTCAAATTCTTTTAATAAAATTTCAATAGTTTTGTTATCAATAAAAATTCCAGGATGAACTTCTGTTGTTTTATTATCTCTATACTTTCTTAGAGCAACTTCAATTATTTTTTTTAAGTTTTTTTTAGATATTGAATTCTCTTCGCTATACCTTAGAGTTATATGTCTTGGTGCATTTGGTGGACCCATTAGAATTAAATGAAGTTCTACATCTAATCTAAATTCATTTGATGCGAAAAGTGCTGAAATTATTGAATGTAATAAAATATCTATTCTTCCTGCTGATTTTAAATCTCTAATAACTGGAGCTGTTGATGCATTTTGGGAATAGACAATAAATTTTCTCATATTTAATAAAAGAATTAGTTATTTAAATAAACTTTCATTTAATTTAATTTATGTCTAAAAAGAAAAACTTTGAAGATCTTAGTTTTAAAGAGAGAATTAAACCGATTTTTAAAGAGAGATTCACTGAAATGTTTGCCAATGGAAGTGGCAAAGATACAAGAACGAAACAAAGTGAAGTGTCTAGTATGCTAGATTCTGAAAAAGAATATGAAAAGTTTGTTGAATACATTTTAAAACCTCAAAGAAAATCTTTTAGAATTAATTCTGTAAAAGAAAATAATCCTAAAGAACTTGCAGAAAAATTAAAAGAGAAAGGACTTCTTTTAACACCGATTCCTTGGTCTGAAAATTCTTATTTTGCAGATTTTAATGAAGATGTAAGATCCGATTTAGGAAATTTGTTTGAGCATTTTCTAGGAAAAATCTATGTTCAAGAGGCAACATCTATGTGTCCAGTTGAGTGTTTAGATATTCCAAATAAAATTGATAGTGATTTTAGAGTTTTAGATATGGCAGCATCACCAGGTTCTAAAACAACGCAAATTGGTGAAAAAATGAAAAATTGTGGTATGCTTGTTGCAAACGAATTAGATTACAAAAGGTTAGGTCCACTTAAAATTAATTTGGAGAGATCTGGTTTAACAAATGTTATAATTACAAATTCAGATGGTGGAAGAATAATTGGAGAAGAAGAATATGATAGAATTTTACTTGATGCTCCTTGCAGTGGCAGCGGAGTTATTAGAAAATCTCCTAAGACAATTATTAGATATAATCCTAAGAAATTAAAGATGATGCAAAATCTTCAATTAAAATTGTTAAAGAGAGCATTTGAACTTTTAAAAACAAATGGAATTATGACTTATTCAACTTGTTCCCTTGATCCTGAAGAGAATGAATTATGTATTGAAAAATTTTTAGAACAAACTGAAAATGCTAAATTAGAACAAGTTGAACTTAAAGGAATTATTTTAAATAACAAGCTCACTAAATTTAAAGATAAAGAGATACCAACTGAGATTACTGAAAAAACAGTAAGGATTTGGCCACAGGATAATGATACTAATGGGTTCTACGTTGCTAAAATTAGAAAAATTAAGTTATAAAAGTCTAGCCATTCAACTTCAAAGAAACTGAAGACAACAGAAATCAGAGATTTCTGGGCATTTTCTTTCTTAAAAAAAAGAAAATATGTCTTTAACTCTTTCTCCTTGAGAGAATAGTTCTCCTTTTATTACAACAGTTATTATTACAATTAAAATTACAAGAACAATAAGCCCTAATATTATCTTTCCTATTTCGTCAAGTTCTAAATCCCCAGTTTTATTTTTTAATAATTTATTCATTTTCTATTTTATATATACAGAAAAATTCTCTTTTTTAAGTTCTTTTTTGAATTCTTTAGGTTTAAATTTATATGATGCTACTATAAATTTATTAGAATCAATACTTAATTCTTTTTTCTCATTAATTGCTGAGTTAAACAAATCCAACACAAAGCTCATTTCTAAATCTTCTTCAAAAGTAAATTCATTTTTCTTTGAAGTCAATATTAAATTAGTATAATTATGCTTTATTGCATCTTTTATTTTTTCAATTTCTTTTTTTTGTTCTTTCCATTCATTAAAAAATTTTTCACAAGTATCTGGAAGTTTTGATGACTCTACACTAAAAACATCCGAGGCGCGATTTAAAATTGATTGTCTTTCATTAATATAATCAAGTGCAAATTCATTAACTACGTATTTAAGTCTTACAACTCCATCTTGAATTTTTTGAGATTCAACTATTTTAATAAGACCAATTCCTCCTGTTTTTTCCATATGAATTCCACCACAAGCTTCAATGTCTGAATCTAGAACTTTAATTATTCTAATTGTTTTCATAGGAATTGCACCACCTTGATAAATTGTATATCCATACTTTTTTTCAGCTTTGGTACGTTCTAATTCTTCAACCCCTACAGAACGATTTTCAAATACCACTTTATTTGCAATATTTTCAATTTCAAAAATTTCTCCTAGTGATAAATTATCATAATGAGTTATATCAAGTGTTCCAAATTCTGGTTTTAAATTAGAACCATTTTGCCAGATATGATTTCCTAAAACTTGACGTGCACTAAAATTTACAATATGAGTTGCAGTATGAAGTCTTCTTAACTTCTCCCTATTTTGCATATCAACTTGTATTTTAACCATTTTAATATAATCTAAAATCTAATTAGAAATCCTGCAATTAAATATATCATTCCTAAAAATACAAAATTTAATCCATTATCAAATGCTGGATAATATGACCCTATTAAATTTGCAATTCCAAAACTAATTAATAAAAATGCTAAAAACATTAAAACTGAAAATTCACCTATTTTAAGTAATTTTCTTTGAACTTTTTCTTTAAAGTAACTACCAGCTGCACCAACAACCTCAGCTTCAATGTCTCCAAAAACACTAGATTTTCTTTTTACCATAACTTAATTTAGTTTTATTTATTTATATTCTTTTGGATTAAATAAGAGTTAAATCTCTATTGCTACCTACAACTTTGTGAATTAGGTTCTTATTAATGTTTTACTATGATTTTGTAGGATGTCAGATAAAAAAGCAAAAAGAACTGGTTATGAAGTAAAAATTAAAATTTTACATCTATTAAGAGAAAATCAGGAGCTTTCTTATACCAAATTACAAACAAAACTCTCAACCAATTATGATTCTGTTAAAAATAATTGTGAAGAGCTTGAATATTATGGTTTTATAGAAATAAAAGAACATGGAAAACATCCTGAAAATGGAAAACCTTATTTTATTACTAGTTTAACTTCAAGTGGTTTTGATTTGAGTAAGAAAAAGCCACTTAAAAGAAAATAATGAATAAATATCTTTTTAAAATTTAGAGTATTGTATATTTTATGGTAGTCATTAATGAAGGTGCTGAAGCACAAATTATTCAAATTGATAATAATACTTTGAAGAAAGTTCGTTTATCAAAACCATATAGAATTTCTTTAATTGATGATAAACTTAGAAAATCTCGTAATAAAAGAGAATTTAAGGTTTTAAAAAAATTATTTGATAACAATATTAATGTTCCTGAACCCTATGAGTTAAATGATTCAAATGAGGATACACATTTTACTTTTGAATTTATTAATGGAGAAAATTTAAAATATGTTTTAGATAAAAAATTGCTTTTCAAAGCATTTGATGAAATTATTAAAGTTCATAATTTAGATATTGTTCACGGTGATTTAACAACTCTTAATATGCTTGTTAAAGATGAAAAAGTTTATTTAATTGATTTTGGATTATCTGAGTTTTCAATTAAAATTGAAGATAAAGCAGTTGATTTAAATTTATTTTTTAATTGTATTAAAAATGAGCACCAACAATTTCAGATTGCGAAAGCGAGTCTGATTGAGAGATATTGCGATAAAGTTTCTAAAGGTAAAGAGATTGTTAAACGATTAGAGAATATTGAAGGGAGAGGAAGGAATAAGTAGTTACCGATAAGTTAATAAATAAATAAATTGACAATTTAATTTATGGGAATAACAAAACCGAGAGCATCATTTTCTAAAGATGATAAGATAGAAAGTTCTAATTTAGCAGCAGGAAGATATGGGACTCCTGAAATGGTTGAAATTTGGGGACCAGAAGCAACATTTGAATACTCATTAAGAGCTCAAGGACAAGCAGCAAAAACATTAAGGGATTTACATCCAGATATTATTTCTGAAGTATCAGCTAATGAACTTAGCGAAAAAGCTAGTTTAAAATTTATAAATTCAGATAGAATCAGAGAAATCGAAGATGAAACTGGTCATGACATTATTGCAATTAATAGATCATTGGGTGAAGTAGTTTCTCAAGAAGCAAAAACCCATATTAATAAAGCTAAAACTAGTGCTGATACAACTCAACCTGCAAGAGCATTACAACTAAAAGACTCTTTGGAAGTTATAGCTGAATCCACAGAAAATTTAAGAGATATAGTTCTGGAAAAAGCAATTGAAATGATAGAGATTCCATTCATGGATACATCTCACTTGTATGATGCACTCCCAACTGTTGCGGGGAGACCATTTGTTTTCTATGCTGAAATGCTTCAAAGTGGTTTAAAATTTTTAAAATTTACATATGAAAATTCTCTAATTGGAAAATGGGCTGATGCTACTGGTAACCATCATAGTGCTTCAGCTTTAAATATTGATGGACTTGAATTACAAAGAAAATACTGCCAAGATTTAGGAATTTCTTTTATGGATGCACCAGCACAAATTCCAGGTTTAGAGTTTGAAGCTGATGTATTTTATTCCATTAGTAGAATTTCAGAAACAATGAACAATCTTGCTAGATATATAGCATGGGGAAGAAGTGATGATGTTAATGTTTTTGTTAATGGAAGTCCAAAAAAACAAAAAGGTTCTTCTGCTATGCCGCATAAAGATTCAAAAAACGGAAATCCTACAACAGAAGAACAAGTAATGTCAATTGCAAATTATTTGAGAGGAAACTTAACTACTGCTATGAGTAATTGTGAAATGCCTTATTCTAGGAATTTAGCTGCATCTTCAAATTCTAGAATCAATTTAGAAGATGGATTTAAGTTTTTAGATCATGGTATTAGAAGACTTGCTAATATTACATATTGGTTAGAAATAAAAGAAGATAGATCTTTAGAAAGAGTTAATAGAAGTTATGGAGCAGTAACATCCCAACAAGTTATGACTTACCTTACAGATCAAAGAAGGACAGAAAACCCAATGTCTAGAGATGATGCACATAATTTAACTGCGAGACTTGCAACTCAAGCTTGGGACTCTAAAATACCCTTTGTCAATATTGTTCTTCAGGATAAAGAAGTAACTAGTAGATTAAGTGAAAAAACTATTAGAGAAATTACTGACCCAGAAAGATATATAGGAGAAAGTAAAAAATTAGTTCAAATATTATTTGATAAATATCACGGAACTAAAACTTTCTAATTATTATTTATCATCAAATATCCTTAGATTAAAAAAATTAAGAAAAGATTATACCATTTTTTGAAGAGAACAGAAATTGAAAATTTCTGACTTCTTAAGAAGTTAATCACTTCTTAAAAATTTCGGTAAGTTCCATTGGGAAGAATATAAATTTCTGAGAAGGATCAGAACTTATATCATTAATTGTTTGAAGTGTTCTCAATTGCATTGCACCAGGAGATTTGTGAAGTGTAAATGCAGCTTTTGCCAAATTAAGTGAGGCTGTAACTTCTCCTTCTGATTTAATGATAATTCCTCTTTTTTCTCTTTCAGCCTCTGCTTCACGAGCCATTACTCTTTGCATATTACCTGGAAGTTCAATGTGTTTTAACTCAACTCTTTCAACTTTTAATCCCCAAGGATCAGAACCCTTGTCAATTATAACTTTAATTTTTTGAGAAATTGCATCTCTATTTGCAAGTAATTCATCTAAACTAACTTCACCTACAATATCTCTCATTGTAGTTTGAGATAGTTGAGACATTGCATAATAAAAATCTTCTACATCAAGAATTGATTTTTTAACATCTGATACATAATAATATGCAACAGCATCGACATTTACTGAAACATTATCTTTTGTAATACAATCTTGTTTTGGTACATCGACAGTTTTAACTCTAATGTCAACTTTTTGAAAACTTTGAAAAATAGGTATTACAACACTAAGCCCAGGGCCCATTTCTCCTGAAAATCTTCCTAAAGTAAATTTTAGTCCTCTTTCGTATTCATAAATTACTCTAATACCTGAGAGAACAAAAATTACAAGAACGATTACTAATATTATTATTAAAATTGGATCCATTGTAATAAATTATAAACTTGAAATATTATAAAGGTTTTTATTTACTGTTAAGAAATATTATATAACTATATAGCTCCGCCACCGGAACTACTTCCACCACTTGAAGATCCTGAACCACCATTTAAGTTATTCTGAGAATTTGAAGGTTTTGATAATTGAGTATAAATTCCTGCAAAATTTTGAATTGAAGCTTCATCTAAACCTTCAGTTCTTAAAATATCAAATAGATTTATTGTATTTCTTGAATTCATAATATCTTGGTAAATTTTAGTTATCTTATCTTCTGAAACATCTAATTTTTTTAATAAACTAACAAACTGTTCCTTTCTCATACCTATTTTTTGTAAAAATATTTCTTCTTCAGAAGGAAATTTTTCTCTAAACCAGTTTTTAAAAGTATTAAACATTTTTTATAAAGAATAAAAATAAAAATTTTAGGTTAAACTAATATACACTAGTAATTCCTAAGTCAGTTGAAACTTTTTTACCAGTCTCAATTTTTTCATCCTTAGTTTCGTGACCTAAGATATGAGGTGAGTGAACACCAGTCATAATTGTCATTACTGTAATTCTCTTTGAGTGAGATTGATCTACTCTTGCTCCCCAAATTACATTAGCATCTTGATGAAGTGAGGCAGTAATTAATTGACCTCCTCTATCAATTTCTTCTAGTGTCATATCTTCTCCACCAGTCATGTGAATTAAAGCACCTGTTGCACCACTATAGTCAATATCTAATAATGGATTAGCTAAAGCTTCTTCAACAGCTTCTTCAACTCTTCTATTAGTATCGGATGTTCCCATACCAACAGTTGCAACTCCTCCTGTAGTCATAATAGCTTTTACATCTGCAAAATCTAAATTAACTAAACTTGGACATGAAATAATCTCAACAATTCCTTTAATCATAACTGAAATTAATTCATTAGCTACAGCAAAAGCTTGTTTAACTGGTAAGTTTCCTGCAATTTTTACAAGTCTATTGTTATCAATTACAACAACAGTATCAGATGCTGCTCTTAATTTTTGAAGACCAAATTCTGCTCTGTCGATTCTTGCTCTTTCAATACTAAAAGGCATAGTTGTAACACCAATAACAATTGCACCTGAATCTTTTGCAATTTTAGCAACAATAGGGGCAACACCTGTTCCAGTTCCACCACCCATTCCAGCACAAACAAAAACCATATCAGCGCCTTTAATCGCATCTTTAATTTCACTTGCACTTTCTTTTGCAGCTTCAGCACCAATTTCTGGTCTTCCACCCGCACCTAATCCTCTTGTTACTTCTTTACCAACAAGAATCTTCTTATCTGCGTTCTTTAATTTCAAATCTTGTAAATCTGTGTTAACAGCTACAATCTCTGCTCCTGTGATACCCTTGGAATATAGCCAATCAACCATATTTTGTCCAGCTCCACCACATCCTACTACTACCATTCTTGCTTGTCCAACCTCGATGTTATCAAGGCTATCATCAGACATGTTTTTCAGTGCGTCTTTTACTAAAAAGTCCATTTTTCTTTTATTTTTAACCTAAAACTTACCAATAAAGTTTTAATACATAAAATACAATTTTTTGAATATTAAAAGAATAGTTTTCCCTATTAAGTGAAAAATGCTAATCCTTCTTTTCTAAAGTTTCAGAAATAGATTCTAACTTTGAGGTATTATTTTTGTATTCAATGTCTTCTTCATCTTCTTCTAAATCTTTTTTTTCAAACTCTTCATCAAGTTCTTCTTCAGTAATGCCATTAGTTTCGCTTTTATCACCTATCTCCTCTCCTCTCTCACTATCTGTGTCAGATGTAGTTGGTTCTTCTAGAAAAGTTTTCATTGTTTTGTTTGCTTGTTCTCTAAATTGCTCTTCATTGTCAATTTTAAAATAATCAAAGAATTTTTTTGTAACTCTGTAATATTTTCCAATTCCTTGTTTTTCATAGGTTACAAATTTTGCCTTATACAGATAATCAACTTCAGGTTTTACATATCTTCCAACTATCTCACTTAATCTTGTTTTGGTTACAGGCTGTTCGTATGCAATAATTGATAATACTTTTAGAACTGGTTTAGGAATTTCAACACCAGAAACTAATTCCGAAATTGTTTCTTGGTATTCTTCTTTTAAAGTCATTCTCCATTTTCCATCATCAGATGATTCAATTTTAAAAGAATAACCTTCTTTGTATTTGTCCTCTAATTCTTTTAAACTGTTTTCAACAAGCTTTCCTGAATCAATACTTAATGCTTCTTTAATTTCATTTGGTGTTACCCAATCTGCATAAGAAAATAATACTGCCTCCACCTTCATTTTAATTTCATCAAACTTTGAATCTGTCATATTAAATTGAGCACAAAAATAGTTTATAAATTCTTGCTGTAATAAAAAGTAGAAAATTATTCTAATTCTTTCAAAAAATTATCAAGGCTGGATTTTTGAGATTTAGAGATTATATCTTCGTTTACAAGTAATATCAAAACACCATTGTATCTTGTAGATTTTGAATTTAAATATTTTAGAAATTCTAATGCAATTGAGAAATTATTTACCCTAAGAATCAAATTTAAATCTAGCATAATAAATGGATTTGTACTTTGTTCTAAAAAATTATCAATATAGCTTATTACGTTGTTTAACTGGATTGGATCAACAATATCTGAATTTTCATCAAGAGATTGTTTTAGATAATCAGAGTTAACTGAGCCTTCTACTTGAGTTATCCATCCTATTGGAGTTTTTGCAAGACTGTATTTTGTTCTTATTTCACTAGGATTTTTTTCAGTTAGTAGAAAGCCTTCAAATCCTTTTTTGGTAGCTTCACTAAATTGTTCTAGTAGAAAATTCTTATCTTTTTTATATGAGAGGTATGAATTTCCATTTGAAATGTTTAAATCTAATTCTCCACCTAATGTTCCTTCTTGAACGGGTAAAAATTTCATTTTAACAAATTTACCTTTGTAAAATTCGAGTATTAAATATTCTAATAATAATGCATATGTTAAAACTGCAATTGAGATAAATACAAGTATTAATTGTATACCTTCGGAAATATTTGGACTTATTATATATATGTAATATGTACTTGAGAGAAATCTAAGTACTTCAGATGATGCTAGAAATATCGCTGAAACTCCTATGAAGAGCCAAGGTTTTTTGTAATCTTCTTGATATACTTTTCTAAATATTGAAAATACTAGAAGAATAGCTACAACTGATAGTGAAGCTGACAAAAGTGAGACAACAGAAAATGATACCATTAAGTAATTTTGAGGATATAATGTTTATAAAGAATTGTTATAATTAAAGATTGGTTAAGATATAAGTGTAAAGCTTATAAAGACATATTTATTCATTATATCTACAATGTCCTTAAAAATTGTTATGGGTACAAAGTCCGGTAAGACTTTTCAAAGAGAACTTACTGGCGAAGAAGCTGAGGCTCTATTTGGAAGAGTACTCGGGGAAGAAGTAAATGGGGAACTATTTGGCTATTCCGGAGTAAAATTTCAAATAAGAGGAGGATCTGATGCAAGTGGATTTCCAATGAGAAAAGATTTGCCAGGTCAAGTTAGAAAAAAAATCTTAATTGGTAAAAGTATTGGATTTAAAGGAAAGAACAGTAAAGGAATGAAATTTGGTGGTCTAAGACTTAAAAAAACAGTTTCAGGAAATACAGTTTACGAAAAAACACACCAATTAAACTTAAAAGTTATTTCTGGTGAAGATAAATTAGCTAAAGCATTTGCTCCAGCTGAAGAAGTAGCAGCACCTGCTGCAGAATAAATTTTTTACTTTTTTAAAATTCTAAATAAAATTTAACTTGAATTTATACTACTATTTGAATCTGTATAATTAATATTAGTACTGTAGATATTATCTTTAACAACGTCTTTATCGTCTCCACGTATTAATATATTTCTTAATATAGGATCATCTTCTAGGACTGTTCCCTCTTTTAAACAAACACCATTTTCAATTGGGCTTGTAGATGTTAAAATACACTCCAACCCAATACCACAAGAGACCTCTAAATTAAAACCACGACAAGGTTCTCCTTCTCCAACAGTAATTGTAGCATTTTTTGTTACTTGTAAATCTATTATTTGAGTTATGTCTATCTTATTAAAAAATAATAAAGGAAATAATATTACAATAAAAGAGAAGATTAAAAATTTATTCTTAAAAACATCTTTTAAAGTCTCAATATCCATAATTCTAAGTTAATAATCTAATTTATAAATGTCTATGTACTTTATTAAATAATAAAAATGAAATTGGGCGTTTTATATTCTGGTGGAAAAGATTCTAATTATGCACTGCACAAAGCTGCAAAAGATAATGAAATTGCCTGTTTAATTACTCTAATTCCTGAGACAAATGAGAGTTATATGTTTCAAAGCGCTTGTAATGATTTAACACAAATGCAAGCAGAGGCACTTGAGATTCCTCAAATAATTCAGAAAACTAAAGGTGAAAAAGAAGATGAATTAGATGATTTAAAAAAAGCAATTGTTATTGCAAAAGAAAAATATGAAATTGAAGGAATTGTAACTGGTGCTATTAAATCTGCTTATCAAAGTTCAAGAATCCAAAAAATTTGTAATGAATTAAATATTAATTGTTTTAATCCACTTTGGCAAAAGGACGAAATTGAATTTATAGAAGAACTTCTTAAAAGTAAATTTCAAATTGTTGTTGTTGGTGTTGCAGCATATCCGCTTAATGAAAAAACAATAGGACGTAAATTAGATTTTACAATGTACTACGAATTAAAAGAGTTGCATGAGAAATTCCATATTAATCCTGCTGGAGAAGGTGGAGAATATGAGACTTTTGTTACCAACTGTCCTTTATTTAAGAAAAAAATTGTAATTGAGGAATATGAACAAATTATGGAAACACCTAATTGTGGTGTTATTAAAATAAATAATATTTATTTTGAAGGAGATCAAATATAAAATGAAGACTCTTATTGTAAACTTATGTGAGAATGAAAAGTCTATGCACTACGATGAATTTGTTTTACCTGTTGTTAATGTAGTTAAAAAAAACTCTGAATTTGAAGTTGTACATTTTATGAATCTTAATGAGGTTGAAATTGAAAAATATGATAAAGTTATTCTTTGTGGGACTGCTTTAATTGATTTTTCTTATTTAAAAAATTTAGATAAATTTAAGTGGATTAAATCATATACTAAACCTATTTTAGGAATTTGCAGTGGAATGCAAGTTGTGGCTAAATTATTTGATTGTGAATTAATAGATTCACAGGAGATTGGACTTTTTAAAATTAGTAATTCTAGTCCTAATGCTTTAACAATTAAACCAATGTTTGAAGTTTACAATTTACACAATAAATGTGTTAAACTAAATTCTGAATTTGAAATTCTTTTTGAAAATGGAGAGAAAGTTCAAGGGATTAAACACAAACAAAAAGAAATTTATGGATTAATCTTTCATCCTGAGGTTAGAAATCATGATTTAATTGAGAACTTTCTTAAAATTGAAAAATAAGGATATTATTTACTTGAAACACTAGTTATTTTTGAATCAACAATTCGAATTAAATCTCGCATAAAAGCAATCAAGATTATATTTCTTGCTTCTCTAATTCCCTTAATTGAAGCCTCAGATGTTGAAAGTTTAGTTGCCAATTGAGTTTCATCTAAAGAATTAGAATTAACTAGATAAAGTAATTTTTGTAGTTTTTCATCAATATTTTTTGAATTCTCCATTTTAAATTTGTTTTAACAAATCTAAAACTGATTTTTTATTATCAATCATAAAGTTTGCAAGTTTAGGTCCTTTCTCTTTACTTATAATTAAATTATACATTAATTTGAAAAATTCTTTAGTATCCATTTCTTTTTCAGATAAAATTCTTTTAAACTCATTGAAAAGATCATCAGCTGAATTTGTATTTTCTAAAACTTTTTTAACTTCATTAATCACTTCTATATCTTTTTTATTGAGAGTTGAGATGAATTCTTTTGAGAGGATTTTATTGATTGAAAATTTCATATCCTCTGGTGCGTGCATCTCAAGCCAGTTTTTAACACAATTAAATCTTTGTTGTACTCTTTTTTCATCATATTCTGTTTTGATTTCATCTTTAAAATTCTCTTTTACTTTTTTAAAATCAAAATTATTTGCTTGGGCAATTGTTGTTAAATGTCTGAAACTCGGTTGGATTGGAATTTCTTTTTGTGGCTCTCTATCTTTTGTATGTTTTCCAATCATTGAGAGTTCATAGATTCTTTTTAGATTAATTAATTTCTTTTCATTTTTTTCTTCTTCTAATCCATAGTATATTCTCTCTAATTTATCAAAGTCTTCATAAATTTTAATAACATCTAAATCAAAACTAATATCAAATTCTGCATTTGGTCTTGTTCCTGCAAATAGAAATAGAACAAGTTCTGGTGTGTATACTTTTAAAACATCACCAACAGTTACACCGTTTCCACTTGAACTTGAAATTTTTCCATTTTGCCCTTTCATTGCAACGAAATTGTATGCTGTGTAAACTGGAGGTTCTCTATTATATAATTCTTTAATTATATCGCATCCAGTATCATAACTTCCACCTGGAGTTGAATGATCTTTTCCTCCTGGCTCGAATGTAACTTTGTAGAAATTCCATCTCATCGGCCAATCAATTCTCCAAAATAATCCTACAAATGGAGTTTCTTTGAAATTGATTTTTTCTTTATTACCACACTCACAACTATATTCTAATTCATATCCTCCAAAGTATTTAATAATTTTAGTTGTATCTTTTTGACATTTTGAACAATAAACATATCCTGGATTCCAAGTATCTTCAAGATGATTTTTATTTTTGTGTTTGTTAATATTTTTTATTATATCTTTTTTATTCTCAAAAGCAAATTTGATTTCATCTGCATAAATTCCAGAGGTAAATAATTTGTCTTGATATTGGAACTCTACGGGAAAACCTAATTCTAAAACCTCCTTTTCCATGGGCTCACTAAAATGAGTCGCATAACTATTATGGCAACCCCAAGGATCTGGAACTGCAGCATCACTCATTCTTAAATATTTCTCCCATTCAACTGGAACATTTTTTGGAACCTTTCTAAACGCATCGTATACATCCCAAGAATAAATAAATTTAGTTTTCTTTCCTTTATCTTCAAGTGCTCTTCTAACAAGTTCAGTTGTAATTACTTCTCTAAAATTTCCAATATGTACAATTCCCGATGGAGTAATTCCTGATGCTACTGTATAAATCTCTTCTTTTGGAAAAACATCTAGTACTCTTTGAGCACTATTATCTGCCCAATGAATGTTTTCTAAAACTGGATTTGATTTGTCTTTATTAGTCATACTAATATTAAATGTAAATTGTTTAAAAATCTACTGATTTTTAAGTAGTTCTTCTTTGAATAGTAAACCATCTTGAGCTCCTTTTCTTGAAACAACTGAACTTGAATTTTTAGCTGCGTATTCTAGTGATTTTTTAATTGAGAAACCTTTAGTATAGAAGTAGAAAAAGGTTCCAGCAAAGCAGTCTCCTGCTCCGGTTGTATCAACTATTCTCTTTGGCTTAACTGCTTTTGAATAATATTCTCTTTTACCGTCATACGCATATGCACCATGAGAGGAATCTGTTATTAAAGCCAATTCAACTCCTAAATTAAATATGTCTTTAAGACAGTCTGAAACTGATTTTCCTTCTCCTACAAGGCCCTGCGCTTCTTCATAATTTACTATTAAAATATCAGTTAGTTTGATTAGGGATTTGAGTTTTTTTTCATTTCCAATTAAATAAAAACTAGGATTATAACAAATCTTTGAGAAAGAATTTTTTTCTTTAATTTTTTTTGCAAGTTTAAGTTGAGTTTTAAAACTAGTTCCCATTAATGCTGTAAAATAAAAATTATTCGCTTTAAAAGAATTAAAATCAAAGTCTTTAAAGTGCAGATCTGAATTTTGACCACGATAAGTAAAAATTACCCTATCTCCATCTTTAGTATTTAATAAAATTGTTTTGGCACAAGAACTCCTAGTTAATACAGTTTCAATAAGGTTGATTTTGTTTTTCTCTAGGCATTCTTTAATTTCAACTGAACTCTCATAAGATAGTTTTCCTAAGTATCCAACTTTTGCATAGAGTCTTGATAAACAAATACTAACATTTAATCCTCCACCACCCATTAATTTTTTAAAATTGTCATTGACTTTAATTTTATCACCTAAATTTATTTCTGAGAATTTTTTAGGAACATTCACTTCTAAATCTAAAACATTTGATCCAACAACTATAAAATCTTCAAAGAAGTTTTCAAATTTTGTATATGAAGTTTCTAATATTTCAACTCCTGGTAATTTTTTTCCTGATAAAAATTGTACTAAAGCACCGCCTGCAAGGCTAATGTATGAGAATTTGTTAAATGCATCAAACATTTTTGCAGCTGTAACACTGTGTCCTCCTCCTAAAAATGAGAATGCTTTAGAGTCTCCTATCTCATTTAATAATTTTTTAGTTCCAAGCTGGTATTTCTTATCTTCAAAATTTCCTGTGGGTCCTTTAAGATATATTGAACCTGCATTTTTTATGAATTTAGAGAAATATTTTATTGAATCAGATCCTATATCTCCTATCTCGTATTTATCTAATAGTTCTTTATTATTTTTTAATTCACTTACCTTAATTTCAATTCTCTTTTTTCCATCGTGAATTGCTATATCTGTTGGAAGTATGAATGTTTTTGGATGTTTCTCTAGTAAGTATTTTAATCTTGGTTTAACATCTAAGTAATTTTGTTTTTTTAAGAAATCTAATTTCTTTCCTAAGTAGTTTCCTTTTATGTGAAGTGCAACTTCTCCTATTACTCCTGTTAGAATTATTATATCCACTGTTTTTTTCTTTAGTGCTGATTCTATTAATTCAATTAAATCGTCTGGTTTTGCTCCACCGAAGATAAACATATGTGGGGATTTAGTATCTACTATTTTCGCAAGTCCTTTTAATTCTCTTTCCATTAATCTTCCTGCTATATTTGGTCCATTTGTGAATCCTATAACTGAAGAGTCTGACCTGTGCGCTAGAGAGAATGCGTCGAATACATATAAGTCAAATAAGTTTAATAGGGATAGAATATTGTTTGGTTTGTTCTTTGATTCTTTTTCTTCTTTTAGAAACCTTAAGTTTTCTAATAATATAATGTCTTTTTCTTTTAGATTTTTTATTTTCTCTTCTACATCTTTAGAATAGACTTCTGGAAAAAAGTTTACTTTTTTTTTAAGATGTTTTTCTAAAATAACTGAGTGTTCTTTTAATGATACGAAATCTGATTTCCCTTCTCTACCTTGATGTGCTAGAACAACTACTTTTGCTCCTTTTTTGATAAGTTCTTTAATTGTAATTACGCAATTTCTTATTCTCTCGTTATCAACTACTTTGCCGTTAATTACCGGTGAATTTATATCTACTCTAACTCCTACTACTTTGCCTTTAAAATCGAAGTTATCGAGTGTGAAATAATTAAACATAGTATAATTGAGTGTTTATTAATTAAAAGTAATTGTGTGTATTAATTAGTTGTGAAAAGGTTTATTGGTAAAATAGTTGTCCTTTATTTTTTGATAAATAGTAGAATTGAGAGATTTTAAAGGACAAGTTTTAAAGTTGAAAAAACTATAGATAAGTTGAAAATAAATTAATTATGGATAAAAAATATACGAAAAGTTAAATTAACAAATTATCTTTAAAATAGTTTCAGTTTCAATTCTTTTTATTAATTCAGACAAATTAGAATCTGTATCAATAATTAAATCTATACTCACCTTATATAAATGTTAATTGTCAATTATAATTTATGAAAAAAGATAAACTTGGATTTTTTTGCAGGTTCTGGAGGAATAAAAATTATTCTTTTGAAATTAATTTTTGGCTTATAAAATATAAAATCTGGAATAAAAAATAGTTGACTTTAACTTAAAAAATATTGACCCCTAAACAACTCTTAGCCAAAAAAAGTACTGAACATTCCTTTGAACATTAGTGTAACTAATATTTCCATTATAGCACCCATCCATAGAAGTATTACCATATCAGAGAACATTGAGAATTTGTTTCCACCGTCAACTTCTTTAATTATATAAGAAGATATCACAGCGTGAACAAACATAATAACTGCAATGTAATAAGTTGAAATTTGAAAACTATCTTCAAAATCCGTTGGGAAAATACTACCTATAACATCAAGTGCGAAACCCTCAAGACCTTCAGTTAAAGATGCGAAAATTTGAAATAATAAAACACTAACAAGTAAACTTACGTAAATTGTAAGACCAAGCCCAAAATAAGTACCGTAAACATTTCCCTTTAAAGTTGATGAAAACTCTTTTTTTAAATCACGAAGACCATTTATGTGTCCCATATTATCTGATACAATCTTTCCTGCAACTTGAGCACTACCACCACGATAAACAACTGAGACGAAAATATCCATAAATTCTGAAATTAGAGCACTACCACTTTCTCTTGAAAAATAATACCACGAATTGAACTTGTCAGCTGTAATTTTAAGCCTTTTATATACACGCTCAAGCATTTCATTTAAAATACCGAAATTGTGTGGCATAAGTGTTTCAACAGTTGTGGTTAAAGTTCCACCTTTTGATTGATGAACATCTCCTAATGATCTAATAAAAGATGGAAACAACTGATCTCTTTTTATTACTTGTTTCTCTTGAAAACCTGAATAAAAACCACAAACTGCAAGAGGTGTCATTACAAATGCAATTTTAAGCATAACTGGCAAATCTAAAAAAGCAATAAAAGGAATTAAAAATAAAGATACTGTTAGAGAGATTCCAAAAACAACTAATACTTTTTTTCTTCCATCATCATAACCCATTTTATGATATAGAACATCTTCTGGTAAAAAGAATTTAACAAATACAACCATAACCATATCAAGCATTACAATTCCAACAATTCCAAATAATAGAAATACTCTAGTATCAATTCCAGTTAAAAACGGGATTAAAAGAATTGTTGCAAGAACAAATGCAAATGCTAGAATTAAAGATACGAACATATCTTGAACAAGACGAATTCTCTCAAGACCTTCGTGATAAACATTTTTATACGCCTCCATTAAAACTTTTTGTTCGTCTAAAAAGAATTGAGAAACATTTGAGTTAAATGAAAGTGCAATTCCCATACGCTCTAGAAATCTTGAGAAGTGCTCACTTTTCAAAGTTGATGCCACTTTATACGCTGAAGTTGAAAAGTCCACTTTAATACTCTCAACTAAATACAATAGTTTTCTGAATACTTTTGCAATTTCTGGGTATCTCTCTTTTTCGGATAAATCTTTAAACAATTCTTTTCTTGCTAAATTAACAGTACTTAATGCACCTGCGTATGTAATGAAATAATGAAGGGTCTCTTCTATGTTTCTGGTTTGCCCATCGATAATTAGAGTTGGATACGCAAATAATGCAATTATAATTAGAAAGAAAACTATTATTCCAATCCAACGAACAAGAGGGTCACTAAAACCTAATAAGAAAAAAAATAAAAATAAAATATCCATAAGAAATATTGGCAAAAAATATCTCATAATATAAGTCTTAAAATCACCCATCTCAAGCGCTGCTAATACTTTAGAATTCATATTTCTTAAATTTTAAATGGTAGGGACCTATCTCCCTCCTCTCTAAATTTCTTAAGTAATTTTACAACGTCAAAATAGTCCATAATTTTATTTTCTAATAATTTCTCAAGAATTTTTGCTCTTTTTTTCATGATATTATAAATCTCTCTTGGATCTTTAAGTCCAAGGTGACTAGCTACTTTTTGCTCTAGAATATAACTATTGTATAGACCTCTAAATTGATGTTCATCTTTAATTGTGTCCCAGTGGAAAACTTCTTTTGTTAAAACTTTTTTAACTTCATCGTTGTACCTTATAACTTCTGTAATACTTAATACACGCCTTTCAACTTTCCCGTTTACATAAACAGCTGATTGAATAAGTACGATGTTAAGATTGTCAATAAATGCAATTGGAATATTAAGTGGCTCTCCTGTTAGACGCTGAATCATTGAGTGCACCGAACCCGCGTGAAAAGTTGAGATAACTGGGTGACCTGTTTGCATTGCTTGAAAAGTAATATTTGCTTCTTTACCACGAATCTCACCTACAATAATATAGTCCGGACGAGAACGCAGGGATGCTAGTAGTAAGTCAAACATTGTAACATCTGTTTTTTCTCCTGATTCTCTTGTAACAAGGTGTTGCCAAATTGGATGAGGAAGTGTAATTTCCGGCGTATTTTCTACTGAATATACTTTTTGATCAAATGGAATGAATGCTGTCATTGCATTTAGAGTTGTAGTTTTACCCGATGCTGTTTCTCCACAAACGAAAATAGAAATTCCGTGTTCAAGGCAAAGCCATAGAAATGCTCCCATCTCATAGCTCCAAGTTCCCCAATTAATAAGCATAGGTGCTGAAATTGGTGTTTCATTGAATTTACGAATAGTAAAAGAAGAACCACCTAATGAAATTTTTCTTGAATAAATATAGTTTACACGAGAACCATCAGGCATAATAGCATCCACAATTGGTGTTGCCTCTGATACTGGACGCTCTACACGCTCTGATGATTCAACAATATATTTGTTTAAATCAATATCATCTTCAAAAATAATTGTTGATTCTGTTGAACCAAAAATTTTGTGAATAATCCAAATAGCACCAACACCAACACATGAAATATCCTCGATGTGTATATCTCTTAATAAAGGCTCTAATCTTCCATAACCTAACCTATCTTTAATTAAGTGGAACTGAATAATGTGAAACTGTTCTTCTGTTAATGCTACTTTTTTTCCTAGCATATGTAGAAAATTTGGTTTCTCATATTTCTCTTTAACTTCAACAACTTCATTGTAGAGTCCAAGTAGAATTTCTCTTAATTCTTCCATAGTATTTGGAATTTTTGAAGTGTGTGCAATTTCAATAATTCTATCTAGAATCGTATCGTATAATTCTTTTTCTTCTTCTCCTAACTCAGGCATAATTACTTGATATTTAATATTCTCTCCATTATCTCCACGAGAGATGTGAATAAAAATAGGATCTCCAACAGGATAAATAAAATTAGGATTTTCTAGATTTCTCAATTCCCTATCTAATTGAACTTTAAACTCTGGCTGACCTTGTTTTTGAGAAACTTTTGCAACATATTCTCTTAAGTGTTTGTACTTAGCCATTGCTTGTCTAAGATCTTCAGTTTTTGAGAAATGTTGTCTTTCTGCCATCTAGTTAATCCTCTTTGATAAATTGGTATAAAGGTTAAAAAAATAACTTTTCCTATTTTTTGCTAATCTTTCTGCCATTTAATTTATTCCATAAAAGAAAGGCTAAAAAATTTCAAAGAAATTTTTATTTGTCTTTCTGCCATATTATATACTTAAATACTAAAAATTGAGCTTTTAAATATAAGTAATTATTTGAAAGTTGAGAAAGAAAAATAAGTTATATTTTATTATTGTGGAATTGATTCAACTACAATCTCATTTCCTTGTTTATCATAATAAATACAAGTCATTTTTTCAAGAGAAACAACCCATTTTTCAATTCCCGATTTAGCACAATCATTACAAAATGTCAAGTAATTAGTTTTTCCTTTTTGATGAGAAATTAGATCAGATTTAAACTCCTCAGTATTAGAAATATCTATTACTTTTAATGTTTCATATTGTTTTGAAGTAGAAATTTTATAATTATTTAAACCATAATAATTAGTATGCCCATCTGATACAAAAACCTCATATGTAACTACTCCTAATTTTTTAATAGCTTTAATATATGCAGGAAAATCTGCACCTGATTTTACTTTACTATGAGCTTCTTTAATTTGATTTATTTTAAACACAGAATTCTTATTAATTCTAAGTATATAAATCTTATTTAAATTCAAACTATTACTTTCGTAAAATCTTATTCATTTCTCTACCTTTTGCTAATTCATCAACTAGTTTATCTAAATACCTTACTTGTCTTGTTAAAGAATTTTCTATTTCTTCAATACGATACCCACATATTACTCCTCTAAGGAGTTTAGCATTTGGATTTAACTTCGCTTTTTCAAAAAATACTTTAAAAGTTATTTTCTCATCAATTAATTTTTTTATTTTGTTTTCATCAAAATTAGTTAACCATTTTATTGCTTGATGTAATTCTTCTTTTGTTCTTCCTTTTTTCTCAACTTTTGCTAAATAATATGGATACACTTGTGCAAAAGTCATATTTGCGATTCTTTCATTGTGTTTATCTGTTGTTTCCATATTTATTTTTCTGATAAAGATTTTATACAATCTAATGATTTAGGTATTCTATCTTTGAATAATTCTTCAAGTTCTATTGGAATGTCACTTTCCACAATTAGTAATGTGATATTACCTTTTTCTATAAGTGAATAGCTTTCCATTCCACCTGTCCATTCTTTTTTACGTTCTTTCTTTCCCACTTCTTTTGTATCTGAACTATGCCTAAATAATACAAATTCATTTAGATTTAGTTTTTCAATCAAACTTGTAACACCATAACCATTTACTGAAGAAATAAATTCTATTTCGTTTCCTTCTTTCATAATTCCTTTAAGATATGTCCCCTCATCTATAATATTTGCCCAAATACGAAAGGTTTTATCATCCCAAAGAGTATTCCACACTTTCTCTTTTGAAGCTTCTATTTCAATTGAAAATTTAACTCTTTTCATATTCATTTTTTTTCTTTAAGATTTTTAAACCACTTTTGAATCTTTGGATTTCTATGTGGACAACCTGACCAACGGCATATACTAAACCAAATAAAATACTCAAAAGTAAAATAAAACTAAATTCAATTTGGAATCTTTTTAAAATATTTTTAATCATTAATTAACTCTTGCTGAGATTAGTTATAAATGTTTTTAATAATTAACTCTAAAAAAATATTTAGATTTTAAGAAAATTTGAGAATAACAAATATTTCAAATTATTTAATTTCTAATTCAGCTAATTTATATATAGTAATAATCCAAAATGGTACAATCAAAACAAATAAATATTCTTCTATTGGCATTAATCCAATTGTAATTCCTAGCAATCCTGAACCATCAAAACTCCAGTGACCTCTCCAAATAGCAAGATGGTCCCATAAAATTCCAAAAATGAAAAAAAACAATATTACAAAATATCTTTCTTTTCTTGAATGGTATAAATGAATTTTATATTTCCATTCAATAAAAACAGCTAATAATAACAAAACCAACAATACAATTAAATATTCCATTAAGAAACTTAGAAAATTAGTATTTATATATTTTTTTATTTGAAAAAAATAATTTTAAGCGTAACTACCGATTTCAATAATCACACCTTCTCTAGGCTCCACTCTAAATGGAATCTTATTCATATAAACATCCATTGGTCTTTTGAATCTTTTAATTTCTAAAAATCTTACAATTTCACCTGCAAAATTTGCAATATTAATATTAATATATAAATCAGCAACTGAACGTAATAAATTTAAAAATCTGTCATCCAAATGCGTCGGATCAATTGTGAAAATTACAGTTTTATTTAAATTGTTTAAATTTCTAAAAAAATTAATAATTTTAAAATAAACATCTTCTGAATCTCCTTTTTTCACAAGTAAAAATGAAAGAGTATCAAATATAATTACTTCATGTTCAAAGATTTTTTTTTCAACCATAATTTTTTCTAAAAAATCATCTTCAAATTTAACTTTTCCTAAAAATGGAACCATTGTTATAAACAACAAAGATTTGTCAAGTAAAAAGTTTTTAATACTGTAATTTAGAGATTCGTGTTGTTTAATAAAATCTAATGTATTAAGTTCTGTACTAACATAAGTTACAGTTGTTCCTTTTTTTAATAAAGAAAATAAAAATCTTTGACACAAAATACTTTTTCCAGCGCCATCAACTCCTTCAAGTAAAATTAGAGAGTTTTTAGGAATTCCCCCCCCAAAATAACGCTCTAATTCATCTCTTACAAGTTCAATAGAAAAATAGTTTCGTGACATATATCTAATAATCGAAATTTGAGGTTTTAAACTTGTTTAATTATTCAAAAGTTAAGATTTAAAAACTAAAATGAAAATAAAATTATTTATTTAAAGGTTTATATGATCCCTCAGGAAAAATTCTATCTCCTATTACTTCTCTTCCTCTATCAACTGTAACTTCCATAGTATCGTATAAAGATGGTAATCTGTTTAAACCCATTAGTCTTTTATGGGCAACTCTTGATTGCTGTGCTTTTTCAATAAAAGAAGGAAAGGTTTCTTGAGTTAATTTGGAACTATCTTGTGATCTTTTAGGAAGAGAAAGATAAACTGTAGCTAATTGTAATCCATATTCTCTTTTAATATCTACAAAGGTTCTAATTTGGTCTTGTACATATAAATTTAATTTCTCCTCATCCATCTTTTCTAACATTCTTCTAGTTGAACCTCTACCTTCAAAACTTCTATTAGCTATTGAATAAATAATTTCTGGAGTTAAATAGTCATCATTTCCTATAACATCATGAGGAATACCTTGGGATGTTGTGCCTAACCTACCTTCTAAATTATTACCATTATTATTTGCTTTAGGAAGTGGATTTGAAGAATCTGCTAAATCTAAACTTAATTGAGATGAATCAACATCAGGTTTTCTTGCTTTTTGTCTATGTTTTTTTGGGTTAGTTGAATTAACATCTGGTGAAGTAGGAACAGGTTTTGAAATTGTATCTTCTAAACCACCAGTTTTAGACTCTTTAATTGTATCTCTTTTAACACCATATAATTTTCGACCTTCAAACATTAACTCTGGTCTTAATTGATTTTCCCTTTCATCACTTCCAGCAAATTTCCAATTTTTAAAGGCTTGATAAGTCTCTTTTACAGATTCTGAAATTTGTCTTCTACTATAACTACCAGCTCCTAACTCTACAAGTGAAAATAAAAATAAAGCACCAATCATCTTTGCATAATCTAATAGAGAAGAGTCTTCAAAAAATGACTCACTCTTATCCAAATTAGTACTAGATGCAATTACTAAAGCTTTTTCATAGTCTCGTATATCATCTTCATCAGTTGTAGTAGGTAAATTAACAACTTTTGAATCAAAATCACTGTAATCCTTTTCAACTTCATCTGAACCTAATCTATATTCAGTAAATGTTAATTTTTCTCCTAGAAATACTAATTTTGAATTTCTTGATTTTATTTGAGATTCTATTTGTTTAAAAAACTCAGTTGTTTGTGAGCTGTTTAAACCTAATTCAGATGCTGCAATATCCGCTGCTTCACCTCTTTTAACAGTATAAGATTTACTTAAACTTTCTAATCTTCCCCTAATAATATAATCTTGTGATTTTGCAATCTCAATATCTCCATTATCACAACTTTGAGGAATCTCTAATTCTGTTCCACCTGATTGAAAAACATTTGTAAATGAATTCATTTTTTTTATAATTTCTTCAATTCCTAATTTAGTTTGAAAATCGGGATTTAAAGGTAGAGAATCTGTTAAAGCGTTAGATGCTAAAAAACTCCGATAATTTCCAACTAAAGAATCATTTAATCTATTAGCTTCTAAAAATTTTTCATAGTTTTCAGGTTTACAAAGATATGCAAAAATTCCAGATAAGTCTGAATCTTCTGGAATTATAAATCTAGCTTTAGGTTGTTCTACATCATTTTTAGGAGCTATAAATCCTGGTTTTATTGGAACAGCTAAACTTGATAATATAAGTGAATCTTTTTCTCCTTTAGAAAGGTCCTCTCTCTCTGACACATCCACTCTAGTTGGAGCTTGAATAGGTTTACTTGCAACATGTTCTCTTTCTATCCTTATAGTTTCTGATATCCCTGTAGGCTTTTCTATTTCTGGATTTACTACATCTTCAACTAATTTAGTTTCTACTATTTTTGGAAATAAAGCATCTGCTCTTTCTATTGTAGGTCCAAAAAAACTATTTACATAAAAATTTAATTGAAATTTTGGTAAAGTGTCTATAAATGTTAATCTTAAGTCTTTAATAGAATTTTGACTATGGAGAGTTTGTAAAACTGGCCCTTCTTCTGAAATTGGAACAAAAGTATGTTCTAAAGTTTTAGGTTTTACACCAGTAATAGCAACATTAGTTAAAGTAGGGGGAGTTGGATGAGAAGCAATTGCTGGAGTAGTAGGAGCTGCTAAATCTTGAGTAGTAACTTTACCTATAGGTTGTGCTAGAATTTTAAATTCAGGTCTAAAATTAAAGAATTTGTTAATGATAGGAGTTATATCGGCTTTATCATTACTAGCTCTTAAAGCTGATATTTCTAGATTTATAGTTTTACATAATTCAACTGTTGGCTTTTCATATCTACCTTGATTCTTATAAATTCCTTCGTAAGAAGTTCCTTGTAAATTCTGATCTAAAGCATCATAACAAGATGTATCCATAATTGATTTTTCTTCAATTTTAATAGTAGGAGTAGTAATTGGAACTTCTATTTCAACTTTAGGTTTCTCTTCTTTAACTCCTAATATTGAATCAAAAAAATTTGTAACTCCTTCTTTAACTTCCTCTACGGTATAAGAAGCAACAGGAGCAGTACTAATACTATCATCAGCTTTAGCTTGTTGCATTGGAGTTGTTAAAAGAGTAAAAGCAGTTGCTGCTGCAGCTGCAACTGGTAAAAACTTCCAAGCCCTTGAAAATAAAGTATTTTTAGACATCTTTTTTATAAATTATATAAAATTAGAAAGAGATGATTATTTATAAAGATTACTAGTTAGTAGTAACAAATATACTGACTAAGATTGATTCAAATTTTCACCTAGTTCATAGTAATATAGCTCAAAATTTATATCTTCATTATCTCCAATAAATGGAATTTCTACATTTACACTTGCATTTGCATTAAATAAATCCCAAGTATTTACAGAATAATTTAATTCTCTATTTGTTAATTTATTATGATATAAATTTACAACTTCACTCTCGTTTAGAGCAATATTAAAAATTTTAACATCATCTATACTACCATTAAAAAAATCCTGTAAATTCCCTGAACCTATTTGATTACTCGAGGAAGTGAAATCAATATCATTTTTACTTAAAGTTTCAGAAGCAACTTTTTCATCATCAATAAATAATTCCATTAGTGTTCCATTAAAAGTTCCTGTTACAAGGTGCCAATTAGTATCTAGCTCTACATTAGAGTAAAGTTCTTCTTGAGAACCTCCAACAGATAATCCGAAATAAATTTTATTATTATTTGGTCCACTTTCGTTAATTATTTTTAAGATATTTTCATCTCTCCCGTTTCTAAATATTGTTTGATTAAAATTTCCTTCTCCACCATATTTAACCCAAGCACTATAAGTTAGCTCTTTTTCAAGTTGTAAACTTTGATCTGGACTTATTCTTACAAAATCATTTATACCATCAAAAGTTAAAGCATTAAAAAAAACCCCATCTTCTATTATAGGATCATCATTACTTACACCATTTCCAAGCCCTAAAGTTACTAAATTTGAATACTTTGAATAATCAGTCAAGTCTTGGTTATAATCATCAAAATTAACATCTAAAACTGTGTTCTCATAAATAGGAAGTAAAAATTTAAGAGTATCTTGTTTTGTTTTTGTAATATCAAAATTAGTCGAGTTTAAATTTATTTCAAAAGAAGCGTTTTGTAAATTTTGACCTGTTGGATTTGTTACATTAAAAAAGCTCCTTAATTGGTAATTAGTACCTAGCCAATTATAATTTTCAGCTAAAAAACTAAAAGTTTTTTTAAAGTTTCCACAAGTAACAACTATAACCTCAATGTCTTCATTAGTGTTTAGATTAATTTTATTATCTAGAATTGATGAATCTCCAACATCTAAAAAATAGTATTCGTATTGTGTATCAAACATATAGTTTTCTAAATTTTCTTTTCCAAGATATAATCCATTTACATAAACATCTAAACAATAATTCTCTCCTTCTTTAAAGAATAATTTATAACTTCCATCGTTGATAAGTTTTAATTTTAATCTTCCCCCTTCATAATAAAAAGATTGGACATCAAAAGATAAAGTATTATCAATTACTATTTCTTCTCCTCTTTCTAGAAGATGAGCTTGATTATTAATTTGATCTGTTAAAGAGACAAAGGAATAAATTATAATTCCAAAAATTATAAAAAATGAGAACATAAAACCAACAACTGTATTAAATCCTGCCAACTTATAATCCCTCTTCAAATATATTTAAAAATTTCATTTATCTAAGTGTTGAAATAATCTGTGTCACCACGACCACCATAACCACTAACTATTTTTACTTTATGAGATCCAGAACTTAAAGGTTTATCTTTTACAAAAACTGAAGTTTGCTGAATATTTAAAACATTTAACTGTGTTGAGGTATCATTTGCGTAAAATACTGAATAATTATATACGTAATCATCATCTATATACAAATCAAAATCTCCAGTTAAAAGCCTTGTCTCACCAATATTTTTTACATAAACATAAACTTTTTGTTCTGTAGAATTATATTTCATATTTGTTATTTCAATTGCAGTTCTTAGTTGATTGTTTACAACATCATTTTGAACATTCATTGAAGTTTGAGAATCTATTGCAAAATTTTGAATTCCTACAACTAAAGCAACACTAATTCCAACAACTGCAATAAACATAATAAGTGCAGAAATTGCATCACCAGCAGCTCTCTTACTTTGCAAAAGAGCAGGACTGTGAGATTTGAGATTTAGCGATAAGAGATTATTCTTTAACATTCTAATTAAAATACAAAAAATTATTGTTTAATAATTTGTAGTACCGCTTTAGTTAATTTTTCATCTAATGATTTTTCATTAAGTTTACTAATAAAGTAAAGTGATACAATGTGATCTTTAACATCAAGTGATTCTGAACCATCTCTTGTTGTGTTTTTATCTTTCATTCCTTTAAGATATTTATCTAGTTCAAAGTATACTTCGGGAGTAACCCATCTTAGAACTTCTGTATAATACCTTAGAGATGATCTTGTTTCTTCCATACCAACCCTTTTAATTAAATATTCAAGCCAACTTAAAATTATAACTAAAGAATTTGTATTATTTTTTAAAGTCTTTAAAGGAACTGAATCTCCTGCTGCTTGTTCAATATCAAGTGTGTCAAGTTCAAGCATTATTGAATCAAAATCTTGAGAACTTGCTACTACCATTTTTTTTGCATCTTCACCAAGAGCTTTTTCTAAATCTAAATGTGAAGGCTTGGAAATTTCTGCAGGGTTTGAACTAATTGAATTTCCTGAAGAATCTACCATAACTGGTTTTTGAATTGGTTTCATTAAATCATCTTTATCTATAAAAGGATTATATTGATTGTTGATTAACTCATATAAAGATAAAAATTTAGTCATGTTTTCATCCATTTGAGCTAATTTTTCATCAGTTACTTTCTTTCCTTCTTCTAATTCATCAACTTTATGTCCCATCTCATTAACATTATTTTCTAAAGTCTTAAAATCTGTAACGAGTGTTGTTAATCTATCACTTG
The DNA here is from genome assembly GCA_964351975.1 of uncultured Methanosarcinales archaeon. Lineage (GTDB taxonomy): Archaea > Nanobdellota > Nanobdellia > Woesearchaeales > UBA583 > UBA583. Next base: position 50,489 of record CAYGPK010000009.1, read on the forward strand.
ATTCTTTTAATTCTGAATTTAATTTGCCAATAACCTCAGAAATACTTTTCTTTTGTCCAGGAGCTGCAGATTCAGAGGGATTACTTGCTCTTACAGGAGCAGGAGAAACATTTGATTCAACCTTCTGAGTTGTATTTGGTGTTTCTGTAGCCTCTATTGTATTATCAGCTGAATCATTCGAATCTTCAAAATTCATCTCTTGCGCATTATCCGTTGGTTTAGTAGCACCATCTGGAAGAGTAGTTCCATCACTAGCAGGAGCAGGAGTTGCTGAATTTACATTTCCTGTGTTTGGAGTTGCTACTTGCCCAGTTTTTGGAACTTTATTTTTCTTTTTTCCACCGAGTAAAAAATCAATTAATCCTAATACCATTTTTATTAAATATATTTATAATAATCAGTAAAATAGTTTATATTATTTTGTCACTATCAACTAAAGGTTAAATCTTATTTAGAGAAAAGTATATATAAGAAATACTTTAGATTATTTTATGAGCAAAAAATATTTTATATCGGATAATATTATTTATTTATCCGAGAAAGAAAGTTTTGAATATGTAAATTTTAAAGATTTTGATAAATTTAATAATGAAATGAAATTAAAAGATATTTTAGAATTTTTACAAAATAAAAAAACTATTTTTTTTAGTAAACCTATTGAAAATTATTTAGAAGTAAAAACTAAAATTGAAAATTTAGAAAAAGATAAGATAAAGAATCCTCAAGATGATGATTATGAATATTTAGAAACAACATCTTCAATTCAAATTATTGAACAATTAATTAAAGTTTTGAAAGAATATAATCTTGAGACTATTGAAAAGAACATACTTGAAATTTTCGAGGGAAAAAGAAAAATTGATAATTCTAAAAAATTAAATATTGAAAAAGAAATCGAATTAAATAATTCTGAGTTAAACAAAATCAAAACTGAACTAGAAAAAATTGAGAATAAAGAATTAAAACTTCTGGAAAAAGAGATAAGTCAAAAAGAAGAAGAAATTTTAAAATTAGAAAAGAAAAAAGAAAAACTTGAACCGAGTTCTAGTTTCTTTTCAAGAGGAAATAAATTAAAAAAAATAGAGAAAAAAATTAAAGAATTAAAAAATAATATCGAAGATTTAGAAATTGAAATAAAAATTGTTATAGAAGAGATTGAAATTTTTAAAAAGAGACTTAAAAATGGAGAATATAAGCATCTAAATCCATTATTAGTGATTTTAACTTTAGGATTAATATACTGGACAAAGCACTCAGATATCAAACATATTATTGGTAAATTAACAATTGAGATTGCGAAAAAAAAAGAAAAAATTTTAAGACTTCAAAAAAAAATCTCTCATTTACAAAGAGATTTTGATTTTCATAATGAAAAAATCAAAGAAGAAAATGTTAAAAAATATAAAACTGAAGAAAAAAGTCTTTCTGAAAAAGAAGAAATTGAAATTGAAATTAAAGAAATTGAAAAATCTTTAGAAAAAGTTAATTTAGAAGTTGAAAAAAAGAGTTTGGAAGTTTCAAGTTTAGAAAAACAAGTAAGTGAAAGAGAAGATGCATTAATTAATTTAGAGAGTTTAAAAGAAAAATTACTAGAATCTGATTCTTTTAAAATTGAGACTGAAATAGAGATAACTAAAGAAAAAATTAAACAAGAAATTAAAGATTTAGAAGAAATTAAAGATAAATTAAGTTCTCAAAATACTATACTTAAAGGTAATTTAATACTAAATATTTGATATTAAAGAGAATTTAACTCCAAAAAAGGAATAAACAATTTTTATATAAAAAAATATCTCTATAATACTATGACATATATACTACATTCATTAATGGAAGGACTTAGGATCTTAGGTTTTGATAAAGAAACAATCAAAACTGTATCAAAAGAGAAGAACTTAGAAGAAATTTTTCTAAGTACATTATTTCTAAATTATTTACTTGTACTTTTTGTCTATCTAATTGGAATAGTTATTGGAGGTTATTCAATTATGGGTCGTGAACTTAATATGACTGTTTTTTTTGGACTTTTAATGGTTTATCCATTTGCCTATAATTTAATTGTTTATCTAACATATGGGTTCTTTGGTCTTGTTGCTGAAATGCTTAATAATAAAAATCACATTAAACCATTAATTTCAGTTGGTTTTCATACAGCTATTGTTTATTCTATACTATTTTTTGTTATTGCGGCACTTACAACAATTGATGTTTCTTATGGTGGATTCTTACTAGGAGTCTTTGCATTATACTTTCTATATACAATGTTTTTATCTATTTCAACAATATATGATTATTCATTAGGACAAGTTCTTATGACTTTATTTATCCCGTTTTTAATTATATTTGCAGTTCTTATGGTTGTAATTGTAGTTTATCCTGATTTTATTAAAGATTTATTAGCTGTTATTTTAGCTTAATTTTTTTATTTCTTATTATTTAAAATAGTATTTTCAAATTCTTTGTAAGTTCCTTCAATATCACCTTCAACAGATTCTATCCTATAATCACATTGGTCTGACATTTCCATTTCTTTTCTCATAGATTCTAATCTAAATTTAAAATCTTCATCAGACATCTTAGCCCTTTTTTCAATTCTTTTTCTAATATCATCTTCTGATTTAGGCGGTAATAAAAAAATAGAGATATATGCTTCTTTAGGAAGTTTAGCTCTTACTGAAAAAAAACCTTGATAATCTATATCTTTTAAAATATATTTTCCTTCTCTTACAGCTTTAAAAACTGGAGCTTTAACTAAACCATAATAGCTTTGAGAATGAACAAAAGCATATTCTAACAATTCTTCATTTTTAATACTATTTTCAAATTCTTCTTTAGATATAAAATTATAATATTTGCCTTCTATTTCCCCTTCTCTTTTAGCCCTAGTTGTAAGAGTTAAACCTCTTACTGAGATATCTGGATGTTTCTCTAAGAACATATCTATATAAGTAGTTTTGCCAACCCCTGTTGGCCCTATAACTATTACAAATTTTCCTTTTATTTCATTGGGATTTAATTTGATTGTATTCATATATTATTCTAAAATAAGGAGTATATAAATGTTTAGAAATTGAACGTAATACTGATTTAATATTATTATAAAAATAAAATTAGATTAAAGTTTAAACTTTAAATTTATACTTTAAGTTTGTTTCTTCTCCAACTTCTTTTCATAGATAGTTGTGAAGGGTGAACTTTCTTACCAACTCCAAATTTCTTTAGAATTGCAAACATAGGAGCCCAAGAAGTTCTCTTATTTGCCTTAATTAATCTTTGCTTTTTAGCTGGATGTTTATATCTAGTCATTTTTAAGCCTCTGTTTTTTCTTCAACAACTTCTGCTGCAAAAGTATTTCTTTTTAAAATATGCTCAGGAGTTAACCTTGACATAATTTCTTTTTTTGTATAGATACTAGCATCAACACTAACATCTCTTGAACCATAACTTGTATTAATTTTATTAATAATAATCAAGTCTTCTTTCGCTTTAAATTTTTTAGCTAGTTCAGCCTTTATATTCTTTCTAGTTGGAGTTGTTCCATCACCAACGATATTTACTATAACTTCTTTTCGCTCTAGTAATTTATTTTCAAAATCTTTTATAACTTCCATTTTATTTATTTACGAATTCAGATTTTACAATCTTATTCTCAACCTCTTTTATTCCATCTTTTGTTACAATTCTTACAATGTAACCACCACCACTAGCATTATCATTTTTAAAAGCTACTTTGTAACATTTTTTAATTAATTCTAATACTTCTTTTTCAGACATATTTTCTTTGTACTCAGTATCTAAAAGACTTTTAGTATACAAACTACCTGAACCATCAGATAAATAGGATTCATGATCTGAAATTACACCATCAGGACTTAAATCATATAAAGAAATTCCTTCTTTATCGTCATATCCTCCTAAAATACTTGCAACAACACTACCTGTTGACCTTAAAGCATTATACTGCATTGAATTTAAAATGGCAGCAATTTCTGAAATTCTTACTGTTCTTTCTTTTTTCAATTCAAGTAATTTTGATTCACTTTGAAGGTATCTCATAAATAATTGAGCAGATGCTGCTTCTCCAGCTACAGTTGAAACTGCATATTTAGAGACATTAAATAATTTAGTCATCCCATCAGTTTCAATTTTGTAAGTTGTAGCTCTTTTATCAGCAGCTAAAGCAACACCATCTTTGAATTTCATTCCTACGCATGTTGTTCCTGTTTTTATTTTATCTGTCATTTTTAATACCTAATTATTTAGCAGCAGCTGCCATCTTTTCAATTTCGTTCTTTCTTGACATAGCCATACTTTTATCACCGGAATTATAACAATCCATAATTTCAGTAACTAAAGCTTCAACTAAAGTTGTAGAACCATTAAAAGCCTTTCCTGCAGCTCCTTGAGTAATATATCTTAATACTAAGTCAACTCTTCTTTGAGGACCCATATCAACTGCTTGAGCGTATCTTGCACCTGATCTTTCAATTGTAATTACTTCTTCACGTGGAGCAGCATTTTCAATTGCAGTAACTAGTACTTGAATTGGATTCTCTTTTGTCATTCTCTCAAGTTCAGATAAAACATCAAACAAAATGTTTGTTTGCATTTTAGCTTTACCAGTGTTATGTCCAGTTGACATTCTATGTTTCTTACCTTTGTGTCCTGTTACAGCAAGTCTGTTCATCAATCTCTCAATGATACTAACTTTAGTTTTGTAAAAAGGAGTATTATGATAATATCCATTTGATCTTGGAACTAAAACAGGTTTCAAGTTAATATATGGTGCAATACCTTGATCTACCACAATAACTCCTTGAAATGACCATTTGTCAAATAATTTAATATCTGCTGCCATTTTACTTTCTCGCCCTCTCTAGTTTTCCTCTAATTAAAGCATTTAAGGACTGTTTATTAACTTGGATAACTTTCCATCTAACTCCAGGAATATCTCCTTTGGATTTTCCTTTAATTCCACCAATACCTTCAACCATAACTTCATCGTGCTCGTTAACGAATTTAGATGCGTTATTTCCAGGTAAGAATGCAACAACTGATTTTCCGTTTTTAGATAATTGAACTACAACACATTTCCTTAATGCTGAGTTTGGCTGTTTTGCTTCTCTTTGAGTCTTTTCTAAAACAATTCCTTTTGCTTGTGATGAGTTTTCCAAAGGATCGTATTTAGCTTTTTTCAAAGGATCAACTTTTCTTATTTTAAACTTACTTCTCTTTTCAAGAAGTTTCTTTCCTGCGAATAAACCATTTGTTTTTCTACTCATCTTTATATGTTCCTCACACTTACAATTGAAATATTAAAAGGCTTTCCTAATTTTTGGCCTAATTCTTCGTTGTCTAAATCTAATTCTACAACTTCTACATTACTAATTTTACTATAATGGTTAATTTTTCTAAGAGTTAACTTATCAGGATTTAATGAAGTATAAATCTTGTTAACTGTTCCATTTTTAAGCATTTTTTCAGCAACTTTTGCTCCAAAGACTAACTTCTTCTCACGATTAAAAGCTAAAAGTTCGATAACATTTTTATCTTCAACTTTTTTGTCTTTACTTCTCTTTTGAAAAGATTTAGTAAAACCTTTAAGTTCGTTTGAAGGAGTTTCTTCTTGCATGTACATTTCTACAGCGTTTTCTGACATTTTTAATTATATATAGAAGAAAGAACTTGGTAAAATTGTAAAAGAGTTTACTCCACACACCCCTGAGTGTGATTGCGATATTCGAATGCCGAATCAGTGTCAGGTGTTGCTTCTCACCTCTTTCTTCTTAGTAAAAAGTAATTAAAATGACTTTATAAAGGTTATTGTGTAGAGTTTGAATAGTTAGATTTATTTTAAGAATAAGTAAATATTCAAAAATAGTGAAACTATTTTTGTTTAACTGAGATTTTAGGAATTCCAGTTCCAACGTAAACTTGTTGATTTGTCATTACATTTTCAGCAAGAGTGTTTAATTCATTTCTTTCGTGTAATAATGCACCACGCGAAATATGCTTAAGTGTTGTCTCAAATGATGCTCTTGTTAGAACGTTCATTTTATCAGCAACAATACCATATCTAGTCATTCCTTTTAACTCTCCAGTTTGGGTCATCATATCTGCAATTAATAAAACATGTCTTTCGTTAATTGATAAACCTTGAGAGTTTACAACTTCTAAAATTTCTTTAATAATTGCAGCTCTTACAGCTTCAATTCCAAAAGTATCGAAAATTTCATTAAGATTATTACAGTATAATCTTGATGTATCAACTTCTTCCATTTTAACAATGTTTTTTAATGAAATTCCTTGAGTGTATATTACAAATTCCTTATCTTCTTTCATTAATGAAACATCGGATACCCCCTTAATTCCATAAACTATTGAATTTGCAGCAAGTTCTTTCATAGCAAGTAAATCTCTTAAAGTTGCAGTTGCGCTTCCTTTAAGGATAATTGATTTATCTTCAAAGCTTGCACTTGTTCTAATTTTTCTATCCAAATATGATAATAAAGACTCAGGATCAATCCCATATTTCTTTAATGTTTTAATATCTAAATCAATTTTAACAATATTCTCTTCTGAATCTAAATCTACATTATTTGTAAATTCAATTAATTTTGTTTCTTTAATTTTATTTGCTACAAATTTTAATTTCTCTTCTGATTGAAATTCTTTTTTTAAATAGATTTTCATCATAGGTTTATCAATACTTTTTTTAACATCTAAAATCTCAATTAAACGAGGAAGACCTTCAACGGATTGAGTTGCAACACCTGCAAAGTGGAAAGTGTTTAAAGTCATTTGAGTTGATGGCTCTCCAATAGATTGAGCCGTAATCACACCAATTGCTTCATAAGGAGTAATTAATGAATTTTTATATTCTGATTTTATATTTTCTAAAACTTTCTCAACATCTTTATCAGATACTTTATCAGGTAATAAAGCTTGTACTTGATCTAAGATATATTTTGGAAATTCTGAATTTTCTTCTCTAAATTTTGTAATTAATTTATTTTCTGCTACCATTTTATTTTGATTTTCCTCCAAGTGTATTTTCAACTATTGATTTAACATCAAATCTTCCTGATACTGTTTTTGCAACATCAATTCCATCATCACCATATTTAAATTGTACAATTCCTCCTGCTTCATTTACAACTGTTAAATCTTCTTTAACAACTAAATCGAACATTGCTGAAACAACTCTTCTATATAGATATCCTGTTTTAGGAGTTCTAAGTGCTGTATCCATTAAACCATCACGTCCTGTAATACAACCAAAGAATACTTCGTAAGGTTGAAGTCCTTTTCTTAGTGATGATTTAATAAATCCTCTTGCAGTAGGACCAATATCTTTTGGTTTGAAAAAGGATAAAGTTCTATTATTAAATCCTCTAGTTAACCTTTGACCCCTTAATGATTGTTGACCTACACCTGCGTGCATTTGAACAATTGATAAAGCATTTCCTCTTGCACCTGAATCAGCCATAACCATAGTTCCCGAATCATGGTCTAATTTCTCTTGTACAATTTTCATACTCTCATCACGAATAGAGTTTAACATTTGAAGCATTTTAATTTCTAAAGTTTGATCCATTGTTAAACCAGTTAATCTTTCTAATTTTCCAGCTTTAAATTCTTCAATTAATTTATCAATTTTACTAAATGTTTTTTTGTTAATTTTATCAACTTCAGATTCAACATCTGAGGGAACATCAAAGTCACCCATTGAAATTGTTAAACCTGTTTTTCTTAGAGTTTGAATTCCTAAGTTAAAAAAATAACTTACAGTTTCAAGAACTAAATCTGAACCATAGTTTTTATGTAAATGTCTTAATAAGGTTCCTCCTCCATCTCCTACTGTTTTTTTATCAATTACACCTTCAACTAATTGTCCATTTTTAATAAGAACATTTCCAGATTTACTCTCACCCATAAAGTTTAAATCTTCTGGTAAAATCACTGAAAATACTTCAGAACCAGTTACTTTTTTACCAAATTTAATTTTTTCAATTTCTTTAAATCCAATTGAAAATAATAATTCAATCGCATCTTCACGATCAAAAGTCATACCTTTTCTAGTTAATAAATATAAACCAGCAACAGCATCTTGAGTACAACCAATAACTGTGTCTCCTGATGCTGGAGAGATAAGTTGGTGTTTTACATCCATTAATCTTTCAACTTCTTGTCTTGCTTCTAGAGTTTGAGGCATATGTAAATTCATTTCATCACCGTCAAAGTCTGCATTATAAGGTAGACAAACACCAGGATTAATTGCAAATGTTTTAATTGGGAGAACTTTCACAATATGACCCATCATTGATAATTTGTGTAATGAAGGTTGTCTGTTAAAAATTACTGAATCTCCATCAACTAAATGTCTTTCAACAATATAACCAGGTTGTAATTCTTCTAATAATACTTCAACAAGTTCTGGAGTTACAGTTTTTTTAGAACCAGATTTAGTTCGTAAATAATTAGCACCAGGGTAGTTAAATGGACCATTTCTAATTAAGTCTTTCATAAATTCAATGTTATCCTCTGTAACAGGTTCTGGAACAGTTAATCTCATTGCAATTTGATATGGAAGTCCTACTTCATTTAATTTTAATCTTGGATCTGGTGAGATAACTGTTCTTGCTGAATAATTAACTCTTTTTCCAATTAGATTGTTACGAATTAAACCTTTCTTTCCTTTAATTCTCTCAACAATTGATTTTAATGGTTCACCATTTCTATGTCTTGCTGGAGGAAGACCAGGCACAGTATTATCAAAATATGTTGAAATGTGGTATTGTAATAAATCCCAAACATCTTCAATAATTGCTTCAGGTACACCAACTAACAAGTGCTCGTGTAATCTTTGATTTGTTCTAATAACATCTGTTAATTTGTGAGTTAGATCATCTTCTGATCTTTGACCGGATTGAAGTGTAATTGTTGATCTCATAGATACAGGAGGAATTGATAATACTGTCATCAATAACCATTCTGGTCTAATATCAATTAATCCTAGTAAAGCTAAATCTGTATCAGGAACATTTTCAAATCTGAATCTAATTTCAGTTGTTAATAATCTTTTTTTATCTCCTTGTGTAAAAACAAAAACACTTGATTTGTCAAGTTTAATATCTTCTTGCTTTTCTTCACAATGTGGACAAGTTTTTATTTTATTTAATGCTGAATAGAATTTAGCCATATATTTAACATATTTGTCGCTGCCTAATTCTACTCTTTCATTTCTTTGTTCTTCAATTAATTCTTTAATTTTATCTTCTGGAATTAAAACTCTAAAACAGTGCTGACAAGTACATCTTAAAACCCTATAAATCTCATCAATAAATAAGACGTTTAAAATAGGTCTTGCAAGTTCTAAATGACCAAAATGCCCTTCACAATTCTTATAACTTTGACCACAAGTTTTACAGGATAAACCTGGTTCAATAACACCCATACGTAAATCCATTAATCCGCCTTCCACAGGAAAACCATATTTATCGTAAATTTCAGGTGTAATTACCTTTACTATACTTTGTTTTAAAATATCTTTTGGAGATAAAACTGAGTATCTAATAGCTTTAATTCTTTTTGTTATATTATGATTATTATTTAACATTCTTTAGTACCTCACTCGAAAAACCTATCTTTTGTTTCAAACCTTGGATCAACACCTAAGGATCTCATTTCATTCATTAATAATTTGAATGCATATGCAAGCTCAATCTCATCAAATTTACTATCTGAACAAATTGGACATTTACTTTTATAATTAAATAAGTAAGGGTCTGCTAAATAACCACAACTTGTACAAATTAAAGCTGTAGTTTGATCTGATGAAAATCTCTCTTTAAGTAATAAGGATGCACCGTGTGAAATTAATGCATCTTTCTCCATCTCTCCTAACTTCAGACCTCCTCCCCTAATTCTTCCTTCAGCAGGTTGACGAGTTAGTAATTGAACTGGACCTGTTCCTCTTGCTTGAATTTTATTTTCAACTTGGTGGTTTAATCTTAAATAATAAATTGAACCTGTATAAATCATTGCAGTCATTTTCTTTCCTGTTCTTGGATCGTACATTACTTCTGCTCCTGTTGAATCAAATCCTAATTCTACTAATTGTTTTCTAAGCTCTGCCTCTGATTTTCCATCAAATGGATTTGCATCAACAAATTCTCCACCAAGTGCTGCTACTTTTCCTGCAAGCACTTCCATAATATGTGATACTGTTTTACGTGATGGAATTGAGTGTGGTGAAAAAATAATATCAGGCACAATTCCATTTTCTGTAAATGGTAAATCTGATTGTTTCATTAAAGCACCAACTACTCCTTTTTGACCGTGTCTTGAAGCAAATTTATCTCCAACAATTGGACTTCTGTGATCTCTTAATAAAACATTAACTTCTTTATCACCTGATAAATTTTCAACTACAAATACTGATGAAACAACTCCTTTTTCATCTTCTTTTAATGCAAATGAAGAATCAACATTTAAATTAATCATTTGACCGAATCCTTCCATTTCTTCAATAAATCTAGGTGGACTAATCTTTCCAATTAAAACATCTCCTGTTCCAACTTTTTGACCAGCATAAATAATTCCATCATCTTCAATGTATCTGTAATCTTCTTCCATCCTGTATCCTTTTACATCTTTATGTGGAACATTAATCATATCTGTTAAACCACCTGGATACTTAATTTCACTTGTTGAATATAATTTATAATAATAAGATCTTTGAAGACCTCTCTCAATAGATGATTCATTTAAGATGATTCCATCCTCCATGTTATAACCATCAAAACTCATAATTGCAATTGACAAATTTTGACCAGCACTATGAGCTTCAAAACCTAATAATTCATACATAAAAGTTCCAACTAAAGGTTTTTGTGGATTCACTAATAAATTTCTATCAGTCTCTTTTCTATTTAAATAATTAAGAGCATACATACCAATTGCTTGTTTAATTGTTTTTTGTCCACGCATAAGTCTTCCTGGCTCATCGTAATCACTAAATGGAACTGTTCCAGTATTAATTCCAAACATTAAAATTGGTGAAATCTCTAAGTGTGTGTGTTCGGTTGTTAATTCTCCTTCTTCTAAAGCAACATACGCATCTTCTTCTTCAAGTGCATCTAAATATTCAATTACACCTTTAGAAACTAAATCATCATATGCTAATTCACCTTTTTCAATATTTTTAATAATATCTTTTGTAAGTTTAGAAACTCCTTTTTCAACAACAATTAATGGTCTTCTAACTCTTCCTGGTGTTCCTTCAACAAAAATTGAATTTATTTCTTTATTAAAGTAAATATTATAATCATCTTCAATACTACCACTTCTTCTTTGCGCTTTAAAATTTTTTATAAAACTCTCAGGATTTGCACATGTTCCCACAAAAACCTCATTTAAAAATATATCAGTTGTCATTTTTATTTATTTAAACCTGCCTCCTCTAATTTTGCAATCATATCTTCTTTAAGACCTAAATTTTTGTAAGTAACATTTGCCATTAAAGTTAAATTTTTTCTTAAACCAATTGAATGACCCTCTGGAGTCTCAACTGGACATAATCTTCCATAATGAGTTGGATGTAATTCTCTTGCACTAAAATTCTCTTGAGAAGTACTTAAAGGTGATACAACTCTTGTTAAATGTGAAAGCATATCAAAGTAATTGTTTCTCTTCAAATATTGTGAAACACCTTTTCTACCATCTGACCATGTTCCCATAGCAAGAGCACTATTAATTTTTTGACTTAATAATTGTTCACGAATAATAATTTTCATTGATGAAAATCTTCCTCTTTTAATCATTCTTTGAAAATTTGTTAAAATATCAACAATTAAATCACTAAAATTATTAATAAATAAATGTTCAAATAATTGACCAACAAGTTTTACTCTCTTATTTGCATAATGATCTTTATCATCTAAAGAACCAACACCATTTAAGAAACTATGATATCTTTTGAATAATTTACAAATAAGCTCTGCTTTAGAGACTCTTGCTTCATCAGTAATTCCAATATGAGGTAAAACAAAATTATTTAGATAAAAGGAAACTCTATCTCCTTTTTCTTTTCCAGATCCTACAAGATTAAATTTCTTACTTAATAGCTCAATTGCTTCTTCAGTATCTTTTACAGCTGAAAATTCTGACATTTGTAAAATAACATCAGGATCAGTAACACCCGTTAATCCTACAATGTCTTTATCAGAAGTTATTCCTAATGATTTAACTAGTAAAAATAATGGAATATTCTTAAAATTTCCGAAACTATATGTATAAGATCCATCTTTAACTTTTTTAACTTCTTGAAGACTCTTGTAAACTCCTCTTTCTGAAAACATTCTTCCAACAGTTTCATTTGTTAAAGTAACATTTTCAATAAAAAATTTATTTAAAGCTAAATCTTCCATTAAAACAATAACTTTTTCAGTTCCATTAACAATAAAATAACCACCTGGTTCAAAAGGATCTTCTCCAACTTCAATTAATTCAGAGGTAGACATATTTTTTAAAATACATTTGCTAGATTTAAGCATAATTGGCATTCTTGCAATTTGAACTTCAAATTCATCTTTTTGAGTTCCGATTAAAGTTGTAACTTTAAGATATAAAGGAGCTGCATAAGTTAAACCTCTTAATCTTGCTGTTTTTGGTGTTAATTTTGTAACTGAACCATCAACTTCAATATGAACTGGTTCTCCTAACCATACATCTTCGATGGACAAATTAATTTCATCATAAACTTCTAATAAATATTCAGGGATGTTTGTTCTATCAAACCCTAAAATAATCTTTTTAATTCCTTCTTCTATAAAGTAATTATAGGAACTAATTTGACTCTCAACAATACTTTTATCTTTAAAATAAGATTTTAAAACTGATTTATATCCTTGTACCATTTGTTTATTCAATAACCTTCCTATAATATTTGCTCTCACCAGCAAAACTATTACGAGTAATCTCTATAACATCGCCTAAATTAATATCTTCCATTTCTACTAAAACTGGATCTTTTAGTTTAATTTTTGGAAGTTTAGAAGTAGTTTCAATGTTATACTTTTTCAGAACTGATTCAACCTCAGGCTCTGTCAATTTTCTGTGACTTGGAATTAGAAAGTTATTTTTTGTTTCCATTTGATAATTAGTATAGTTAGTTTAGTTATCTTCAAAGCTATGACATTGAGATGCGTTTGCTTTTGCATATTAACGAGCCGTACGGGATTCGAACCCGCGACACCTGGATTAAAAGTCCAGTGCTCTACCAGACTGAGCTAACAGCTCAATATTGAATGTCTCAATTATTGAGTAATTTTTGTGTAGTTGAGTAATCGTTCAAACAAGATAACAAAAATCAAAGATTTTTGAAGTCTTGCTTTAGTAATTTAAGCGCCCAAGCCGGGATTCGAACCCGGGTCGTTGCCTCGACAGGGCAACATGATAGGCCGGACTACACTACTTGGGCATTAATAAAGTTCCCGTGTTTTTGGGCATGGGAACTTCAAAGAGTCCCAACACCCGGATTTGAACCGGGAACCTGTCGGTTTCTGCATCATGTTAATATGGCAAAATGGTGACTGCCTAAAGTTCATCCAAGTTCTTAAATAAGAACCCGTTACTTAGATCCTACAGCCGACCGCTCTACCGTTGAGCTATGTTGGGTTAAACTACTTATTCTCATAAATAGTTTGATATTTCAGTCAATTAGGTACGGTTTATAAAGCTTTCCTAATGACTACTTCTTTGATGCTTTTGAGGCAATTTTAGGAAGTGGTACTGGAGATGGTAAACTTACATTATCAGATATCTCAATTGCTTTTACAATACATTTATTATATACAAATCTATGAACACTTTCTTTTACCATATCAGTTAGATCTTTTTTGTCTTCCCAATTTTTGAAAGTCTCTTCAACAATCTCTTTAGTGTCTGTATAAATTACATCCCCTTCAAGAGAAACTTTTCCAAGAGAATTTCCGTATAGTACATCAAAATTGAATACAATTCTTAGTACATCACTTTTTCCACCTGCTACATTTAATGAAGTTTTTTCAACTTCTTTAATTGAAACATTGTGCTTAACCTCAATTCCACCTTTAGCTGGAACTTTTGGGTTTTTTTCTGCTTCTATTTTAGTATAATTAAATCCTATAACTCCCATTTTATTTTACCTTTTTTAATTCTAAATCTTTTTTAGCACTAGTTAGCGCTTTTTTGAAAACTGCACTTGCCTTCCCTTTCTTTACTTTAAGTAAAAACTCTGTTTTGTCAATTAAGTGGTGTTCTCTATAAACTCCAACTACATCAACATCTGAGTCCGCTTCTAAATAAATTTTAAGAAGTGAAAGTAGAGACTCTTCATTAGAATCTACTACAAATCTAAGCTTGTCATTTTCATCTGATTTTTCGATTATATTCATCTTTATTCTTCTTCAACCCTTCTAAATTCGAAAGCTTTTAGTGGAAATACTTTTTTCAACTCATTTCTAAATGATAATTGAACTCTTCCACCAATTACTGAAGACATAAACTCATCGTATGTCTTTTCACTTAATTCCTTTTCAACTGCATCTCTTGCATTCTTTCTTAGAAGAGAAAGAACCAAATTACTTGCATTCATC
>CAYGPK010000010.1:0-61364 GCA_964351975.1 uncultured Methanosarcinales archaeon
TCTTTAGCAAGTTCAATTGTTGCCTGGTAGCCGTAATAGCCGGTGAATATAAACACATCATTTGGGTTATACACCATTACTCTAATTCTGCTATCTGTTGGTGTTGGTCTGGATTCCCTAATTGCAAAAGCATTTAAAGCAAATAACACTAAACAAATAAAAATCGAAAGGGTTTTCATATTATTTTCTTATTTTGTCTTCTAAAAGTTTTGGTTGATAATCTGTAACTATAAAATAAAATCTTGAACCAGATGGCAGATTATTGTTAATTTGATCGATTTCATATTCAATATTAGCAAGCCAAACCATATTTTCTATAATTTCTCCAGCAAGATTCTTGGCGATAGAGCGAAATTTGATTCGTATTTTTGAATCTGAAATCAAGTCTGACGAAAGAACCTCTACCTTTCTTTTTACGTTTTTTTGATATTTTAGTACAGGTGATGTAGGATTATCTATACTCATGGAGTTATAAAACCTTCGAAATACTATTCTTGTAGAATTATTTTTAACATAAATAAACTGTTTTTTTAGGTTATCATAATCATAACACTCTCTTTGAGTTACGTAGTTTCTACATAGTACATCTGTTATTGATGCTATTGGATTGTTACTTACGCTATTGGCTCTAATGATTTGTGCTGCTTTATGCGCTCCGGTTTCTGCGCTGATAGAGTATTTGACCTGCTTGATTACTGGGAATATTCCACGAATATTAACAACAATACCCATGAATATCGCGCATATAACAAAACTCAAGAGCAAAACAAAAGATCTCTGAGAAAAAGGGTGGATATATTTATACTTATACCAATGTTTTGCATCAGCAAAATATTCTCCAGAATCAATATATTCCTTAAATGATTTATATAATGGTTCCATATTTCATACCAAGAAGCTTAAGATCATTTTATTCTCTATAGCAACTTGAGTCCTATAGATTTAATCAAATAGAGGATATATTTTACAAAAAATATAAATTATGTTGCACTATTGGCATCATTTACCAACTAGTTTTCCAAAAGCTTCTTGTAATATTTTGACTTTATTTTTTTGGTCTTTGAAATATATAATATCTTTTATTAAATTAATTTCAGAGATGGTTGCAATTTCTTTTGAAGTGCCACTCATGAAGCAGTAATCATAATTTTTCAATTCATCAAGAGTAATTCTGGTTTCTACTACATTAAAACCAATATTTTTTGCTAATTTTATTACTTCTTGTCTTGTTATACCATTTAGGAATCTGTCAGCTATTGGCGTTATTAAATTGTTATCTTTTCCAAAAAAGATATTTGCGACATTACATTCTGCGACATAACCTTCATGATCGAGTACTAAAGAGTCGTCGTAACCATTATCTTGAGCATTTTGTTGAGCAACTATTGCCATAGCATAATGAGCCGATGATTTTGCTTGTGGTGGAATAGAAACAGCAGGTGATTTACGCCATTTACTTAATATTAGCTTAAGATTTTTGGCAAAATCATGTTTTGAATGTACGGCAGATATCATTATATGGGTGCTCAAGTTTGTTGAACAAATTCCTATAGATTCTGCTCCTCTCCAGATAAGAGGTCTTATATAAGTATCTTTTAAGGAGTTTCGATCTAGAAGTGAGTAAATTGCGTCATTAATATCTCTGGCACTAAAATTGATTTTTAGACCCATATATTCTGCAGATTTAAATAATCGCTCTATATGTTCTTCTAATTTGAATACCACACCATTATAGGATCTTATACCCTCAAAGGCTGCGCCTGAATAATGCAAGCTGTGAGTAATTACATGAATGTATGAGTCCTCCCATGGAACGAATTGACCATTAATCCATATAAAATCAGAGATTTTTGGAGTATTAATAAAATTCATTGTGCATTCTCTGGTATTTGAGTTTATGATTGATGTTGTGTAACTATAATAAAATAATGTAACTATTAATAAATTAACTAATGAACATCGATAAGCCACATATTCTAGTAGTAGATGATGATATCAGAATACTAAATCTTTTGAAGAAATTTTTACGAAAAAATGATTTTTTAGTTTCTACTGCTGTTTCTGCGAAAGAAGCGTTTGATTTGTTAGAGAATTTTCTGTTTGATTTAATAATATTAGATGTGATGATGTCTGAAATTACGGGGATTGAATTTGCAAAGAAAATAAGTGCTAATAATCAAACACCTCCAATTGTAATGTTAACTGCTTTGTCAGAACCAGAAGATCGTATTAAGGGTCTTGAATCTGGTGCTAAAGATTATCTCACAAAGCCTTTTGAGCCTAGAGAATTACTCCTTAGAATTAATAATCTTATAGATTCTAATAATAGTTATAAAAAAGAACAACAATCTGTAAGAATTGGTGGATTATTATTCAATCTTGTTACTAAAAATCTCTCCAATAACGGTATGGATGTTCCGCTTAGTAGCACTGAACAAAAATTGCTAAGCTTGCTTTTGGATTGGAAGAATCAAGTAATAGCTAGAGAAAAGCTTTCGCATGAAATGGGAGATTTAAATTTAAGATCTGTTGATGTACAAATAGTTCGGTTGCGTAATAAAATAGAGACTAATCCAAAATCACCTAAACATCTTAAAACGATAAGAAATTTAGGTTATGTGCTTTATGTTTGAATTGCATTTTTGGAATTTTTTAAAGCGTAAAATTTTGCCTAAAAGTCTACTTTCAAGATTTTTTCTAATTATTATAGTGCCAACATTAATTGGTCAATTTTTTGCATTGCGTTTATTTTATGAAAGACATTGGAATGATGTTTTATATCGTACTAGCGCATTGATTATTACAGAAATAGAGTATCTGATACAAGATAAAGAGATTTTAAATAAATATCATAATCAAGAGCAAACTTATTTAAATCTTTCTTATATTTTTTTGAAAAATAAAAAAATATCATTAATCATCATTGACCAAAAATCAAATCTATATTCTTTCATTTTTGAAAAACTTAATCTCAATTTAGAATATAAATATTCAAAATGTTTTTGAAAAGTATTTCTATTTCTGAATTGAATTAAATTATCCATAAGCTTCATACCTCTTAAGGCCATAATGCCACAACATCAGTGACATAACACTAAGTACAAATATTGCACAAATTAAATAGAAAAGTAATTGCCATAGAATTATTCCTTCTTTCAAATAAAAAAAAATTAAAGCCCCCATATAAAAATTAGGAAACAAAGAAAATAAATATTTATATTTGAATTGTGCAAAAAAATTTGAAGGAAAGGTTTTTAGAGTATGAGATGATGTTTTAAAAAATTCACCTTGTAAAAAATCTGAGAAACCAAAACTAAAAAAGTTAACAGCTTCTGTAAATTTTTTAGTTATATGATAAAAAAAAACTAAAGTTAAAAATAAGATCCAAAAAATAAAAGATAAATCATAATCTAATTCTATAAAATATAAAAATAGAATCAAAATAATAAAATTCATAAAAAACTGAGTGAATGCATTTGCATTAAGTTTCAAAAAATTATATTTGAAAAAAGTAGGAAGTGGTCTAACTATAAGATGATTTAAATCACCTCTTATTATCTCCATTTTTAAACCTGATTTCCAATTAAAAATTCCAATGAATGTTACATGTAAATCAATTAAAATAATATACAAAAAAAAATCTCTAATGTCCCAATTAATAATTCCTATCTCATTGACAATAACAAAATAAAAAATATAAAAAGAAAATAAATAAACAGCTTGACTAATCATTTGAGTTATAACATTACTTTTATATTCTTTTAAAACTTTAAACATCATAATAATATTTACAAAAATAAATTCAACTCTTCTAAATATTAATTCCATATATCTATTTTACAAAAAGTCATTTATAAACTTTTATTTGAGATAAAAAATTATCCATAAGCTTCATACCCCTTTAAACCATAATGCCAATTAATAATACACCCCATTATAAAAATAAAAAGTAAAATTAATATAATTAAAACATAATAAATTAAATCACTAGAAAACCCAAACTTTGCAATTGGTATTAATAAGGTAGATGCAAAAAATATTGGAGAGATATACATAAAATAAAGTATAGGAGTTTTAATGAAATATGAACCAGGATAACTTCTCAAAAATTTATTAAAATACTCGTAATTATCCCCCAGACTTTTTCCTAATTTTAAAAAATAAAAAGAAAAAGAATTAAAAAATGCAAAAGCAAAAGCAAGTAAAATTATTAATAATAAGATAAACATAGTCATAATTAAAATATTAAATAAACTATAACTTCCAAAATACCAAATAAAGGGAATAAAAAATAAGCCATCAATTAAAACCAAAGCAGCTCCGTTAAATTCTATATTTGCATAATAAATCAAAAAAGGATTTCCTGGTCTAAATAAAAAGGTATTAAAATTTCCCTCAGTTATAGTCCAGCTTAAACTTTTTGAAAACCAAAACAATCCGGAATTATCATTAACTAAAGATACTACATAAACAAACAAAATATAATCAATAAAACTCCAACCAATTAAATCTCCAAATTGATCAACTAAAACATAACCAAAAAGTAGATATGCAGCATTCCAAAAAAATGCAATAATAATTGCAGAAATAAAACTTGCTTTATACTCTACAATTTCTCTAAAAGAAATTTTAAAAGACTGTAAAAATACATCCCAATATCTTTTCTTTGAAAACTCGATTTTATCCATATGCTTCATACCTTTTAAGACCATAGTGCCATTGTAATAATAGTCCAACGAACATTATTACGAAAGAAATTAATAAAATCAAGCTAAATTCTGAAAAAATCTCGAAATTTCCCTTAAGAGCTTCTAAAGTAAAAAAACCATAAATTGCACTAGGCATCAAAAATGCAACCCATTGAAAAGGAGTTTTATAAAATAATTTAGGAGTAAACTCTTCAATTGCAAAATTTATTCTTCTATTAAATAAATCAACTAGAAATTCTCCTTTTTTCATAAAAAATGAAAATGAAGCAAAAAAATTATGAAAAATTATATAATAACAAATTCCAAATAAAAAAATAATTATAGAAAAAAAATAATTAGTGTAATCTCCAAAATAAACTAATATCAGAGTTAGCATAAAAAAACCAAATCCTGTGACTATATTTGCTCCATTAATAGTAGAACAATTCATCATAAAATACGAACTAACAGGCCTAACTAAATATAAATTTAATTCTCCTTGAATTAATCTAGTTGAAAAAAATCTTAAAAAATGCATCCAAATAAATTTTGCTGCAAGTATTAGCAAACAAAAAAAAATAAAAAAATCATAAGTTCCCCAATTTAAAAATTCAAATACTAAAGTTCCATAAATATTTAAAAACAATATCATAACAAAAAATATAATTACATCAAAAAATAGAACAGACCAAAATTGAGTTTTATACTCAATAATTTCTTTTAAAGAAATTCTACACTTTGTAAAAAATACTTCTAAATACTTCTGAAAAATATTCCTATTCCTATAAATTGAAGTTTCATTCATCACTTAACGCCTACCATTTCTCACTTTCCATCAGAAGTTTATCCTCCAAAACTCTCAAGTTTAGCAAAACCTTTTTTGTAAATCCATCTCATTAATAGAAGAAGTAACAATATCCAAATTGTAAAAATTCCTAGTGCTCTTAGTGCTTCCATTACGCCTAACTTTCCTAAATACAAACTTGCAAAAGTATATTCTAAATATAAAAATGGTGTAAATGCTAAAAATGATTGCATCCAAACTGGAAATAAACTAAGTGGTAAAACTCGACCAGAAAGTATCCAAAGTATTTGTTCAATACTTGCGCGAATTCCCCAAATCTCAACAAACCAAAATGCAAGTCCACCTATTATAACATACAAAACAATATCAAATAAAAGCATCATAACAGCATAAACTAAAAATATTGCTAAAATAGTTGGAGTTGGAACTGGTAAACTAAATAATTTAGTCATAGCAATAAGTAAAACAATGAACATAACTAAATTTACAACTTTTCCACCTATTCCATCTGCAAGAAGTGATTTTACAAAGTTAACAGGCCTACACAGATAAGTTGAAATATCGCCTGATTTAATAACTTCTGAAATTCTCTGAGCAACATCAGAACTTCTTGCTGAATTAATTAAAAGACCAATGATTAAATAAACCATCATCTCTTTAAATGTGAAACCTCCAATTAAAAAATTTGGATCACCTCCACCTTTAACACTAAATATATATCCCCAAATAAAATAAAAGAAAACTCCCATAAAAACTGGTGTTGTCAAAATACCAATTAAATAAGATTTATATTCAACTGATTTTCTAAAACCAATTTTAAAATATTCAACATACTTCTCATTATTTTCAAATTTCATATTAAGCAACCCTCTTAGTTTGAACATTGGTAGATTTTCTCATTATAAAATTATTTCCTTTTAAACTTTCACCAACAATTTCATATCCTTCTCTCTCATACAAAGAAACAGCCCTTGAATCTTTAAAAACATATAAATCCATAAATTCAAATCTTTCTTCTTTTGCTAATTTAAATAGATAATTTAAAACAATAGTTCCAAATCCTCTATTTTGAAATTCTTTTTTAATATGTAGTTCATTTGCTAAAAGAACTCCTTTCTTAGGATATAAATGATAAATAAAAAAACCAATTAATTTAGAACTTAAAAAAAGCAAAAAAACTTTTCCATCTATTAAAGCATCTGAAATTTCCATCTCTAAATCATCAACAGTAGTATTTGGGAAAAACTTAACATAAAATTCTTTCATTTCTGTATACATAATATTTGCACACTCTCCCAAGTAGTCCTCTTCAAAATTTCTAAATTCTAAATTATTCATTTCTCTTTTTCTTGTAAATCTTTGCAACAACATTCTCTAGCTTAGGCTCAGCAATTGCTAAGTCAATTAAATCAACAGCAGAAACAATCTTTGATAAAAAATCTCCTAAATTCTCTTTAAGAGGAACTTTAAAAGAAAGGTTCTTCTCACCATTAGATCTATTCTCAAACTTCTTCTTTAGCGTATTTAATTTTCTAGTATCTTTAACATTCTTAAAATAAACATCGACTCTCTTCCAATTTGAATATTTCTCTTTAAATTTATCAAGTGAACCTTCATATGCAACTATACCCTCATCAATTAAAATAATTCTCTCACATAACTCTTCAATATCATCCATATCATGAGTTGTAATCATAATAGTAACTTTTTCTTCACGATTAATCTTTTTCAAAAATTCACGAATTGCAATCTTTGCCTGAGCATCAAGACCAATTGTAGGTTCATCTAAAAATACAATTTTAGGTTTATGTAAAAATGATGCTGCAAGTTCACATCTCATCTTCTCTCCAAGTGAAAGCATTCTATAAGGAGTCTCAAAAAATTCTTCAATTCCAAGCATTTCAACAAGATATTTAACTCTCTCTTGATAAAACTCTTCTGATAACCCATATATTGCTTTGAATAACCTAAAAGAATCTTTAACAGGGATATCATAGGCAAGAATACTTCTTTGTCCAAAAACAACACCAATATTTTGAGTGTATTCATTTCTATCTTTAATAGGATTTAAATTTCCAAGTACTTTAATATCACCTGAAGTTGGATGAAGAATTCCTGTAAGCATTTTAATAGTTGTAGACTTACCAGCTCCATTAGGACCTAAATATCCTAAAATTTCTCCTTCTTTAATCTCAAGATTAATATGTGAAACAGCAACTTTTTCCTCCCACTCTCTGTAAACCCAAGAAAGTCTCTGCTTCATCCAAGACAAATTTTTAGATTTTTTAGGAATTTTGAAAACCTTTCTCAAATCTTTTACTTCAATAATATTATTATTCATATTTAAATTTAAACTCAGGTATTTTTAAACATTTCTTGTCCTTAAATTAAATA
Source organism: uncultured Methanosarcinales archaeon (assembly GCA_964351975.1). Classification (GTDB taxonomy): domain Archaea; phylum Nanobdellota; class Nanobdellia; order Woesearchaeales; family UBA583; genus UBA583. The sequence goes on from CAYGPK010000010.1 coordinate 7,888, forward strand.
AGGTACAACAACCTTTAAAAACCCATTATTATTTCTATTAGTATAAAATGGGAAGAATTAAATCAAGATTCGTTAAATCCTCTGGAGATAAAATCTTTGAAGCAGGAAAAGACGAATTCACAGGAGATTTCAATAAGGATAAGGCTTTTGTACCAAAACACGCACAAATTCCTTCAAAAAGGCTAAGAAATACTATCTTAGGGCATATTACAAGACTTGCTAAAAAGAAAGCAAGAGAAGAGGAAGAATAAATGTTAACAGTTGGTAGATTATGTATTAAAACAGCAGGAAGAGATGCAATGGAACATTGCGTTATTGTAGAAGTACTTGATGAAAAGTATGTTTTAGTTGATGGAAACACAAGAAGAAAAAAAGTAAACAAATTTCATATCGAACCTTTAAACAAGACAATTGATATTAAAAAAGGAGCTACAACTAAAGATATTCACGCAGCTTTTGAAAAATTAGGACTTCCAATTAAAGTTAAAGGTGAAGCAAGAAAGTCTAAACCACAAGTAAAGAAAGAAATTGCTAAAAAAACAACTGATAAAAAAAAACCTTCTAAAAAATAAATTTTAACTTTTTAATTCTAATATTATAACTCAAATTTTATAAACTTAATTTTATTTATATAACTATGATAATAGGAATAGTTGGAAAACCAAATGTGGGAAAGTCTGCGTTTTTTAGAAGTTTAACTCTAGCAGATGCTGAATCTGGAAATTTTCCATTTACAACAATCAACCCAAATTCTGCAGTTGGATACGTTAAAATTGACGATCCTGCGCTTAAATTTGATAAACACTCAAACCCCAGAGATGGATTTGTTATAGGAAATTTTAGATTCGCTCCAGTTGAAATTATTGATGTAGCTGGACTTGTTCCAGGTGCACATGAAGGAAAAGGTCTAGGAAGTAAATTTCTAGATGATTTGAGACAAGCTGATGCTCTAATTCATGTAATTGATTTATCTGGAGGAACAAATGAAAAAGGTGAATCAATTGAAATAAATACTTATGAACCCTCAAACGATGTTTTATTTCTAGAAGAAGAACTAGATCATTGGTATTATAACATTATTAAAAAACACTGGGATAACATTGAAAAAAAAGTTAGAATGCAAGATATGAAAATTGAAATTGCACTTGACTCAGTTTTATCTGGACTAAAAATCACTGAAAATCAATCATTAAAAGCTCTAAAAGAATTAAATCTAGATAAAACTAATTTATCACAAAATCTCTTTTCGTTTGCTCAAAAGCTCCGTCAGTTGTCAAAACCTATGATAATTGCAGCAAATAAATGTGATGTTCTACTTGAGAATAATTTATGGGAAACTAAATTAAAAAAATTAAAAGAAGAATTTCCAAATTATATAATAATTCCAATTATGGCTGAATATGAATTTAATTTAAAAAAAGCATCAAAATCTGAAATCTTAAAATATCTACCTGGTGAAAATTCTTTTGAAATATTAAAACCTGAAAGTTTAAATGAGGCTCAAAAAAAAGGCCTATCACAAATCGCACAAGCAATATCTCAACTCACTTCATCAGGAGTTCAAGATTGTTTAAATGCTGCAGTATTTCAATTACTTAAAATGAAACCAATTTTTCCTGGTGGAGCAAAATTAGAAGACAAAGATGGAAATGTTCTACCTGATTGTTTCTTAATGAAAGAAAATGCAACAGCACTAGATTTTGCATATAGATTACATACAGATTTTGGAAAACACTTTATCAAAGCAATTGATATCAAAACTAAAATGATGGTTGGTAAAGACCATATCTTAAAGAGTGGAGATATAATTGAAATAGTTTCTGGAAAATAATAATATTAATTGAAAATAATAATATTAATTAATACTCCCTCTTAAATCTCCTTGAGTTATCCAAGTTATTGAATTACCATTTGTTTTAACTGAATATCCTGCTACTGCTCCAGATTTACTACAAGTCATTGAAGTTCTATATCCACAAGAAGACCATCCTCTTTCTCCAGGATCACCACCCTTTCCACCATACATCCATTCATGAGATGGCTGATTAAAACCACCATTCCCACCTATAAATTCAGTTCCATCATATCCTCTATTACCTTCACCATTTGCTCCTCTTGGACCTCTTATTCCTCCTGGAATTCCAGCTCCACCACCACCACTAGCACCATATTGCCACCAAGCAGAACTTCCAGTTCCCCCTCCCCCTCCACTCCAAATCTCTCCATTATTTTCAATTTCTGTATCTACAAAAATATTTATTGCATCTCCACCAGGTCTACCTGGTTGATTATGGCAATCCACACATGGAGGTGCAGAGCCACCATCACCTCCTCTACCCATTATTTTACCATTATTAATAATTGAAACCGTAGAACCACTAGGTAAATTCCCAGTAGTAAAAGCTGCATTAGATGTTGAAGTAGATCCAATTTTAACTCCCTCATTAATTATTACCTCATAATTTTCTACAGAAGTAGGATTACTTTGATTAGTATATAAATTGAAATTCATAACATCAGAATCTATAAATACTTGAATTTTATCAGCTTTTGTTTTTACGCTCCAACTCTCAATATCATTACCTTCCAATTGATAATTCAAATTACTAATTAACTCAAAATCATTCAAACTCTTCATTCTAAACTTAATCCTATCGCCTGAAACAACAGTTGTACTTGTTCCAACATCAATGTCATTTTTAATTATTGAAGCTGTTGTATCAATACTACTTAAAGTAAAATCTAAAACAACATCAAATCCTAATAAAATAACCTCACTCGAATTCACAAAACTATTAAATTCAACTCCAGTTAAATCTGAAAAAGAAAAAGAATCAGGGATAACATCAACACCTCTTGCATAAATACAATTACTCCCATTAAATATTTTCCCCCCTTGAGCACAAATAATTGAATCTGAGGCTATTAATCCTAAGGTGTCATCATAATACTTCTTATTAGCACTATGGTTCTCTAGTATTGGATAAGAAGAACTAATATAATGAGTAACAGTTAAATTATTATTATTAAAAACAGGACTAATAAAAATATAAGAAGATAAAAAATCCCCCTCATCAAACCCAAAAGTTCCACCTTGAATATCATTAGCATAACTCCAAATTCCATTTGTATCAGAATAGACAAAACTCAGAGATAATAATAAAATTATAAAATTCAATGCTAAGATAATTATTTTTTTCATTTCTAATCTAATTTTAAAATTCTCCAGTATTCATTATGAAACTAAAGTTTAATATACTATAAATATAAAAATAAGATTTATAATTCTTTTCATTAACTCACTAATATTAACCTTTTAAATTTTAAAAAATAATCTTTTATTAATAATCCACTACTTAATTATTACAATTAAAGATTATAAAATATAACTAAGAAATAATAATAAATGAATATTGAAAAAAAATATGTAATTTTATCAGTTATTGTTCTAATAGTAATAGGAATAGCTTTTATTTTTATTCTATTATCTACAAATTCTCAAAAACAAAATGAGATAAACTATAATAGCCAGACATACCCATTTGAAAACAAGTCAATTTATTTAACTAGAGAAATAACTGAAAATTATATTCATTCTGAAAAAGAATTTTCAATTGAATTTCCATCAAATTGGGTTGGAAATGTTGAAACTAGATATTATAAAAAAGAAGATGAAAAAGAAGAAAAAGGTTTTGGAGTTGGATTTTTTCTAAAAACTGAAGAGAATCCACTAATTCTCGTACATATATTTAACTCTCAAACTCTCTATGAGGCTAAAAAAAACATTCTTTTAAAGCCTGATAGAATAATAGAGAAGAATGATTTTATTTATCTTATTTATGATTATTCAGATCTAGAATATTTTAAAAATAAAACTGAGGTTAATAAATTTTCTAAAGATATTCCTTCAATAATTAAAACCATTAAAATAAATAACTAATTTTCAACTGGGCCCAAAGTAGTACCTTGTTTTATCCAAGTTAAAGAATTTGAATTAGTCTTTACCAAAGAACCAGCTTTCCCTTCAGTTGCAGCACCTCTACATCCTCTATTTCCATCAAAACCAACGCCACCTCCATAGCCTCCACAAACATTACCCCCAACACTAGGACCTGTACCACCAGCTCCACCAATTTCTAAACCACCATTTGCTCCGGCAGACCAACCTCCCCATCCGTCTCCCCAATTATGCCCTCTACCTGCACCACCTAATCCTGGATTTAAACCTGCTCCTCCCCCACCTGAATGATCTTGAAAATAACCACCATTATAATTAGTAGTACCACCACCACCACCACCAGAATATATTAACCAATTATTCTCAATACTTGTTGGAACTAAAATCTCTATAGCAGTTCCACCTTTTTGACCATAAGGTGCTCCATGGTATCCACCATTTCCACCTGCTCCTCTAATCTCACCGTTATTAATTATTGTGACAGTTGAACCACTAGGTAAATTTCCTGTTGTAAAAGCTGGTAGAGAAGCAGAAGCTGAACCAATTCTAACACCACTATTAATAATTACTTCATAATCTTGAGCACCTGTTGGATTTTGGTTAAAATCTAAATTAAAATTCATAAGATTAGAATTTAAAATTACTTGAATTTTATCAGCCTTTGTTTTAACACTCCAAGTAGTTAAATAATTCCCAACAGCCACATTAACTCTACTAGTTAATTCAAAATCATTTAAAGACTTCATACGAAGTTTAATAACATCTCCATTTGAAACAATTACACTTCTAGAATTTGTATTAACATTATTTTTAATAATTGTAGCATAAGTCTCATTATCTTCAATCTCAAAAACTAACCGGTTAATAATACCATTAATAGTTATACTATTTGAAATTACAAATGTATCAAACTCAGCACTTGTAGCAGAATTAAAAGTAAAAGAATTAATTGATAAATTAGCCCCAGAAACATAAATACAATTACTTCCATTAAAAATTAAACCATCTTTTCCACAATTAATAATATTAAATAAACTATCCTCTACCTGTTTAACAGAAATTAAATTAGAATCATTTATAGGGTCATTAACTATATTAAAAAAGTTAGTAGTTAAAGTATTATTAATCTCAACAGGATTTAAAAAAGTATAATTAAAGGAAGAATTTAATTCATCAAAACCAAAAAATCCAGCTCTAACATCCTCTGAATTAATCCATACACCATTAGAATCTGCATATAATGAAAATGAAAAAAATAATAAAATTCCTAAACTAAATATTAAACAATAATTTAAAAATTTCATTTTAACACTCAACTCCACTAGGGCAAATACAACTTGAACCATTATATAATAAACCTTGTGAAAAACAAGTATTAACCTTAGAATATAAATTATCTACATTAAATTTAGTTGCAACCCTATTCAAATCTAAAGATTCACCCTCAACTAAAATATTTCCATTAACCGTTAAATTATTCTCAATAATTAAAGGCACATTAAAAGTAAAATTGGATAAATTAGTTTGTTCATCAAAACCAAAAACTCCAGGTCTAACATCTTCTACATTATAAAAAATTCCATTACTATCTGCCCAAATAAAAAAAGAAAATATACTAAAAAATAAAAATAAAAAGAATACAATTCCTAAATTTACTTTTTTCCTACCCATTTAAATTTACAAATATCATCATACATAAAATTATAAGTATAAAAATAAACCCACATAAACTAAATAAAACTGAGATATTTGCAAGTTCATTCTTCTTTTCATTTTTTTTAATTTTTAATCCTAAATAAAGTCCAATTAAAAGTAAAAAAAAACCAATTAAAAGTCCTAAAAATTTTAAAAAAATAACAACAAAAAACCCTAAAACTGAAGTAATAAGAGCAAGCTTTGCTTCATATGTATATTTATTCATATGAAAATTCAAATTCGCAACCTTATAAATCTTATTTTTTCTATATAGTAAAAACTAAAAGAAAATTTATTTTTCATAAACTGGATGTTCAAGACCCATACCTTTTCTCTCTTTTAATTCGTTGATATGTCTAATTTTTTCTTCAAGTAAATCTTTAAAATCTCCTTTAGTATTAGTAGTCTCAATTAAAGTTGAAACATAATCTCCTCCTAAAAAATGTGGTAGTATCACATAATCTGCTCCTTGTTTGTACAACTCAAGTGCATTATCAATATTATTAACGGTTAAAAATACAACGGCATTTTTATTTCTATTTCTTAAATTTTCAAGAAGAAGTAAACTGATTTCAAAATCTGGAATTGTTGATACAAAAAGTTTAACTTTATCTAAATTAAATTCAGAAATAAATTCAATATTACTAGCATCACCATAAATACAATTTATGTCTCTAGATTTTAATCTTCTAATTACATCTGGATCATGATCAATTACAAGATAATTCTTTTTCATTTTTTCAATAGTTTTTAATAAGCTATAACCTATCCTATCATAACCAAAAATTAATATTTCATTTTCTTTGTGAATCTCTGATTTGTCTTTAACTTTCTTAGCTTCAAATTTTCTAAGTGGTTTTTCAAATATTTTGTAAAGTTTATTCCCATTTAATATCATATAAGTAGAACAAGTTATAGTAATTATACCAACCATTGTAATAAGTGAAACTTCATCTGAAGATAAAAAACCAGCATCACGACCAAGCATTGCAAGAATCAGAGAAAACTCACTTATTTGCGCTACTGTAAGTCCAGCAAGAAATCCTGTTCTACTTGAGTATCCAAGAGCAAGCATTAAAACCAAAACAATTATTGGATTACCAATTAAAACAAAAAAAGAAAAAATTATTGCAGGTAATATAATTGGACCAAGTGTTTCACCAATTAAAGAAAGTCTTTCTGCAAATCCCACATCGCCTGTCAAGCCTTCAACTGTAGGTACCATCTGTGAACCAAGTAATATAAAAAACATTATAATAAAAAAATCACGAAGAGGTTTAACTCTAGCACTAATTTCAAATTGATAGGGCGATGATGCAAGAGCAACTCCTGCAAGAAGTGCTCCAACTTCTAATGAAAAACCACTTTGAGTAAAAAGGGCTGAAATTCCAAGACACCAAGCAATAATAAACACATACATTAACTCAGAAGATTTTGAAATACTATCAAGCACTTTAGGTAAAATAAAAGCTGACAATATATAAGTAAAAATAACTGCAACAATTGTCAAAATCAAAGTTCTAATTAAAAGAAAATTCAAATTAACCGTTTCAGTTGGACTTAAAAAACCACTAACAATCATAAGTAAAACAACAGCAATTAAATCTTGAACAATTAAGAAACCCATAGAAATTTTTCCATAAAGTGTTTCAATATCTTTTTTATCAGTAAGTAATTTTACAATAATAATTGTTGATGAGAAAGTTAAAGAAATAGCAATTAAAACACTAGCAACAAATCCAAAACCCCATAAATATGCAATCGAAAAACCAATTATTGATGTAAATAAAACTTGACCAACTCCTGTTATTAATGAAATCATTCCAACTTCTTTTACAAGTTTTAAATTTAGATGTAGTCCTACAATAAAAAGAAGAAGAGCAACACCAATATGTGAAAAAGTTTGATATCCTTCACTTGAACTTAAAATATTAAAAAAAAGTGGACCTGCCAAAACTCCCGTTAAAATATATCCAACAAGAAGTGGTTGTTTGATTTTGTGCATAAAAAAAGAAACTACAAAAGCTAAAACAACAACAATACTAAGTTCCACAAAAAATAAAGCCATAAAATAATTTAATAATTATTATATTTAATAAATTACACTGATTAAATAGTGGTTATTATGTCCAAACATCTCTGACAACTAAATGACTTCTTCTTCTTAATCGACTTGTCAAATCTATAAATGTTGAAATATTCTGTGAGAATAACAATCCATCTATCTCTGAATCAACTATTTCTCCATTTGATCTTAGATAAGGCACATTATCATTACTTGAAAACCTAATTCCAACTTGTTTTGATGCTAAACTTAATTCAGACAATATTAACATCTCAATTAATTTCCCACAAAATGGTCCTTCTAAATTACTACACATATTAATGAAAAAGTTTAATAAGTTTGGATCGCCTTTTTCTAAAACTAATAAGAACTCATCTCTCAAATGTTTTCTTTTTAATGTATCTTTAGCACTAATAAATTCATCTTGAGAAATTAGAATATCATAAAAATCCTCAGGAACTTTAGTATAATGTAAAACAATCTCAGGTGAATAATCCAAAGGTCTAGAAAAACTTCTATCTATTGAACCACTGTAGAATCCTAAAATTTTTACAAACTCCAAAGGAGGATTAATTGATTGAATCCAACCTTTTTCTTTTCCTAAAATTTGACCTCTTTTTTTATTAGGTCTTAAACCAACCTCTGTAAGACCTATAACTTTCTCAGTATCTGAATAAGGAGGACATCTTAGCGGAATCATAAATTAACATGAGTTTTAAAGTATATAAATATTTTGTATTATTTTAAGCAACCAATTCTAATCTCTCTCTTTCTAATTTTTGAAATAGTTCCAATATCTCCATTGGCCTATGACCTTTACTTGCTTGTTTTCCTTTTGTATAATAAGTTACATGTGAATTATTCTTATAATCCCTATGCCTATTAGATGCCCTATATGCCAAGTCCTCACTAGGACTTAAAAAATCACCTTGTGGGGGTCTACTAGATTTCCATTTCACCCTATCTAAACCTTTTAGAAAAAAATTAACAGATGCCTTTTTAGATTTGTAAGGATGAGCACAGATAATTATAGAATTTTGTTTTAATATCTCAAAATTCGCTAGAGAAAATTTTTTTGCAAGTTCTCTACCATAATGAGATCTTATATCTGAAATTTGTGGAACTAAATCAGAACCTCCTAAATCAAAAATAGCAGGAATATATATATAGTCATAAAGAGTAGTTGAAATAATTTTTGAGCCCAAATCCTTAAACATAAGCCAAGTATCTTCTTTAGAAAATCCATTTTGTTGTAGAAAACTAAGATATGAACCAATATCCATACCTGTAAAATCTTCAATTAAACTATCAATTGAAACAATAGGCCTACCTGTAAGTTCTGTTAATTTTCTTGATAATTTACCTTTCCCTATTTGTGGCATACCTGAAATTGTATAATGCAAAAAATCTTTTCCTACTTGTAACATTATAACTCTATCATCATCTCTATATTTATAAATTTACTCCTAAAAAGTAAAGATTTTACTAAATTTTATAAATACAATAAACTAAACTCTATTATGAACAGTAGAAATAATGATATTCTTGATGAAAACACTCAAAGAACAACTGGAAAATCAGCACTTGAATCAAATATAGAAGCAGCTAAAGCAGTATCTGAAATAGTTAAAACAACTCTAGGTCCAATGGGAATGGACAAGATGTTAATTGATAGTGTTGGTAATACTGTAATTACAAACGATGGTGTTAAAATTCTAAAAGAAATGGAAATTGAACACCCTGGTGCAAAACTTCTTGTTGAAGTTGCAAAAACTCAAGAATCAGAAGTTGGTGATGGAACGACAACAGCTGTAATTTTATGTGGAGAATTTTTATCAAAAGCATTAGAGTTAACAAGACAAAAAATCCACCCAACAACAATAACAAGAACTTACAAAAAAATATCAGAAAAGGCACTTGAGATTCTAGATAAAGAATCAATTAAAGTTGATACTGATAATGAGAAATTAATAATGGATATTTGCTCAACTGCAATGACAGGTAAAGTTGCTGAATTCTCAAAAGAGAAACTCTCAAAAATTATATTTGATGTTGTAAATTTAGTTAAAGAAAATAATAGAATTCCAAGTAAAAGAATTAAAATTCAAAAAGTTTCAGGCGGTGAAATTAATGATAGCAAAATTATAAATGGAATTGTTTTAGATAAAGATCCTGCAAATGTTAATATGCCTAAAAAAATTAATAACGCAAAAGTTTTACTTCTTGATTTTCCTCTTGAAATTAAAGAGCTTGATACTGATGCGAAAGTTAATTTAAACTCAATTGAAGAATACGAAGAGTTTATGAAAAGTGAAGAAAACTATCTTCGTGAAATCTTTAAAAAAATAAAAGAAACCGGAGCAAATACTGTTATTTGTCAAAAAGGAATTGATGATGATGTTGCATACTATATGGCAAAAGAAAATATCCTCGCTATAAGAAGAACACGAAAATCAGATTTAGAGAAATTAAGCTTTGCACTAGGTAAATCAATTATTAGTAATTTAGATGAAATCTCCAGAGACTCAGTTGGACTTGCAAAACAAGTTTATGTAGAAAATATTGTAAATGAAAATTACATCTTTATTGAGGGGTGTGAAAATCCTAAAGCAGTAACTATTTTACTAAAAGCATCAACAAATCATATTTTAGATGAAATTGAAAGAGCTGTTGATGATGCAATTGGAGATGTAAATTCAATAATGCAAAGTAAAAAAATTGTAGCAGGTGGTGGAGCAATTGAATTAGAATTATACAAGCAATTACTTGAATACTCTAAAACTCTTTTTGGAAAAGAACAACTTATTGCAAATGCCTATGCACAGAGTTTTCTTATAATTCCAAAAGTACTATGTGAAAATTCAGGTCTTGATGAAATCGATACAATAACTGCTTTAATTTCAAGTCATGAAAAGAAAAACAACAAATCAGGAATAGATAGTTTTAGTGGAATTGTTCAAGATACTATAAGACGTGGAATTGTTGAGCCAATAAACATTAAATCTCAAGCAATAAAGTCTGCAACAGAGAGCAGTTCTATGATTCTAAGAATCGATGATATAATTGCAACAAAACAATTAAAAGATAGCAAAAATAATGAAGATAATTTTTAGATATTTTTTGCTCAATCTTTTTTGGAAATCTTAGGAACAAGCCACTCGATACAACGGTGCTTGTGACATCGAAAAGTAGATTTCGTAGAAAAAAGGTTGGATGGGATTAATTGCAACAAAACAATTAAAAGATAGTAAAGGAACTGAAGATAATTTTTAAAAAACTTTTAATTTTATAAAACTTCAAATTCCATCTCAACTCTAACAATATTTTTCCCTTTTGACTTATTATTAATATATTTTAAATACTTCATAACGTCTTGTGGATTATATAAAATTGTAAGTACGTTAAAAAGTGGGTTCAAATAAAACACTTCTTCCTCAGCTGTTGTATAAGTTAAAACTCCACCAGTCTCATCATTCCAATTTTTATCACTCAAATCAAAAACTACATCAAGAGTTTCTTTTTTTCTATCTAAGTCGGATAAAATAATAAAATCTTTATGTGAATAAACATTAATTAAAATATCCTTCAACTCTAATTCTAAATCAACTACATCTTCTATAAATTCTAAAAAATTCTCAGATTTGAAAAATTCCATAAGCTTAAGAATTTCAACATCAAAACAATCTTTAAGCTCTAATTGTTTTTTTCTTAAAATTAAAGGATTGTAAATTTCTTTTAAATCTGACTTTAATATCTTCTTTTTAATTAAATTTAAATCAATATCAAAAACATCAACTAAAGAAACAAATGCATTTTCGTTAAAATAAGAAAGCATCTCAGCTTTCACATCTTCGTTTAAGTATATCTTGTTAATATTCATTTTAATAGTACCAACCACTAATACTTAATCTTTCATTATTTGTTAAAACTTCATTAATTTGGTGAAAGGATTTATCAGAAACTTTAAATATATTAAATTGATTAAACTTCGGCAGAATAGATTTAGAAACTTTAACAGGTAAATTATTCTTATTAGCCTCAAAAAACTCTAATTCTCCTCCATCTTTTTTAGTCCAATTCTCTGATAAATTTAAAATAAAAGCAATTTTTCTGTCTTGAACCTTATCATCATGACAAAGCAAATAGTTAGTATTTGAAAGTTTTAATGAATGTAAATCAATCTTATTTTTATCCAATTTAGTATTTGTTATCTTCTCAATAAATTCTATAAAATTTGAACTTAAAAAAAACTCTCTAAACTCTTTAATTGCCTTATCATTAAAATTCTCAAAATCAATTGTTCTCATAAAAGTATATAAATCGTGCTCTTCTAAATAAAAATCTTCCTTGTTAATTGCTTTTTTTAATTCCTTAACCTTCTTCTCAATTAAAAAATTCTCTATTGATAAATGTTCAAAAGGTAAATTTGAAACAAATTCTTCTTTCAATTCTTTAATTTTTTTCTCAGAAATTAAAGCTTCATTTAACCAATTATCAGTCATCTTGTATATATTAATAAAAACTAAGTTATAAAATTATTCCAAACCAATCTTAATCTAAAATACACAAAAAGAAGAAATTGGATAAAAAAATCTTAATTATTAACCTAAATTAAATTATTTTCAAATAAAACTATTATACCTAAAAGTAATAGAAAGCTTTTTAAATAGTTGTGATTTAATTTTCACTATGAGAAAAATAGATTTTACTTGTAGGAAAATAACACTAAAAGATCTAGTTCAATGTAATTATAATTTAAACGACTCAGAATACCTTATATTCTCTCAATTAATCATGAGTAAAAGTGGTTTAAGTGTTAAAGAAATTGTTGATAAAGTAGAAAAAGATAGAACAACAGTTCAAAAAATTCTAACAAAACTTCTTAAAAGAAATTTGCTTATGAAAAGACAAATGAACCTTGATCGTGGTTTTATGTTTGTTTACTTCTCCAAAAACAAAGAAGAAATGATTAAAGAAATTGAAGAAAACGTTCAAAAATACTTTCAAAATATAAAAGAAAGTATCGATAAGTGGAAGAAATAAATTACTTATCTAGTATTCTATCTGAATTCATAGAATGAAAGGGAGCTTCAATTCCTTCAGATTTCCACTTCTCAATCAAAGGCATTTCATATTTTCTAATTTTTGCTGCTGCTTTATTATCATTTACATCAGTAAGCATAGTTGTATGAAAAGTTAACATCCCATACCTATTCCCAAAAACTACATCTGTAAAAATTCTATCTCCAAACATAGCTAATTTTGTGGGTTCACAACCAAAATATTCTTTTACAGGTAAAATTCCAGCTGGTTTCTTCCAAATATGTCTTAAAACTTTAATTCCTAAAACATCTTCAATTAATTGAGCATCTCTAAAATCTTTATCATCTCTAGTACCGGCTGAATTTGAAACAATAACAACTCTATCTCCAAAAACTTCTTGAAATTCTCTAAATTTAGTTTCTATAGTAGAAAATAAAAAATTTTCATAAGGAGCAGTAATTGTATTATCTTTATCAAATACTAAACCTTCAATTCCTAAATCTTTTAAAACTCTAGGATTTATATGATTAATATCTGGAATAGAAAAATGAGGAATCGCTAAAGATTTATCAAAAAATCTAACAAAAGGAGTATAAAAAATTGCAGGAAGATTTACACTTTGAACCACTTTAAAAGTTAAAAGTAAAAAATCTATTTAAATATTGTTCTTTTCTTCAAACTTTCTTCTTTTAATTAAATAATTTCTTAAATTATAAGAAGCTTCTCGAACTTTAAAACCAACGTAAAGTCCAGTCACAAAAATTGCTGTAATTGCTAATATTTCAGTGTTTACCATTATACATATAGTATGTTTTCTATATTTATAAACTTATCGTTTTCTTCGTCTCTTTTAAATAGTAACAAAAAAAGGATTCATTTAAGATAAAGGCAAAAATATATAAACAAAAATACCTCAATTTAACCATGCACTACATAAAAGATGTTTTTGAAAACAAAAAAACACAACATGCCCACAATAAATTCATAAGATATAGTAAAGGGCTTTTCACAGGACCTTTGATGATTATAAGAATTTCAAAAAATAACATTAAGATGGGAGCATCTGTACACTATGCTGACGAGCTTTTAGGTCTTCTTGCAGAACACATTGGAAATAATATAGTTCATATTAAAGGTTCTGTTGTTTGGAATCAAGACTTGGGAGATAAACTTTTAGCACTTGGAATAAAATATTCAAAAGTTTCAAAATCCAGAGGAATATTCAAATACCTTTTAGATAATGATGTAGATCTAAAAAACTTCTATGATAGCTTTGGACAATATAATATCATTGCAACAATTAAAGGTGAAGATTACTCCTTTGTAACTAAAAGTACCTTTCCAAAGCCAAATAAGGAATTTGGACCTGACTTTTGTAAAGTTATGCTTCCAGCAAGCTTTACTAAAAAAGTTTTAGAAGAATTTGCATTTGATATAAAAGATAAAAAAGCTAAGGTAATTAAAATCTCACATAAATTAAATGTTACAAATATTAACTTACCTGAAAAAATTAATGATTTCGATGAAGCTAGAAGACAAGCAACAAGAGAAGGAACAATTGAGAGAACAACTGATGTTGATGGTGTGGAAAATAAATTAGAAATCAACTTCATTGTTTAATCATTTTTATTTTTCTCAAATCTTTCAACTATCAACTCTAAATCACCATTATACTTTGTAATCTTTCCTTCAAAATAATAATTTTGATTTTTTTCAATCTCAACTTTCTCAAAAATAATAGCAGGAATTTCCTTTGTTTCATCTTTTAAAATCAAAAAAATAGTTTCATTAAAATTTCTAATGGTAATTACTTTAGCATAAATTTTCACGTAGTTATTATAAAAAGTGTCATCAATTTGACTAATATTCATTTTTTCAAGTTCATAACTTTCTTCCACAAAATAAACAATTCCAAAAATTATTAAAAATAATATTAAAGAAATCTTGATAAGTGAAGTTTTTTTCATTTTTGAATCACATAAATTTATATTACTTTAATTTTATTAAATATTATGAAAAGAAAAATTAAAATTACTAAAGAAAAAGTAATTCTAATCTTATTAGTGTTAATTATACTATCTTTTTTTTATGTTTTTATAACAACTGAGATCATTTCAAAGCATTCAAATAGTATTACAAATAATAACAATAACTTTGAAAATTCAAAAGAAGAATTAAAAAGAGATATTCAAGTTGAATTTTGCCCAAATAATGACTGTGTTAATTTATTTTTAAATGAATTTGAAAAAGCAGATAAAAATATCTTTTGTGCCTTTTATGATTTAGAAAATAAAGAAATAATAAATGAATTAAATAAAAAAAGTAAAAAGAACATAGAGGTTATCTTAGTAATTGATAATGAGTATTTAGATGAAGAAAATTTAAAAAATATAGAAAATTCAAATATTAGAATCTACTCTGATCAAGATAGAGGAACTAAATATAATAACTATATGCATCATAAATTTTGTGTTATAGATGAAAAAACTTTAATTACTGGAAGTACAAACCCTACGAACAATGGACTATTTAAAAACAACAATAACATAATAGTAATTGAGTCAAAAGCTTTATCTAAAAATTATCTAAATGAATTCAATTCATTAATCAATAACCAATTTGGTTACAATAAAATTAACACATTAGAATATCCAAATATTAATTTAACTTTTGAAAATGAAACTTACGAAATTAAAACTTTTATGTGTCCACAAAATAGCTGTGATGTTGCTATAGCAAATGAACTTGACAAAGCAAAAAATGAAGTATTATTTGCAACCTTTGCAATCACCCATGATGGTATAACAACAAGATTAAAAGAAATGAGTAAAAACAATATTACAATTAAAGGAATAATTGAAAAAAGGAACTATAATATTAAAGGAAGCCAAGTTTCAGATTTAATAAATTACTTTGAAATAAAAAATGATACAAACTCAAATTCAATGCATCATAAATTTTTTATAATAGATGAAAACACAGTAATAACTGGATCCTTGAATCCTAGCTTTTCAGGAATATACTATAACGATGAAAATATACTTGTTATTAAAAATAAAGAATTAGCTATGAAATATAAAAATGAATTTTATAAAATATACAGTAACTAATAACTTTTTTGCTCAATCTTTTTTACAATTTTCTATGAAAAAAGTTCTCAATTCAATGGAACTTTTTGAATAAGATAAGAAAAATTGTTAAAAAAAGGTTGGATGGGAAAAATATACTTATTATTAAAAATAAAAAATTGGCATTAAAATATAAAAAAGAATTTAATAAGATATACAATAATTAATCTCTAATTTTATAAACAAACTAAGTTTAACTAAAATATGAATAAAATAGAATTAAAAGAATTGAAAAAACAAGCAGGAGGTTTAAAAGCTGAGTTTAATCTAGGAAAAAATGGATTAACAGACACTTTTATAGATACAATCGACAAATATTTAGAAGCTCACAATATAGTAAAAATTAAATCATTAATTTCAACTAATAAAGATTCAGTTAAAGAATACGCAAGAGAAATCTCAGAAAAGACAGAATCAGAAATAATTGATACTAAAGGATTTACCTTTGTATTATATAGAAAAAATTAATAGTTAAATAAAAAATTCTACTTTCTAACTGGAATAATAATCCAAGCTAATAAATATGCAAGTATACCAAATCCCCAAAGGAAAATACAACATGCCCAAACAACTCTAACAATTACAGGATCAATATTTAAATAATCTGCAATTCCACTACAAACTCCAGCAATAACTTTATTGTTTGTATTTCTTGTCAACCTCTTTACATTTTTAACCATTTTTTAGTTAATTAATTGTCAGCAAAACGCTCACTAACTTTATTCCAATTAACCACATTAAAAAACTTTTCGATATATTCAGGTCTTTTATTTTGGTAATCAATATAATAAGCATGCTCCCAAACATCAATAACTAAAAGTGGTGTATATTTCTCAGAAACACAATTCATAAATGTATTATCTTGATTTGCAGTGTTATGAATAACTAAACTTCCATCTTCTTTTCTACCAAGCCAGGTCCAACCACTTCCAAAAACAGCAGCAGAGCTTGCACTAAATTTATCTTTAAATTCTTCAAAAGATCCAAATGATTTCTCAATTGCTCCTTTTAGCTCTTCACTCATTTGTGTTTCTTCCCCAATCATACTCTCCCAATAAAATTGATGGTTCCAAAAGCCTCCACCGTGGTTTCTAATTGCCATATTATCAGAGTAATTAGACATAATCTCAATAACATCAGAACTTTCAATAGATGCAGCTTCAATTGCAGCATTAAACTTATCACAGTAAGTTTGATGATGTTTATCGTGGTGAACTTTTAAAGTTTCTTCAGAAATATGTGGTTCCAAAGCGTTGTACTCGTAAGGTAATTTTTCTAAATTAAATTTTGCCATATTAATTCTAAGAACTTGTAATTTATAAAACTAATTAGGTTGTGACGATAATTATATAAACCTCTAAACTTAGTTACAAATATGACTGGAATTGATAAAAATGAAAAAATAGAAGCACTTAGGAGACATCAAAGTATTTTAAGAGATTTTATAACAAATGAATTAGAAAAAAAAGAAATTGATGTAGATTTTATTAGAAAGTTATTAGATGGAAATGAAGAAATTAATAGGATTATAAATGCAAGACAAGAATTTAAAACAGTATTATTTTCAATAAGAACAACAATAATTTCAGATATTGAAAGAACAAAAAAATTAATTAAAAACGAATTAAAAAATGCAATTATTCAATGTATAAATAATATTGAAAAAAATATTAAAAAAGAAACATAATAAATTATAAATCTAAATATTAGAAATTTTTTGTGTTTTTTATAAGTAGTTACAAAAACAAAATTTATAAATTCAATATTAATAATTAAAATATGACTAAAATGAAATTAACAGGAATTCTACTAACAATATTTCTTGCATTAAATCCTATAAAAAGCCTTAATGCACAAGACATCATTTCAACACAATTTGAGAGTGCTAATCTTTTACCTGGAGAACCCCAAAGAATGTTAGATTATAATTTTGCAGCAAGATTAGGTTTGTATATAATGAAAAGGAATTGTAAGATCATTAAAAAACCACAAGAAGAAATATACCTTAGCTTAATTCCTTCTACAACTGAAAAAAAACAAGTTTTTATCAACAGATATTTAGAACTCAGAAAAGTTCCTAAAAATGCAATAGTTATGGGATTTAAAAATATTAAACCTTATACTATTGGAGGTGAAGATCAAATACAAGTTGTAGATTTAGATACTAATAACTTCTCACCACTAGGATTTTATAGTTTAGATGATATTTATAAGGACGCTCAAATTCAAGAAAAAGTTAAAAAAATGTTTAATTATACTTTTGATAATGAAGATTTAACAACTTTAGAAGCAAGATGTGCTGCTTTTAGAGAGATGAAATTAAAAATTTAATTAAATTTTACTCTTCTTCAACGTCTTTAATTTCATCTTCTAAATTACCTTCAACATCTTCTGATGCTACCTCAACAAGTCCATCTTCTTCATCATGAACAATCTTAGATACTGAAACAATAGCATCATCATCATCCAAATTAACAACTTTAACTCCTTTAGTATTACGTCCAATAATTCTAAAATCAGATACTGGCGTTCTTACAATTTTCTTCTTTGTAATAATAAATAATTCATCGTCTTCACCAACAGCATTCATAGTAATTACTTTACCATTTCTATTATCTGTTTTAATATCAATTACTCCACGCCCAGCTCTTTTAATTGTTGGATAATCAGATAATAATGTTCTCTTACCAAATCCTTTTTCAGTAACTGTAAGTAAAGTTTTACCTGTTTGAGCAAGTTCTACACCAACAACTTCCTCATCTCCTCTTAAATTCATTGATTTAACACCTCTTGCAGTTCTTCCAAGAACAGATAAATCAGTTTGCTTAAATCTTATCGCCATACCAACATTACTCTCAATAATTAAATCAGATTCCCCCAATGACCATTTAACAGCTAAAACACTATCACCCTCATCTAAATTAATTGCCTTAATACCACCAGCTCTTGGTTTTGCAAAATTTGAAACTTCAGTTTTCTTAATAATTCCTTTCTTAGTTAAAAATATTAAATACCCATTATTAACATCTGAAATATTAATCACACTTGCAATATTTCTTCCTCTTAAGTCAATGTAATTTACAATAGGCCTTCCCTTATTTTGCATATTTGTTGTTGGAACATCATAAGTTTTAAGCCAATTAATACTTCCATCATTACCAAAAATAAAAAGTGTATCTTTTGAATTTGCAACAAATAAATTCTTAACAGTATCTTCATCCTTAAAGTGAGCATTAACACCCTTACCTCCTCTCTTTTGACTTCTATACTGTTCTAATGGTACTTTCTTTATATAATCATTTTGCGTAATCATAACAACAAAATCTTCATCTTTGATTAAATCTTCAATGTCCATAGAACCATGATCAGCAATAAGTTTAGTTCTTCTCTCATCACCAAATTGTTCTTTAATTTCAACAAATTCAGAACGTATAATCTTATATTGCTCAGAATCAGTATCTAAAATAAACTTAAGTCTCTTAATTATCTCTAAAATCTCATTATACTCAATTCTAATCTTCTCCATTTCAAGCCCTGTTAATTTTTGAAGCCTCATATCTAAAATTGATTGTGCTTGAAGATCTGAAAAACTATATTTTGCAATTAATCCCTCTTTAGCTTCAGCTCCTGATTTAGATGCTTTAATAAGTGCAATAACATCGTCAATATTATCAAGTGCAATTTTAAGTCCTTCTAAAATATGTAATCTCTCTTCTGACTTTCTCAAATCATATTTAGTTCTCTTAACAATAATTTCTTTTCTAAATTCAACAAAATTTTCTAAATAACTCTTTAAATTAAGAATTGTTGGAACACCTTTAACAATTGCAAGAAGTCTAGCATTAAAATTCATTTGTAAATATGTGAATTTGTAAAGTTGGTTTAAAATAATATTAGGATCTGAATCTCTTTTAGTTTCAATAACAACTCTAATTCCTTTTTTATTAGATTCATCACGAATATCTGTAATATCTTTAATTTTACCTAATTTAACTAAATCAACAATTTGATTAATTAAATTAACTTTATTTACTTGATAAGGAATCTCCTCAATAATAATTGCCTCACGATTCTTTCCATACTCTTCAATATTACAAACAGCTTTCATTGTAACTGCTCCTTCACCATTAATATAAATATCACGAATTCCAGCAGTTTTTAACATATGTGCTCCCGTTGGAAAATCTGGACCTTTAATAAATCCCTTTCTAACAAGCTCTTCAACACTTTGATTTGGATTATCAACAAAATCAATCGCAGCATCTATAACCTCAGTAATATTATGAGGAGGGATGTTTGTTGCCATACCCACGGCAATTCCTGAAGATCCATTTACTAGAAGAGCAGGAATTTTTGAAGGCAAAACCGAAGGTTCTTCTGTAGAATCATCATAATTAGGTCTAAAATCAACTGTTTCTTTTTCGATATCTTCCATAAATTTAGAAGTAATTTTCTGCATCCTAGCCTCTGTATATCTCATAGCAGCAGGATTATCACCATCGATAGATCCAAAATTTCCTTGACCATTTACTAAAACATATCTCATGCTCCATTCTTGAGCAAGTCTAACCATAGCATCATAAACCGCAGTATCACCATGTGGGTGATATTTACCTATAACATCACCAACAATTCTTGCTGATTTTTTATAAGGTTTATTAAATGTAGTTCCTTGTTCATTCATTGCAAAAATAATTCTTCTATGAACAGGCTTTAAACCATCTCTAACATCGGGCAAAGCACGACTTACAATAACACTCATAGCATAGGATAAAAACGCATCTTTAAGCTCGTTTTCAATAAAAACTTCCTTTGTTCGTAACATTTCGTCAACCATACTTTTATTTACCATTTTGCCTTATTTTAGTTTCGTTATTACTTATAAGTTAAAAACCGTAAATATTTAAACAAATCCTTATTAATTTCAATATGACAAATCCCTATTCAAGATTACTCCAAGATCCGAAATCTAAACAATATGATTTTGAAGATCAGTCTAAAAAAGGCAAATGGCCTATTATTACATTAAGTAGTTTAGCAATTCCTACTGTTTTAATTTTAGGTTTTCTCTATTTTAAAAAAACTGAAATTTACCAAGATTTCAATAATTTTCATAATTATGGTATTATGACTCAAACTTCAACTTCAATTACTTTATCCCCAAAAGTAACTTCGGGAATAAGATCTTGTACCCTTTCTTTAAAAACTAAAAATAACTATTCATTAAAACAAATTATTGATGAAATTGCAAAAACAACTAAAATTAAAAGAGGTGATATTGAAGGAATCCTCTCAGGCATAAAAGGAAACGATATTCATACTAAAGAATCAGAATTTAAAGTACCTTGGGGTAAATGTCAATAATTTTATTAATAAGAAACTTTTAACTAGTATATGGATCTTAAAAAATTAATTTTATTTTTAGAAAAATTTGATATTAAAAAAGAAAATATTCAAAACATTATTTCAAAAAAAGAAATCATAATTAAAAATAGTGGAAATATTCTCTTAACAAGTCAAAAAATAAAAGAGAATGAAACTAAAGTAGATGAAATTATTTTCATAAAACTAAATAAATTATTGCCAACAACTTACTTATTAAAAATAATTCAAAAAAATTCTAACAATAATATTGAGATTAATCAAGAAAGAAAAGCATTAGATTTTACCTATGGAAAAGATTTAGATTTGAATTCTATAAAAACAAAAATAAAATTAATAGAAAATAATTACTATATTCTGAAATTTAATAATAATATTTTAGGATATGTAGAATTTAAAAATAACAAATTAAAAAATATAATGAATATTGGTGAATACCTAAAAGAGAATTAAGACTAATTAGAGTAGTGCTACTTCAATTTAAAACATATACTTTTAAAATTAAAAAATTAATTAAAACTATGAGAATTCAAAATAAATTTGAAAAATTTATAACTATTTACATTTTAAGGAGTTTATTAAAATGAAAATATATCTAGATACTGGAAACTTAAATGAGATACAAGAGATGTCACAAACAGGTTTAATTGACGGAGTTACAACAAACCCAACATTAATTGCAAAAGAAGGAAGAGATTTCAAAAAAGAAATAAATGAAATTTTAAAAATTATGAAAGTAAATGCACCCACTGATTTTACAATTAGCCTAGAAGTTACAGATCTAACAAATTCAAACTCAATGATAAAACAAGCAAAAGAAATATCTAAAATTGACAAACATATTCTAGTTAAAATACCACTAACAATTGAAGGATTAAAAGCAGTAAAAGAATTGTCAAAAGACAAAATAAGATGTAATGTGACTTTATGTTTTTCAACATCTCAAGCACTTCTTGCTGCAAAAGCTGGCGCTTGGTGCGTTAGTCCATTTGTTGGCAGAATTGAAGATGAAGGATGGGATGGGATGGGACTTCTAAAAGATATTAAAAAAGTATATGAAAATTATAATATTAAAACTAAGATTCTTGCTGCAAGTGTTAGAACGGCTGAACATGTTCATGAAGCAATGGAAATAGGAGTTGACATTGTAACAATACCCTCATCTATTTTCAAAAAACTCTACTATAATCCCTTAACAGATTTAGGAATAAAAACATTTGAAAAAGATTGGAATGAATATCAAAGAGGACTAAAAAAATGAAATACACAAATTTAGAAATAATGAAGACATTTAATAAAAAAAATCTACCCTCATTAAGCACAGCAGTTCTAGGAGCATTAGAATTATATATAAAAGAAGGAGCAACTAATTTTTCACCCTTAGTTTCACAATTTAAAAATCCAATTGTAGTAGGATCTGGAAATGCAAAAGCAACAGGTGTTATTTTATACCAAGACTATTGTTTTATAGCAGATGAAAACAGTTACAAATATGCTTTAACAAAACATGATTATGATGGAGCAATAATACTAAGTGCTTCAGGAGAAAAACATGCTGCTGAAGTTGCAAAGTATTACAAAGAAAAAAATGTTAAAACAATTCTTTTAACTTGTAATAAAAATTCTAGTTCTGAAAAAATCTTAGGAAAACAAAATACTATTGTAACTCTTAAAAATAAAGAACCTTACACATATAACACTTCAACATATTTAGGATGGATATTAGCTAAAACAAAAGAAGATCCAAAAGAGATTTATGACTTTATAATTAACAAAGTAGACAAAGTAATTCCTAAAAATATTGGAGTTTACAAAGGATATTTGTTGGTGACTCCAAATAAATTTTGGAGAGGTAATCATTTATTTCATGTAAAATTTAAAGAATTATTTGGAAGAAATATTGCAAGAGATATTGAAACATATGAACAATTAAAACATGCTGTAACTGTGGTTGAATCTGATGAAGAAGGTTGCATTCAATTTGGAACAGGAGAAGTTAGTGATATTCCAGATGAAAGAAAAATAAGAATTCCCCTTCCAAAAAACGCAGACTTTGGAGCTATGATGGCAATTGGTTATTATGTAATTGGTAAAATTCAAGAAAACAAACATAGGTATTTTGAAGAAAGTATAGAAGAATATATTAGTAGAATAAATAAAACAGATTTTGGTAAAAACTTAAAAGTAATAGTTGAATAAAAAGATGAATTCAAATCAAAATATCAAACTATTAGCAAACCAAATTAGAGTTGATATTGTAACAATGTTAAATAAAGCACGATCAGGTCATAGTGGGGGTGCTTTAGGTATGGCAGATTTATTTGCTGTTCTTTATTCAAATTTTCTAAAACATAATCCTAAAAAACCAAAAGACAAAAATAGAGATTTTGTTATCTTATCAAATGGACACACTTGCCCTGTTTTATACTCTACTCTTGCAAATTTCAATTATTTTCCCAAATCGCACTTAAACACTCTTCGCCGTCTAGGATCTCCTCTTCAGGGCCATCCTCACTATGGTTCTTTGCCAGGAGTTGAAAATTCTGGAGGTCCACTTGGACAAGGAATCTCACAAGCAGTAGGACTTGCTGCATCTTTAAAACGTGACAAAAAACCAAACAAGATTTATTGCTTTGTTGGTGATGGAGAATTAGAAGAAGGAATGTGCTGGGAAGCTTTATTGTTTGCTGCAAAACAAAAATTAAATAATTTAATTGTAATAGTTGATAGAAATCATATCCAAATTGATGGAAATACAAAAGATGTTTTAAACTTAGAACCTCTCTCTCAAAAATTCTCAACATTTAATTTTAAAGTAATTGAATTTAATGGAAATGATATCAATCAAATAATTACAGCATTTAAACATTCAAAAGAATCAAAAGAAAAACCAATAGTATTAATTGCAAATACAACTCCAGGTAAAGGTGTTTCATTTATGGAAAATAAATTTGAATGGCATGGAAAAGCACCAAATGATGCTGAGTTAAAAATTGCACTTGAAGAATTAAATTTAGAGAGGGAAAATTTGAAATGAATAAAAATAAAACCTATGGGACAACTAGAAACGGTTTTGGAGAAGGACTCTTAGAATCAGCAAATAAAAATAAAAATGTAGTTGCTCTTTGTGCAGATTTAAAAGATTCATTAAAATTAACAAAATTTATAGAAAAATATCCAAATAAATTTTTTGAAATGGGAATCTGTGAACAAAATATGATGAGCGCTGCAGCTGGAATGTGTTTAAATGATAAAATCCCATTTGTCTGTTCTTACGCTGCATTTAATCCTGGAAGAAATTGGGATCAACTAAGAGTTAGTGTTTGCTATTCTAATCATAATGTAAAAATTTTAGGTGGACACGCAGGATTAACAACTGGACCAGATGGTGCAACTCATCAAGCACTTGAGGATATAGCAATAACAAGAGTTCTTCCTAACTTAACTGTAATTATTCCTTGTGATGAAGAAGAAACAAGAAAAGCAACAATTGCTACAGCAAAACATAAAGGACCAGTTTATCTTAGAGTTTCAAGAGAAAAATGTTTAAACATAACTGATAAAAATTCTAAGTTTGAAATAGGAAAAGCAAATGTTCTAAAAGAAGGAAAAGATGTAACAGTAATTGCTTGCGGTTTAACACTACAATTTGCACTAGAAGCACAAGAAATTTTAAAAAAAGAAAAAATAAATGTCTCAATTATAAATTTACATACAATAAAACCACTTGATAAAAATACAATTTTAAAATATGCTAAAAAAACAAAAGCAATTGTAACAATAGAAGAACATCAAAAAATATGTGGGATGGGAAGCGCTGTATCTGAATTTTTATCTGAGAACTATCCAATTCCAATTGAAATAATTGGTGTAGAAGATTCATTTGGAGAAAGTGGAGAGGGATATGAACTTCTTGAAAAATACAATATAAGTACTAAAGAAATAATCAAAAGAGTTAAAAAAATATTGAAAAGAAAATAAGATAGTTTTATTGTAATATAGCTTCAATTGTATGATTTGGAAAATCTCTAAGAAATAAATCTCTTCTGAACTGTGTTAATTTATATAAATTTTGATGAACTAATTGACATACCGGAATTTTTGCCCTATAAGCAAAAATATTTTTAGAAGTTTGTCCTTTAAATAATACCAATGAACGCTCTTCATCAAATTTGGGTAAATTTCTAACATCAACACCAGTTCTAGCAAGTAAATCTCTTCTACGGTTTTCCTCAATTGTTTCTGAACTTTGAAATCTAACTGAAATAGTTTGGGAATCACCCCCATTATCAAGTATATCTTTAATTCTAGAATGTACTTGCTCATTTTTAAATTTTTGAAAAAAATCTAAATCTTTAAAATCTATATCCCTCCTATATGCTTTTATTTCTCTTTCTCCGTACTCTCTAATTGAAATCTCAGCAAAATTTGGTATTTCTAATAATTCTCCTATAAGATTTTCAGGACTGTTTGCTCTAATTGTATTTGCTAAATACATATATAACTCATTATTTCTTCCTCTTAACTGTGAATTTCTGCCCCAAGAAGAAAGAGACCTATTATATTCTGAAACCTTAATAATCTCATCTTGTAATTCTATAATCTGTGCCATTACTACAAATAAGTAATGACTTTTTTTTAAATGTTTTCATATTGAGAAAATAGTAAAATGAATAAAACTTATTTGGTTGGTGATATAAGTGCAACAAATTCAACAATTGCAATTGTCAAGAATAACATAATTATAAATATTAAAAAATATAAAACCTCAAATTTTGAAAAATTAAGTGATATAATTCTCACATATTTAAAAAATAAAAACTATCAAATTGAAAAAGCTACGTTTGGAATAGCAGGCCCAATAACTAAAAAATTAAAACTAAGTAATAATAAAATTAAGATTGATAAAACTAATATTATTAAAATATTAAAAACTAAAGATTTATTTTTTATAAATGATTTTGTAGCTCTATCTTATTCAATCCCAACAATTAAAAAAAATGATTTAATAACTCTGAATAAAGGACTTGAGTCTAAACAAAATATATTAGTAATTGGAGCTGGAACTGGACTGGGAGTTTCTTATCTAAAATATTTAAAACATAAATATAAAATTATTGGTACTGAATATAAAAATAAAAAATTTAACTTAAATAATTTAAATCTAGAAAAAAATATAAAACAAAAATTAAAAATAAAAAAAATAAGTTATGAGACACTTTTATCTGGGAAAGGAATTGAAAATATATATAATTATTTGCAAGAAACAAAATATACGAAAGAAAAAACAAATCTAACTGCTAAACAAATTAGTGAATCTAAAAAAACTAATAAATGTTCATCTGAAACATTTAAGACTTTCTTCCATTTATACGCAAAAGCAATAAGAGAATTAATAGAATTCAAAGAATGTTATGGAGGAGTTTATATTGCTGGCGGCATAATAGAAAAAAATTTAGACTTTAATAGAAAAGAATTCTTAAAAGAAATTCAAAAAAGTAAAAAAATAAAAAATACACCTATCTACATAATAAAAAACTACAATACAAGTCTAATTGGACTTAAAAATTACCTAGATAAAAAATAATTCCACTTAAAGAATTTCTTTATAAAGAAAAGAAAACATTTAATATTATGAAAAACATATTAATTGGAATTATTGGTGAAGATAATGATTGTGAAGAAATCTTATTTAAAGGCTTTAAAAAGTTCTATCCTGACATCATTGTTCTTTTAACAAAAAAGAAATATCTAAAAAAAAGTAAAAAAATAGAATCAAACATGAATAAATTTGATATCAAAATTGATACAAGAGAAGTCTCTGATTCTCCTAATTTAGAAGAAGTCTTTATGAAAATTAAAGAATTAGAGAACTACTATAAAAATAATTCAATTGTGATTAATGTAGATACAGACTATATGACATCTTGCCTCGCACTCTCAAGTTCATTTGTAAATGGAATTGCTGCAATGGGAGTTTTAAAAGAAGAAGTTATAACATACCCCATTATGAAGTTCTCATACTACAATGCTATAAATGATAAAAAAATGAAAATTTTAAATATAGTAAATAAAAAAGGACCAATCTCATCTATGGAAGAGTTAGCAAAATTATCTAAAATGAGTCTACCTTTAATTGCATATCATCTAAGAGGAAATAGAGATTCACAAGGACTTGTAGAAATGAATTTAGTTATGACCAAAAAAATAGATTCAAGTGTTTGTGTTAGTTTAACAGAGTTAGGAAAATTAATTGCAAATGGGCATATTGATGTTAAGAGATCTAAAAAATAAAAGAAAATGAAAAAACACCTAAATAAAAAAAACATATTAATTTTAGTTTTAATTCTAATAGTTTTATCTTTTGGATTTTATCTAAAAATGAGTGGCTTTCTAAATTATGAATCACTAACTAAATTTATAGAAAGCTTTGGAATGTGGGCACCATTAATTTTTGCAATTATCTATATAATCATTACTTTAACTGGACTATCAGCAGCATTTTTTACAATACTTGCAGGATTAATCTTTGGTGTAAAGATTGCACTTTTTGTTGTAGTAATTGCGGCAACAATTGCAGCAACTCTTGCATTTTATATCGCAAGATATTTGAAAAATAAAATAACTGATGAAAAAGATAAAAAACAAAATAAAACAATAAAAAAATTAGTAAATAAAATAAATATAGCTTGCGAAAAAAATGGATTTCTTGCAATTGCAATTTTAAGATTATCATTTTTACCATATATGCCACTAAGTTACGCAGCAGGACTTGTTGAAAAATTAAAAGCAAGAGACTTTATACTTGCAACACTAATAACAAATATTTTTGGAAGTTTTGTATTTATCTTCTTAGGAGCATCTCTTACTCAAAGTATTCCATTATTTCTTGGTGCAATTGTTCTTGTAATATTATTTATGCAAGTACCTAAATTAATTAAAAGATTTCAAAAATAAATTATAATCTAAGAATGAAGAAGAGTTTGAAGTGCTTTTAACTTTTCATTAGAAGAATCTATATGTAATTGATTTTCAACCCATAAAATTAAATCTTTTTTTCCTTTTTTAAAATTAAAGTTTATTTCTGTAATTATATCTTCACCAATTGCTTGAGTTAAACTATTTTTAGTTATAAAAGTAATAACTTCTTCTTGTGTCACCATAAGAAAAAAGTAAATTTAAATATTTATAAAGCTTTTCTATCTATAACAAACACTTCAAATTTCCTTCTTTCTCTAGTTTCTCTAATTCTTCTGCTCCTTTAATCCACTTTCCATTAATGAAAATTTGAGGCATTGTAATTGGATGAATTTTTCCTGTAACAAGTGTTAAAAGTTTTGCCATATCAGAGCTATTCTCAATAACATTATGATCTTCATATTTAATATTATTTCTCTTCATAATCTCTTTTGCAAGCTTACAATATTTACAATTTGGTTTAGAAAAAATATGAACTCCTTTTGGAATTTCATAGTCAGAATATAAAACTTTAATAATCTCATCTTTAATTTTCTCTTTTGTTAAAACTTTTTCTTGACCTATAACCTTTCCATTAACTAAAACAATGGGCGCGTGATATCCTCCTTTTAAAATAACTTTGTACCAATTAGTAAGCCATGGTTTTTCAATAAAATCAACATATACACCATCTTCACCAAATTCTTCTATTGCTTTTTCAATAACTCCTTTATTTAATGAACATTCACCGCAGTGCATCTTAATCTCAAAAGGCCAAAATTTTCCTTCCCACTTGTAAAGTTCAATATTAACTTCTTTCATATATAATAATAAATTAGAAAGTTTATAAATCTGGTCTTTAATTAAACTCTAAACTCATACAAATACTTCTTCAAATCAATTCTTCCATTTTTAATTTCAATTCCATCTGCTTTTAATCTTCTAATCTTCTCATCAACTCCTAACAAAGAATAAGCACCAACTCTACCATCTGAATTAATAACTTTATAACAGGGAGCACCATCCAAATCAGGATTATTTTTCATAGCTGTACCTACCGCTCTATAAGCCTTAGTTCCTAACGCATGAGCAAGAGTTGCATAAGTTACAACTTTTCCTTTTGGAACTGTTTTAAGTAATTCATATACTTGTTCTCTAAAAGATTTATTTTTCATAAATTATACTAAAGTTAATTTTATATAAAACTTATTATTAACTAAATTATGAAATATCTACATACAATGATTAGAGTTAAAGACTTAGATAAAACAATTGAATTTTTTAAAATAATTGGACTTAAAGAAATTAGAAGAAAAGAAAATGAAAAGGGACAATTTACTTTAGTATTTCTAGCAACTGATATAGGAGAACCGGAAATAGAATTAACTTACAATTGGGATAATGAAAAAGAATACACTACAGGAAGAAACTTTGGACATCTTGCATATGAAACAGAGAATATTTATGAACTGTGTGATAAGTTAATTAAAGAAAATATTACAATAAACAGACCTCCAAAAGATGGAAGAATGATGTTTATTAAAACACCAGATAATATCTCAATTGAATTTTTACAAAAAGGAGAACCTCTTGAAACAAAAGAACCTTACAAATCAATGGAAAATATTGGTAGTTGGTAAAAATAAATTTATTTAGCAATATATATATTAACTTTATTCTCAAATTTTTCTAAAACTTTAGAAACTAAATTAGGAATATGTCCAATCCCGTAAACTACAATTAAAAATTTATTCTCATTACTTAAAAAATAGTTATACATTTTTTCAACAGCAATGTTTTCTCTCTTCTCTTCTATTTCTAATCTTATCCAATATGAAAAATTTGAATTTTTATAAATGAAATTTTTATAAATATAATTAATTTTTTCATATACTAAATCTAAATCTAAATCTTTTTTATTTGTGATTTTTTGGATCTTGTAACATATTTCTCTTAAATACACTTGTAAGACTCTAATATTACTATAAAATTCTAAACTTTTCTCAAATAAATTAGAATGGTCATAAAATTCTAATATTTTATTTTCATTGTAAACTAAAACTTGTGAATAAATATTCAAATCATAATTTTTAACGAAAAATGATAATAAATATTCAAGTAATTCTAATTCTAATTTATTTAAAAGTTCCTCAAACATTCTCTTCTTTTCAATAAACAATCTTACTTGTTCAAAAATCATTAAATATTGAGTCTTTATTTGTTGTTCATCACTTTCTAAAGCTAGAGAATTATAATCTTTATTTGAAATTAACCACTCAACTAATTTTTCTTCTCCATTTAAAATCTTAAAACCTCTTTTATCATCAACTTCTCTTCCCCCCCAACCTTCAATTGCAACATCTTTTATATTAAAATTAATTCTCAAATATTCTAATTGACCTCTCTCAACACTCCATCTCTGATCTTCATCAGAATACACCTTTTTATCAGAATCAGAATATTTTTCAGGAGAAATATTATCTAGATGTACATCAGAAATAAAAATTATGGTTGGATTATTTTCACCAACATAAATAGGATTTACACCTTTATACAATTCTCTTTTATTCTCAGGATTAAATTTAGACTTAGAAATTGGTGCTAAAATTTGACCTTTATACATTATTGAAAACATTTCTTTAATAGTATATTTTTTAGCATCTTCAAATTTAATACTTGCTTGTGCAACTGAAGATAGAAAAGGAGAACTAACAACTGCTGCACCTATTCCCGTTTTTATTCCTTTTCTTAAAAAGTTTCTTCTAGAAGTTTTAAATTCTTCAGTATTATTTTTTCTGAAAAATTTGAACATTTTTTATTTTATCATCTCCTCAAAACTAAAACCTTTTCTCTTCATCTCAATTAATGTAATTACATAATTTTCAGACTTTGTAAGTTCTAACTCACTTGTTGGAATAAAAAACCATTGATTACCTTCAAACTTCACACCAACCCAAGGCTCTGCTCCAAACTTCTCTCCAAAAAATATTAAATCTCTGATCTCTTGTCCTGTAAAATATTTTTTAACTGCGGAAACAACTTTAACTTCCATAACAATTCTCTTATCCCCACGACTCGCAAGTAAATCTGGCGCAGGATATTGAGTGCTTCCACTTCCTGCAACACGAACACATACCCACTCACTATCCCAAAATCTATGAATTAACTCATTCTCCGCAGCAGTTCCAACACTTTTTCTTCTTTTATGAGACCTTACAACCATTTCTTATTTTCTCTCCTTAAAATAAATATAAAAACTAGCTATTATACAACCAATTAAATCAAAAACTAAATCTAGAGCCGTATTAACATAACCTCCAACATTAGTCTCTGGAACAAGAACTGTAACAATAAATTCAATAATTTCATTTAAAGCTCCAAGACCAAGTCCTGCAAAAACAATAATAAAAATTATTCCTTTCCATCCAAAATCTTTCTTTAAATTAGGTTTTAAAATATAATAAGATAAAAGAGTTGCAACTGCAAAACCAATCATATGAACTAATTGATCGTATTTAAAAATTAAGTAAGGATCACCAATTAATGGAATTAACATTAATTTATACAAAACTTCTGAATTAACTAAAACACCCCCACCTGCCATATGTAAAATAGACCATAATGTTAATCCCCATAAAACTGGCTTTGGATAATCAACTTTATCATTTGTATATAAAAGTAAAAATAAGAAAAATATTATAACTCCAACATAAATTAAAAATTCAAAATTTCCACGACTCAAAAACATTAAAGAGAAAACAATTATAGAAACTATATTTACAATTAGAATTGGTTTTTGATCTTTTCTTAAACTAAACATAAAGAAATATAAAATTTAGAATTTATAAATATTGGTTACTTAAAAAAAATATATTAAATAAAAAACTATAATAAAAATTAATTATTTTTTATCTAAAACCAAGGCCACGAAGAATACTCTTTAATAAACTATTTTCTTTTTCTAGTTCTTCAATTTTTCTTTGATAATTCCCACCGTGAACTCGTGTTGCTAAATGATGATATTGTTTTGATGAATGCGAATTAGGTTTTAAATGTGTAATTGGTTTTTTCTTATACAATGCTTCTCTCATCGCTTTATCATCCATAACAACAGTTGTAATTGGAGTTTCAAGCAAACTCTCAATTGCTCTAAGTCCTAAATCAAAATTATCTTTACGAACTCTATTTAAAACAACACCCTTAACAGGAATTCCGATTTCTCTTGTTAAAGTTACAATCTTAAAAGCATCAGTTACAGCAGGAAGTTCAGGATTTGTAACAATTAGAACTTCATCAGCATTTCTAAGAACAGATAAAGACTCATTTCCAAGTCCAGCAGCAGAATCCACAATAACAAAATCACACATCTCACGTAGATCACCAAATAATTTTTTTAGTTTTCGTGAATTAATTTCTGAAAAACTCCTAACAGACAAACTACCAGGAAGTAATTTGAAACCTAAAGGATGAATATAAATTGCATCCTCTAAATTTGCTTCTCCTTTTAAAACATCATTCATTGTTAAAGGAAATTTTGTAAATCCTAAATGAAGGCCAACATTAGGAGTTGTTAAATTACCATCTACTAAAATAACATTCTTTCCTTGCTTTGCAAGAGCTGTTGATAAATTAACACTCGTTGTTGTCTTACCAACTCCTCCTTTTCCTGATGAAACTACAATTAATTTTCCCATTATAAAACACCCATATCTAAAAATAAGCTTTGAATTTTATATAACATATTATAACCACACAATAGTTGAAACTTTAAGCTTCAAGCTCTTGTAAACAATTACAAGCTGTCTTTAAATTACCATAAAAATCAAGTAATTTAGTCATATTAATAATATATTCTTCTCCATCAATATATGAAACCATACATAAATTTTTTCTATATTCACCAATGCTATCAAAATCTGAAATCAATAATCTCTTTAATAAAAAATAATCAGATAAATCAATATGTAATCCTTTACTTGCAAGTTCATCAGATAGTAATTGAATTTTATGGTGAACTGTATAACTTCCTACTTCATCACTACTTGAAAACATTTCAAATGCAATCATAAAAAAATTTTCATAACCAGTTACTATTGTTTCCATAACTTTTCTCAACATTTCTGTAGTCCTTGTAAACTTACAGGAAACATAAATCATATGTTCAATGCTGTTTAAATGTCTTTTCAAGTGAATTAAATTTTCTATTGCTTCTTCCATTCTTATACTTTTTATACTAACTTAAATTAACAATCGCTTGTGCGATATCTCCTTCAACTTCATCAAGTGCCTTCCTTGCTTCTTCTTTAGAAACTCCAGCTTGCGATGAAACCATTTCAATATCCTCATCTGAAATTGTGATTTTTGCACTCTCAACTTGCTCAGTATAAGAACCACTAACTTGAAAAGATGTATTTCCTTGCATAGTTATTTTTTGTACTTCAGGGTTTTGAAAAACTAAAGTTTTCCCATCTGCTGTTTTCATAATTAATTCAGTAACAGATAAATCGTCTTGGGACATACCCATCTGTTTCATCATTTGTTTTAATTGTCTTGGATTTACACCTGGAATCATTTTAAAATCAAAAGAGTAGAATCAACAAAAGACTCTATTCTAATACCTCACAAACTTTTCTAACCATTTTAATACGTTCTAAATAAAAACCAAATAAAAATAACAACAATAATTGAAAAATAAACAACTAACTTTGGACTAAACTCAAATTTAGTTTTTAATGAACTAGAATAACCTCCTAATAGACCACCTTGACCAGAAGGAAGATTAACACCAGTTTTTTTTGCCATATATTAACTAATAACTCTTTATATATAAAGCTTTTGTGTTTTTGATAAAAAATAACACCTAAAATAAAATAATTTTAATAAATTTTAACTAAAATAAACCAATTAATTTAAATAATAAACTTGGCCAAATTGTTAAAATAATTAATAATGTAACAAAAATTGAAAGCCAGTTGTATATTCTCATACTAGTATCTGGTTTAAATTTCTGCTCAAGTAAAGTTCTTGCGATTTGACCTCCATCAGTTATCCAAAATGGAAGTAAGTTCATCATACCAATTGCAATATTTAAAAACCAAGTATAAAACAATAATCTCTCAGCGTGTAAAGGCGAGTTTCCCAAAAATCCAAACCCCTCTCTATTTACTGGGTGTGAATCAACACCAACTATTCCAATCATTGCTTTATTAGGATTTAAAGAATTTGGAAAGGTAGTAATTTCGTAAGTATTCAAACCCAAACTAGAGTTTATAATTAAACTAACGTTATCTCCAACACTCAAATTAGAAATTTGTTTAGAAATATCTTCTGAATTATAATAACCATTTAATGCAATTATCTCTCCGCTAGTAATATTATATTTTGATAATGAACTCTCATTCATAACTCCTTCAAAAGTAATAGAACTTGTAGTCATAGTTGTATTTATTAAAAATAACGAACCTATCCATAAAAGTAAAAATAAAGCACCAAAAAGAAAATTAGAAGTTGAACCTGCTCCAAAAACTGCTATTTTTTGCCACCAAGGTTTCTTTGCTAAATCTTTTTCATTCGGTTCAACAAAAGCTGCAGGTAGAATTGGAACAATAATTCCTGCAAATGCAAATCCACTAGATTTTACTCTAACTCCAAATCTCTCTGCAATAACTCCATGAGCAAATTCATGAACAATTGCAAGTATAAAAAGAGCAACAATCCAATACCAAAATGGAACATAAAAAACCGGAACTGCTGAATCTACTCCATTTTCTGTTTGTATTGGTAAAACAAGTCCACCTCCACTGGAAATATTATTATCTACAATATATCCTAATTGCCATACCATAAAAACAGTCATTAAAACCATCCCTACAATTCCAACAAATAAAGATAAATAAGACAAATATAGAAATACTTTCGGGTGTTTTTTAGACCATTTGTCCATTTTATCAAGTCCTAATTTTGTTCTATAAAGCATCATATACAAAAAAGGAAAAGACCCTTGAACCTGAAGGTTCTTTCTTTTTATAAGTAAAAATACTGATAAAAATAAAATAAAAACAACAAAAGACACATTGTTCTGAATAAATTCTAACATTTTTATTTTAATAAAAGTGAAGAAGAACTTAATGTTCTGACCTCATAAAATAAATATCTATTTAACTTTTATAAATATTGCTTTAAATTCTAAAGTTATTTAACTTCAAAGTATTTTTTCTGTCTTAAATAAATAACTCGACTTGGAACTTCCCAAATCTTCTTTCGAAGTTCTTTCCCATTAAACCTTTTTTCGACAATTTTTCTCATCGAAGTTTTTGAGTTCCGTTGTATCGAGAACTCAAACCTAGAAAATTGTAAAAAAGCTTTGCCAAAAAACTATTTAACTTCAAAATATTTTTTCTGTCTTAAATAAATAACTCGACTTGGAACTTCCCAAATCTTTTTCCTTAATTCTTTATCATTTGTTGCAACAAAGATTTCAGAATTTAAATTAGAAAGAATTTGCTCATCAATATATTTCTTATTAGATTTGATAACTTTAAAATCGTATAAATGAAGCATCTTTGAAATAAGCGGTAAAAATCTTTTGTTCTTATCACCTTTTCTCTCAACAGATTTTAACTCTCCAATTGTTCCTTCATAAATATACAAACTAAAAGTCCCTCCAATCACTCTACGAAGTTCAGAAATAATATCAACTTTGAATTCGAAAGTTGTAAATAAAAAGTTAGTATCTAAAATAATTGGGTTTTTATTCTTTAATAAATAACTAAATTTAACTTTTTCTAAATCAGTAACTGACTTTTCAAAATTAAAAACAGGAAATTTTTCTTCTAGCATTTAAATATAAAAAGAAAGAATTATTTATAAGGATTTATGCTGCTTTAGAATTTGATGAAGAGGAAGAAGAGGATGAATTATTATCATTTGCAGTAAAATATTCTAATTCTTCATCTAAAATATAATCTTCAATATTAATCGGTGCCCTTGTATCATATGTGAATTTCGTTGGTACTTTTTGGAAAATTAATTTCCCATCAATTTTATAAACGTCAAAAATTGAACCAACTGGCCTTACAAAGTTTTTACCTAGATGGTCTTGCCCAAACATTCCACCATGATGATGTCCATGTACACTTGCTTTTGCAAATTGAAGCATATAATCACCTACTGCATTTCTATGGTCTTCAAAACCTTCTCTAATATTTCCTTTAACAGCTGAACCTATTTCATTGTCATTAGCTGCTTTAGGTTGATTATCATTTGCAGCAACTCCAACTATTGGAGCAAATGGAGAATTATGGCTCACAAATAAATCTAATATTTTATCTAAATCTTCTCCATTATTAGTCATCCTATTAAATTCATGATCTTTTCTAATTATCTCCTCCAAATTTTTTAATTCTTGTTTTGTTGGATTTTTGGAAATAAATAAAGCAGGATCATGAAATTCTTCAATCATATGTGAAAAATAATGGTTAACTTCAGGTTCATCAAATACTTCATATATGTGTTTCTCTAACCACCTACTATATACATTTGAAAAACCAGCCATTGTTATATCTTCACTTTCATTATCATTAGCACCACCTTTTGATGTTGTATATCCCACTTCAGAACCTAAATCTATGAAACTTTCAGGTGAGTCTGAAAATCTTTGAATCAATTGAGCATAACCTCTAGGGTCATGATTTCCATCCAACCAGTAAGTAGTAATTACTTTATTTAATTCTCCTTCTACTTTATTCTTAACTTCTGCAAATTTTCTTGCATTAGCCATCCAAACACCAAACTGTAGATTTTTTAAATTATCTTTATTAGTTCTTACTTCTTCTCCTTTCTCTTTAACAAATTGACTCTGAAGTCCAACAACTGCATTTTTAAATTCATTAGTTGAAGAATATTGTATAATTTGTTCTAATTCTTGTTTAGCTTGATCTATTTGATCAAATGGTATTTGCTGAGAAATCATAGCAACATAGTCATCTACACTCCCAACTAATTTCAAGTTTTGCATTACCATATAGGTTAAATAATTTTCTTCAGAAATATCACCTTTATTTACTTTCTCAACTAAAAATTCATCTGCAATCATACTCTGAGTTTTATATCCTCTTTTTCTAGCTATTTCTTCAAAATAATAGCCTATTGCATCTCCAGGCATAAGAACATCATTATCATTAGCAGCTGCATGTCTTAAAACTTCTTCTAAACCATCCCACTGACTATGTAAGTCTGAAATCATAGTAATTCCCCTACTATATTTATTAGGTTCATATTGATTAGGTGTTAAATAAACTACATTATCGTCCAAACTATCATTAGAATTATAATTATTAGAAGCCATTTTCTATACTATACTATGGATTTCTATATTTATAAAAGTATCGTTTATGTTACTATTAGTAGTAACAGATTACATCAACTTCCAGATCGCTTTATTATCCTTAATTTCGACAATTGTACCTCTAACACTTTTATCTGAAAGGTAATTAGTGATTGCAGCAGTATTAATTGAAGTTTTATCTTCTGAAAAATTAAAAAAATTTCCTCCTGCTTCATGAATATGACCGAAAATATGAAGTATATTTTTTATTTCTGGCATCATCATTATTTGAGTAAACACTTTATCTCCAACATTCATTCCTTGAATAATCTTATCTATATTTGAATTTGTATAGGGAGGGCCATGACTTATAAATAAGACTGGTTTTTCTCTTTTTGATGCTTTTTGTAAATTTTGAAAAGTTAATTGATATTGAGAATTTG
Source organism: uncultured Methanosarcinales archaeon (assembly GCA_964351975.1). Lineage (GTDB taxonomy): Archaea > Nanobdellota > Nanobdellia > Woesearchaeales > UBA583 > UBA583. The sequence continues at coordinate 45,884 of CAYGPK010000010.1, forward strand.
AAATTAAAAATCCACCTGTTGCTGTAAATCTAGGATGATGATAACCACCAATAGTAACAATTGAAAAACTAGGAAATTCTATTAACTTATCACTAACTTCTTCAACATTGTGATAATTCTCTTGTAGCTTCTTTATTGCCTTATTATATATGGTCTTAACTTCATGATTTCCAGGAATTACAAATACTGGAATCTTTAATTCAGCGTAAGGTTTAATACAGTTTATCATTTCAGAATAATTATCTCGAGAATTAGGATATAATGACCTATTTCCTCTTAACTCTTCATTTTCATAACAATCACCTGCAATAATAATTAATTGAACTCCTTCTTTTTTTATTTTATTAACAGATTTTTCAACATTATCTAATGCTCCTTCTAAATCTGAAACTACTGCGATTTTAGAGATTTCTTCATCAAAAGCTAAAGCCTTTCTCCCAATTAAAGAACTTAAACCTAAAGCTCCTAAACCAAATAAAGTTCTTCTTTTATCTAAATCAACCATAACTTAATCTAAAATTAATGACTTATAAGTTTTATGTGTTAAAAAGAATTAAAATTTAATAAAATAATATTTATTCAGACTTTTTATCGTCTTTCTTCTCATCTAGAGAATCTTCTAAAGATGCTTCATCCTTTTTAGGCTCTTCTGGCATTTGGTGAGCCATATCACTATCTTCTGAATGTTCATGATCAACACCACCTTGTCCATGAGCGTGTCCATGTTCAAGTTCTTCTTTAGTTGGTTCACGTACATCAATAACTTCAATATCAAAGATTAAATCTTTTCCAGCAAGTGGATGATTAAAATCAACTGTAACAGTTGTATCATTAACTGCCGTAATAGTTACTGGCATAGCACCTTGTGGTCCTTGAGCCATTAATTGTAAACCTACAGTAATTTCTGCCTCAGCAGGTAATTGGTCTTTTGGTACTTCTTGTTTCGCTTCAGGGATTTGGGGTCCATATGCTTTCTCAAAACCAACTTCAATTGATTTTTTATCTCCAACTTTAAGTCCAGTCATACCTTCTTCAAGTCCTGGAATAATCATACCTTTACCGAATAAAAATAATAACGGTTCTCTACCTTCACTGCTATCAAAAACAGATCCATCTTCTTTTAAAGTTCCTTTATAATGAATTGAAACTACTTTATTTTCACTAATTTCCATTTTTTAATAAATATCGGTAAAATACTAATTTTGAATTAAACCTTAGTAAAAAGTAACAAATTGTATTTTATAAGTGTTAGGGTTAGAAATAAAAACTCACAACTCACTTGTCGCTCTCACAATCAGAATCAGTCTTAAGTGGTCAGCTACCCCACAAGCATCGTCCACCCCGCAACCTTCTAAGCACCCCTTAATAGATTTAATGCTGCTGAGTTCCCCCTCTGACACGATTCCTCTATAAAAAAGCCATAAAAGACAGAGCTTCTACCTTATCTTACAGGACTGACCAAAAAGAATTAAGAATTAAAGTTTTATAAAACTAATTAATTCTAAGTTTCCAAGTTTAATTTTCAAACCCTTTTTTGCTTAAGCTTTTTTACAGTTTTTAGGGAAAAAACCACTCGATACAACGGTGTTTTTGACATCAATACAATTAAAACTGTTGAAAAAAGGTTAAATTAAGAAATTAGATTTTAAAAAGGTATTGATTTTAAGAAAAATCTGGAAGATATTCTTTAAGAGTTGAAATAGGAAGTAATCTTACTAATTTAAATGTAAATCTATCTGGGTAAACTTCAACTCCTTCATCATTTTTATAAGCATCTAGAATAGTTAAAACACTTCTTTCATTTGATGCACTATCAGATAATACAAATAAAAATAATGCTTCTTTAAATCTTAAATTTCTCTCATCTAAGTTTTTATAAATTGAATCGTAAAGTGCTGGTTTTCCTAAAGTTTTTGTGATTCCTGAAACATCATTCTTTTCAAAAATTATATCTAGTAATCTATCAAGTCCATCTTCTGATTTAACAATCTCTAAAACCTCAGATTTAGTCAAAGTTAAATTATAATCTTCGTAACTCTCTAATTCTAACCCATCTATATCTCTTAAATCATAAGTATCCTTTGTTAAAATACTCGAAAATGTTTCATCATTAATAACTACTACAAATCTCTTATCATCATCTGAAATTTCAGATGTATCTAATCCTTCCAAATCTGCTTTTGAAATCCTCTCAACACTCTCTACATCAACTTCTTGATTTCTAACCGGAATGGAAGCTCCTAAGATATAATTATCAGTTGCTTCTTCTCTATAAACTAAATCAATATTAAAATCATCTTGAGATGAAAGCTGTTTTAAATCCATATAAACAATCCCTCCAACACCTCCAAAGATTAAAAAAACAAAAACAACCAGTGTAATTACTGCAAAAACAAGTTTCTTAATAAACTTGAAAATCAAATAAACAACCACTATAAAAAGCAGTATAAATATTATAAATGACATATCCATAACTCAATTTCTTAATCTAAATATATAAAGATTTGTTTTCCTTGAAAACAAATGCTCAAAAATCTCTGATTTTTATTGGATTTGTTTTCATCAGAAATAAATTTTAGTAATTTTTTTCTATAGTAAGGCATTTTTGTGTGCTGTGTAGCAGCGCTACATAAACACAAAAATAACAAAACTAGAGGAAAAAAGAACAAAATTTAAAGAAAGCCTGTTCCAGACCAATCCCCTTTCGGCTGACCTTGCCCTGGAGGTTGATGTCTAAAAGTATTATAACTCATTCCATAAGGTGAATAAATTGGTCTATTTTCATAATCTCTTTTAACAGAAACCCAATCTGAAACTCCTGTAGCTCCAGGCGAATATCCTCTATCTTCTCTTTCTTGGGCATTATGAATTTCAGGATTAAATATATCAAAAGCATTTAGAATATGCATAATTCCATCTCCTCCACGACCACCTGCCTCAACAATTAAAGGTTCCTTAACTCCAGCTCGCCTAAGTCTCTCTCTTAAATCATGAATATCTAAAATTCCACTACCCAATAAATTATGATCATCATCTTTTGCCTGTGTATCATTAAAGTGAATATGTTTAATAATCCCTTCTTTAGCCATATTCTCTGCCTCAGTATTAAGCCATTTGTTAAACCTTTCAATTCTATGTTCTTCTGACTCATCCCCTTCTCTTTTAAAATATTTAAGCCACACACCTGCATGTGCATTATCAAAAGTTCCCCCAATATGATTCTTTGCAACTTGAATTGCTTTCTCGTAAGAATCGATTTTAATACCTGTCTCTTTTTCATAATCTTCACGAATTTTTGAATACATACTCTCCTTACTCATTAACTTCTTTGCAAACTCATCCCAAGAGGTACGAATAACAGCTTTATATTCCTCAAGTGAATCCATATAACCATAACCTGCCATAATGTTCTCCGGAGCTAAATAAAGTGGTCTTTTTATAACATCAATGTCTTCATAATCTTTTGTTCCAACCCACAACCTTTTATCATATTTTAATTTTTGCAAATCTGCATTTAATTTATACCTCTCATCTTCTGAAGTCTCAGTTTCTAATTTTTTTTGAATCTCTTGTATCTTTGAATCATATTCTTTTAATTTACCTGTAGATTCTTTAGATTTATCTTTCATATCTAATTGATATCTTAACGATTTAAGTCCTAAATGTCCCATAGCACTTGCATTCTTTTCAAAAATTTCATCAGTTAAAACCTTAGCATTTTCTTTTTGTTCTTTAGCTTTTTTAATTTGCTCATTAAATTGAGACATATACTCATCATATTTTTCAAGCTTTTGATACTCTAACTGTCCAATTTCTCTCATTTCTAAATCATATCTTCTTCCCTTTAAACCTGGATCCTGTTGAGACATTATTTCTTGGTATCTAGTTGCATCTTCTTGAGAAGCTAATTGACCACCTGCTGCTTGTGCTCTTCTTAAAATTGCATCATATTCTGCTCTTAATTCTTCTGGCATACCACCATTTAATTTAACCAATATCTCCTTTTCTTTTTGTTTATCTCCCATATCTGTCGCTCTATTCAAATCTTTCATAAGCTCTCTTTCTTTTTTCTTAATATCTTCAATCTCATGTAAATACTGAGAATATCTTTTTTTATTATATTCAAAATCTTTCTTTTGTAATTCCGCAACTTTAATTTGCATATCCATAGTTTTTTGAAAAAATTCTTTATCGGCTAAAGATTTCATTCTATTTTTTTCTGTTAAAACATCTTTATACTCAATAACTAATTTTTTCTTTAACTCTTTAAAATCAGAATCTGAAATTCCACTAGGTTTTCCATTTGTAAGTTTTGCTTGAATTCTCTGAAAATCATCGACAGTTAAGTCTTCATAATTTGTATTAACCCCTATACTTTCCATAAAAGCTTTTTCCCTTTCGTCTAATTTTTTAAGACCATCTAAATCAATAATATCTTGTTGTCTTGATGCTCTTGAAATACTATTTCCAACAACAACAAGTGGTGTTCCATCTTGTTCTAATTTTATTTGTTCATTCTTATCATAGTTATAATATTCCTTCCAATTAGAAACATTAAAATTATCTTTTAGTCTCTGTTTCTCTTTATCTGAAAAATTTTCAAATTTAACTTTAAGCTCTGCTTCTAAATCCGGATTATCTACAAATTGTCTATTTAACTCATCATCTTTCAAATGTCTCTTCATTAAAATGTCATATTCTTCTGGTTTCTCTTTCTTCAATTTATCTAAATACCATTGCGGTAAATTTAACTCACCAGGTGGTGTTGGCATAGCTGTTTCATGAAGGTGAAAAACAACTGCACCACCTTTTGCAGTCTCTGCTGCAAACTTTAAAGTCTCATCAATTTCTTTAATATTTTTAGCTCTGTACTGTTCATTAAAACCGCCTTGTCCAAGACCTGAAAAAGAATTAATTGAAAAAGTTCCGTGAACACTTAAAGTTTGCTGATTAAGCTTTGCTAATTGCATAATCGTTCTTCTTTGTTCAAAACCATATTTATCTGGAACATCTGAAACATTAAATTGTCCCTTGTCTTGATTAGCTAAATGAATCTCAACATGTTTAACTCCTTGTCTAACTTTAGTTTGAAGTTCTACAAGTTGATTTCTAGCTCCAGGATTTGTTGTTGTACCAAATGATCCTAAAGTCTCTTTGAAAACTTTTGGATCATGTTGATCAAAATCAGAATTGTTGTGATTTGCCATTCTTTTATACCATAGAATAAATTCGAAGATATATAAATATTTTGTACTAAAAACAAATTAAGAATAAAAAAGTTCGTCTAAAGACGATGTTTTTTTTGATACTCTCAATGACTAATTGAATGTCTAAAAAAAATTAGATTTACAACCTATGTTTCTTTTGATACTCTTGGCTTTTCCAAGTGTCTAGAAAAAACCAAACTAAAGTCTGTGTTTTTTCTGATATTCTTCTCCTTCTTTTTTAAGATGAGAAGCTGCTTTAAATTCTTTTGAAATTTTTGAAACTCTGGAAATCTTTTGAGCTTTTCCAATTGCATTTAATTTTGAAAATCTAGTCCATTTTAAAATTTGAAACCAAACCGTTCCAGGATCAACAGTTGAAAACATAGCAGCAAGAATTCCAAAAGGAATTGTTGCTAATATATCAAGCCAACTATGGATAAAGAAATCTTTAGTTCCATCTGCTTCTTTGTATAGTCTAACAAGATCAGCAAAAAAGATTAAAAATACAACAATGTTAATATAAAAATAAATATTGTTAATACTTTCAATATCCAAACTTGTTGAACCTGAACCTGCCACAATTTCTAAAATTAAAAAAATTGTTACAGCAAAAACTGCTAAAAATACCAATAAATCAAGCAGTCTATCCATTCCTGATTTTTCTTCTACAAAAAACTCATCCATTTTAATAAATTAGCAATTAAAACTAATAAATAGATTACTAACTACTAATAAGTGGCTTAATATATACCTTTTCTAATTAAACTTGAACAAGAATTAGTATCATTTTCTCCTTCAAAAATAATTAAATCATCTACATAATCATATACATTATAAGCATTCATCAAACAAAAATCTAATTTCAAATTATAATAATTCTCAGAAATAGTATCAGAAGTAATATTATCAAAACTAACTAAACTTATATTTTTAAAATCTTCACCTCTTTTATAATAATCATAAAATAATTTTGAAGAATAAGAGATATCATCATTATAAGTTAAACTATTATATCCCATTTTATTTGGATTAATTAAGTTAATATAATTACAACATCCTTTTGAACTTGAATCATAATTATAATAATTAATAATGATTTCATCTTTAGTTAATAATCTGTTATATACTTTAAATTCATCTATATATCCACTAAAATTAGAACTAGAATTTTGATGGCCCCCTAAAAAAATATTAGAATCTAAATCTTCTACAGAACCACTAAAAGAAGTTTTATTTTCAAGAACACCATTATAAAAAATACTAATTTCATCTGAAGTAGTATTATATGTTAAAGCAATATAAGTCCACTTATCATTTTCAATTTGTGAAATAGAACTAACATTAAAAAAATTATCCAAAGTATTTAATAATGAAAATTTGAATTTGCCATCCTCAAAATTTAAACTAAACTCTTGCTTATTAAAATTATCAAAACTTCCTAAAATAAACTCTGAATTTGAAATATTTGATATTCTTTTAAGCCACAATTCTATTGTAAAATTTGAATTTTGTAAATCCAGTTGAGAATTAATATTTGTTTGAACATAATCATCAATTCCATCAAATTTTATAGATTTTTCATATAATGAATCTTTATAATCGACAAACTTAACTTTTTTCTCAAGGTACATATCTGAAATTTCTTCTGAAGTTAAAGCTTTAGAATAAATTCCGACTTCATCTATATTACCTTTAAAATAATTTCCTTCTTTTCCTTGTGATCCCAGATAAATATTATCCATTGTGGAATCAAAACTAACTAACTCTGCTGAAAAAATATCTGATAAGATTCCATCTACATACAATTCTAATAAATTACCTTCTCTAACTAAAACTCCTTGATGCCAAAAACTATTGTTTACATAATCTTGTGAAATCACAATCCCTCCCTTTTCTAAATCTCCTAAAGCAGCTTCTCCAATTTGTCCTTGTAGCTTTCCATCTACAACTCCCAAAATAAAAAAAGGTTTACCTGAACCATCATTCTCATAAGATCCAATAATTCCTTCCTCTAAATTTAAATTATCAGTTTTAAACCAAGTAACTACACTAAAACTTTCAGTATCAAATTCATAGTCTGAGCTAGCTCCTAAATCAATATAAGAACTAACTCCATTAAAAGTATAACAGCTTCCACTTACACAATCACTATTCTCTAAGCTAACTCCATTATCAACTCCATCATTTTCATAAGAACTAAAATCTTCTAAACTTTCATTATCAAAATTCATAAGTAATCTAGTATTTCCAAAATGTTTACTCAAATTAAAATTAAGTGAACTATCATAAACTCCCTTTTCTTCTTCGTCATAATCAAAACTTAAAAAAACTGAAACATCTTTATATGAACTTTGTGAAAAATTTAAAAGTCTATTTACAAAACTAGTCCCAATTGAATATTTATAATTTGGCTCAACATATATTGAAGAAAAAGTTTCACTAATTGTTTCATTTAATAATTCTAAAGACCAATTAGAACCTGACTTATAATACTCTGCAGGACGTAGTGTATAATTCTGATTATCTTGAATTATAAATTCAGGATCAGTTAAATCAAAAACTGGAACTGTTACTATAAACTCATCTTTAATATTCCAAGAACTAATATTATCATCAGTTGTAATATTATAAATAACTCCGACCTGAACTGATATGTAATATGAATCAGAATCAAAAACATTTATATTCTCAATTTGATAATTAAAATTTCCCCTATAATTTTCTTCAAAATTATCTTTAAAAGTATCTATAAAATAAACAATAGTTTTATTATCCATTGAAGTTTGAAAATCTGAATTGAAACTTCCATTAATTAAACCCTCTTTCATTAAGTCATTAAATTTCTTATAGTCCTTATCAATTGAATTATTTGATGAATACAATATAAGAGATTCTAAAGTATTATATGTCGAGAAAGAAAAAACGTTTTTTATATATACATCTTTAAAATAAGAAATCTCATTGTTTATGTAAAGAATTCTTGCTTCATTAAAACTAGACATCTTCCCATAATCCCCCTCAAAAAAATAAAGTGAGCCAAATCCATAAATAACAAATACTAAAAAAAAAGCAAATAAAGAAAATGCAAACCCTTTCTTATTTTTCATTTTTAAATTCATTTTATCCTCCTTCTCATTTTTCCCTCAGTATCATTCATTATTGCCATATTTTAATTGATAAATCGTAAGGACCATAAAAAGAATCTTTATCTATAAATCCAATAACAAGTCTATTACTAGCACTTGCAATAGAAGCATTAACAAGATTTAAATTATTATTGCTACTTTTCAAAACCAAAGTCTCACTTGAATTACTAATTGTAATATTATAATTCATTTGTAAACTTATATAATTATTAACAAAAACATCAGTTAATTCTATTGCTAGATCTTCTTTACCCAAATAAAAAAACTCACCTACTTGTTGAGCTATAGTATTATCTTTATTTCTTATCTCTCCATTTTCAAACATATCTCTGATAACTTTATCATTTAAAGAATTAATATTTGTTGTAGTAAAACTATTTAAAATCTCATAGTTAATGGAATATAAATCTGAATTTGATCTTGTCTCACTAAAATAAGTAAAAAAAATTCCAATACTAACGAATATCATAACTGTTGCAAAAATTAAATCAAAAATAAAAATTTGTGATTTTTTCTTCATATTATTTGCAAGGAACACCATTTACAATAATATCTTCTGAACCAATACCATTAATGTTGTTCTCTGGATCTATCTTAACTAATTTTCCATCTTTTTCAAAAACTATACAAAAGTCTCCCACTATGCCAAACTCATCACGAATACTCGCTTCATCAACTAAAATTAATTTATCTAAATCAACTTTATTCTCTGAACTTATAACTCCTTTACTCTTCAAATCATCAACTATAATCTCTGCATTTTGTGATGCTAATTCATATTTTTCATTAAACTCTGGACCACTTCCTACATCATTTATTTTATTCATAACTAAAAATAAAGCTCCAAATAAAACAATAACAACAACAACTAAAATATCTGTTGATAAACTTTGACTTCTTTTATTTTTATATGTATTTAATACCATTTTTAATCTCCACAAATAAATATATTCATTGAAACAATTTCATTATTTAAAATTGTCGAATAAGGAACTTTAATTAAATTATCACAACTCTGAACAGTAGTAGTAATTTCTAATTTTTCTTGTGTAAATGCTTTATATCTATAACTTTGCCAAGGAGAGCTACATTTAACTTCATGTGTAGAGTTATAAGAAACCCAAGAATTGGTTAAAGACCCACTACACTGAATTGGCACATTAGAACATAGATCTGTAAACTTTAATGAACAAGCATAATCAACTCTACCCGACAATTTATTAGTACAATCATTAGCACAACTCAAAACATCCATCCCCTCAAAAAGCTGTGCTATAACTGAATATTTATATGTCTCTCCTCCATTATAAGTCCAATCACAAGAACTTGTGTGAGAATTAACATTATCACTTGCCCTAAATAGACATTGAAAATTATTTATCAGTCCATCTTTTGGAACAAATTGAATACTAAGTGCATAAGATTTATCTGGTACATCATAACAAAGAGCATACTTGTGATGATTAGGATTATATTCGCTTGCAAGTCTCGCATTTATAGAACTTGTAAAAAATATTAAAGGCTCATTTTTTGAACACTCTTCTCCAACACTTAAATCAACAGTTGAAAAAGAAACATTTGTCTTAGGGGAGCTACAACAAATAGCATAATCATAGGTTGGATTTGAATTTCTAATCTCAACGTTAGCACTTTTATTTGAAGAAGAATAAAATAAAATATCATCATAATTACAATTAGAAGCCAAATCGTATTTACAAGTAAAAATCTCGTTTGCACTAGCAAATGAAATTGCAGTAAATAAAACTAAAAATAATAAAATTAATCTTTTAAACATACTAAAATAACAATAAGTCTTATTAAAATTGTTTGTTACTACTTAAACTATCTATTAACTTTAGCATTTTTACAAACGATATTAAAATCACAAAATCTACATCCAAAATCACTTGGAGTTGGATCAAAATTTTTAGCTTCAATATCGTCCATAAGTTTCAACATCCGCTCTTTCAAAATTTCAAAATTTAATTCTTCAAAATCTAAAGAAACTAATTTATTATGAATTAAATACCAAAGTCCTAATCTTTTAGGAAATTTACCCAACCTTTCTTTTGTTGCAAGCGCATAGACAAATAACTGTAAATTATTTTTTAGTTTAGATTCAGTCTCCATATAATTTGAAGTTTTATAATCAATAATTTCAAAATCTCCAGAATTAAGTTCATCCACTCTATCAATAATTCCTCTTATTCTTTTACCTTCAAAATTAAATATGAAATCTTTTTCTTTATCTTTAATCTTTCTCTCACTCTCATTTCTTAATGAAATTTCAGAACTAATATAATCACTTAAAACACGTAGAGATTTATCAAAATATTCTTTCTCCTGTTCCTTATTTTCATATCCTTTTGAAATCCAATTGTCATGCAATAATTTAATAGATTTAGAAAAAAGCTCACTTTGGGAAATTTCATCTTTCTCAAATTCATCAATTAATAATTCTAAAACTGTATGAATTGAAGTTCCATAGTCAAAATAATGTTTAGGCTTAGTTGGAAGTTTATAAATATATTGAAATAAGTATTTCTTAGGACAACTCTCATAAGTTTGTAATTGTGAAACTGAAAAGATTAATTTTGAAGTATCAATCTCTTTATTATCTCTCTTAACTACTGCTAATTTCATTTTCAAAAGTATTTTATATTCATCCACTTGTGGATCATCCATATAAAATTTAAGATTTTTTTGAGAATTAACTACCATAATGAATTTTATTAAAGAACATTTATAAATTTTAACATATAAATTTATCCATGAAGATAAAATTGTTTCTAAATAGAGATGTAAATTCCAATGCAAATTTTTATTTTGAAAAAGCAAAGAAATTAAAATTTAAAATTCCAGGAATAACTGAAACACTAGAGAGAACAAAGAAAGAAATTGAAGAATTTAAAAAAGAAAAAGAAAATTATACAATAAAAAAAGAGCAAAAGAAAAAACTTGAAGTTCACAAAAAAAAAGAATGGTTTGACAAATTCAGATATACATACACAACTAATGGTTTTTTATTTGTAATTGGTAAAGATGCTGGAACAAATGAAGTTCTTTTAAAAAAGCATTTAGAAGAAAATGATTTAGTAATGCATACAGAAGCACCTGGGAGTCCCTTTGGCCTTATTAAAAACGCAAAGGAGAAAGTTTCTAAAGAAGAAATTGAAGAATGCGCAGCATTCTTATCTTGCTTTTCCTCACAATGGAAAAAAGGGTTTGGAACAGCTGATGCTTTTTGGGTGAATTTTGATCAAGTTTCTAAAAAAGCAGAGAGCGGTGAATATATGTCTAAAGGATCTTTTATGGTTCGTGGGAAAAAAAATATTTTGAAAAACATTAATTTAAGAATTTGTCTAGGTGTTAAAACTGAAAAAATAACAATTGATAATGAAGAAATTGAAATTGAAGAACTCTTCTCTGGCTCTGAAAATGCTTGTAAAAAATTCTGTAATAATAGATATATTAAAATTGAGCCAGGACAAGATAACTACAAGAAACTAACCAAAGAAATTAGAAAAAGACTAAAAACACACCTTGAAGATTTGCCTAAATACATTCCAAATAACTGTAAAGTTTTGAAAAAGTAAAAATAAAAAATCAATTAATATTTGGTTTGAAGGGAACACCATAATTTCTTAAATTTCTGTAAATCTCACCTGAAACATATACTTTAGTTAATGCGTAACCTGTGTTTTCAACACAAAGCCTTATAACTTCATCATCTTCTATTCTAGTTCCTTGAAAAAAACAAGAATAAATCTTTGTATTTTCAATAAATTGAACGGGTAAAATTTGTGAAAATACTCCTGATTGTATAAACTGAGTAAGCTCAGGGTATTTTCTAGATAAAGAAACTTCTCCATATATCATTCTTCATTAATATCAATACTTCTAATCTCAAATCCTTCTAAGTTTTCATCCCACAATTTATCAAAATCCTTTGGACTTTTACTTAAGCAATAAGCCATTCTAATAAATAAACTCTCAGTTGTCAAATTCATATAATTCCCTTTAACACCAGTCTCAAGTAAATATCTTCCAGAAGAGTAAATGTTCATATTAGTTTCTCCATAAACAGTTTGAACACCAACAACTAATTTAGTTCTCTTAATTAATTCTTTAATGGCTTTTAAATTATCTAAATTAATTTTTGTATATTTATCAAATTCACTAACAGCTAAATGTCCAAGTCCAGTTCCTTCAACAACAACCCCATCATAAATTGATAAACCTTTAATTTCTTCAGGAAATAAATTAGGATGAGATTTAAAAAATCCTAATTTTAATTTCGTATCAAATTTAGTATAAGTTAATTTTTCCTTAATTTCAGAAGTTAAAAGTTCTTTTCTTAAAACCATAACCTTAGAATTTTTAATTAAAGCAAATGGTGAATAGTTAATTTGCTTAAAAGCATCTCTTCTTGAAGAATGCATTTTCCTTACATTAATCCCATCTAAAATATTAAATTCCTCACAATCAATTCTACTGTGCATACAAATCCCAACTCTGTTATACTTTTTAGTTTGAGAATTATTAAAAATAATAAAATCAATTGCAGCTTTCAAATTTAAATACGCATCACTGCTTGCCCTATCAGAACTTCTTTGTGCTCCAACTAATATAATAGGAACACTCAAATTTTGTAGCGAATACTGAAGTGCAGAAGAGGTATAATGAAGAGTATCAGTTCCATGTGAAATAATAATTCCTTCTGTTCCTTCTTTAATAGATTTTTCAATTTCTTCTAAAAGTAAATTATAATGATCAAACCTTATATCCTCTGACATTAAATTAGCAATCATTTTAGCATTTAAGTTAGCAGTCTCATTTAACTCTGAATAAAGTCCTAATAACTCCTCTGCTGTGAATTTAGAAGAAACTGCCCCAGTTTTATAATCAACTTTTGAAGCAATTGTTCCACCTGTATGTAAAATTGAAATTTTAGGTAAATTAGAATTAATATTTACTTTCACTTCGGTTTTATTTTCTTTTTTGTCAAGTTTTTTCTTAGATAATATCTTAACTTCTGACTGTTTCAAATTAGCATTATAACCGGAATTAAGTTTTAAAGTTAAATATTCCTTATCTTCATTTAAAATAATTCCTGAAATCTCTTTATCTTTAAATTTCAAAGTAACAAATTCATCCATAAAATAAAATTACATCTGTATTTTATATAAGTTTTGATTTTAAATTTTAATTTATTTATTTTTTCGTTTGAAAACTTCTAATTCAAAAGGATTCATCCCAATAGAAGAAGAATTATCACCATATTTCTTTCCTTTAAAAATAAAAAATAACAATAAAATTAAAATTATAAGTCCAATCCAAAAGGATTTGGAGTTAGTTTGAGAATATTTTATTATTTCTGAAATTGAATCTTGAAAGTTCATAAAATATTTAGAAAAGTCATAATTTATAATCTTTTGTGCTGTAAATCTAAAATTTTAGAAAATAAAAAATAAATTTTAAATTTTTTAAAGTAAATATTTTTCAATATAAAAAAAAATAAAAAAAATAAAAAAAATATGAAAAACTTTAATTATAAAAAACTTAGATTTTATCAATTAATGAGAGAAATTGTTATTATTCTCTATTCTATAACTAATAATTTTCCAAATGACGAACAAGGATTTAATGGAATCTCTAGTCAATTAAAAAGAGCAAGCATTAGTGCTGTAAGTAATGTTGCTGAAGGTTCTAGTAGACAAGAGAAAGAATTATTACGATTTTTATCATTAAGTTTAGGTAGTTTAAGAGAGATAGATTCTCAAATTGATATTTGTTATGATTTAAAATTTATTGATAAATTAACATATGAAAATTTAAGTGAAAAAATAGATGAATCTATCGCAAAATTATGTGTTTATATGAAGAGAATCAATGAAAATCTTAAAGAAAATAAATAGATTTATTTTAAATTAAAAAAACAATATGAACTAATTAAATTCATTTCATTATTATTTAGAATTGTAAAATACTTGTGATATTTTTAAAAAAAGGAGGTGATCCATCTGCAGGTTCCCCTACAGATACCTTGTGACGACTTAACCCCCCTCACAGAACTAAGAATTGACCACTTCAAAATAAAGTGACCTCTTCTAGGTCCTACTTGGTTGGTTTGACGGGCAGTGTGTCCAAGGAGAATGGACATATTCACCGGACTCTGATAAAGTCCGGTTACTAGCGATTCCGATGTCACGAGGCTGAGTTGCAAACCTCGATCTAAACTAGGGTTAGGTTTGGAGATTAGCTTCTCCTTTCGGAGTTGCATCTCATTGTCCTAACCATTGTTGCGCGCGTGTAGCCCAGGAGATTCGGGCTATACAGACCTACCGTCGCCTACACCTTCCTCCTTGTTTCCAAGGCAGTCCCCATAAAGTGCACCAGTCGACCTGGCTAGCAATTATGGGTATAGGTCTTGCTCGTTTCCTCACTTAAGAGGACACCTTACAGCACGAGCTGACGGCGGCCATGCAGCACCTCTCAGCGTCTTAGGTAAAACCTTTAATCTGACCTTCATAGTGCTGTCGCCCCTGGTAAGGTTCTCGGTGTAAAATCCAATTAAACCGCACGCCGCACCGCTTGTAGTACTCCCCCGGCAATTCCTTTAAGTTTCGGCCTTGCGACTGTACTTCCCAGGTGGCGGGTTTAAAGCCTTCGCTATCCCCCTGCTAAATCACATAGATTTAGCAAAGCCTAACCCGCAGCGTTTACGGCTGGGACTACCCGGGTATCTAATCCGGTTCGCTCCCCCAGCTCTCGTTCCTCACTGTCAGATCCGTCCTAGTAAGATGCCTTCGCCTTAGTTAGTCTTGTAAGGATTATAGCATTTTACCGCTACCCAAACAATACTTCTTACCTCTTCCGGTCTCAAGTTTGCCAGTATCTCTTGCAAATTCTGAGTTGAGCTGCAGAACTTTCACAAGAGACTTAACAAACCAGCTACGAACACTTTAGACCCAATAAAAATGATCTCCACTTGTGGCGCCGGTATTACCGCGGCTGCTGGCACCGGTCTTGCCCACCACTTATTCGTTAAGTACATTACACTTAACAAAAGCCTATCGTTAGATAAGCACGAGGGGTTGCCCTATCACACTTGCGTGCATTGTAGAG
>CAYGPK010000011.1:0-23964 GCA_964351975.1 uncultured Methanosarcinales archaeon
TCTCGATACAACGGAACTCAAAAACTTCGATGAGAAAAATTGTCGAAAAAAGGTTCGAGGGGAATTGGCGTCCAGTAGAACTACAACATCACATTTTACTTGGTGATGAGTTATTAAGATTTAAATAGTTTTAATTAATTTAAACACTCTTGAATAAATCTCAAAACTTATAAATCTAAACCATTTTAAATATATATAAATTAAAAAATGTTTGGAAAAATTAGAGATAAATTAAAGAATGTATTTGAGAAATCAGAAGATTTAATTGAAGAAAATCCAGACAAAGAAGAAGATGTATTAATTGAAGATTTACCTGAGAAAGGAAAAAAAGGATTTTTAGGTAAATTATTTGGAAAAAAAGATGAAGAAGAGCAAGAAGTAGAAGAAAATCAAGAAGAGTTAGAAGAAACTTTTGAAATTAAAGAAGAACCAATAGTTAAAAAAGAAAAATCTAAAATTGAAAAACCAAAAAAAAAAGAAGCTTCTAAAAAAGAAGATAAAGTAAAAGAAGTTAAAGACTCTAAACCAAAAAAAGAAAAAGTTATTATTGAAAAAGAAATAAAAGAAGATCTAGAAGAGTTACCTAAAGAAGAGATTAAAGAAGAAGTAATTGAACAAAAAGAAGAACTTCTAGAACTAGAAAAAGAACCAGAAAAAAAAAGTTTTTTAGGTAGAATATTTAGTAAAAAGAAAGAAGAAATTCAAGAAGAAGTAGAAGAGTCAGAACAAGAATTTGAAACAGAATTATCTGAATTGCCTCAAGATATCAAAGAAGAAAAAGAAGAAGATGAATCTTTTCTTTCAAAAACCTTTACAAAATTAAAATCTAAGAAAATAACAGATGATGATTTTGAGAGAATATGGGTTGAACTTGAAATCTTTCTACTTGAAATAAATATTGCATTTGAAATAGCTCAAAAAATTGAAGAAAAGTTAAGAGAAGAATTAATTGATAATTCATTTAATAGATTCAAACTAACTGAAAAAATAAAGGAAGTATTAGCAAAAGAAGTTGAAGTAGTTCTAAAAGAAAGAGAAGCAAATTTCTTAGATAGACTTAAAGAAATAAAAGAAAAAGATGGTTTAATAAAAATAATTATTTTAGGAGTTAACGGAACTGGTAAAACAACAACTATTGCAAAAATAGTAAAGTACCTTCAAGATCAATCATTATCTGTTGTAGTTGCAGCTGCAGATACTTTTAGAGCAGCGGCAATTGAGCAATTAGAAGAACATTCAAAAAATTTAAACTTTAAATTAATTAGACATAAGGGAGGTAGTGATCCAGCAGCTGTTGCATTTGATGCAATTGAACATGCTAAATCGAAAAATTTAGATGTTGTCTTAATTGATACAGCAGGAAGAATGCCAAACAATTCTAATTTACTTGTTGAACTTCAAAAGATAAAAAGAATCTCAACAGCTCAATTAACAATTTTTATTGGGGATAGTATTTCTGGAAATGATTTAATTGAACAAATTGAACTATTTGATAAAGGAATTGAAATAGATGGAGTTATACTAACTAAAGTTGATACAGACGAAAGGCCAGGTTCAATTGTGACAACAGCTTATTCAATAGAAAAACCAATCTATTTTTTAGGAGCAGGGCAAACCTACGATGACTTAGTTATATTCGATGCTAAAAAAATTTCTAAACAATTATTTGAAGAAGATGAATAAAAATAAAAAAGCACTTTCTATGACATTTGTTGTAACTTTAATAATCTCAATTGTTTTTTTATTGATTTTCTATTCTTATCAAAGTGGGATTTTAAAAACTGCGCAATACGAATCAAAAATATTAGAGTGTGAAACTTTTATGAATGGAGTTGAGGGGAAAGCTCTTTTTTTTAGTAATGATTTAAGTAAACCAACATTTACTCTTTTAAATTCAATTTCACAGATTTGTCCACTTAAAACTGAGGAAATTTCAAAAAATAGTCTTGATTCTGCCTCAGAGTTAGTTCAAAATTGTTATAGGGAAGGTGGTAGTGGAGTTGATATTATGGGAGCAAATTCTAATGGAAATAATATATGTATATTTTGTGGATTTCTGGAATCAAAAGAAGAAATAGAAAATGTTAATGAGAAATTAGTTGAAGAATTTAAAGATGAAAAAAATAAAAAATTATTTGAAGATAAGGAGACTAGTAATTTAAATAAATATTTTCTTAATGAAGAGCAAAATATTCCTAACTCTATTTCACAAAATAATCCCATTGCCGTTATTTATATTTCCCATAAAATTGAAGAATACAAATCTGATGCTAAAGATAATTTTTTATTTGATGATTTAAATAGGGATGCGGATGAAATTTATGAGTCAACAAAAACAGAAGTTTCAAAATTATTTGGAGAAATGAGCCCAACTTTAAATCAATTTTTATCTAGTGCCAACACACAAACTTTAACTGGAGTTTATTTACAAAGTTGGGATTATGACAACCATATTAAAGATTTAGTAGAAAAAGAAAGTCCAACAATTAATCCTAGTAATTATCCTTTAAATATAAATTGTCAAAATTTAGTTATTCCTATTAACAGTTTTGATTAGTTTTTAATGTACTGAGAGAATACTACTTTCACGCCTTCCAAATTTCTTCTTTTTTTGCTTATTAATAGTTCCAAGTTCTGCCTGCATTGCAACAACTGCAATTATTGCAAAAAAAAACAAAGGAGAGAGATAATAAAATTCTAGTCCTGAACTTATAAGTCCAACAAAACCTAAAAGAAATAAAATAAACCAAATTAAAGGATTTGATTTACTAACTTTAGAATAAGATATACAAAAATCAAAGATATAATTAACAAGTAAAAATATAATCAGTCCCCATATAACAATTTCCATAATTCCTAAGATTATAGGTTCTCCTGTAAAAATTAATGCTTTTGAAACATACATAATCAGTCCCCATCCAAAAGGCAAGAAAACCATCAAAGCAAGACCTCTTTTAGAATCTGGGGCATCTTCATCAATTAATTCAAATTCTTTGTTTCTAAGAAAAAGCCAATTAATAACATAAAGTCCAAATGTTATAATAATAAGTGCTAAAGTAACAGCCAAAGAAGTTTCAGAATACCTTTTATAGATATCATTAACATTCTGTGTTTTCTTAAAATTACTCATAACATAAATATAATGAATCTTATTTATTAAATTTCCGTTATTTAATGTCAGTTAAAAGATATATTAGTTTTTTAATAATATTTTTCAAACAGAAATGACCACGCTCGGGATTTGAAGTGTTACAAAAATCTAAAAGTTTTTTGAACGTCCAAGAATTTGTTTACAAATTGTTGAGAACCTGCAACGCAGGGTGAAAATTCCGAAATACAAAGGACCACGCTCGGGATTTGAACCCAAACTAGGAGAGCCACAACCTCCTGTGCGAACCAAGTTACACTAACGCAGTCATCAAAGAATAATAAAAATAATAATATTTAGATTATAAATCTTACCTTAGTAAAACACAAACTTTAAATAACGAAAATTTTATTTTTTAGTATGAGTATTTACAAAGCATATGATATAAGGGGGATTTATGGGAAGGAATTGAAGGAATTAGATGCATATTTATTTGGTTACTATTTAATTAAACATACAAATTTAGAAGAAATAAAGATTGCTCACGATTTGAGAATTTCCCATGAGACTTTGACTAAATTTTTAATTCAAGGAATTTTAGATGCAAATTGTGAAATAAATTATTTAGGTAAATCCTCAACTCCTAATTTTTATTTTTCATTATTTAGAAATACAAATTCAGGAATAATGGTTACAGCATCTCACAATCCTAAAGAGTACAATGGATTTAAAATAATATTAGAGGGAGAGTCTTTTGATTCAACAAATGGATTATTTGAAATAGAGAAATTAATTAATGAAGACAAAGATAATAAAAAAGAATTTTTTAATCAAATAAAAAGTTCAATTGAAGGATATTCATTAGAAGAATTCTTGTCTGAACACCAAATAAAATTAAATTCTAAATTAGATGAATATATTATTTTTTTAAAAAATTTTTATGAAATTACTTTAACTGAAAAAGAAAAAGAGATTATTCAAAATCTTAAGATTAATTTAGATTTTTCATCAGGAGTATCTTCACTTGCAGTTTGTAAATTTTTAGAAGAAGAGCATTTAAAAGTTAACTTTTATAATGAAATCCCGGATGGAAATTTTCCTGTTCACTCACCTGATCCGCTAAAAGCAAAAGATTATATTGGGTCACTTCCAAAAGGAAATTTCTTTTCAGGTGCATTTGATGGAGATGGAGATAGAATTGTTTTTTATGATGAAAACAATGAATTAGTTTTACCAGATTACACTATTTCATTATTAATTGATTATTTTCTAAATTTAAATCATAAAAGTTTTGTTTGTGATTTAAGAGTTTCTAAATCCTTATCGGAGCTTTGTCTAGAAAATGGTTCGAATTTAAATTTAATGAGAGTAGGTAGAGCTTTTTATAAAATTTTTTTAGATAAGAATAACAGTGTTTTTGGAGCTGAGCTATCAGGGCATTTCTTCTTTAGGGATTTTCAAAACTTTGATAATCCAGACATTGCCCTTATATATATTTTTAAGATTTTAGCTCAAAATGTTTTAAAAAATAAAAACATAACATTTTCACAAATATTATCTAAATATAAAAAGTATCATAAATTACAAGAAGAAAATATTTCAGTTACTGATCCTGATGAGATCTTAGAGAGAATTAAAAAAGAATTTTCAGATAATATAGTTTTAGAATTAGATGGTTTATCAATTGAAAAAGAAAACTATTGGTTTAATATTAGAAAATCCAATACTGAACCAGTACTTAAAATAAATTTTGAAGGAAAGGATGAAAAAGAAACTTTAAAAGAGTTTGAAAATTTAAAGAGATTAATCTTAAATAATTAATAACCACCCATAAAAGATACTAAATCTTTAATTAAAAAATTGAATATAAAATATTATGACAAACGATATGTTAAAAGATGTTAAAGAAGAAATTTCTAACAAAAAAAAAGTAAAAGTTGCAATTAATGGTTTTGGAAGGATTGGGAGAATGATTTTAAGATCTGGTTTTGAAGATTCAAAATTAGATTTTGTAGTTATAAACGATTTATCAGGTGCACAGGCAGCTGCCTATTTTTTAAAACATGACACAGCACACGGACCATTTCCATACGATGTTAAAGTTAAAGATGACTATTTAATTATTGGTTCTAAAAAAATAAAAGTAACTTCTGAGAGAGATATAACAAAACTTCCTTGGAAAGAGCATAAAGTAGATATTGTTGCTGAGTGTACAGGAATTTTTACTAAAACAGAACAAGCAAGAGCACATATTGATTGTGGGGCTAAAAAAGTTTTAATTTCTGCACCAGGAAAAGGAGATTGTTTTTATTTAGTTCGTGGAGTTAATGATGATAAATATAACGGAGAAGATTTAGTATCAAATGGATCTTGTACAACAAATTCAATGACTGCAATTGTAAATGAATTGAACAATAAATATGGTATTGTAAAAGGAATGTTTTCAACAGTTCATTCAGTAACAGGTGATCAAAGAATGCTTGATGCAAATCACAGTGATTTTAGGCGTGGTAGAGCGGCTCCATTTAATATTGTTCCAACAACAACAGGTGCTGCGAAAGCTGTAATCAAATTAATTCCAGAGCTTGAAGGAAAATTACATGGAATTGCATATAGAGTTCCAACAATAACTGGTAGTGTAACTGATTTGAATTTAGAATTAAAAAGAGACGTTACAAAAGAAGAAATTAATTCATTTCTAAAAGATTTATCTTTTGGCAAATTACATGGAATTGTAGAATATAGCGTTGATGAGCTTGTATCATCAGATATCATTGGTAATTCACACTCAGGTATAGTTGACTCACTATGTACTGAGGTTGTTGATAAGAGACTTCTTAAACTAGTTGTTTGGTATGATAACGAATGGGGATTTTCAAATAGAATGGTTGAAGTAATCAAAGTTATGGGAAATCATTGTTAAAAGATCAGAAAATGCCTTTATCAATTCTACAAATTATTCTTATTGTTTTACTTTTAATTATAGTTCCACTTGGGCTTTGGAATCAAAGAAGAATGAAGAAGAAACAGTTAGAACTGGAAAATTTTAACTACAATAATTCACAACAAAACACAATAAATACAGAAATTTCTATTCAAGAACAAAACGCTAAGAAATACATAGAACAATACAAAAATCAATATTCTAAAGAATCTTTGAAAAGTGTACTAATTAACAACGGTTCAAATGAATTAGATGTTAATAATTGGATAGCTAAGTATTTTTAGAAATATTTAATATTTTATTTACCAAAATTTCTTTTATATTTGAATACACTTCAAATGTACTAGAAATTTTACTTTCCAAAATTTCTTTTAATATTTTTATACCAATCTATAATTCCTATAAAATCAGCTTCATCTAATTCAGGCCATAATTTTTTTGTTAAATAAATTTCAGAATAAGCGCTATCCCAAAGCATAAATCCTGATAATCGTGGTGCATTTCCACATCTTACAATAATTTCTGGAGATTCTGATTTAAACCATAAATTTTCTTTAATAGTTTTTTCAGTAATTTTATTTTCTTTTAATTCTCCTAGTTTTATTTTTTTGTAAATTTCGTTGAATGAGTGCAAAATCTCTTTATGACCTCCATAGTTTATTGCTATATTCACTGTAAATTCTTGAGGTTGTATTTCTAAATTTCTTTTCTCAAATTTTTTTTTAAGATTTTGAATAATTTTAGGTCTAGTTTTATCTTTTTTACTTTCTTTTTTTTCAATATGGTCTATATCACCTATCAAATTAACTTTAATTTTATTTTTCTTAAAAAAATCATCAATTTCTCCATTCTCTGAAAAAGATTTTAGTAATTCAAACAATATTTTAAGTTCTTCCTCTGGCCTTTTTCCGTAATTATCATTTGATAAAGCAAAAAAACTTGTTTCTTTGATTTTGTATTTTACCTGAAATGAAACAATTTCTAAAAACTTAGTCATACCTAATTCATAACCCTTGTTTAGAGAATAATTTTGTTTTTTGGCATATCTTCTATTTCCATCCATTATGAACCCGATGTGGTTTATCATAGAAAAACAAGTTTAAAAAAGTTTATAAATATTCTTACTTACTTTACATATATATGCTTAAACGACTTTTTTTAATTTTTATGATATTTTTTTCTTTTATGACTTTGATTAGTGGGGCGAATGTTGATATTAAGGCTAATGTGTATAATGAATATTCTCTTTTTACTTATATTTTTCATTTTGAAGGAGATGAAAATTATAAAAGTTTTTCCTTTGAAAAACCTAAAAATGCTAAAATTGATTATGCAATTGATGATTTAGGTGAAACTGTAAAAATTGGTTTTGCAGGTGACTATTTTATTGTAGAACCACAAGGTAATACTGAGAATAAAACTTATGAAATACGTTATATTTCATCAGAAGTTTCTCAGATTATAAAATCTCAGAAAGTATTTTCACAATATATAAATTTTAATTTTCCTGTAAAAGAATTAAGCTTTATTTTGACTTTTCAAGATCAAGTAGGAGTTGTTGAAGAAGTTTTCCCAAGGTATTATGAACAATTAAATGAAAATTCAATTAAATGGAATCTACAAGATGTTCAATCTGATACTTTATTTTTAATTAATTTTGAAAAAGAAGATGGGATTAATTCATTTTTCTCAACTTCACAAATTATGTATTTATTAGGATGGATTGTTTTAATTGCTTTAGTCCTAATACTAGTTTTTATCTACATAATATTTATTAGAAGAAAAGGAGTATCACAAGAAACATCTATGCCGGTAAATAAGATAGCTACAAATAAAAAAGTAAAAAGTAAAAAAGAAGTTAAACCTGCAATCAATAAAGTTGTAATTCAAACAGAAGAAGAAAGATATCAAGATTTTCTTAAAATGTATCTCACTGAAAATGAAAAAGATATTGTTAATATTATTAGGGAGAATGAAGGAATTTCTCAATATGACATTTTAAACTTCCTACCTATGATAACAAAGTCTAACTTAAGCAAGATCATCTCTAAACTTCATTCTAAAAAGATATTAAGTAGAATAAGAGTAGGAAAGATAAATAAGATATATTTAGGTGAAAAAATTAAAAATGAAATTTCAGAAAATCCAACTGAAAAGAAAGAATAGTTGAGTATTTATCACAAAAAGAATAAAAGATTTTATATAACTTAAAGTATTTTCTATATTAATGAGCAAATTAGATTTAGAAATTTTAAGCAAACTGGGGAAACTTACTAGAGTTATTAGAAAAGAAGTTTCACAGCAAGTAAAAGTAGGACTAGACATAACCGATATTATAAATTACGTTGAAAAAAAGATATTTGATAATGGCTATTTACCTGCTTTTCCTTGTACAGTTTGTGTAAATGATATGGCAGCTCATTATACTGTATTTGATGAAGGTTATAAATTACAAAAAGGTGATGTTATTAAAATTGATTTTGGAATTTCAGAAAAAGGATTCATTACAGATAATGCAACAACAGTTGAAGTTGAAGATAATAAATATGAGAAACTAATGAAAGCTAATTTAGAAGGTTTAAATGCAGTTATGGATAAGGTAGAATTAGGAGTTACAATGTCAGAGTTAGGTGAAACAGTTGATAAAATTGCAAAAGAAAATGGATTTAATACTATTCATAATCTTTGTGGACATCAAATAGGGATTAATAATTTACATTATGGTTTAAGTGTTCCAAATATAAAAAATAATGATTCACGAATTGTTGAAGATAATATGGAGTTTGCAATTGAGCCATTTTTTACAACAGGTCAACCTAAAATTAAATCAGCAGGTCCATCAGGGATATTACATTTACAATCAGATAAACCTATTCGTGATCCTATTGCAAAAAAGGTTTTAGAACATATTAAAGAAAATTATCCTCATCTTCCATTTTCAAAAAGGTGGCTTGTTGATGATATTATGAAAAATATTAATCCTAAAGTTACTGGCTTTGATAAAAGGAAAGTTTTATATTCTTTGAAATTACTGAAATTAAATAGTAACATATACGAATATGATGCATTAAGTACTGTTGATGGTGCAATTGTCTCTCAATATGAGGATGCAGTTGTTTTTGTAGATAACAAAAAGACGATTATTACAAGATTGTAAATATTGTATACAATTAGTTAAAAAATGAAACAAGTTTTGTACATTGTGCATATTTGTTAAGAAATTTCGAAGAAATTTCTCCATTTTTATACTTAGTAGAAAAATGAAAGAGATAGAAGTTAAGATTAGAAATGTTGATAAAGAGAAAATTATCGAGAAAATCGAAAAATTAGGAGCTCAAAAAATTTTTACAGGCAGAGTAATTGATTATAGATTTGACACTCCAGATAGAGATTTATCAAGACAAGGAAAAGCGCTTAGGATAAGACAGAAAGGTAAGTACATATATTTAAATCTTAAAGGAAAGAAGAAATCAATTCAAAATATTACTGGTCGTGATGAGATTGGTGTTAAGATAAGTAATTTAAAAATTATGTATAAAATTTTAAATGAATTGGGTTATATTAAGATTTTTGAATTGTACAAATACAGAACTGAGTATAGATTAGATGACATAACATTTGATATTGACGAATATCTGGGATTAGCGCCATTATTAGAGATTGAAAGTGATTCTTATGATAAAGTTAAAGATTATATGAAAAAGCTTGATTTAGACCCTAAGGATGAGGGTAGAATGTATATTAGAGAGATTCTCGCTGCAAAAAAGAAGCACGATGAATTAAAAGAAGCAAGTAGAATAAAACGTAATAAAGTTATCTTAGAAGAGAAAACTTTAAAATAGATATTAACTTTTCTTAAAATAGTGATAAAACAAATTATCGCAGTTCACCTAATCACACATCACAATCACATTCAGATGTTGGGGTCGTATTATAAGCTGGTAGAATTGGTGGCTCCAAACCACTAGATGTCGGTTCAAATCCGGCCGACCTCATTAAACCTTTTTTCTGCGATTTCTACTAATCGATGTCACAAACACCGTTGAATCGAGTGGTTTGTTCCTAAGAAATCGAAAAAAGTTTTGCCAAAAAATAAAAATTAGGTTTTCACTTGTTTTCAACTTTTTTTAATTTTGGGATAAAAATTTAAAGTTTGTTTTATAAATACTAGAATTTAGTATTTTTTATGGTTCAAGATAAAAAATTATTAGATATGGATGATTTAATTTTTTTCGGAAATATATTAAAAAAATATTCTCAACCTATTCCTAAAAGCAAATTGAAAAAATCTAATGATTTTATAAAATGTGCCAAACGAGATTTAAGAGCCTCTAATTTATTATTTAATAATAGGATGTATCCTGAGTATGCTTACCATTTACAACAAGCAGTAGAAAAATTAGCAAAAGCCTACGTAATTTCTTTAAATTCTTTAACAGATAAACAATTTTCTAAAATAAGCCATAAAACGCCTAAATCTTTTATTAATGTTTTAGAAGAAGAATTTCAAATTTTTGAAGTATTGAAAAAAATTGGAGCAAATTTAGAAACAAACTTTGCAGATTTAAATAAAATTATAAATTCTTCAGTTGAAACTGAAAAACTTGCATTAGCAAAAAAATCAGACATTAAAGAATTATTAGATCAATATGAGAAATTAATAGCCTCAGTAGATTTTGATTCACTAGAATTAAACAAAAATAGTACAAAGAAGATAAATAATGCTTCAGATACAATTTTGAATTATACTAGTTTAGATAAGAAGTCTAAAATTTTTTTCAGAAGGATTTTAAGAAAAATTTTTAAAAATAAAAATATGCAAAAAAATGTTATGAATAAGAAATTTAGAGATTCTTCAGAGGATTTTGTTAAAAACTTAGTAGGTTTATATTTCTTATCTATTATAACTTATCCTCATGAGGCATTTACCAGATATCCAGATAAAAATATAACTCCATTTTTTTATAAAAAAAGTTCTACAATTTGTTATTACAAAAATAGGTTTTTTAAAATATTAAAGAATTCAATAAAAGTAATTGAAAAAGATAATAAAAATAAAAAAGTTATTAGTTAATACAAATCTATCTCCAAATAACAACAAGAATTTATAAATAAAAGAAATCTAACTAGTTTTATGACAAAAAGAAAAAATATAATTCCTTATGCTCCACTTGGGGCATTAATTGCAGATGCAACAGGAAAAAGAGTATCTAAAGAAGCAAAAGAAACAGCAGCAAATATTCTAGAAGAAGTAACAGCAAAGATTATTCACAAAGCAAATTTACTTGCAGAGCACTCAAATAGGAAAACTGTAAAGGCAAAAGATATAAATCTTGCATATCAACAATTAAAGGGGGAATTATAAAATGGCTCAACTTCCAATTTTAGCACTTGAAAATTTAATGAAAGAAAAAGGAGCAGAGAGAATTTCTGATGATGCAACAAAGGAACTTAGAAAAATTCTTGAAAATTATCTTTATGATTTATCACTTAAAGCCTCTAAAATCGCTTCACATTCTGGACGTAAAACTATCAACTCTGGAGATTTACTAATCGCAAAAGAGTAATTCAATTCCTATTATTCTATCTTTTTTCGCATTCTCGTTCACCGAAGGGTAACTGCAAACCTTTATAAATTTTATCCTCTTACTTTTTAGTAAAGTTTATAAAGTTTATGATAAAGTGGGAAGAAATTCCAACACTTATACTTTTATATAAAATGGCGTCAGATAATATTAAAAAATGTCCAGATTGTGATAGTCCAAACCTATACAATAATAAGGATAAAGGAGAAATTGTATGTAGAAATTGCGGTTTAGTGATTGATAGTAAGAATATTTCATTAGGAAAAGAATGGAGGGACTTTGAAGAATCAGAAGATTCTGAAATGAGAAGATCTGGTGCTCCAACTTCTTATACTAAATACGATATGGGTATGGGAACATCAATTGGATCTGAATCAGACGTTTTTTCCCTTGATAAAAGACAAAGATACAAACTTCAAAGATTAAAGAGATGGCAAAAAAGATTATCAACAGTAATGGAGAAAAATCTTAAAATTGCGCTTGGAGAACTAAGAAGATTATCATCATTTTTAAATTTACCAACATCTATTGAAGAAGAAGCAGGTAAAATTTATACTGAGGCTGTTCAAAAAAATCTAGTTCGTGGAAGAAGTATTGAATCAGTAGTTGCAGGTGTGGTATACGCAGCGTGTAGAAGACAAAATATTCCAAGAACTCTGGATGAAATTGCAGAAGCTAGTGGAATTGATAAAAAAGAGATAGGTAGGTCTTACAGATACATAACAAGAGAGTTAAGAATTAAGATTCTACCTTCAAACCCTGTTGATTATATTTCTAGATTCGCATCAGTATTAGATTACGGACCAGAAACACAATCAAGAGCAGTTGAAATTTTATCACAAGCACTTTCTTTAGAACTAACATCAGGTCGTGGACCAATTGGAATTGCCGCAGCAGCTTTATATATTGCAGGACTTTTAGAAGGAGAGAGAAGAACTCAAAGAGATATTTCAGATGTTTCAGGTGTAACTGAAGTTACAATTAGAAATCGTTATAAAGAAATAATTTCAAAATTAGATTTAGAAGATGAAATCAAAAAAATTAAAGCTAAATCAAAAGAAAAGGAGGAAGATGAAAGTGTTAGATTTTAAATATTTCTTAGCTATTTTAACTATTTTAATGATTATTCCAGTTGGATTTTCATCTAACACTTATAACTCAGATGGGGATTTTAGTGTATTTGTAGAATCTCAAGAAGATACGGTGTTAAATCAAGATATAAATTCAAATTTTCAATTTACAGTAAAAAACTTAAAAAGTTATTCGCAAAGCTTTGAGATAAAAGCTCCAAATCAAAAAGGATGGTCAGTAGATATCAGCTCTAGATATTTTACTCTAGCACCTAATCAAGAAAAAGAAGTAGATATTTTATTCGCATCTAATTCTGAGTTTGACTATACTCCAAATGTAGTAAGTCCAAATATTATTAAAATAACTCACCAAGATGAATATATTGGTTTTTTTGAATTTCCAGTAACTATTAAAGGAGTTAATGAAAATATCTCTTTAAAATATGACTTAAATATAGAAAGACCTGAAACTCTAACTCCGGTTTTTGAGCCAAAATTATCAACTGATAAATTATCTCCAGTTCTTCCATTAAGATATACTCTTACTGGAAATAATTTGATTAATGATCAAAAGATTTTTGTAAGGTTAGAATTAGGGAATGAAATACTCTCAGAATTTATAGATACTTTTACACCTGCCAACAATTATAAAATTTATGAGAAACAAATTACAAAAGATTTTGAACCAGGAACATATGATGTAAGAGTTACAGTTAGAATTTTAAGTGATGATGGAAAGTCTGCAACTGAGTGGTTTGAAGTTGAAAATTTAGAAATTGTAGATTATAAAGATGTAACAGGGATTGAAACTAGAAGTAATAGTCTCTTTAAAGATACACATAAAATAACTATTGTAAATAATGGTAATGTTAAAGATGAATATGTAAAAAATGTAGAAATTGGTTTTTTTGAATCCATGCTTTTTGGAACTAATAATGAAGACTTTTTCAAAACAGAAAATGGAATAAAATATGTTGTTGATTTAGAAAGGGGAGAAACAAAAGAAATAATTTACTCTTTTAACTATATTGCATTATATGTTTTAATTTTTGTAATATTGATTTTAGTATCATACTTTTATGTTAGAAGAACTTCAAATCCACTTGACATTGAGACTAAAATTTATGAAATTAAAAAAGTTGAACACGAAGGTGTTAAAAGCCTAAAATTAAGAATTGGTTTTGAAAATATTAAAAATAAAGAAATTAACGATTTGAGAATAGTATTTAGAATGCCTTCATACTTGCAAGTTGAAGAAGGGTCTTTCTTACTTGTTGAACCAAAACATGTACTTAAAGGAAAAGATCAATTTAAACTAATTTGGGATTTTAAAAACTTTGAAGAGAATGATTCAAGAATAGTAGGATTTCAATTGGTTAATAAAAAAGGAGTTTTGGGAGATATTAAAATTCCAGATATTGAATTTGACGTAAAAATTGATGGAAAACAAAGAAAATATTATGCAAGTTTTCCAGTAATTCGCGGTTAGAGTTTTAAATAAAATATGACAGAGGAAGCTCAAAAAAAACCCTTTGTATTAATAATTGTAATTTTAGCTGTATTTTTTACATTTTATTCTATGAATCCATTTCAATTTTTTTATAGTACTGATACAAAAATAAGCCAATTTGACTCTATCAAATTAACTCAAATTGAAAGTGATTTTAATCAGGGGTCCTATAATGTTAAAAGGTGTGATGAAGATTTTCAAGATCAGTGT
Organism: uncultured Methanosarcinales archaeon; assembly: GCA_964351975.1. GTDB lineage: Archaea > Nanobdellota > Nanobdellia > Woesearchaeales > UBA583 > UBA583. Next base: position 14,408 of record CAYGPK010000011.1, read on the forward strand.
AGTGAATCTGAACAAAAAAATTGGGACTTAGCATTAAAATACAAAAAGGTTTGTGATGATAATACTTTAAAAGAAGATAGTGAATATTTTGAGTGTGAAGATGAAGCTTTATATGGCGAAATTGAAAATTTAATTGAGCCTAACCCCCAAAAATTAGATCATGATGATGCTGTAGATTCACCTTCAGATGATTCTTCAGTTGTAAGCACTACAGTTGAGAAAGTTAAAGAGGTTTTTAAACCAGTAGAAGTTAAAGAGACTGGTTCTTTTTTAGAGAAAAATACAGACATTGTAAAAAAATTTGGAATTTTTGAAAGACATGGTTCAATTGTTCCAAAAAGAGTTATTTTACATCATACTGGAGGTTCAACTCTTGCTAGCGCAGAAGCTGCTATGAAAAATCATAACGATGAGTTAGGAATTCATTTTATGATTGATAAAGATGGAACAACATATATGTATGGAAATCTAAATGATAAATTTTATCATGCTGGACCAGCAAATGGAGATAGTATAGGAATTGAGATTGTAAATAGTGGTATTGAAGATTATACTGATGCTCAATATACATCAATAAGAAATTTATTAGAAGAATTATCAATAGAGGTAAAAGACAAAAAAGAACCATTTGTTATAGGGCATTTTGAAGTTAGAGATTTATATGGAAGTGGAACTGCAGGTAAATGGGATCCATCGCCAAATTTTGATTGGTCTGAAATTGGATATTCTAGATCTGATCAAAGAATAGCTACTTTATGTAATAAAGTTTTATCCGATTCGAAAATAAATTTTAATTTAGATTGTTATTTTTCAAATATAGGTTGATAATTTTTTAAATATTCTATTCAATTATTTTTCTCATAATATTTTAAAGTCACAGCACACTCTAAACTTCCTTGGAGAGTACTGCCCAACTTTACGAGTATTAACAATTTCAACTTCACATCCAAACTTTTTAGCAGCTTCTTTAATCGCATTCTCACTAGCTGTAGGATATTCATTTTCATGGACAAAATCATACATATGAACAAGACAGTTTTTATCAGCTACTTTAAACGCACAATCTAAAAATAATTCAGCATCTTTAGGAAGGGGCATAAAAATTTCATCATATTTATTATTCTTTAATTCATTGTTAACAACTTCACGAACATCAAAATTGTAAAAATGAACTTTTTCATCAATTAATTCTTTTAGAATTTCTTTTTCATTAATATATTTTCCACTAGATTTTAATTCTTCAATCTTTACTTTAAAGTCCTCAGATTTCTTAAGTAAATTTTTATTTAAATCTAAATTTTCAAGTGCATATTTATGACCTTCTGGATTTAATTCAATTGAATCAATTAAAGCTAAATTAGGCTGTTTTTTAAGTGCGACAAAAGTATAAGGTCCGCATCCTGAAAACATAACTAAAATCCTTTTATTAGGCTTTAAATTAGACATTAAACTTTCTCTCTCAGTTGAGAGTTTAGCTGAGAAATAAACATCTTCGACATTTAATTTTAATTTAACCCCATTCTCAGTATAAATTGTTTCTTTTCTTTTTTCACCACAAACAAAATCCATTTTTTGGACTCTAAATTCTCCGCTGTGAATTCCACTTTTTTTCAAAACAACTTTAATATTTGAATTAAATTCTAAAAAGGCATTTCCTATTTCTTTTTCATAAATTTGATTTTCATCAGATAACTCAATAATTACAATGTCTCCAACAATTTCAAATGAACGATTAATACTTTCAATATTAGATTGCGGAATTTTTCCCTTCAAATAATCTTTAAAAGACTTGTATTTCATAAATTAAATAATTCTTTTCTATTTAAAAGTTATATAGTTAGTTTTTAGAATCTGTGATAAAATTAACACAATCAGAAGAGGTTTATAAACTTAAAAAATCATTTATATTTTTTAGGATGATACAACCTAAAAACCTAATTTCAATAAATAGTCTTTCTAAGAAAGAGATTTTAAGAATTCTTGATTTAGCAAAAGATTTTGAAAAAAATCCAGTTCAGATTAAACTGCTAAAAGGAAAAGTTATTGCAACAGCTTTTTACGAACCATCAACTAGAACCAGATTAAGCTTTGAAAGTGCGATTTCAAGACTAGGAGGAGAGATAGTTGGATTCTCAGATACTAATTCTACAAGTGTTAAAAAAGGTGAATCATTAAAAGATACAATAATGATGTTAAGTAACTATTCTGATATGATAATTTTAAGACATCCAAGAGAAGGTTCTTCTAGATTTGCAAGTGAGATAAGTAAAATGCCTATAATAAATGCAGGAGATGGGGCAAATCAACACCCAACTCAAACTCTCTTAGATTTATATACAATAAAAGAAACGCAAAAGAAATTATCTAATTTGAATATAACATTTGTAGGTGATTTAAAGTATGGAAGAACTGTTCATTCATTAGTACTTGCTTTAATAGAATTTAACTGTAATTTTATTTTTGTTTCACCAGAAGAATTAAAGATGCCTCAAAGTATAATTTTTGAATTAAAAAATAGAAATATTAATTTTATAGAAACAACTGATATTGAGAAAAATTTAGATAAAGCAGATATTTTATATATGACTAGAATTCAAAAAGAAAGGTTTTCGGATGAATTAGAATATGAGAAAGTAAAAAGTGCTTATGTTTTAACAAATGAAATAGTTGAAAATACTAAATCAACTTTCAAAATTTTACATCCTCTTCCAAGGGTTGACGAAATAGATATATCAGTTGATGAAAATCCCAAAGCCTATTATTTCAAACAAGCAGAGAATGGAGTCTATGTAAGGCAAGCAATAATGACTTTATTATTAGGAATTAAAAAATGGTAAAAATAAATTATAAAATAATTTTTTTAAGCGTCCAAAAATTTATTGAGGTAAATTTTTGAGAATGGTGATTTAAATGGTAGTAAAGGAATTAAAAGTTAATGCAATTGAGAATGGAACTGTAATTGATCAGATAAATCCTGAGAGCTTATTTAATATAATTAAAATTTTAGAACTTGAAAAAAGATCAGATGAAATTTTGATAGGGACTAATTTAAAAAGTAAAAAGATAGGAAGAAAAGGGATTTTAAAAATTGGCAATTTATTTTTAGAAAAAGCAGAACTGGATAAAATCGCAATTCTTGCAAAAGGTTCAAAAATTAATATTATTAAAAATTATGAAGTAAAAAAAAAATTTGAACTCCCATTACCACTAAAAGTTGATAATTTAGTAAAATGTTTTAATCCAAATTGTATAACTAATTTTGAAAAAGTAGATACATCATTTATGGTAATTAGTGATTCTCCTTTAAAATTAAAATGTAAATATTGTGAGAAACTAACTGAAAAAGAACAAATTCAATTTCTTTAAACTTTAGTTTTTATTTACTCAAAAATTGTAAGATTTATTTAAATACTTTTAAACTACTAGAAGCGTAAAAGATAAAATGGATAGACATTTAGAATTAAGTTGTATGAATTCAATTCACATCTCAGGTTTAGCTTTAGTTGCTCAAAGATTTATAGAAGAAAAAGGACTAGGCAGAGAAAATACATTGATAATAAATGGATCAACAGCTAGGTATATGAGTTTAGTTGCGCAATCTTTAAGAAATCTTAGTAGAGATTCTCCTCAAATAGGAATTTTATATGTAACTGCAAAAACAATAATAAATCCAAGAGTTCAAATTTTAGATTCAAGAGTAAATATGGTTGAAAGGTTTGCAAGGGATGAAAGACTAAGAGTTACAATAAAAGGACTTCCACTTTGTGATTATAGTGATGAAAATTCAGAAATTTTACCTTGGCACCATCCTGCAAGAACTTCTAAACCTTTTAGTCCACAAAGATTTGATGATTTAATATTCTAATTAAAAATCAAACTAAACCTAAATCTTAGATTTATGAAAGTTCGATTAAAAATCAAACTCAACAAAAATATTCTATTTTTGAGAATTTGACTAGAAATCAAATTCATCTTTGATTTCACGAATAGCATTAGGATCTTCTCCACCGTGCCATGTTATTCTCGGTTTAACTTGCATTGTATGTAGTCTTTCATTCTTATCATCCATAATAATTGCGCATCCTTTAACCCTAGGCATCGAGTTAAATAGTGATTTTGAACCTTTACTCTCATAACTTAAAAAAACCTTGTCAAGAGCTTCTAAATCGAAACTAGCTGTTAATCTATGACTCATCACAATATCACTTTGAGTAATTGCATCTGTATGAATTTTTGCAGGTTGCTGCGTTGCCATAATTAAACTAACTCCTGGTTGTCTTCCTTCACGAAGAATTGTCATAAGAGCTTTCGATGCAGGAGTTTCTCCAGATTCAGGTAAAAATTCGTGGCATTCATCAACAATAATCCATGGCATGGGAATATCGTCTTTAACTTCATCTGATTTAACAATTTGTGTTCTATTAATTACATCTTGCATTTCTTCATTTTTACGAACAAGCATACGATCAATAAAAATTCGCTTAGATAAAAGTCCAACAACAAGTGCCTTAACTTCCCACCCTCCTGGCATTGCAACGTATGGTGATAAATCCATAACTGTAACTTTTCCACCAACTAAAATATCACGAATTGGTGTTCCTTTACTTGAAAAAATTCCCCAACTCTTAGAATTTTCAAAACGATTAATAGCTGCATTTTTAGAATTTTCATCGATTCTATCAAGTTCTTCTAATTTTTTTAAAACATCATCAATACCAAAATTCTCTTCACTCAATAGCATCTTTCCAATAACTCTTTGAATAGCAACCGCAATAGGATTATCAGTTTTCAAATTAAAAGCATTCATCCAATCCTCAATTGATAATTCATTTGGTCTTATATAAAAAGGAAAATCTACAGGAATTCCGTCTTCTTTGTATTTATTAAAAAATCCACCCGGAACATAGATTTGAACATTGAGTCCTTTACTTTCTAAATCCCATTTTTTCAAAAGCGCATCATCTTTTGCATTTGGATACTTCATTGACCAATAAACTCCCATAGTATCCATCAAAATAAAAGACAAATTTTTTGCAATTTCAGGCTCAATATCAGCAAGTCCCTCTGCAATACTTCCCATAGTATAGGATTTACCACCTCCTCTTTTACCGCAGATAAGCATGGCGTGCGCTCTTGCCACATCCATATAAATAGGATTAGAAAGTGAAGATGTTTGACCCATTTGAACATATTGTTTACCAATTAAAACTGTTCCTTTTTTTCCAAATTCCTTTTGATCGCTTTGCGACCTTCCTAAAATAATATCGTACATTTTGAATCTATATATAAAATCAGAAAAGAGATACTTATAAATTTTCTTTAGAATAGATAGGAGTAAATTATATAAATGAAGAATATGATAATAGAATATGACTTATCAATTAATTTCACAAGAAATTTTTGAAAAAGATGTTAGGGATAGTCTAGAAGAAAACCTTTTATCAAAAATAGGTTCAAAATTTTTTTCAACAGACCCCTATTCAATTGAATTCTTAATTCGTAGGTATTTAGATTTATTTAATCCTGAGAATTTCAAAGAGTCAAATGATAATAATGGTTCTAATATGTATATCCCTTCAAAAGCAATAATTTTAGATTATTTAGCAGATGAAGAGTTTACAAAGAAGAAAGTTAGACCTGATAAAGGAGCTTTTTCTTGTGAATTTTGGGGAGGGGTTTTTTATGAAAATGTTGAGAATTCTAGAAAATCTCAAATAACATTAGAAGATTTTGCTCAAAAATTAAGTATGTGTTATGCTATGTTAGCAACACAAACTCAAATTTATTCTTTTGCCTCAAGTTCGGAAGTAGCAGATCAAATTCTTTTGTCTTTTAGATTAACTTCTAGAGACTTGGGAATACCTGTAAATCAAAATATTGATCCTAAGGTCATAAAATTAGTAAGATAATTTTACTAAATTATATAAACAAACAATTTTTAATTTAAATAAGATAATATATACTATAAAAATGGTTGATAAAGAAATAAAACAAATTGAAGAAAAATGGCAAAAACACTGGAAAGAAAATAAAACCTTTCAGCCAAAAATAGATAATTCTAAAGAAAAATTTTTCGCAACGATTGCATACCCATACGCAAATTCTGTAATGCACATAGGACATGGTAGAACTTCAACAACTGCCGATATAATTGCAAGATATAATAGAGTTCTAGGAAAAAATGTTCTCTACCCAATGGGGTTTCATATAACAGGAACACCTGTTCTTGCAGTAGCTGATGGAATAAAAAAAGGCGATGAAAAACAAATCAAATTAACAAGAGATGCAATTTCAGATTATTTAAAAAATAAAAAAGATCAAGACGAATTACTTGAAACATTTAAAGAACCAATGAATATTGCAAATTTTTTCTCATCAAAGATTGAAGAAACCTTTGACTCAGTTGGATTAAGTATAGATTGGTCAAGACAATTTATGACTGGGGACAAACAATATCAAAAATTCATTGAATGGCAATTTAGAAAATTAAAAGAACTAGGAATTCTAGTTCAAGGAAAATATCCCATTTTATATTCTGTAGCAGATAAAAATGCAGTTGGTGAAGATGATATTAAAGATGGAGATACAGATAAAGTAAGTGTTCAAGAAATGAATTATATACAATTCAAGTTAACTAACACAGATGAATATTTAGTTGCAGCAACATTAAGACCAGATTCGATTTTTGGAGCAACGAATTTATATGTTAAACCTGATATGGACTTAGTTAAATTAAATGTTAATGGTATTATTTGGATAGTAAGTGAAGCTTCACAAGTAAAAGTTGAAAATCAATTTGAGATTGTATCATTTATTTCTAAACATAAGGGATCAGAATTTTTAGAACAAGAAGTTACTGTTCCAATTATTAATAAAAAAGTTCCAATTTACCCTATGAACTATCCAGATGAAAACCATGGAACAGGAATTGTATATTCTTCTCCAGCTGATAGCCCACACGACTATATATATCTATTTGAATTAAAATTTCCTAATAGGAGCTTAGAAGAATTTGATAAAGACCCGTTGCAATTAACACCAATTACAAAAACTAAGAATAAAAAAGGTGAAGTAATTAACTATAAATCAGATATTCCTGCTTTTGATAAATTATTAAAATCCAAAATTTATAATGTTAAGGGCAATGAAAAAAATTTAGAGATTATAAAAGAAGAATTATACAAAGAAGCACATTTTGGAGCAATTATGATTAATTGTGGTGAATTTGATAATACACCTTTGAAAGGAAATCTAGGATCAAACAAAGTAAGGGAAAAATTAAAAGAATTAAACTTAGGTGGAATTTTCTATGAAACATCGCGTAGAGCAAAAACGCGAAGTGGTGATGATGTAATTGTTGCAGTACTTGATAAGCAGTGGTTCTTAGATTATACAAAAGATGAGACTAAACAAAAAGCATATGATGTTTTGGATAATATGACTTATAGTCCCGAGAAATTAAAGGCTACACAAAAGGGTTATTTAGAGTGGGTTCAAATGAGACCTTGCGCAAGAAGAAGAGGTTTAGGTACACAATTGCCATATGACAAAGAATGGGTAATTGAAGCATTATCAGATTCAACAATTTATCAAATGCTCTACACTATATCAAACACAATATATGGAAAAAAAATTCCAAGTGAAAATTTAACATTTGAGTTTTTTGACTACGCGCTTTTAGGAAATGGAGATATATCTAAAGTCTCAAAAGAAACTAAAATTGAAAAATCATTATTAGAGCAAATGAGAAAAGAAGTTTTGTATTGGAAATCTTTTGATTTAAGATATACAGCATCAACTCATATGTCAAACCATTTATCATTTTTAATTTATCATTACGGACTTATTTTTCCAAAAGAGATGTGGCCAAAAAATATTACAATAGGTGGACTTTTAATTAAAGATGGAGAAAAAATTTCTAAATCAAAAGGTAATGGAATCCCATTATATAGAATAAAAGAGATTTATGGAGCAGATCTGTATAGATTATATGTTTCTGTTGCAGCAAACTATGATATTGAATTAGATTTCAGAGATGATGAAATCAATCAATTAGAAAAAAAACTTAATAGATGGAAATATCTAGTTGAAGAAGCAATTAAGATTAAACCTAAAAAATACGAAGAATTCAATGATACTGAAAAATGGTTTATATCTAAATTTTATTCCAGAGTAGAAGACTATTTTAAATTTATGAATTTAACAAGAATAAGAGAAGCATACGTTTCAATTCTCTACGAGTTTTTAAATGATATATCCTATTTTGAGAGAAGAACAAGTGAAGAAGATTTAATTAAAGTTTTCTCATTTATACTAAAAGATTATCTTAAATTAATGACTCCAGTAATTCCTCACATTTGTGAAGAGTATAATAGTCAAATAGGAAATAAAACTGAAATAAGTTTACAAGCCTACACAACAGATTCAAGTAAATACATTTCAGAATTAAATGAAGGAATCGAAAAAGTAGGTCAAGATTTACTAGCACAAGTTTCAAAAACTAAAGAAGTAAAGAATCTAACTAAGATTAAAAAAATAACTCTAGTTCAAGCATCAAAAGATAGATTCAATTTATTTACAGATTTAAAGAAAATGCTTGATAAAAAAGAAAACTTCAAATTAATAATGCAAGAATTAAATAAAAGATATAATCATGAAACTAAATTCATTTCAAAATTTGTTCCAAAAACTTTAGGTTCTGGTCTTAGTTATTATTTAGATCAAAAAGAAGAGTTAGAATATCTAAAAGAATTCTCTAAATTCTTAGAAAAAGAATTTGAATGCATTGTTGAAATAACAAACAATGACAATTTAGACGAAAAAGTTCAAAATGCAATTCCAGGTGAAGTAGGTATTATTTTAGAATAAAAATAATATCTAACTTTTTATCTCAATAAATAAACTACAAGTCCTACAATTAATAAAAGAGCTCCAAAAATAATATTTGTCATAAAACTTGGAATTTCAAGTAGATAACTTAGAGCTCCAATTATTCCATAGATAATAAATAACAAACTTAAGATAAATAAAACAATCGCAGCACTTGTATAAGCATATTTTCTAACCTCTTTTTTAATTTTCTTCTCAATAGTTTTCTCAACATACTTCAAAACATCATTTTTAGTATTCTCAAAATTTTTTTTAACATAATCAGTTGCCATCTCAACTAAACGAGACTTAATACTATTAACAAAACTAGGTTCCTTGTATAAAGGGGGTTTTTCCATAATTACTACTTAGAAATGAGTATTTATATGTCTTTGGTTTATAACACAACTTTATAAATATTATTATCAATATATAATTATGAATAAAGTTCTATCCGAAAAAGCATTAGAAATTCTAAAATCAGAAGTTGATAATAGAAATTTTAAAGACATAAATTATATAATCTTTTTAACTTCATATTTAGCTAATTCAGAAATTGAAACTAATAATTATATAAGACACATTAAAAAGACTATTAATTTTTTAGAAAAGAATTTTGATGAAACTTATCTTTTATTATATGAATTAGAAAATAATATTAAGATTTTTAATGAAAATCAAAATTATAA
>CAYGPK010000012.1:0-17738 GCA_964351975.1 uncultured Methanosarcinales archaeon
ATCAAGTAATAGTAATTAAAGGAAAAACAACTAAGAAAATTTCTTATAAAAAAATAGATGATTTATCTAAAAAAGTAGTTTATAAAATAACCGAATCTATTGCTAAAGTTTCAAAAGCAAAACCAGCTAAAAAGAAAGCTGTAAAAAAGGTAGTAAAAGCAAAAGCTCCGGCTAAAAAAAAAGCTGTTAAGAAAGCAGCAGTTAAAAAAGTTGAAGTTAAAAAAAAAGTAGTTAATAAATCTGTAAAAAAAGCTGCAAAAAAAACACCAGCTAAAAAATCCCCTTCTAAAAAGAAATAAATTTTATATTAATTTTTATTCTTTAATTTCATCAAGAACTTTGTATAATCCTTGAGTTCCTAAATTCTCATAACCAAGCTCTATAGCTTTATCATAAAAACTTTTAACTAATTTTAATACTTCTAAATTTAATCCCATTTTCTCTGACTCTTCAATTGCAATTCCCATATCTTTTACAAAATGTTTGATGTAGAATCCAGGTTCAAAATCTCCAGAAGTTATTCTACTACCCATATTTGAAAATTGCCAAGATGCAGCAGAGCCAGAACCTACAAGTTCAAGAATCTTATCTAAATCTAATCCTGCTTTTTTTGCATATATTAAAGTTTCAACAGTTCCAGCTATATTTGATGCTATTGAGATTTGATTTGCCATTTTAGAATGTTGACCTGAACCAGATGGTCCCATTAAAGCAATGCTTTTACCCATACAATCAAGTATTGGCTTGATTTTATTGTAAGCATCTTCATCTCCACCAACAAAAATTGAAAGAGTACCATTTTTAGCACCTAAATCTCCACCAGTAACGGGCGCGTCTAGCGAACTTATGTTATGCGATTTAGCCATATCATAAATCTCAATTGCCAAACTTGGCTTTGAAGTTGTCATATCAACTATAATTGCTCCTTCTTTAGCTGAATTAATAATACCTGCTTCACCTAAGTAAGTTTCTTCAACATCTTTTGGATAACCAACAATCGAAAAGATAATATCACATTCTTTAGCTACATCTGAAACACTATCACACCAAATAGCTCCATTTTCAATTAATTCACTTGCTTTTTCTTTTGTTCTGTTATATACAAAGATATTATTATAACCACCTTTCATAATGTTTAAACACATTGATTTTCCCATAACTCCTGTTCCAATAAATCCTATTTTTATATTTTGATCCATATCAAAAAAAATATTTCATTTTTTAAGTGTTTTTTGTAGTTACTTTAGGATAGTTAATTTTAGAAACATTTTTAAATAGAGAAATAGTGATAATTTTATAATGAATCAAAATTATTCCACTGAAGCATATATCAAAGCAAAGAAAAAAGTAATTATGATTAAAGATTTGATCAAACATTTTATTGCATTTATTATGATTAATATTCTTTTAATTGGTTTAAATTTACTTACAAATCCTCAAAACCTATGGTTTTATTACATAACGATTATTTGGATTTTAATACTTATAGGACACTATTTCTATGTTTATGATGTAGATAGTTTAATCTTTAATAAGAATTGGGAACAAAGAAGACTTGAAAAAGAAATTCGTAAGGAGTTGAAATAAAATGAGTATTCATGAACCTAGAAAATTAAATTTAGGAATTGAAATTGCAAAATATGTTTTATGGGCCGGGTTAGCAATTTCTTTTAGTGGAACTATGGTTTATAGTTTTAATGATTATATAAATCCAGTAGAGAGTAAAATCGAAATAGGAAATAATCCCATTTTAAAAGGCCTAGAATTTACTTTATTAAAATAAATAAGAAAATAGTTTTATAAATTAAAAGTTTTATTTTTTATTATGGTTAAAGTTCATCAAATTTATACACATAATTCTTATCGAAATTTTAATTATATTATTGAATATGATAATAATAAGGCAATTGTAATTGATCCATTTGATGCTGGACAAATTCTAAAGTTTTTAGAAGAGAAAAATTTAAAATTAATTCATATAATAAATACTCACGAACATTTTGATCATACTGCTGGAAATGATTCTTTAAAATCAAAAACTGGTGCAATAATTTTAGCTCATCACAATGCTAAAGGTAAAATTCATAGGGTAGATAGGTTTCTAAACAAAGCGGATAAAATTGAACTTTCAGATAATTCTTATTTAGAAGTTATGGATACACCAGGACATACTTTTGCACATTTGTGTTTAAAGCTAGTAACTGAGAATAAAGTTGTCGCTGTGTTTACAGGAGACACCTTATTTAATGCAGGAGTTGGTAACTGCCATAACGGAGGAGAGGCGAGTGTGTTAGGCGACACAATAAGAGAACAATTTGAAAACTTAGATGATGGTGTTCTAGTTTATCCTGGTCATGAGTATTTAGAGAATAATTGTAATTTTACATTAAATTATGAAAAAGATAATACTTTTGCTAGAGAAATAATTCAAGAGTATCATAAATTATTAAAAGAAGGAATTTATTATGTGTCAACAATTGGTGTTGAGAAAAAGATTAACTTATTTTTACGCTGTGAGAAAGATTCTGTTAAAGATAGCTTAAAAATTAATGATAAAAATGAATTATTTTTAAAACTAAGAGAACTTAGAAATAGTTGGTAAGGTATATTTTTCTATTTCATATTCTTAATTTGACTAGATGCAAATGCTTTTAGCATAAATCTTGGTAATAACCTTACAACTTTATTTTTAATTTTAGGTATAACAATTTCTTTCTCACTAAATAAGCCTTTCAATGCAATTCTTGCAACATCCTCTGGTGAGTCTGAATTTTTAGAAAATTTTGCATTAGCTTCTTTTGCAAAATTAGTTTTAGTTTGACCTGGACAAACAAGTGTTATTGATAAATTCTTATCACTTTTATATTCTTTAATTAGAGCTTCTGTAAATGACATAACATACGCTTTTGTTGCAAAGTAAACTGACATATAAGGACCTGGGAAAAAACCTGCAACTGAGCCCATATTTAAAAGATAGGATTTAGATTTTTTATTTCTCTGATTTAGAAAGTAATGAGTTATTTTGGTAAGAGAATTAATATTAAGTTCTATCATATTAGATTGTTTATTCAAATCACTTTCATCGAATTTAGAATAGTCCCCAAAGCCTGCATTGTTAATTAGAACATCTATTACTATATTTCTCTTTTTTATAATATGAAATAATTTTGGAATTGCATCTTTACTTGTTAAATCTAAATTAACCAATAACATTTTATTTTTATTATCACACAAGGATTTAATATTCTTTAATCCATCTTTATCTCTTGCAACTAAAACTAAATTATAATCTTTAGATAATATCTTTGCATATTCTGCACCTATTCCTTTTGATGCTCCTGTTATTAAAGCTGTTTTCATGATAAAATTTACTTGAAATAGTATAAAAAAGTATGTATTAATTTGTTATAAATACATAAATAAAATATAATCTAAAGTTTACTACAAGAATAAAAATAAAAAATTTAAAAACTATATTAATAATAGAAATGTATGAAAACACTGATTCTGTATTTAAGTAAACATAAAACAACTGAAAAATATGCTACTTGGATTAGTGAAGAAGCCCAATCTGATTTAGTCTCAATTGATAACGCTTCTAATATTAATTTAGATGACTATAGCGTAATTGTCTTTGGAAGTTGGGTTTATTTAGATAAAATTAAAATTGCTGATTATATAATAGATAATTGGAAAATTCTACAAACTAAAAAAATAATTGTTTTTTCCTCAGCTATAACAAAACCACAAGATCCTAAAACTAAACAAATATTTGAAGATAGCTTTCCAAAGTATATTAGAGATAGTATTTATTATTTTCCGCTTCCTGGGAAACTTTCAATTGATGAAGTTAACATTGTTGAGAAAATTACACTTAAAATAAGAAAAAAATACAAAGAACTTGATGATGTTGATAGACTTTTAATAAGACCTATTGTTGTTAAAATCTATGATTTGAAAGTTATTGGATAGTATTAATTTCATAGTTTAAATATTATTTATAGTAACAAATGTTTTTAAATGAAAAATATATAGTTTATATATGAATTATCCTTCGAAAAAAACCCAAGGACTCCCAGTTAATGTTGTTGTTATGTTAATTCTGGGAATTGTTATTTTTGGTTTAGGTATGGCACTATTTAACAAGATAAGTGGAAGTGCCGAGAGTGAAATTGCTGATTTGAATAATCAAATTAAAAATGATATAGCTTCACTTCAATGTCAAGGTGATAAATGGATTTGTTCTCCTAGTAATACTATTAAAAATGGTGGAAAAGATACTTTTGTTGTATATATTGCAAATAAAGGTGATACCAGTAATAAATTCTCATTGGATTTTGCACTTAATTCTGAGGGTAGAATTGAAAAAGAGGGTTGTGGTTCTATACTGTTAAATTATCCTCCTATTGAAACTGAAATTAAAAGTGGAACATCAGCAAGTATTCCATATATTGTAAGGGCTAATCAAGTAAGTAATACTCCCTGTAATTTTGTTACAACAGTTACGCTTAACTCTGATGGAGATGGAGATTTACAAAAAACCAGTATTATTATCAGGGTTGAGTAAAACCTTTTAAAGAAAAACATATTAAAAAAATAATGGAGTACCCAAGATATTTTTCAACAAATGAATCCTTAGAAGGAATAGTTGAAAGTTTAGATTTAAAATCTGATGATGTTGTCTGTTCAGTTTTGGGTTCTGGTGATCAGTTATTTGCAATTTCTGAATTTGTAAAAGATATAGCAGGTTTTGATGTTCTAAGTTCAGCAGTAGAATATGTTGAAGATAGATTTAAAGCTTTAAATGATTGTGATTATGAAAAATTTAAAGGACGTTGCCTCTATGATGAAGAACTTGAATTTATAGAAAAAATGAAGTATTTTACTCCACAAAGATTTAGAAAAATTAGAGAAAATAGGTGTAGCGTAACTCTAGTTGAAGCTGATATTTTAGAATTTATAAGAGCAGGTGTACTTTTAAATACAACAAATAAATTTTATTTTTCTAATGCTTTAACTTATTCAACAGATGAGCCTTTTATTGATAGATTAGAAGAAATTAAAAGTGGTTTACAAATTGGTTCTATCTCATATTTTGCAGACTCTCCCCATTCATTTCAAATGCTAAAAGTCCCAGGATTTAGAGTATTAGAAGAAAATAGTGAACTAGCAAGAGAAAAAGCACAGGCTTCTTCTAGAAATCTAGGGATAAATTATTCATTTACACCAGTTGTGTTAGAGAGGGTTTAAATTATATAAATTAAAAAAATGGCAGAAGAAGAACTTAAACTTAGAATTGAAGAGCTAGAGGCGGAGCTTAAAGGTACTAAAGTTAATAAGAGAACTGAAGGTGCCGTTGGACTTTTAAAAGCAAAGATTGCTAAGCTAAAGGATGAATTAGAGCTAAAGCTTTCTAAAGGTGGCGGGAAAGGTGAAGGTTTTGCAGTTAAAAAAGAAGGAGACTCTACTGTTGGACTACTTGGTAAACCATCAGTTGGAAAATCTACTCTTCTTGGAAAAATTACTAATAAAGAATCTAAAATTGGAGCTTATGAATTTACAACTCTTGATGTTATTCCTGGATTACTTCATCATAAACATACAAATTTACAAATATTAGATTTACCAGGTATTATTGATAGAGCATCTGATAATCGTGGTTTTGGTAAAAAAGTATTATCAGTTGTTCGTGCTTGTGATTTAGTTATTTTAGTTGTTGATGCAAGGTTTCCTATTGCTGAAATTGAAATGTTAATAAATGAGACCTATAAAGCAGGACTTAGATTAAATCAAACTAAAGCAAATATTGAAATTAAAAGAATGTCAAATGGAAACATTAGTGTTCCACTTAATAATTCTGAAGATAATATTAGTTATGAACTTATTAAACAAGTTATGCTTGATATGAAATACGCAAATGCTGAGGTTATTATTCACGAGAGAAATTTGAATATAGATGATTTTATTGATGCTTGTTATGGAAATTTAGAATATAAAAGGGCAATTGTCTGTTTAAATAAAATTGATTTGTTCCCTGAACATGTTATAAGGCAGAAAGTAAAAGAGATTAAAAGTAAATTTTCTCAATTTAAATTATTTGGAATAAGTGCTGGAAGTGAAATTAATTTAGAAGAGTTTAAAGATTTTATCTGGGAACAATTAGGATTTATCTGGGTATACCTTAAAGAAGCTAAGAAAGAGCCAGATATGAAGCAACCACTTGTTGTTAAGCGTGGAGATACAGTTGAGGATGTATGTTCTAAAATTCACAAAGATATTCTAAAAAAATTTAAACACGCTAAAATTAAAGGTAAATCTGCTAAATTTGAATGGCAAAGAGTTGGACTAGATCATGTGGTTGAAGATGGTGATATAATCGAAATATACGCTAGATAAAGTATTTCGATAGACAAGAACAACTCAAAGATTTTTGTCTCGTATTATTGAGATTTATGCTCGTTAATTGTTGTTCTTAATAGTGACAACAAAGAATATATTTATAAATAACCTTTTATTACAATAATATATGAATTATGAATTAATTTCAGAAATTAACTTAGAATCAAGGCTAGGAGAAACCTCTTTCGAACACATTAGAGAGGTTTTTAAAAATCACTATAATCCTAAATCTAAATTTGGAGAAACTCACCAACTTTCAAATTTAGATCAAGAGACTTTAAAAAAACTTTTAAATCAAGGCTACGATGCATTAGTTGCACTTGAGAACGATGGTGTTTTTGGAAGTATGATATTTCAAAAATATGAAGGTGAACATTTAACAAGGTTTGGGGTTGACACAGATAATAGTTATCAAATGTTTTCAGTTTTTGTTCCTAAAGAAAATAGAGGAAGAGGCATTTCTGTTGGTTTAGGTTCAACTTTTTTAACAATGGCTAAAGATAAAAAGGTTCCCTATGTAAGGTTTGGTGCAAGTGAAGAATTTGAAGAACAATCAAGAACACCTGAACAAGCTTTAGTCTCTTCAATGATTAGAAGAATTGATTGTAAAGGACTTGGCCTTACAAGGTTAGCAGGGGAAAAAGGAAATTGGTTTAAAACAAGTAGAAAGTATTCTCGTGAATGGTTTAATGAAGTTTGTGGGATTGATCTTATTCCTGATGCAGAAATTGATATAGAAGTTGATGATATGATGGCATCTTTAGATATTGATGGAACTTTAAATCATATGACTCAATCTCCTATAACTAAGACAGGAAATAGTGATCGTTCAAATCTAAGTTTTTTTGGATACCAATAAAATAATTATATTAATAACTATACTTTTATAAAATACTAATCTTTACTTTTTTTATGTCAAATCTTTTAATTAAGCGTGAAGAAGAAACTTCTAATGACTTTGGAACTATCCCTGAGAAAAGAACTATCTCTGAATTACTTGATAAAGGATTTATTGTTATTGATAAAGATGCTGGGCCAACTTCACATCAAGAGGTTGATTTTCTTAAAAAAATTCTTGAAATTGATAAAGCAGGCCATAGTGGAACACTTGATCCACAAGTTACAGGCGTTCTAGTTACAGGACTTGGAAGAGCAACTCGTTTAATGGAGTATATGTTAAAGTCTAATAAAGAATATGTTTGTTTACTTTATTTACACTCTGAGATTGAAGAGTCTAAAATTCGTGATGCATTTAAGACTTTTACAGGAAAAATTATTCAACTACCTCCAATTGTCTCAGCTGTTAAAAGACAAGAGAGAGAGAGAGAGATTTATGAAAATAAAATTTTAGATATTCGTGATAATAAATACGTTTTATTTAAATGTAAATGTCAACACGGAACTTATATTCGTAAACTATGCTCAGACATCGCACTCTCACTCTCTGTTGGTGGTCAGATGATTGAACTGCGAAGAACTAAAGCTGGTCCTTTTACTGAAGATGATAACTCAATTGGTCTTGATAAACTTCGTAATTTATATGACTTGTATAAAGAAAATAATATTAAGTATGAAACTCAGATAAGAAAATATATTAAACCAATGGAAGATTTATTATGTGAATTTAAGAAAGTTTACGTTCGTGACTCTGCGGTTTATACTTTAGCACATGGATTTAATTTAGCAATTCCAGGTATTTCAAAACTAGATGATAATATCTCTAAAGGCGAAGAAATAGCAGTTTTCACACTTAAAGGAGAACTTGTTGCTATGGGAACTGCGCTTATGAGTGCGAAAGAGATAACTGAAAATAAAAATGGAATGTGTGTTTCAATTGAAAAAGTATTTATGGATATTAATGAGTATCCTAATTTAAATCCTGTTCAAAAATAGAAATATTTATATATTAGTTACTAGTGAGTAGAGTATGTTTGAGACTAAAATTAATGTTGGAATTGATGGGACTGCTGGAGCTGGAAAAGGGACAATTAGTACTGCTTTAGCAAGAATTTTTCATTATAGACCTTTTGATGCCGGAAGTACTTATAGAGCAATAGCTTTTAAATTAGATGAAATGGGAATAACACCACAAAATTTTGATCCAAAAATTTTTGAAAATTTTGATATTCAATATGAAGGAGCTGAAGTTTGTATAAATGATGAAAATTTAGAATCTAAAATTAGAACTTCTAGAATTGGAAGTCTTGCTGCTCTTTATTCTAATGAAGCTGAGGGTTTTAAGCCTTATATATTAGAATGGCAAATTGATTTTCTTAAGGTTTCTAAAGGTTGGGTTGCAGAGGGAAGAGATATTGTACCTAGAGTTATGCCAGATGCGGAAGTTAAAATGTATTTTACTGCTGATGCTAGAGAGAGAGCAAATAGAAGATATAAACAATTAAAAGAAACTGGAGAATTAAAAAATCAAACTTATGATGAAATCTTAATTAATATAATGGAAAGAGATGAAACTGATTTTTCCCATTCTAGCGCTCCTTTAATGAGACCTGAAGAAGCCAAACTCCTTAAAGTTTACGATCACTTTGTTGATTCAACTACTATGAAACCAGAAGAACAATTGGAATTTGTTTCTAATATTATAAGAAAAAAAATTAGTGAGATTGAATCTTCAAGATAAAATCTATAATATTTAAACTTATAATTTGAAATATTTCGAAAATTTATAATTTTTATTCTTTATGTATTTAATATATAATTTTGCAATATAAACACAAATTATTGAAAATAAAATAAAAAACATATATGTATAAAATAAATTTATTCCAATATCACTAATTATCATAAAAAATAATATCGATGTAATATGAATTAAGTAAATATGAATTATATATATGAACAGAGGTACTGAGCCAATCACTACTAAAAAATTATTTCTATCAAATCTGATTTTTTTAAAGAAATAAAACATAACCATTGAAATACCAGTCATAAAGAAAATAAATTGAGTTGACATAGGATATTTAATAAAATTAATAAATGAAAGTATAGTAAAAGTTAAACTATCTTTTAATGTATATACTGAACCATAATCTCCAAATTTAATTAGTCTTAATATTAATGCTATAAATATTAGAAATAACCCAGTATACATTATAGATTTAGAGTTTTTCTCAAGATTAAATTTCTTATAGTAAAATCCTAGAGAATAACCTAGAGACATTAAAAAAATAATAGGGAAAATAGGATATTCAAAAATTAGAATTATATTATTAAAACTTAACTCGCCATATCTAAAGAAAATTATGTTAATTATTTCTGAAAAATGATTGTTGAAAAAAATTGATATTATTTCTTGGAAAAATAAAAATAAAAGTGAGAATATTAAATTAAATACCGGTTTTAAAAAAATTAATAATGATAAAAAAATCATACTAATTCCTAAAGCCCAAATTATTTGAAATGTTATTATATTAAAATTAAATGACCAGGAAAAACTTACAATTGTTATTTCTAAAAAAACTAATAATAAACCTCTAGAAAATAAATATATAGATAAATCTTTTTTACTTTTTTCTTTTTTTCTATCAAACCATAAAAAAGCACTAAAACCTGCAATTATGATAAAGGCTGGAGCACACAAATGAGTAACCCAACGAGTAAGAAAAAAAATAGGAGTTGTATAATCTAAGTTTAGTGGATTAAATCCACTAAGAGTTAAATTATGAAAGAAATCACGAGTATGATCTAATATCATTAATATAATTACTAAACCTCTAAGAGCATCTAATTCAATTATTCTTGTAAAAGAATTATTTAAATTTGAACTTTTATTTTTATTTATTTCTTCTTCCATCTATTAATCTAGAAATTCTGCACATCTTAAATGATAAAAATCTTTATTTAAAGTTCTAAGCGTAATACATTTATTTTTTAATTCTTCTCTACCCATTCTGATTTTATCGTCTGGTCTTACATCAAAATTAGAATATAGATAGAAATCTATAAATTCTTGATATTTTGCTTTTGATTTGTATAAGTTATATAAATCTACAAATTCTAAAACTGGTTTATCAAGTGTGTTAACTTCAATTCCATAAAGTGAACTTAAATCATTTGATGGGACAAAAGTTAAATCAGCAATTGTTTGACTAAAGTCTTTATCATTAAAACCTCTCTCAATCATTCTTTGTTGAATTTCTAAAGGAAACTCTTCATCATCAGTGTGATATCTAAAATTCAGCTCCTCATTTGAACATACAACATTAAAATATAATGGACCGTAGAATAAATAATTACAATCTTTGAAAACACTCTCAAAAGTCTTTGCGATAATTTTCCCCCCATCTTCTCCTAATCTTCCATCAAACCACGCCGAATAAATTCCACCCTCGTTTAAATTCTCAGAAATTAATTCAAAAGTTTCTATAGTCCACAATTTACTTGCACTAAAATAAGTTGGATTTGGAATTGTATTTACAATTAAATCATACTTCTTATCACCTGAAATGAAATTTATACCATCATCAATTACTATGTTAACATTTTTTCTATCAACTAAATTAAAATTCTCTTTTCTATAGTTCTCAATAATTTCAAGCATAGCAGGATTAATTTCAACAACTGTTACATTATCATATACCATACTTAATGCTCCTGCTGTAATTCCACCACCTAATCCTATAACTAAGGCTTCTTTTCTTTGTTCTTTATTATTATATGACATTGAAGAGATTCCATTAAAAACTTCATTAATACTTGCTCTATCACCCTCACCAAGTTTTAGAGAATAATAACCATTATGAAGTAATTTGGTATAGTTTCCTTGCATATAGACAATTGATACAGTTTCATCATATCTTTTAAAAGTTTTAATATCTTCTATTTGATTTGACATCTCAATTAAATGATCTAAGTTATAGATTTCTTGAAATCCAGAATTTAATTCTTTTTCTGGCCAAATATTATAAATTGATATTGATAAAATTAATACTAAAATCAATGTAACTATTTTTTTATATATTGAGATTTTAAAATCTAGAAATAGAGTTAGTACTAATATTAAACTAGGAATTAAAATAATTAATTTGTCCCATAAATTCTCGTGTAATACAAATATCATTAAAGCGTAACCTATACTATTTCCTAAACTCGAAATAAATAAAGTTTTTCCATATAACTCTACATCTCTCTCTTTGATATTAGATACGAAATAAGAAATTGCCCCACCAAAAAATGAAAATGGAATTAATGAAAAAAGTATAATCATTAAAATTTTAATAGGCCAAGATAATCCATACTCTATTCCAATTGTTCCTTGAGAAAATGCCCAAAGATAAATAAATGGCAAGAGTAATAAAAATGGAATTAAGATTAATATAGAACCAACTCTTAAATATGATGAGAACTTTTGTTTGAACTTTATTGCAGTATAAGAACCTAATCCAATACCTAAGAAAACAGAGACTAGTAATAATGAAAAGTTTTCATTTAGTGCACCAAAAATATTATTAATAATTTTAAAATAAAGTAATTGATAAATTGCACTTGCAATTGATAGTAAAAATAATTGTAGATATACCCCTTGAAATAATTTAAATAAATTCAAAGTTGAATCTATTTTAAAATGATTTTTCATATTAATCAAAAAAAATATTGCAATCCCCAATAGAATATTTAACATTCCAATTATATCAATACTTAATGTAATACCAATATTTCTAACTAAAAAATATTCTAAAAATAAAATTGAAATTGCAGCACCTACATTATAAAAAATATATACATAGTTAAAAGAATTTGAAAATTTATGGTTAGAGTTTTTATTTAATAATGTTGAAAAAATTGGAATTGTTGTACCTACTAAAACTGACGGTATTAGAAGAAATAAAAAAATTATAAATGGACTAATTAACTGATCAGAGAGAGAGTACAATGAGATTAGTTTTAAAATTTCTTTATAATGTCCATTAACTAAAAAAAAAGTTAAAAAAGCATAAATTCCAATTATTATCTCAATAAGAAATAAATGATTAATTAGTTTTTTACTAATTAATGAACCAATTGAAATTCCTAATAAAAATGTTATTAATATTGCTGAGCCTACAAAGAAAATATCTCCAAAAAGAGTTGATAAGAGTCTTGCATACAAAACCTCATAGGCAATACCACAAAAACCTGAAATAAAAGATAAGTATAATATTATATTTTTATTCATTTAACACCTCTTCACATTTATCCAAATCTACTTTAAATACACCAGAGATAGTATATATATCTTCACATTTGTTTTTTAAATCTTCCTTGGATAAGTATTCATTTGAAAATGGATTAATATCTAAATTACTTTGAATAAAATTATTCAAATAAGTTTTTTTATCCAGTGAATCAAATTCTTGTCTTTGATAAAGATGGGAAAATTCTAAGACTGGTTTGTTTAAGGTGTTAATTTCAATATCTCTTGAATCAAATAAAGTACTGTTGGGATTTATGAAAAGATTTTTTAAAAAATCAGAATAATTATCTGAAACATTATATACATAAAGTACTTCTTTTAAATTTTTTGGAAAATCTTTATCATCTATATTGTTAAATTCAAATTTTTCATCTGAGCACACTACAATATAATATCTCTCGTGTAAAATTTGATATAAACAATAATTAAATGAATCATCCAATGTTTTGGATAATGATTTTATTTCATCTACTCCCATTGTCATATCTGCCCAAGTTGTAAATACACCCCCATTATTTAATCTTGATTTTGCAATTTCTAAAAACTCTTTAGTCCACAATTTACTTGCACTAAAATAATAAGGACTTGATGCTGTCATTAATATTAAATCATATTTATTAGGTTTTAAAATTTGACTAATACCATCATTTATTATTATATTAACATCATCTCTATAACTTATATTAAAATTATAGAATGGAAATAATTTAGATACTTCCAACATATTTGGGTTAATCTCAACAACATCAGTATTATTATAAAATTCTGCTACACTTGATGCTGTTATTCCTGTTCCAAGACCTATTACCAGTGAGGAATTTCTTTTTTCAGTTAACAATGAAGATGACATACCTGCAAAATATTCTTTAAATAAATTTTCTTTTGAACCAATTGACAAGCTCCTATAGCCATTATGTGTTAACCAAATATTTTTATCTTTTCCAACTACAATACTAGTTGTCTCAATAAAATATTTATAGTTTTCAACTTCAATTCCTGTCTCTTTAAAATATTTCATATCATTTTGATACGATAATGGTGTATAACCAATATACAATAATTTCATTGGCCAACTTATAACAAAAAGAAATAATATTAATAATAATATAAATGATAATATAAAAAATTTATCTAAATTCATTTTTCTAGGATAAATTAAAAATGCAATGTATGAAACTATTACAAGAAAGATTGGAATTAGTATATCATTTAATAATGGATGAATTAAAAAAATCATTAAAAAAAAACCTAATGCATTTGAAAAACTAATAATTGCAAGTATTTTTGACATATTATAATCTGAATATTTTCTATTATTTAGATAAACAATTGGGCTAATACCAAAATAACTAAATGGAATTATACCAAGTACAAATATAAAAATGATTTTAAATAACCAAGAAAGTTCATTTCTAATTGCAAAAGTACTTTGTACAAATGACCATAAATCAATAAATGGTGAAATTAAGATAAATGGAATCATTAAAACTATTGGATAAAAAAGTAAATACTTCTTTATTGTAATTTGATAATTTTTAATTAAATAAGTTCCAATTGCAATACCTATTAAAACAGTAAATAATACTATAGAAAAATTTTCATTTTGTGGACCATACAAATAGAAAGTTAGTTTCAAAAAGAAAACTTGAAATGCACCACTTACTAAAGAAATCAATATTAAAGAAATATAATCATAGGATATAATTTTTGAGTCATTAATTTTCATTGGAATTTTCTTTGGAGATTTTATAAATAATAAAGCAATAATAAGAGCTATGTTCAAAATTATAACTCCTAATAATGTATTGTATAAACCAAACTCTCTATAAAAGGAAAACTCTAATAATAAAATAAAAATCGCAGGAGAAAAATTATAGAACAAATATGTTAATTTAAATAAAGAATTACTAGAAGAACTATCTATTTTTTTTACAGATAATGATTCAAGATAAATTGTATATAATGGAAGTGTGAAACCAATTAAAACTCCTGGTATTAATATTATTAATGATACTATTAAAGTTGAAATTAGTGGAGAATATAAACCATTTAAAAAAAGAAAATTAATAATTTCAAAACCATAAAAGTAGAATACCAAAATAAATAATGTAGAGTAAATTGTATTTAATGTCTCTATTAAAATAAGCTTATTATAAAATTTAGTAGAATACAATGCACCAAGTCCTATTCCAATTAAAAAAGAAACAATCACAGCAGAACTTATGTAATATATATCTCCAAAATAATTTGATAAGATTTTTATAAATAGAACTTCATAACTAATACCTAATATTCCTGAAATTGATGATAATAATAGCAGGTAATTTAGTTTATTCATATATTTCTAGGTTTTATCTTCTTTATAATATTTTTGAATTTGTTTAAATACTTAACAAGTTTGATTAAATTTCTCTGGAATTTCTAGACAAAAATTAGTTTGCTCTTCTTTTGTAAGTAATTCTTTAGATCTATTTATAATATATTCAAAACAGTAATTTTGCATCGTTGTTTCATTTAAGATTGAACAAAACTCAATTGCACTTTCTTTTTGAGTAGTTTCCCAAAAAGCATCATACATAACTCCTGTTAAACAATGTTCTGTTCTTTGTAGGTTCTCTGTTGAATTAACACATAAATCATAACTCTTCTTTGGATCTCTTAAATTAATTCCTGATATATCTCTGCCCATACTAATAAAACAATATCTAATTGATTCTTCATTTGGTGCTTTTGAACATTCTTGTGAAACTTTAGTGAAATTTGCATTTGCCAGAATTGCCATTCTTGATGATTGAAAAAAATAGCAATCTAAAACATACTTATCATCTATAACATTACAAGGCATATGATAATCATCACTTAAATAAATTGTGTAGTGATCTGAACCATCTTCTTCATTTAATCCACCAACTACGTTTTCCATAAAAATTCCTGAATAACAAGAACTTTGAGCTTGTGTTGAATTAATTAAATCACAAGATTTTAGAGCATGGTTAATATCGTAATTAGCCCAAGCCATAAGACCGTGACCAACACCATGATAACATTGATGTTTTGAAAATTCATTTTTTTCGTTATTACATAGATTATTTAAATCATCTTCTAAAGATTGAGTGCCTCTCTCTTTAAAATAAGCCTCTGTTGCACCGTGGCGACACCCCGAATGACATTCATTAGAACATTCTTTAAATGCTATTGAACCGTATAGTTGATAAGTTATTCTTCCTATTTCATGTGCTCTCTCGTGACAATCAAGTCCTTCTTTGTAGCCTATTCTACTTAGTGATGCCATTATTGAAGTTACTTTGTATGAATTTAAAAGCCCTATAACATATTCATCATTGTATAAAATTTCTAGTGAATCTTGAGATTCATTTAATACTTTAAGATTTGAATTGTTATATTTAAAACTATTATCTACAAAAACTTCTTTATTCTTATTTGAATTATTATTAGAGTTATTTGAAATTACAGTTACAGTTCCAATTGCTCTAGGTGTCCAATGATCGTGGTATTGCCAAATTCCTTCTCTTGTGAATGTGAAAGACCATTTACTACCTGGTCTTAATGGTTTCTTCGGGTCAAATTCAGGATATATTTCATGAGAGGGATGAATGTTTGAAGCTGGCCAAAATATGTCATCATCCTTGTTTACCCAAGTTACTGTATCACCCTTGTTAATTTCTATAGCCTTTGGAAAATATTCTCCATCAATATATTCAACAATCACACCATCTGTTGAATTCAAATCTTCATACCCAATAATTTCTTCTGAGATATTTTTTTTAGTTTCTTCTTGCCCTAAATTAAATAAGGTTTTAATTTTATTTAATAATCTAGATAAAAAATTATCTTCTTCTATTTCAAAAGTATCAGGTAAATAATTAGGGGTTTGGCTTTTACACGCTTCAATGTATTGCAGAGGAAATTTATCACACAAGTCATATTTTTCTTTCTTACTTTTAACTAATGTATTAAGGTTAATTGAAATTCTCTCATAGCATAAACTATTATTTTCTTTAGCTATTGAACAAAAACTCAAAGATTTTGTTATATCAGTTTCAAAAAAATTAGCATAATTATCAATAACTCCATACAAACAATCAATATAAGATCCATTTGGAAAAGATAAACAAAAATTATAGGAATTTTGAATATCATCAATAGAGCTATTGTATTCTTTAAAATATTTTTGAGTTGTAGGGTTATTCAACATTAGTGCAATACTTTGCATACAAGCATTACTTGCTTTTGAACTCTCATTTAAACAAGCATTTGTTGATTCTTTTAAAGAATAGTTATAGAAATCAACAACATATGGACCATGATTTATATAACATTGCCATTTATATTTTTCATCTAATAATTGACAAGGTAGTAAGGGATTGATATTATCAAAACCACCATTGTTTGTGTCTTCAAACATTTTTCCATTTAAGTTCTCCATAAAAACTCCTTGATAACAACCTTCTTTAGATTCAAAATCATCTAAAGTATCACAAATCTCTAAACTATGAGTAAAATTATATGCGTATGCCATCATAAATCCATGGCCAACACCATGATAACAATAAAATCTATCTTTTGCTATAGTCTTAAGACCATCTCCTTCACAAATATTTTTTGCAATTTGAACTGGCTCTGAATCATCATTTGCAAGAACATATTCGAAAAAACCATGTTGACATCCATAATTATAAGTTCTAGGACATTCCATAAACATTTCTCCGGACATTCCATGATACTTAGCAGAATTTCTCCCTACTATATGAGCTAAAGAGTGTCCATCACCAACTGAATATTCTTTTATATCTGCTATATCATTAATTACTTCCATCCCTTCAATAGCAGATTTCTCAAAAACTGATGCTGTAACTAATGCAACTGCGCAATCATAGCTAGGCTCACATAACCCTTTGTAACAATCTAATCTTAATTGTTTTTCATTTAAATAAGAACAAGAGTGCATTTGTTCAAAATAAGAGTTTTCTTCACTGTGCTCTTCATCTCCATGAGAATATGCTATTGGCGTTAACAATAAAAAAGCAAATAGTAAAAAATATAATTTCTTCATTTATATATAAAAATATTTCATATTTAAAATACTTTCTTTAATGCGACAAAGGAGGAGGAGGTGGTGGAGGGG
>CAYGPK010000013.1:0-3085 GCA_964351975.1 uncultured Methanosarcinales archaeon
AATGATGTTTGAAGATTTAGTTAGTTATGTAACATATTGCTTAAGTGATAATATAAAATTCAATAAAGATATTTTAAAACCTTTAGTTGAAGAAGCTCTAAAAGAAAAAATATCTAAAAATACTCAAATTGATTTTTTGACAAATGTTCCAATAACATTAATTTATGTTGACTTATACCATGATGATGAAATGATAGAGTACAAAGAGAAAATAATTAATCATATTATTTTAGATATGATAAAAAATCAAAATTAAAAAATGGTAGCTGTAACTAGAAATCATGAAGTTAAAGGACTTGAATACTATGAATTATCAACAACAATTAGAATAACTTCTAAACTAGTTAGAAAAATATACATTAAATACATTGGAAAAGATGCATCAAGAATTAATTTAAGAAATATAAGAGGATTAACTTTCAAATCTGAAAAATCTCTTGAGAACTTGAAAAAGAAAATTAATTCTATGAGTGTTGAGGAACTATTCTCAAACTCAGAATTTAAAGAGATTAGAAAACAATTACTTGATGAGAAATTAAAAGAGTGTATTGATGTTCATGGGAATTTAAATGGGAGTCATTTAAGGTGGATTCAAAATGAACTAGGAAAGAAAGAAATGTCGTTAAATGATTTAGACCGATATTTTAAGGATAAAATCAATCTAAACAACAGAGCTTCAAAAACTATAATGGCTTTAACAACAAACAATGATGAATACCTAAACAATTTACAAGAGATTTCAAGGTTAAATACTATTATTGAAGGAATTAAGATTAAACAAGTAATAAAGTCTGATTTAGGTGGATACGGTGGAGCTTATGATACAAATACAGATGAATATAAAATGGATAATGAGTTTAAAACTCAATATTCAGGGTTAATTGATGAATACTCTAAAAAGATTAACATGTTAGAGTTAGAAAATCAGAGATTTGAATCTGATAATTCTGATGCATTTACACATTTAAAGAATTTAGTTAAAACAAATGATCTGGAGAATTTTCATTT
Source organism: uncultured Methanosarcinales archaeon (assembly GCA_964351975.1). Taxonomy (GTDB): domain Archaea; phylum Nanobdellota; class Nanobdellia; order Woesearchaeales; family UBA583; genus UBA583. Next base: position 1,009 of record CAYGPK010000013.1, read on the forward strand.
AAATGTAGATATTAAAAAAGATAGAAGACATCACATTGATGATATTATGGAAGTTTATTCTTCAGTTAAAAGATATAAAGCTCTTCAGTTAGCAAAGTTAAAATTTAGAGATCAAATCAAAGATAACAAACAACTTGTAAAAATGCAATTTATCAATGATGAATCTACATTTAACAATTTTAATGATATTAAAAATACTTATAGTAAAATTTTTACATACGATTATGCTTGCGATTATCTAGATAATAATTTATTCAAACCAATTTCATTAAAATCTTGGGAGAGAGGAAATACTAAGAAGTTTCTTAACAATGCATTTAAACAAGGACATATCACAAGACAATTTGTTAATATTGAGAAAGGGAAAACTGACATTAATTATATGGTTAATTACATTGATACAATTAATGAAGGTAAAAGTAATCTTCTAAGAAGGTATTCAGGCATTTCTAAAAATAGAATGAAACAACTTATGACTCATAAGAATTTAGATTTTATTGAAAATATTAATGATACAAACAATGAAAGAAAGAACTTAGGGAAACATTCCTTTAAAATTGATAGGTTACATAAAATGTATCAATCAACTTTAATTAGAAATGGGATAACCAATAAGAAAGAATTTGCATTTATGTTGAGTTTAATATCTAATAACGATTTAAAGGATTCATCAAGAAATGCAATTAATTTCTTTAACACAAGTAAAGTAATTGAACCTAAAAAAGTTATTAAGAAAAGTTATGAGAAAGTTAAAGAGAAAACTAAAAAAGATTTAGTGAATGAAGAATTGGCTAAATACTATGGTGATAATTATAAAGATATATTAGGTCTATCAGTTAATAACTAAAAACTAATAAATAAAATATACTATAAAAGATACATTTATATTTAACTATATTTTAACTATTAATTATGATGAAGAAAAATAAGATTTTAATTTTTGCTTTAGCTTTAACTATTCTTTACCTATCTTTCATGACTTATTTCTTTGTTGATTACTCAAATTCTCTCGATTCGTACAACTCAGACATATATGATTCTTTTAATACTTTACAAAATTTAATTCATAAAGTTCATAATGAAGACTCTCAACTTTACAAAATCTTAACCTCAAATGAAATATTATCTTCGAGTTTTGATGACAGTCAATTATTATCTCAGATGAATCATACTTCGACAGTTATTGGTGATTTGTTGAATATAAAAGAAAATGAACAATTCTCAAACGAGAGATTAGCTTCAACGATTGATGAGTATTATTCATTAGAAAAAATAAGAGAGCAGATAATTCAGTTACATAAATTAAATTTAATTTCAAGTGATGTGAATTATGATTCAGAAATTAGAAATTTAATTGAAGATTACGAAATTCAAATTCAACAAATTTTAGGTGACATTCATCAAGAGATAGAAATTAACAAACAGAGAAATTCACAAGCAATCTCAAATTTAAAGAAAGAGTTCATTATTAAAGAATTAGTTTTATTGACAATATTTCTTACCTCAATACTTTTAACTTTACTACATCTAGAATTTTTTAGAAAAATAAAACCTAAAGAAAATGATCAGATACTTGACAATGATATGCAAAGAATAATTAGTTATGTTAAAAAAGAAGTATCACAAGGTAATTTTCCAACAATTAAAGAAGTTAAGTTTTATTTGAAGATATCCCATCCAACTCTTTTATTAAAATTAAATGAATTGGAAAAGAGAAATTTAATTTCAATTAAGAAAAAAGGAAGAAATAAATACCTTTTTATTAATTGATTTTAACTATTCTTTAACTATTTCTAAATTTTCTTTATAAATGAAAAAAATGATATTCTATTTACAAAATGAAAACAAACACAAAAAAAAGTAAAGTTTCTCCTAAAAAAGAGAAAACTAATCCAATTATGATTTGGGTTTTAGTTTTGGTTATTATTCAAATACTAATTTCTATTAGTTTGATTTTACCAAAAGAAAGTGCATCTTCTGATGATAGACTAAATAGCATTGAAACGAAAGTTAATGCTATAGATAATTTTTTTAGATCTAATGTAGATGGTTATGACACTACAGGAAATAATAATCC